>JAVBPZ010000018.1:0-50147 GCA_031549285.1 Oscillospiraceae bacterium | reverse complement strand
AAAGAGCAGTTTTGCCGTTTCAACGGCGGCAGGGCAAGAGATGCAAGAGACATGACCTTTTCGGTGCGCCCTCAGGCGCCGGCCGGTACCAGCGCCTTCCAGGCGCTGAGCAAGCCACCCGCTGAGCGGGTGGTCATGACGGGGGCCTATGCATGCAGAACGGGTGGCTGTATGGCGGTGAAGAACGGGTACTCAGCGCTCGCTGAGCACCACCAGCAGGTCGTCTTTTTTGATGAGCTGGTCCGAGGTGACCGGCCCGATGATTTTGTCGCCGCGGCGGATGGCCAGCACCATCAGGTTGTGCTGGGCATTGATGCGGCTTTCGCCGATGGTTTTATCCACCCAGTCGTCAAAGGGGTGCATTTCGGTGATGAAGAAATGGTCCGATTCTTCCACGTAATCCCGCAGGTTGGAGCTGACAAGATTCAGCGCGATTTTTGCGCCCATGTCGCGTTCCGGCAGCACCACATGGTCGGCCCCGATGCTTTCCAGGATTTTCTTTTGCCGGGGACCCTGCGCCTTTACCAGCACGTGTTTGGAACCCTGCTCCTTGGCCACCATGGTGGCCAGCAGCGAAGCCTCGAAATCTTCGCCCATGGCAATGATGACCACGTCGAAGTTGCCGAGGCCCAGGTCCTCCAGCGCGGCCTCGTCGGCGATATCCGCCTGCAGTGCCTGTGTGGCAAGTTCCACCGCCTCGTGCACGCGGGAGGCATCCTTGTCACAGGCTAAAATATTGACGTTGAAATGGGACAGGGTTTGCACCATGCTCATGCCAAACTGGCCCAGGCCCAGCACCGCGAACTGTGTGTTTTTCATTTTCATTGCCATAATAACAATCCCTCTTTAGTAGCTTTAATATAGTAGTATGCCGCATGGTACCGGCGGTGGAATTAACCGATGATGACCCGTTCGGTGGGGTAGGTGAGGGCGTCCGAGTTTGCGTGCAGGCGCATATTCAGCGCGACCACCACCGTGATGGGTCCAAGGCGCCCCAGGAACATGCACAAAATGAGGGTGATTTTGCCCGCGACGGACAGGTATGGCGTGATGCCGGTGGTGACCCCCACCGTGCCGGAGGCGGAAGAGACCTCGTACAACAGGTCCAGGAAGCCATGGGGGAAGGTGCTGGCGGCCTCGGTAAAATGCAGGATGAAGGTGGCGCCGAGCACAATGGTAAGCATGGTGGCGATGACCGTGAGGGCCTTTTGCAGCAGATCCAGCGGCAGGGTGCGGCCGAATGCCTCCAGGCGGTTCCGGCCGCGCAGCACCGAGAGCATGGCAATGACCACGATGCCCAGCGTAATGGTTTTTATGCCGCCCGCGGTGCCGGCGGGCGAGCCGCCGATGATCATCAGGATACTGGAGATAAATTTGGAAATATCATACAAGCCGCCCTGCGGGATGGTGAAAAAACCGGCGGTGCGCAGCGTGACCGACTGGAACAGCGCGGCCAAGATTTTTTCATGCACCGGCAGCGTCCCCAGCGTGGCGGGGTTGCTCCATTCGATTAGCAGAAACAGGCCTGTGCCGCCCAAGATAAGCACAGCAGTGAGCAGCAAAACAATTTTGGTGTGTGCAGCCAGCCGGGCAAACCGGTGCCGCAGGCTGCGCTTTTGCTCTGATTCCTTTTTGGCGGTGTTCATGATGTTTACCCAGACCGGGAAGCCCAGCCCGCCCACAACAATAAGCGACATGATGGTGAAATTGACCAGCAGGTTATCCCGGAAGGGAGCCAGGCTATCCATACCGATGATGTCAAATCCGGCGTTGCAGAAGGCGGAAACCGAGTGAAAGACGCCTTTGTAAATGGATTCCCACAGGGTCATGGTGCCGCTGGTGAAAAAGGCGATGAACAGCAGCACGCTGCCGATGCCTTCGGAAATGAAGGTGACGAAGATGACCTTACGGATGAGCTTTACCATGCCGCCGACATTTTCTTGGTTAAAAGATGTTTGAATGACCATACGGTCCCGCAGCGAGATGCGGCGGCGGAACACCATCATGGTGACGGTGAGCACCGTGATAAAGCCGAGGCCGCCTAACTGGATGAGCGCCAGAATGACCACCTTACCGAATGCCGTCCAGTGGACCAGGGTGTTTACCACCACCAGCCCGGTGACGCAGTTGGCCGAGGTAGCGGTGAACAGCGCATTCAAAAAACCAACACTTTCGCCGGATTTGCTGGCAAACGGAAGGGTAAGCAGCGACGCGCCAATAAGAATCATAGCGGCGAAGCTGAGGGTGATGGTTTGTGGTGGCGACAGATGAAAGTGCCGGCGGGCAGCTGGTTTTTTGGGATTTTTGTCCGTTTGGCTGGTGTCCATGATGGTGTGGCCTTCATTTCTGCGAGTATTTGTATGGTGACGGAACAGGATAAAAGAAAACCAAGGGAATTTACCCCATATTCTACCATAAATGGCGCGGGAAGCAAGAGGTTTTTTTGTCACGGCGGCAGGGCGTGGCAGACAAAACAAAGGAGATGATTAAATATCGAATATACGATATTTATGCTAGGCGCCTTTTTCTTGGGAGCGCGGGGTAGTTATTGTGGCAGGCAGGGGGTTGTGGTATAATAATATAGTTTACAATACGTTCATGTGTGCCAAAGGAGGGGTAGCTATGCGGGTGTTGGGGCTGGACCCGGGCTATGCCATTGTGGGCTATGCCGTGCTGGATTCCGGCAAAAGCGGCATGACCCCGGTTACGTTTGGCGCCATTACCACCCCGGCCCACACCGCGTTCGAGGACCGGTTGGTAGAGGTTTACGACGATTTACAGTCATTATTGGCACAGTACAAGCCGGACGCCATGGCGGTGGAAACGTTGTTTTTTACCACAAACCAGAAAACAGCGGTGTCGGTAGCCGAGGCGCGCGGCGTGATTTTGCTGGCGGCGAAGCAGGCGGCGGTGCCTATTTTTGAATATTCGCCGCTGCAGGTGAAACAGAGTGTGGCGGGGTATGGAAAAGCCACCAAGAAACAGGTGCAGGAGATGACGCGGCGGCTGTTGTCACTTTCCGAGGTACCGAAACCGGATGACGCGGCGGATGCGCTGGCGATTGCGTTGTGTCACGCGCACTCCGCCGGCAGCCTGATGTTTGGCAAGACCGAGACGCGGCGCAAGCAGATGGGCTATTACTAAGGCAACAGTAGCGGCATACGCCATTGTGCGGTGTTGCCCTGAGCGAGAGTAAACGGGAGAGGTTTTGGCTGCGCCCAGCAGCAAAGGAGGCAGGGATGATCTACTCACTGACCGGAAGGATTCTGGAAAAGGTGCCCGGCAGCGCGGTGGTGGAGTGCGGCGGGGTGGGCTATCTGGTAGGTATGCCGGTGCCGGATATTGGCGCGCTGCCCGCGGTGGGCGAGGAAGCCACCCTGTATACCTATCTGCATATTTCCGACAATGATGTTTCCCTGTTTGGCTTTGCCGCGCGGGAAGGGCGCGAGATGTTTATTACGCTGACCAGTGTGTCCGGCGTGGGGCCAAAGGTCGGCCTGGCTATTTTAAGCGCCTTGTCGCCGGGGAACATTGCGCTGGCGGTAAGCGCCGGCGACCACAAGGCGTTTACGGCGGCCAACGGTGTGGGGCCAAAGCTGGCCCAGCGGCTGGTACTGGAGCTGAAGGACAAGGTGGCCAAAGGTTTTGGCGCGGGCGGCCTGTCTATGGCGGACGTGGCGGCGGTCAGCCTGCCACAGGCCGGCGGCACCGCGCAGGCGGTGGCGGCGCTGGCCAGCCTGGGGTATACCCAGAGTGAGGCGGCGGCGGCCGTTGCGCAGATAGACCCGACATTGCCCACGGCGGAGATCATTCGCCTGGCGCTGCGGGGCATGAGCGGAGGAGGATAACCATGGCGATAAACCCAACAGACCAGCGGGAACGCGAGGACGAGCGCCTGGTTTCGCCCGAGGTGGAAGTGGAAGATTTTGAGGTGGAGACCTCGCTACGGCCCAAGACGCTGGAAGAATATATCGGGCAGAAAAAGGCGAAAGAGAACCTGTCTGTGTATTTGGAAGCGGCAAAAATGCGCGAAGAAGCGCTGGATCACCTGCTGCTGTATGGACCGCCGGGCCTGGGGAAAACCACGCTGGCAGGCATTGTTGCGCACGAGATGGGGGTGCAGTTCCGCGTAACCAGCGGCCCCGCCATAGAAAAACCGGGGGATCTGGCGGCGCTGCTGACCAACCTGCAGGAAGGCGACGTGCTGTTTATAGATGAAATACACCGCCTGTCCCGCCAGGTGGAGGAGGTCTTGTACCCTGCGCTGGAGGATTACGCGCTGGATATCATGATTGGCAAAGGGCCCAGCGCACAGTCGATTCGCATCAACCTGCCGCCGTTTACGCTGATAGGCGCCACCACGCGGGCGGGGCAGATGACCGGCCCGCTGCGCGACCGGTTCGGCGTACTATTAAAACTGGAAATGTATAGCCCGGCGGAACTGGGTGAGATTGTACGGCGGTCGGCCCGGATACTGGACGTGCCATGCAATGAGGACGGCGCCGAGGAGATAGCCCGGCGCAGCCGTGGTACGCCGCGTGTGGCGAACCGCCTGCTGAAGCGGGTGCGGGATTTTGCGATGGTGATGGGTAAGCAGACGGTGGATACCGAGGCCGCAAAGTATGCGCTGGACAAGATGGAGATAGACGAGACGGGCCTGGACAGCCTGGACCGCCGGCTGTTGCGGGCGATTGTAGAAATGTATAGTGGCGGGCCGGTAGGGCTGGACACGCTGGCGGCGGCGATAGGCGAAGAGGCGGTGACCATAGAGGACGTGTGCGAGCCATACCTGATGCAGATGGGCTTTTTGGCACGCACCAACCGCGGACGGTGTGTCACGCAGCTGGCGTACCGGCATCTGGGGTTGTCTGTGCCGGAAAACGCTGCCGAGGCGCCCGGCCAGCAGACGCTGGAAGAGCTTTTGAAAGGATAGGGCGCCGGTTTTGATAGGCAAGCCTGCTGTGGCCGCCCGTGCCGGCGAAACGTGTTTCGCCGGACTGCCCGCAGGGCAGGCAAACGCCGCAGGCGTTTGGCACGGGCGGTGGGCGCGGTGTGCCGGAAAGGCGACAACAAAGAAAACGTACCTGGCCAAAGGGACGTAAACGAAAGCGAAGGGGGAAGGCATATGCGCAGCGCAGACGGCTGGCGGGAATATGAACTGCTGGACGCTACCGATGGCTACCGGCTGGAACGCTGGGGCGCGGTGCTGCTGCAGCGGCCGGACCCGCAGGTGATCTGGCAGACCCCACGGCGCAGCGATGCGTGGGCGCGGGTGGATGCCATTTACCACCGCAGTGAAAAAGGCGGCGGCAGCTGGGAAACAAAAAAGTCGCTGCCGGAAAAATGGCGGATTTCGTATGAGGATTTGCAGTTTACCGTCAGCCCCACCGGGTTTAAACATACCGGCGTGTTCCCGGAACAGGCGGTCAACTGGGACGCGTACCGGCGGCTGATAGAGACGGCGGGCCGCCCGGTGAAGGTGCTGAACCTGTTTGGGTATACCGGCGGAGCCACCCTGGCCACGGCAGCGGCGGGCGCCGCGGTGACGCATGTGGATGCCAGCAAAGGTATGGTGGCCTGGGCAAAGGAGAATGCCGCGGCCAGTGGTCTGGCGGACAAACCCATTCGCTGGATTGTGGACGATTGCCGCAAGTTTGTGGAGCGCGAAAAGCGCCGGGAGAATTTTTACGACGCGGTGATTATGGACCCACCCAGCTATGGGCGCGGGCCGGGGGGCGAAGTGTGGAAGCTGGAGGAAGCGATTTGGCCGCTGCTGGCGCTTACTTGTGAGGTGCTGAGCGAAACGCCGCTGTTTTTTGCGGTAAACAGCTATACCACCGGCATTGCGCCGGGGTCGATGGGGTATATGCTGCGCCAACTGCTGGCGCCAAAACATGGCGGGGTGGTGGCCAGTGACGAAATAGGCCTGCCGGTGACAGCCGGTGGCGGGGTGCTGCCGTGTGGCGGCACCGCGCTGTGGACGGCGGGGTGAACAAGTATGGTGAAAAAAGTGTACGAAACCCAGCGGCTGCTGCTGGTGGCGTCGCACCCGAAATTTGCGAAGGCGGCGGCGGAGTTTGGCAGGCGGAACGCGGAATTTTTTCAGAAGAGCGAGTCCCGCCACGAGGCGGGGCATTATGCCCTGGGCGAGGTGCGCCGGGCGCTGTCCGCCGACCGGCACAACGCGGCCGCCGGGGCGGGATTCCGGTATTGGCTGGTGCCAAAGGGCACCAATGAGATTGTGGGTACGGTGGCACTGAACAATATTTTGTGGAAGCCATTTTGGTCTTGCTTTTTGGGATACAAAATGGATGAAAACCACACCGGCGAGGGATATGCCACCGAGGCGGTTCGCCGCATATTGCGCATGGCGTTTGAGGATGTGGGGCTGCACCGCGTAGAAATATACGTGATGCCGCGCAATACGGCCTCGCTGCGGGTGGCGGAAAAACTGGGGTTCGAGCAAGAGGGAATTTCGCGCAAGTGCCTGGAAGTGAACGGCGTGTGGGAAGACCATGTGCGGCTGGCAAAACTGGCGCCGAAGATTTGAGGAATTTTGAGTCTTGCGTCACTGGGGAAATCGGGGTATACTTCTGTGATATTGCGGGCTGTTTGTGCGGCAGGCAGTGTGGGATGCGGTGGCAGGGAGGTTTTTTTGCGCTTTCGGGTACCGTATATACCATCATAAATAAGGAATATGGCTGGTTCTTGGCGGAAAGGCAATGCCGCGCCGGGAATGACAAAGGAGTAAAGGCGAATGCCTGAAATGATCAAAACTGAAAATATCGCGTTCCGGTACGATGAAGAGCACCCCTATGCGGTAGATGGGGTGGATTTGACGATACAGTGCGGAGAATTTGTGGCGGTACTGGGGGCGAACGGGTGTGGGAAATCCACCCTGGCAAAGCATTTTAACGCTATTTTACTGCCGGAACGCGGCACCGTGTGGATAGAGGGCATTGACACCAAGGAAGAAGCCCGTGTGTATGACGTGCGCCAGACGGTGGGCATGGTGTTCCAAAACCCGGACAACCAGATTGTGGCCACGGTGGTGGAAGAGGATGTGGCTTTCGCGCTGGAAAACCTGGGCGTGCCGCCGGACGAAATGCGCCGGCGCATAGATGCGGCGATGGAAGAAACCGACATTTACAAATACCGCCACCGGCAGCCGCACAAGCTGTCCGGTGGGCAAAAACAGCGGGTGGCGGTGGCTGGGGTGCTGGCCATGGACCCGGACTGCCTGGTGCTGGATGAGGCCACCGCTATGCTGGACCCGCGCGGCCGGAACAAGATTATGCGTACCGTGCGCCGCCTGAACAAGGAAAAGGGCATTACGGTGGTGCACATTACCCATTATATGGAAGAGGCCGCCATGGCGGACCGGGTGCTGGTGATGGCCGAGGGCAAGATTGCCTTTTCCGGCACGCCCAAAGAGGTGTTCAGCCGGGTGGAGGATGTGCGCGCGTTGCACCTGGATATCCCACAGGCGGCGGAGTTGTGCGAACAGCTGAGCGCCGCGGGCTTTGCCATGCCACGCGGGGTTATTACCGAGGAAGAGTGCGCCACGCTGCTGTATGAAAAACTGACCGGAAAGCCTTTCAGCGGAAAGGGGGCCACCTGATGCCGCCGATTATTCGTGCCGAGGGGCTGACCTATACCTATAACACCGGCCTGCCGGATGCCACCACCGCCATACGGGAGCTGACGTTTGAGGTGGAGGAGCATACCTTCCTGGGCATTATTGGGCCCACAGGGTGCGGAAAATCCACCCTGATTACCCATTTTAACGGTTTGCTGCGGCCCACCGCGGGCACAATATACATTGCGGGGCAGGACGTGTGGGAAAAACCCAAAGAAATACGCAAGTTTCGTTTCCTGGCGGGGCGGGTGTTCCAGTACCCGGAGTACCAGCTGTTCGAGGAGACAGTGGAAAAAGACATTGCGTTCGGGCCGAAGAACATGGATCTTTCTGAGGGAGAAATACACGACCGGGTGCACATGGCGGCAAAGGTGTGCGGCTTGTCGGAAGAAACGCTGGCCCGCAGCCCGTTTGAATTATCCGGCGGGCAGAAACGCCGGGTGGCCATTGCCGGGGTGGTGGCCATGCGGCCCCGCCTGCTGGTGCTGGACGAACCTGCCGCGGGCCTCGACCCCGAGGGCCGGGATACTATTTTGGACGAGATACAGCAGTACCACAAGGACACCGGTACCAGCGTGGTGCTGGTTAGCCATTCTATGGAAGATGTGGCGAAATATGCCGACAAGGTGCTGGTGATGAAAGACGCCGGTATTGCCATGTATGACGATACCCCCGCCATTTTTGCCAAGGCGGCCCAGCTGCTGGAAATGGGTTTGTCGGTGCCGCAGATTACGCGGATATTCCTGCGGCTGCGCGAGATGGGCCTTTCCATAGACACCGACGTGTATACCGTGAAATACGCCGCCGAAACCCTGCTGCGGTTTGCGGGAAAGGGGGCCGGCGATGCTTCGTGATATTACCATCGGTCAGCATTTTCCGGGCGAGTCCATTGTGCACCGGCTGGATCCTCGCGTAAAAATTATCCTTACCTTCACGTATATCATTATGCTTTTTGTGGGGACAAACCCCATTGGTATTGCCATTTCGGTAGTGTTTTTGGTGGTGCTGTACGCGCTGGCCAAAATACCGGGGCGCATGGTGTGGCGCAGCATAAAGCCGCTGTGGCCTATTTTGTTGTTTACCACCATACTGAACCTGTTTTTTACCACCGGCGCCACCGGCGAGCCACTGTTTTCCTGGTGGTTCATCCGCATTTACCCGGAGGGGATTTACTACGCGGTGGTGTTTGCGGTGCGCATTGTGTGCCTGATAGCGGGCACCAGCCTGCTGACCTACACCACCAGCCCCATAGTGCTGACCGATGCCATAGAGCGGCTTTTAAGCCCGCTGGAACGGTTCCACTTCCCGGCGCATGAGCTGGCCATGATGATGACCATTGCGCTGCGGTTTATTCCCACCCTGATAGAAGAGACCGATAAAATAATGAGCGCACAAAAGGCGCGCGGCGCCGAGCTGGATTCGGGGAACCTGCTGCAGCGGGTGAAGGCGCTGGTTCCGGTGTTGATTCCGCTGTTCCTGTCGGCGTTTCGCCGGGCGGACGAGCTGGCCATGGCCATGGAATGTCGCTGCTACCACGGTGGCGAGGGGCGCACCCGTCTGCGCCAGCTGCACATAACCCCGGCGGATATTTTGGCGACGGTGGTGTGCGTGCTGGTGTTTGTGGCCATCGGGTTTTCCGGCTGGGCGTACTCGCTGCTGCCGGTGGGTGTGGGCAGATGAATATTTTACTGCGCATGGCCTGGAACGGCGGGCAATACCACGGCTGGCAGGTGCAGGAAAACGCGCTGGCCATTTGCACGGTGCTGCAGGATGCCATGGAACAGGTGCTGCGCGCCCGGCCGGATGTGAAGGGCTGTTCCCGCACCGACGCCGGCGTGCATGCGCGGGATTACTGCGTCAGTTTTCATTTTGAAACGCAGCTGCCGGACGAAAAACTGCCGCTTGCCTTGAACCGGTTTTTGCCGCCGGATATCCGGGTGCTTTCCGCGCAGCGGGTGCCGGAGGAGTTTCACGCGCGGTATTCCGCCAGCGGGAAGGAATACCGCTATGTTTTTTTAAATTCGCCGGTGGATGATCCTTTTTCGCCGGGGCTGTACTACCGCGTACCCTGGCGGCTGGACGACGCGGCAATGCACAAAGCGGGCCAGGCGCTGGTGGGTCGGCATGACTTTGCGGCGTTTCAGTCTGCCGGCAGCGACATAGAGGACACGGTACGTACTGTCAGCGGTTTGGCCGTGAAGCGGGTAGGCCAGCGGGTTATTCTGCAGGTGAGCGCCGACGGGTTCCTGTACAACATGGTGCGCATTATGGCAGGGACGTTGCTGCGGGTGGGCGCTGGGCGGCTGCCGCCGGAGGCGGTGGCGGATATTTTGACCGCACGCACACGCAGCCGCGCGGGGGACACCCTGCCCGCGAAGGGGCTGTTCTTAACCCGGGTGTTTTACCCGGACGCGGCGCTGTGGCTGCCCCCAAATTCTTAAAAAACGAACGAGCAAAAAGGGCAATACCGTATAAGACTGAAGGTGCGGCGGTGATGCTCTGTGCGGTATTGCCCAAGACAAAAAAGCAAAGCAGGTGTGCCATTGGCAAAAAAAGTGCATAAAAAGCCGCGGCACACCAGCCTGGTGGTGCCGGGCGATGATAAGCGAAAGAAAAAGAAAGCGCAGGCGCAGGTGCCGGAAAAAGAAAAAGACCGCATGGGCCGCGTGACGCCGGGCGAAACGGTGTACCGCATGGGCATGGGGGAGACGCCGGGCGCCACGCCGGCGGATATGACGCCGGAGAGCCCCGTGCAGGAGGACGCAAAAACGGTGTCCCAGAGCCAGGCGCAGGCTGCCCGGGCGGGGGTTTTCCCACCGGACGAGGTGGAGCCCGGCGACGTGGAGCTGTTTGGCATGGGGACCCCGGTACCGGGAAGCGGGCGCGGGGAACGTGCATCCGGTGGCAGAGAGCCCGCTGGCGGCGAGGCAAGCGGAAACACGCCCGGCGGAAAGAAACCTGGTGGCGTGGCCCGCGGTTTCTTTCGAAAAAAAAGCAGCCTGGGCGCGGATACCGCGTCCGGAAAAAGTGATGTCCCTGCGGGACAAAACACCACCGAACCATTGCCGGCGAACGCCATTGTGCTGCCGCGCAAAAACCCACGGGTGGCCGCGGTGCGCCGGAAAAAACGCTGGCGGCGCATACGGGTACTGGTGGTGGTACTGCTGCTGGCCTGTGGCCTGCTGGTGTATTTCAGCGGGCTGTATGTGGCGGTTTCCATGAAGGCGGGGGAGGCGTTTGAAAGCATGCGCATCCACCTGCAGCCGGGCGACGGGTTCCCCATGGATTTTGCCATGAATGGGTTTATAAAGGCGGAGAGTATGGGCGAAAACGGCTTTGCGGCGCTGGGCAGCGCGGACATGGCCATCGTTTCCTCCACCGGCAAAGAGCTGCGCCGCGTACAGCACGGGTATGTGGCCCCCGCCATGACGGCCGGGAACACCCGCGTGTGCGTCTATACCCGCGGCGGCAAGGAATATGTGGTGGAAGGCCGGGAAAAACGTATTGCCTACCGTACCACCGAACAGGAAATTTTGTTTGCGGAAATGAGCCCCGGGGGGAACCTGGCGCTGTTTACCCATTCGTCGCTGCAGGTGTACGACACGCAGTATGAGCAAGGGTCGCCCAGCTTTAAAATGTCCCTGACCGATGAGGAGCCCATTGCAGCCACCTTTTATACCGATGACCGCAGCCTGGCGCTGGGGTGCCTGTCGGCGCGCGAAGGGGCGCTGGGCAGTACGCTGTACCTGCTGCGTACCGACCGCAAGGACGTGCAGGCGAAAATTCGGGTGAACGATGCGGTGGTGCTACAGCTGCATTTTACGAAAGACGGCCAGATTCTGGCGGTGTTTGATACCTTTGCCGCCCTGTATGGCAAGGACGGCAGCGAACTGGCCCGCTATGACTATGATGGCAGGCAGCTGCGTACGGCGGATTATTATGCCGGAAAAACAGCATTGTGCTTTGGCTCGGTGGCGCAGGAAAAGGTGGAGCTGGTTTTGCTGGACGAAGCATTGACGCCGCTGTTTTCCGCCAGTAGCCAGGGCACCGGGACGCCGCGCGCGCTGGTGGGTGCAGAGGGGGCTTACCTGCTGGTGGGGCAAGAGGTGCGGGCGTATACGCTGGCGGGGACGCTGGTGGAGACACAGGTGCTGGACGCGAAAGCCTACAGCCTGGTGTGGGGCGGCCAGCCATTGGCCATCACGGCAACGGCGGTGCTGCCGCTGGCGGATATGCTGCAGCCGGCGGATAGTTCCGCGGTGGGGTGAAATAAAGAACATTTTTGAGCATTGCATAAAAAGGAGGGCCGAATCATAGCCGAGACATAGTATTTGCCGCTGTGGCGTGCGAGGGGTGTCCCGGGTATTGCGGAAAAAAGCCAATGACACTTATGTCTGTTTTGTTCGACCTGGCGATGCTGGGAATATTGATCGGCTGTGCGGCGTATTATGCGCACAAAGGTTTTTTAGCCAGCTTGGTCAGCTTTTTTGGCACCGTGCTGTCCATTGTGGTGGCGGTGCTGCTGGCGCGGTACCTGGCGCCGGTGGTGTTTGACCATTTGCTGCGGCCGGGCCTGGAGGCGCGCGTGACCGAGGCGATATCCGGCCAGGCTTTGACTACGGTGGCGGACGTGTTGCGCTCGGTGCTGGACTTTTTGCCAGAAGCGGTGATAGAAGCGGTGGCGGCATCGGTGGGGACTACGGTGGATTTTGCCGCGGCGGAGGTCTCCAGCCAGCTGGTAACCCAGGTGGTACAGCCGTTTGTGGTTCCGCTGTTGATATTGCTGTTGTTTTTAATTCTATTCCTGTTGCTGCGGTTTGTGGTGTTCCTGTTGGGGAAGCTGCTGTCCGGCGTGAACAAGCTGCCGGTGGTGGGCACGCTGAACGGGGCGCTGGGCGCCGTGATGGGGGTGCTGCTGGGTGTGCTGTATGTGTTCCTGCTGCTGTGCGCTATCTGGCTGCTGGACGCCGTCTTCCTGGCCGGAAGCATCCAGGGGGATTATCTGGCGGGCAGCGTTGTGCTGCGGCTGATGGCACCGTTCAACTTTTTCACATAGAGCAGACGTAGAAGAATGAAAATATAGAACGTATATACGTAATATAGTGACGAGATAAAACGAGAAAGTGTACAAAATGTGAAATAAATTAGCAATCGAAGGTTTAGATTGCCAAAAGCATACAAAGGGAGTATAATGAAGTCAGCACCATGGGAAGAAATAGGTAAAAGTTTTGACCAGGTCGTGTTTCTATATTTATGCTCTGCGCGGCGAATGGTGTGATGCAGGGCGAAGAAAGGCAACCTTACGATATGATATGTGTGAAATGTAAAAAACGGCCGGCGATTGTGTTTGTGCAGCGCATGGATGGCAGCAGTACCGCCAGCAGCAGCGACGGCTATTGCCTGACCTGTGCGCACGAGCTGGGAATTAAGCCGGTGGATGATATGATTAAACAATTTGGTATTTCGGACTCGGACCTGGAGTCGCTGGAAGAGCGTTTTGCCGGTTTTTTGGGCGAGAGCGGCCTGGGTTCTATGCAAAGCCCGGAGGATTCCGGCGCGGCGGCGGAGAATGAAGAAACCGAAGAAGAAGATTTTCAGCCGGGCGGCAGCGCGACCTTCCCGTTTATTTTTGGCGGGCAAAACAAGCGCGAGGATGCCAAGGACAAGACCGATGCCCGGAACGGCAAAAACCAAAAGCGAAAGTTTTTGGATACCTATTGTGAGAACCTGACCGCGAAGGCAGCGGACGGGAAGCTGGACCGCATTGTTGGGCGGGACCGGGAAATTTACCGTACCATCCAAATTTTGTCCCGCCGGCAGAAAAACAACCCCTGCCTGATCGGCGAAGCCGGTGTGGGCAAAACAGCTATTGCGGAGGGGATTGCCCTGCGCATTGCGGCTGGCGACGTGCCCAGCCGCCTGAAGGACAAAGAGATTTTCCTGCTGGATTTGACCAGCCTGGTGGCGGGCACCCAGTTCCGCGGCCAGTTTGAAAGCCGTGTGAAGGGCCTGATTACCGAGGTGAAACAGGCCGGGAATGTGATTTTGTTCATTGATGAGGTGCATAATATTACCGGCGCGGGCGATTCCGAGGGTGCCATGAACGCCGCGAACATCATGAAGCCGGCCCTGTCCAGAGGCGAAATACAGGTAATTGGCGCCACGACCTTTGCGGAATACCGCAAGTTTATTGAAAAAGACCAGGCGCTGGAGCGCCGCTTCCAGCCGGTGAAGGTAGAGGAACCCAGTATCGACGACACGGTGTCGGTGCTCATTGGCGTGAAGGAATATTACGAAGTGCACCATCATGTGCAGGTCAGCGATGCTATTATAGAGCAGGTGGTGCGCCTGTCGGAGCGGTACATTACCGACCGGTACCTGCCGGACAAGGCCATTGACCTGTTGGACGAGGCGTGTGCCTGCAGCAGTTTGGCGCATCCAGAGATTAGCACCTGGCTGGATGCTGCGGCCCAGCTGAAAAAGCTGGAGGATGAAAAGGTCGAGGTGGAGCAGCAGAAGGAGCCGAACTTTGAGCGGCTGGCGGAAGTAAAGAGCGAGATTGCGCGCCAAAAGCAGACCACCGAAGAGCTGAAAAAGCAGGTGGATTCCATTGAAGTGAGCATGGAAGACGTGGCCCGCGTGATAGAGCTGTGGACCGGGATTCCGGCGGTGAAGATAGCGGAGAGCGAGTATGACAAGCTGGTGAACCTGGAGGAGCGCCTGCGCGAAAAAGTGATTGGCCAGGACGAGGCGGTGCATTTGGTGGCCGCCGCGGTGAAGCGTACCCGTGCGGATATTTCCGGGCGCCGCCGGCCGGCCAGTTTCATCTTCGTAGGGCCCACCGGTGTGGGCAAAACCGAGCTGGTGAAACAGCTGGCGTTCCAGCTGTTTGATTCAGTCGATCCGCTGATTCGCCTGGACATGAGCGAGTTTATGGAGAAACACGCGGTGAGCCGGCTGATTGGTTCGCCCCCGGGATATGTGGGGTATGATGAAGCCGGCCAGCTGACCGAGAAGGTGCGGCGCAAGCCCTACAGCGTGGTGCTGTTTGACGAGATAGAAAAAGCGCACCCGGATGTGATGAACATTCTGCTGCAGATTTTGGACGAAGGCAAAATAAACGACGCCCAGGGACGTACCGTGAGCTTTGAAAACACGGTGATCTGCATGACTAGCAACGCCGGGTCCGGGGACCGGGTGGCAAATGTGGGTTTTGACAAAACCGTGAAGGACATGAGCCGGGAAAAAACCATGAAGGCATTGCGCGATTTCCTGCGGCCGGAGTTTTTGTCCCGGGTGGACGAGGTGATTGCGTTCAACCCGCTGACGCCGGAGGATTTGAACAAGGTGGCGGCGCTGATGCTGGACGAGTATACCGAACCGCTGAAGACCAAAGGCATTACGATAGACTGGGACGAAAAGGCCTTGTCGGCGCTGTGCGAAAAGGCGAAGGGCGGCCAGTTTGGCGCGCGGGATCTGCGCAGGGTTATCCGCAAAGAGGTGGAGGACCGCATTGCCGAAGGGATCCTGAAAAAGGATAAAATCAAGAAGGTGCATATCAGCGCGAAAGATGATGAGGTTACCGTGGCGTTTTCTTGACAAGCAGGACGAAACATTGTATTCTAGTTTTCGCCGCCATCGTTTTATGCAGGTGGCGGCGAAACGGTTTGCGGACGTAGTTTAGTGGTAAAACCCCAGCCTTCCAAGCTGGCTTTGTGGGTTCGATTCCCATCGTCCGCTCCATATTTGATAGAGTCGAACTCCCAGCATGATCTCTTTGTGTTTCCAGAGATGATAGTGCTGAGTGTTCGGCTTTAATCATTTTTATGTTATAATTGAGTTACCGATTAGTGCAAAATACTGTATGGAGGATAAATTCATGGAAATTTGGATTCCTGTTTTAGCGGCATTGGTGACAGGTATTCTTTCTTTTGCGGCTTCTACGTGGAAGTCTGGTAAGGAACTTAAAATAGTAAAAATTGAAAATGAATTAAAGTTGGAGCAATTGAAACAACAGCATCGCGATGATTTAGAAAAGCAGGAGAGAGAACATGCAGCTGCGATTCAAAAAATGGAAGCGGAAGTAGAGCTAAAATTGAAGGAATATGATGCAACAAAAGAAACGGATGTTAAATATGGTTTTATTGAAAAATTTCTTAGTCAGGCGCAAACAAATCCGCAGCAAGCAATACAAAGTGCAAAAGGGCTTCAAGATTTAGTGGATTCGCTAAAAGGATTTTCAAATAATGATAATAAGTAATAGCAAATTATGTTTGCATTTATAGAGCATACTATGCTGGTTCGACTCTAGGTAGGTCATCCGCTCCAAAAAAGCAGTGCCCCGGCGTACCCCGCCGGGGCACTGCTTTTTTGGATAGCGGCGTGCGGAAGCGAACAGCCCGGCCCGTCGCAGTGGGCAACAAACAGTGCGGTGCACTGTTTGTTAGGGCGCGGGTAGATTCCCATTGTTCGCTCCAATAATATCGCCAGCGTTATTTGCGTTGAAACCACTTGGTTTTTGTCCTTTTTCGGCTGCCCTACCGGAAAAGGATAGACATTTCTTTCGACATGTGGTATAAACATTTGGCAAAAAGGGTGGGTCTTTCAAAAGCTGAAGCGGCCGACCGCGGTGACCGTGGGTTTTTTCGTGGCGCAACCCGCAATACAAAGCGGTGGTGAGCAAGAGAAGCATGGGGAGGCGACAGTGTGAGTAAACGAATCGCATCGGCGGAATGGCTGCGTATTTTTGCGGCGTTTTGCGTAATTATGCTTCATTTCGAGGCGTTCTATTACCCCGGGACAGATCACTTTGTCAACATGGCGGTGGTGGTGGAATTCTTTTTTATGTTCAGTGGGTTCTTGCTGATGCGGGGCGTTTGCAAGGAACCTGTGCCGACGGATGTTTCCGTAGGGAAGCAGCTTTCCGACACGCTGCAATACGTTTTCCACAAGGCGAAGAGCTTTTATCTCGGTTACATCATTGCGCTTGCCATGGTGTTTGTTTTAACCACCATTACGAACCATGTTACCGGTATTGGCAATATCCTGTCGCGCCTGTTCCATTTCAAGTGGGAAATAATTTTGCTGCAGACGGCAGGGTTTACGCCGCAACCGGCTTTTGATGCGGATTATTTGGTTGGGTCCACGTGGTACCTGGCGGCCATGTTGCTGGCGATGATACCGGTGTATTATCTGGCGAAGTATCACCGGCGGCCGTACACAAACGTGATTGCGCCTTTGTCAGCGGTTTTTATTTATGCCTTTATTATGCAGACCTACGGCACCATGGATATAGGCAATGAGGTGGTGCTGTTCACGCTGTCGGCCAATTTGCGCGCGTTTGCGGGGTTGGGTGTGGGGTGCCTGTGCTATGTGTTATATGAAAAAGCGGCCGCGAAGGAATGGCCGAAAAAAATGCGCGGGATTGCCAGCGCGATAGAGATTTTGCTGGTGTTGGCGCTGTTTGTACCGATTGTATGGAAGGACGCGTTCGCGCCCTATGACATGCTGTTTTGGGTACCGATTTTTGCGGTGTTGCTGTTCTTCTGTTTTTCAAACCAAACTGTTGTTGCCCGGTTTTTAAACACGCACGCCACGCGGCTGGGCAATTATTTGGGTCGGCTGAGCCTGTACATCTATTTGTTCCACTGGTTTTTTGTGTTGCTGTTTGCGAACGTTTTCCCCGGCCTGCCGTACTGGGCGGGGGTGGGTTTGTACTGTGTGTGCGTGTTTGGGTTCAGCGCGCTTATGATGTGGATGTTGTGCAGTTTCCGGGGAAAGCGGCAGGCGAAGAAGGTCTGATTTTTCCATGCTGGCACCAAGGGATGGCAAAACCAAAGTGGAAAATAGCCGGCAAAGGGGTGCGACGCAACAGAAGAACCGTGCTGTCCGGCATGGTAAAGTAGTGCAACACATAATAGAATAAATGCAATATGCTTTCTGATGGAGGAATTCAAAAGTCTTCCTTTAAAGCATTTTACAGCAAACACCCCCGTCATTTGACGGAGGTGTTTGCTGTAAAAGCACGGACAAAGCGAAGGCGAGACCGTCGGCAGGAATGGAGTGACCGGCCGGAAGGGCGGTCTGGCCTTCACAAAGTAACCATATTACAAGCGGGCCAATGTGTGGAAGTGGTCTTTCATAGAGGGATAGAGCGAAGCGTACAGGCGATAGTAAGGCTCATACGCACTTTGGTTCTCTGCGATAGGCTGTTGTGCCTCGTTCGGGCGGATAACCGCCGCACAGGCCTGCTGTACGCTTTCATACAGCCCGGTGCCCACACCGGCCAGGATGGCCGCGCCCAGCGCCGGACCCTCGCGGTTGGCGATGGTGCGCACCGGGTAGCCGTAAACATCGGCCAGCATTTGGCGCCACAGGGGGCTGCTGCCGCCCCCGCCGGTGGCATACATTTCGTCGAAGTGGATGCCCATGCCGCGCAGGACGTCCAAGCATTCCCGCAGGGAGTAGGTGACACCCTCCATGACGGCGCGCAGCAGGTGCCAGCGGGTGTGCATGGCCGACAGGCCAAAGAAAACCCCGCGGGCGTCCGGGTCCAACAGGGGGCTGCGCTCGCCCATCAGGTAGGGGAGGAACAGCAGCCGGTCGGCCCCGATGGGGATGCGGGCCGCCTGTTTGTCCAGCAGTATGTAGTGATCCTGGCCAAGGCCGCGGGCGCTTTCAGTTTCCGCTGCGCAGAAGTTTGTGCGGAACCAGTGCAGGCTGCCGCCGGCGGAAAGGGTGCAGCTCATGACCGTCCAGGCACCGGGCACCGCCGAGCAGAAGGTATGTACCCGGCCGCCGGGGTCGATGGTAACGGTGTCGGAATGGGCGAAAATAACCCCCGAGGTACCGATGGTGGTAAAGGCTTTGCCGCGCTGTACCACGCCGGTGCCTATAGCGGCGGCGGCGTTATCGCCTGCGCCGCCCACCCCCGGGGTGCCGGGGGCAAGGCCGGTGCAAGCGGCAGCGGCCGGGGTGATATGGCCCGCTATCTCATAGGACTCCCGTACCACCGGCAGCAGTGCGGGGTCTATGTTCAGTTTTTGCAGTACCTCGCCGGACCAGCACCGGTTCGGCACGTCCAGCAGGTTCATGCCGGAAGCATCGCTGACCTCGGTGGCGAACTCTCCGGTTAGTTTGTAACGCAGGTAATCTTTCGGCAGCAAAATCTGGCGGCAGCGGGCATACAGCTCTGGCTCGTGCCGGCGTACCCACAGGATTTTGCCGGCGGTAAAGCCGGTGAGCGCAGGGTTTGCGGTAATTTCAATCAGCCGCTGGGCGCCTACCTTTTCCGTAATCTCCGCGCACTCGGCCCCGGTGCGCCCGTCGCACCAGATAATGCTGTTGCGCAGTACCTCGCCCTCGGCGTCCAGCATAACCAGGCCGTGCATCTGTCCGGAAAGGCCGATGCCACGCACCTGTGCGGGGTCTATACCGCTTTGTTCCAATACCTGCCGCAGGGTGGTGGTACAGGCGTTCCACCAGTCGGCGGGGGCTTGCTCGGCCCAGCCGTTTTGCGGCTGGTGCAGCGGGTACTCGCTGGTGGCGCTGGCTACCGGCACGCCGGTTTCATCAAACAATACCGTTTTGGTGCCGGAGGTGCCAAGGTCGATGCCAATCAGATATTCCATATAAAAGGCCTCCTTTTATCCGGGCAGCACGTACAACTTACGTAGTGCGGCGTTTTTGCAGGACAATGTCCACCACCACGGCGGCCAACAGAATGGAGCCTTTTACCACCTTTTGCCAGTTGGCGTCGATGCCCATGATGGACATGCCGTTGTTTACCACGCCCATGAACAGCGCGCCGATGACCGCGCCGCTGACCTTGCCCACGCCACCGTATGCAGAGGCGCCGCCGATGTAGCAGGACGCGATGGCGTCCATTTCAAAGCTGGTGCCCAGCTGTGTGCTGGCGGAGTCATAGCGTGCCACACAGACCATGGCGGCAACTGCCGACAAAAAGCCCATGTTGGCATAGGCGAAAAACAAGGTGCGGTTGGTGTTTATGCCGGATAGCTTGGCGGCCTTTTCGTTGCCGCCCATGGCGTACAGGTGACGGCCGGGCACCGTTTTAGAGGTAAAGTAGGTATAGGCCAGCACCACCACCGCCAGTGTAACCAAGATGACCGGCATGCCTTTGTCTTGCCCCAGCAGCCAGGACACCACCATGACCACTGCGCTGATGATGGTCAGGCGGATAATCATCATAATAAGCGATTCTACCGCATACTTTTTGCGGACCTTGTTTATGCGGGAAATCACCTGTGCGACAATCATGATAAGGCATATGGCCACACCGACGATGAGCGAGAACATGAGCTTGTTGGCAGCCTCTGCGCCAACGGGCAGGTAGGTGTTAAAGACCCTGGTGAAAGAAGCAGGGAAAGGCGCGATGGTCTTACCATTCAGTATAACCAGCGCCAGACCGCGGAAGGTGAGCATGCCGGCCAGTGTGACGATAAAAGCGGGGATGCGCACGTAGGCGATCCAGAACCCTTGCCATGCGCCGATGGCGAGACCCAGCAACAGGCACAGGAAAAGGGACAGCCATACGTTTAGCTTCATGTTCACGATGAGTACACCGGCTAAGGCGCCGACCAGCGCCACCACGCTGCCGATGGAAAGGTCGATGTTGCCGCCGGTGAGGATACACAGCAACATACCAATGGCCAGAATAACCACATAACCGTTTTGGTTGATCAGGTTCGTGATATTGGCAGGGGAGAATAGCGACCCCTTGTTATTGATGGATATCAAGAGTTGGAACAGGCACATGATAAATACCAGCGCCAGCAGCATCGTATTTTTGCTTAATGTTTCCTTGATTTTTGATGTGCTCATACTAGTTTCTCCTCCAATGAAAGTGGGAAATATTCTCAAATTACCCAGGTAACCCAGGTAACCGCTAATCATTGCTTACCTAGGAAGCGCTGGATTGCAAGATGCTGGCCATAATTTTTTCCTGGCTGGCTTCTGCTTTGGTATACTCTGCCACGATGCGCCCCTCGTTCATTACATAGATGCGGTCACACATGCCCAGGATCTCCGGCATTTCGCTGGAAATCATCAACACGGATTTCCCCTGTGCCGCCAGCTCGTTGATGATGGTGTATATTTCATATTTCGCGCCCACGTCTATGCCGCGGGTCGGTTCATCCAAAATCAATATTTCGGGGTCGGCAAACATCCATTTGCTCAACAGCACCTTTTGCTGGTTGCCGCCGGACAGGTTGCCCACCTTTTGTTCTACACCGGCACTTTTGATAGACAGCTTGTCGCGGTATTCCTCCGCAACACATATTTCCTGGTCCTGGTCGATATTGCCCAGGTGGCTTACCTTGTTCAGCGCGGCCAGGGTAATGTTTACCCGGATGGGATTCGACAGGATGAGGCCGTTGGTTTTGCGGTCCTCGGTTACATAGGCGATTCTTTGGCGGATGGCCGCTTCCACATTGCTCATGTGCGCCACTTCTCCGTTCACCAGCACTGCGCCGCTGATGTTCCGCCCGTAGCTCCTGCCAAAAATGCTCATGGCTAGCTCTGTGCGGCCGGAGCCCATTAACCCGCTGATGCCGACCACCTCGCCCCGGCGCAGTGTCAGGCTTACGTTGTCTACCACCTTGCGCCCTTCATACAGTGGATGGTACACGGTCCAGTCGCTTACTTCCAGGCTTACATCGCCGATGTGGCTTTCGCGCTTGGGGAAACGGTCGGATATTTCGCGGCCCACCATGCCCTTGATAATGCGCCATTCGCTGATATCATCCACGCCTTTGGTCAATGTTTCAATGACCTGGCCGTCCCGCAGTACCGTGATGCGGTCGGCTACCTGCGAAACCTCCGACAGTTTGTGCGAGATCAAAATAGAGGTCATGCCCTGTTCTTTAAAACGTAAAAGAAGTTCCAGAAGTTTTTGGCTGTCGTCCTCGTTCAGGGAGGCGGTGGGTTCATCCAAAATAAGCAGCCGCACGTTTTTGGACAACGCTTTGGCTATTTCCACCAGCTGCTGTTTGCCCACGCCAATGTCCTTGATGAGTGTGCGGGAAGATTCTTTCAGGCCCACTGTCGCCAGCAGCTCGTCCGCCTTGTGGTAGGTCGCGTCCCAGTCCAGGCGGAGGGTGCTGCCTTGCTCGTTGCCCAGGAACATGTTTTCCGCGATGGTCATGTAGGGAACCAGCGCCAGCTCCTGGTGAATGATGGCGATGCCTTTTTTCTCACTGTCGCGAATACCCCCAAAGCGGCATTCTTCGCCGTCGAAAATGATATCACCTTCATAATTCCCGTATACGTATACGCCGCTGAGAATGTTCATCAGGGTGGATTTTCCTGCCCCGTTTTCGCCCACCAAGGCGTGAATTTCACCCGGGGAGACATCCAGGGTAACGTCGGACAGTGCCCGGACCCCGGGGAACAGCTTTGTAATTCCGTTCATTTCCAGCAATGTGTTGCTCAAGGGTTTTCCTCCTTGCCTTTTTGAAAGTCCGTGATGAGGTATAAAGACATTTGCCGTAAAAGAATCCCCCATGCGATAGTGACCATGTAGAACAAAACCACAAATCCGCCATACAAGTGGATTCACACTGCCATGACGGCCGTGTATTTCAAAACCCATGGAAGCATTTTGAAAGGATGCCATAATCATATAGCATCTTTCAGAACAGCGCAACAGGCGGGCGGGATGTTCCCGCCCGCCTGTTGCAAATGTCTTCTTGCTTTGCTTGATGCCAATTCAAAATTAAACCCTGCTGTGTAGAATCAGTCTCTAAGGAATCGGTCAGGGTTTGATCTGCTCCTCGGTATAGTAGCCGGTGTCGATGAGCAATTCTTGGTAGTTGTCCAGGTCGCAGCTGACAGGATCGCACAAGAAAGACGGAACATCGACCAAGTTGGTGTTGTAGGTGGTGGTGTCATTTACTTCCACTTCTTCGCCGTTCAGCGTCTGCTGAACCATCTTCACGACCTGAGCCGCCAGGGTACGGGTGTCTTTAAACACCGACATGCTCTGGTAGCCGGACAGCATGTTTTTCATGGAAGCTTCGTCACAGTCCTGGCCGGTGAGGATCGGGAAGTTGGTGTCGTCATAGCCGGCGCCCTTCAGGGCGGTAGCAATGCCTTGTGCGCAAGAGTCGTTGCTGGAAAGAACCGCGTCCAGCTTGGTGCCGCTGGGGCTGTAACCCTGGGCGGAGATCAGGTTTTCCATACGCGACTGGGCGTTTGCAGGGTCCCAAGCCACGGTGGCGCACTGCATGATGTCGGTCTGGCCAGACTTAACCACCAGCTTGCCGCTGTCAATGTAAGGCTGCAGCACTTCCATGGCACCGCCAAAGAAGAAGTTGATGTTGTTGTCGCCGGGGTCGCCGGTGAACAGCTCAATGTTGAACGGGCCATCCGCGTTTTCGAGATCCAGAGCGTCCGCAATGTAGTTGCCCTGCAGGGTGCCGACTTTCCAGTTGTCGAAAGTAGCATAGTAGCTGACCGCGTCGGTGTCCATGATCAAGCGGTCATAGGCGAATACCGGGATATCTTTGCTCTTTGCGTCGGCCAGCACGGTGCCCAGCACGCTGCTGTCGATGGCGGCAATAACCAGAACCTTGCAACCGCCGGAAATCATGTTTTCAATCTGGGAAACCTGTTGTGCAGCGTCGTTGTCCGCGTACTGCAGGTCTACTTCGTAACCGACTTCTTCAAATTTTTCCTGCATGTAGGAACCGTCCTGGTTCCAGCGCTGAAGGCTTTTTGTAGGCATGGAAATGCCAACCTTTTCGCCGCCGCCCGCAGCTGGTGCCGGGGTTGCTGTGCTGGTGTCTGCCCCAGCGGTGGAGGTGGTGGCCGGTGTGCCACATGCTACCAGCGAGAACACAAGAAGAGCTGCCAATGCAATTGCCAAAAACTTTTTCATACCCTTTTTCACTCCTTACAAATTGTACCCGGAACTCCGGGGTGGGCCCCAGGCAAACCTGTCCATCCAGACACCACGGTACACACGGTTCAAAGATGCCGCCATGTGCGGCCGCGGATGCCACGCGCTCTGCTTACCCTTTTGTTCTTTGTGTGCTGTGCAAAATGGGATGGATGGTGTTGCCAATCGTGTTCGATGTGCCCGAGCACGTTATGTTTGCAGTGTAAGTCAAAATAGAGCTGGTGTCAATACAAAACCGGACTTTTGCCGGCATTTTCCGCAATAGACACAGAAACAGAGTTGATATTTTGTGCAATATAACTGAAAAATAGCAAAAAGCAAGTAAGGAAGTGACGATTGTGGCGTAGAATTAGCGTGCACGAGCAAAAAAGCACGGTGGATTTTCCTGTTTCATGGTAAATGTGCACGGGCATACCTTTACTTTCCGGGGCAATTGTCGTACAATAAGCGCGAACAATCTTGAAAAGAGGCGGGGTGCGCATGGCGACCATCAAACAAATATCCCGTTTGGCCGGGGTTTCACGGGGCACAGTGGACCGGGTGCTGAACAACCGCGGCTCGGTAAACCCGGAAACCGCCGCCAAGGTGCGTGAGATTGCCGAGGCGGTGCAGTACACGCCAAACCGCCTGGGAAAAACGCTGGCGGTGAAAAAGAAAAAGCTGAAGTTTGGGTATATCCTATTTGGCAGCACCTCCAGCAATCCGTTTTTTGAGGATGTGGTGGCGGGCATTGAAAGTAAGGCGGACGAGCTGGAAGAGTATGGCGTTACAGTAGAGGTTCGCTATGCGTCGATAGACGACCCACAGCGCCAGGTGCGGCTGATGGACGAGCTGGTGGCCGAGGGGGCAAACGGGCTGGTAATTACCCCCATAAACCACCCGCTGGTGCGGGAAAAGATACAGGCGCTGGGCCAGGCGGGGGTGCCGGTGGTAACCGCCAACAGCGATCTGCCCGAGAGTGGGCGCGTGGCCTATGTAGGCAGCAACTATTACAAAAGCGGCGAGACGGCGGCGGGGTTGATGGGGCTGATCACCGGTGGCAGTGCCAACGTGGGTATTGTCATTGGCTCCCCCCTGGTGCTGTGCCATTCCGAGCGGGTGGCGGGGTTTACGGATCATGTGAAAAAGAACCTGCCCGGTATAAAGATATTGGACACGCGGAAAAATAATGACGATGACCTGGAGAGCTATGCCGTTACCCGGAGGCTGATAAAAGATTATCCGCAGATGGATGCCCTGTTCCTGGCGGCGGCCGGGGTGAAGGGTGCCTGCCGCGCGGTCAGCGAAGCCCAGCTGGCGGGCAAATTAAAGATCATCAGCTATGACACCACGCCGTCCACCCGGCATTTGATACGTGACGGGGTGATTGACGCCACCATTGCACAGCAGCCGTTCACCCAGGGGGCAAAACCGCTGGAAATTTTGCTGGAATGCCTTGGGATGGACGCGCCGCCGCAGCAGGACTGCTATTACACCAAGATTGAGATTAAGATAAAAGAAAATTTGTAGCGGGCAAGGCAAAACGAAGGCAAGATGGTTTTCACATGTAAGCACAGAGTCCGTGGATGTGTGGAAACCCAAATGTTCTGGAAATGAAACAATAGAAAAACCGGCGGCCGTTTGAAGCACTCCAAACGGCCGCCGGTTTTTGCATAAGTGGACTATTTTTCGAGGAGGAAAGAAAAAGCAAAAATACCGCGCGGGCAACACCGCGCCGCGCACCGCGGCGGGCGGAAATTACCCAAACAGAACGCTGTTTACAACGCTTTCCAGGTATTCCTGGCCGCCGGAACCCGGCAGCGACGGGGCGCCCATTTCCTGTGCATAGGCAGCCAGTTCGGCCAGGCTGGTTTGCCCGGCGCGAATTTTGGCGCCAATGCCGTCCTGGTAGCTGGCATAGCGGTCGCGGACAAACGCGTCTATGCGCCCGTCTTCCAGCAATGCGGCCGCTTTCAGCAGGCCAAGGGCAAACGAGTCCATGCCCAGGATGAACCCCAGGAACATGTCCTGCGCGGTGTAGCTGGGCCGGCGGTTTTTGGCATCGAAATTGAACCCGCCGTTCTGCAGGCCGCCCGCTTTCAGCACCTCGTACATGCACAGGGTGGTTTCATATACGTCGAACGGGAACTCATCGGTATCCCAGCCCAGCAGCAGGTCGCCCTGGTTCGCGTCGATGCTGCCCAACATGCCGTTGATGGAGGCGATGCGCAGGTCGTGCTGGAAGGTGTGCCCGGCCAAAGTGGCATGGTTCGCCTCGATGTTCAGCTTAAAGTCTTGATCCAGGCCGTACCGGCGCAGGAAGCCAATAGCGGTGGCCGCGTCAAAATCATACTGGTGTTTCATCGGTTCTTTTGGTTTGGGCTCAATGAAGAAATCGCCGGTGAAGCCAATGGAACGGCCGTATTCCACCGCCATTTTCATCAGCCGGGCAATGTTTTCCTGCTCGAACAGCACGTCGGTGTTCAAGAGGGTCTCGTACCCCTCGCGACCGCCCCAGAAAACGTAACCCTGGCCACCCAGCTTTACGGTGATATCCAGCGCTTTTTTGATCTGGGCCGCGGCAAAGCAGTACACGTCGGCGGAGTTTGAGCTGCCGGCGCCGTTCATAAACCGCGGGTTGGAGAACATATTGGCGGTGCCCCACAGGCAGCGAATGCCGGTGGCGTTCATTTTTTCGAGAATGTGGTCCGAAATTTCATCCAAACGTGCGTTCGTCTCGGCAATGGTGGCGGCCTCTGGCACCAGGTCCACGTCGTGGAAACAAAAATAGGGAATGCCCAGCTTTTGCATGAACTCAAACCCGGCGTCCACCTTTGCGTGAGCGTGCTGCATGGTACCGGGCGCCGCGCCAAAGCTTTTGTCTGCCGTACCGGCGCCAAACATGTCCGCGCCGGTGGCGCACAGGTTGTGCCACCATGCCATGGCGAACGGCAAATGCTCTTTCATGGGCTTGCCGGCCACGATTTGTTCAGGGTTGTAAAATTTAAAGGCCAGGGGATTCTTGCTTTTGGGGCCTTCATAAGGAATTACCGGAAATCCGGGAAAAATCTCTGCCATAGCGCTATCTCCTTAGTAATTATGATGTTAAAACGGGATGGATTATGCGGCGCCGAATGCGGACGGCATGTGGGGCTGGCTGCAAAACAAAACACCGGCAAACGACCTGAACCAAGCCCGGATGGCAAAAAGTAGCTGACAAGCGCAAACGGTAGCAGGTAAAGTTCCTGTTACGGTTTCTGTCACTGATTTTTTTGGGGGAGCAAATTCTCCACCGGGGTTGGACGCCGGGATTCTGGCATAGTGAGAATTGCTCGGGCACATCATCAGTGTATCGCCTTGCGTGCACGTTGTCAACAATGTTTTTGGGTCTGGTTTTAAATTTGCAATAAAACAACCATACAGAGAGATATTTTTCAGAAATCAAAATCAATAAAATCAAATGTGCTCGTGCACAATAAGACTGAAAATAGTATTTGTTTTTTCAGTGGCGCATTCGTAAATAAGCGTTTTTTTTCGCGGCTGCAAGAAAAAACGGGTTAGCGGATGTTTGGTGCGTTTTTTTACGGGGCGGAAAGCAGGGCTTGGGGTTGCATTTTAGGTCTATTTTGCATTATGATACAAATGTATGCCTAAAAGTGGCTCTTTTTTAAGTGACGAACCGTGCGTTGCTATCTTTTGCGGCGATGCGGCAGGCAATAAATTTTTGTGGGGGATGGTGACAAGCCAGTGTTCAAAGTGGAAAAAAGCTTTATATCCCTGGTGCGCAAACATATTTTCTGGATATTTGTGGCGGGTGCCTTTTTGGCGTCCATTTTGCTGCGGCGGGGCATGCTGCCGGTGGCGTCGTCGGACATGAACCAGTTTTTGCTGCCATGGTATGACGAGATTGTGGCAGGGGGCGGTATGGCCAGCCTGGCGGATCATCCCGCAAACTATAACACGCCATACCTGTTGTTATTGGTGCTGGCGACCAAGCTGCCGATGGACGCGGTGCAGGCGATAAAACTGTTTTCTATTGTGGGGGATTATTTGCTGGCGGTGGCGGTGGGCATGGTGGTGTACCGCCTGACCGACGAAAACTACCGCAAGGCCGTGCTGGCGTTTTCCTTGACCACGCTGCTGCCGCTGACCATGTTTAACTCTGCCTATTGGGGACAGTGTGACTCCCTGTACGTGGCGTTTTTGGTGTTTGCGGTGTACAGCTTTTTGAAAGAACGCTGGACACTGGGGTTTGTGTTTGTTGGGGTTGCGCTGGCGTTTAAGTTCCAGGCGGTTTTCATTTTGCCGGCGCTTATTATTTTGTACATGACCCGCAAGAAATTTTCTTTTTTGAATTTTTTGATTCCGCCGGCGATATTGTTTTTGTCAGGATTGCCGGGGGTCCCGTTTGGGGCAAGCGCCTTGCGGCCGTTCACGATTTATTTTGGCCAGGCGGACGACAGCAAGTATGCGTTCATCAATTATTTTAACCTGGGGACGCTGTTTCCCAGTGTGGGGAACGCCGACGTGACGGTAGGGTTTATGATCCTGTTTACGCTGTTCATTTGTTTCGCCATGATGTCCTATGCCCTGTACAAGCAGCTGGTGTTTAAGGGCGACACGCTGGTGCTGCTGGCGGCGTGGAGTATGATATGCTGCGTGGTTTTCCTGCCGGGCATGCACGAGCGGTATGGGTATGGTGGTGAAATATTGCTGGGGATATGGTTTTTCCTGAAACCGTCCCGCCGCCGGTTGATTCCGTTTGTGGTGTTTTACGCGATTGGGCTTTTGGCCAGTTTCCGGTTTCTGTTTGGCATCTGGCCGCAGTATTCGGGGCTGAGCCTGCTGGATGAGCTGGTGGGACCGGTTAACAAACTGCTGGGAATACTGAACATCGTAAATTTTGCCTGGCTATCCTGGCTGCTGGTTGGCGATGCGGCACCGGTGCCGCAGGGCGCGGTGCTGCCCTCTCCGGTGGCTGGCAAAGTGGCAGCCAGCAAGGTGGTGCACGTGGCGGCCGGCCCGGACGCGCCACAGGCAGGGCAAGCAGAACCAATGGCTGCGCCGCCGGCGCCGGCCCGGCCGGCAGAAGAACGGTCTGCCATGCTTGTGTCCGGTGGCAGCCCAGAACTGTAAAGTGGCCGTGTAAAGTTTTGAAAATGATTTGAGCAGGAATTGACTTTATTCACGTTTTTTTGTACAATATTATTGTTGAAACAGGCGAACACCGGAGCGGGAAAGCAAAAAGTAAGGAGACCGGCATTGGGCCTGTTACCACGCGGCAGGCGTATAGAGGGTAGGGGACAGTATGAAGCAGAACGGTGTGCCAGAGGGGCAACAGCAGGCCGCGCCACAGGGCGCAAAAAGTGGCGCCAGCACAAGCGAGCAGTTTGCGGGCTCGCTTGGTCTTGTGATAGAGGCGACCAAAATTGGCCTGTGGGATTGGCACCTGCCCACGGGCTATGTGCAGTACAGCAAGGAATGGGAGCAGATAGCCGGGTATGACGAGGGGGAACTGCCCCCGGATGTGGCCACCTGGGAAAACGCCGTGTTTCCCGAGGATTTGAAAAAGGCGAATGATGCCATACAAAAACACCTGGCGGGTAAGACCGATAGGTACGAGGCGGAGTTTCGTATGCTGCGTAAGGACGGCAGCATTATTTGGGCACAGGACAAGGGGATTGTTACCGAGCGGGACGAAAACGGCGCCCCGGTGCACCTGGTGGGGGTGCTGCAGGACGTAAGCCGCCTGAAAAACGCAGAGGAAAAGCTGCGGCAGAAAAGCGAGTTGCTGGATTATGTGGCCGCTATGTCGGGCCTGGCGTCCTGGGAATGGGACCTGCCCAGCGGGAAGGTTGTGTTCAGTGATGAGTACCTGCATATGATGGGGTATGTCCCGGAGGAACTGAGGGGAACACTGGACGAGTGGGAGTCGTTTTGCCACCCGGAGGATTTGCCGGTGGTAAAGACGGCGCTGGATGATTATGTTAGCGGCAGGACCAAGACCTATTCCCAGGAGATACGCATGCGGCGCAAGGATGGAGAGTATCTGTGGACGCTGGATACCGGCCGCATTATTGAATGGGACGAGGACGGCGCGCCGCGGCGCATTTTGGGCGGGCATCTGGACATAGACAAACTGAAGCAGGCGGAACATAGCCTGCAGGCGGCGCTGACGGAAAACGAGCGCTATAATGAACGGCTGCAGGCCGAGGTGGAACGCGCGGTACAAAATCTGGCCGAGACCGAGGAAATGAACCAGGCTATGTTTGCCGCCAACCCTTACCCGAACATGCTGTTCAACGATGCGTTCCGTGTGGTGGACTGTAACCCCGCGGCGGTGGAGCATTTTGGGTTTACATCCAAACAGGATCTGCTGGACAACATTTTGCCGGTATTGGCCAGCAGCATACCGGAGCACCAGCCGGGCGGCAGGAAATCGATCAGCCTGCAGGACCGGCTGCGCACCGTGGTGCAGGATGGGTATGTGGATTTTGAGACCGAGCTGATGCTGCAGGGGGTGAAAACCCCCATGCGGGTGGTGTTTAAGCGCATACCGCATAAGGGGTCGTTTATGATTGCGGCGTACCAGGTGGACCTGCGCTCGCTGAAAGAGGCAAAAAATGAGCTGCAGCGCCAGGACAGGCTGCTGCGGGATGTGAACGCAGCGGCCGCCATGCTGATGGCGGCAAGCCCAAATGAATTTGACGTGCGGGTGCTGGAGTCGCTGGCGCTGCTGGGCAAAGGCGTGAAGGCCGACCGCATGTATGTGTGGCAAAACTTTAAACAGGACGGGAAGCTGTGCTGCCGGCAGATTTACGAATGGTCGCCCACGGCGGATGCCCAACAGGGTCTGGAGTTTGCCGACTATACGGAGTACGATTCGACCATTCCGCGCTGGCGGGAGGAATTGAGTGCCGGGCGCAGCATCAACGCGCTGGTCAGAACACTGCCGGATGGTGAACGGGCGGGCCTGGAACCGCAGGGCGTTCTGTCTATTTTGGTGATTCCGGTATTGCTGCGCGGCAGCTTCTGGGGGTTTGTAGGGTTTGACAACTGCCACTCGGAACAGCCGTTTGACCAGATGGAAGAACAGATTTTGCGCTCTGGCGGCATTGTGGTGGTGTCGGCTATTTTGCGCAATGAGACTACCAAAAACCTGATTGCCGCGAAGGAAGCCGCGCTGGACAGCGCCAAGGCGAAAAGCGATTTCCTGTCCCGCATGAGCCACGAGATACGTACCCCCATGAACGCGATTATTGGCATGACCACTATTGCGCGAAAGACCGATGATATGGAGAGGGTTCGCTATTGCTTTGATAAGATAGAGACGGCATCGGAGCAGCTGTTGGGAATCATTAACGATATTTTGGATATGTCCAAAATAGAGGCGGGCAAATTTGAGATTACGCGGAATGAATTTGATTTCGAGCGGATGCTGCAGAACGCGGCCAATGTGATTGGGGTGCGGGTAGAGGAAAAAAGACAAAACTTTATTTTTGATTTTGATAAAATGTTCACCCGCAGCGTGATTAGCGATGAACTGCGCCTGTCGCAGGTGATTTTGAACCTGCTGACCAACGCGGTGAAGTTTACGCCGGAGGGGGGCGAGGTTTCGCTGAAGGTGCGCGCGTTGCCGCGGGGCGAGGACGATGCCCTTCTGCGTGTGGAAGTGAAGGATAGCGGTATTGGCATTACACAAGAGCAGCAGGACAGGCTGTTCCGCTCGTTTGAACAAGCGGATGGCGGCACCACCCGCAAGTATGGCGGAACCGGCCTGGGCCTGGCCATCTGCAAGAAGATCGTGAACCTGATGGGCGGGGATATATGGGTGGAGAGCGCCCCGGGGGCGGGGTCTTGCTTCCTGTTCGAGGTGCCGATTTCCTGGGGCGTACAGCGCAAGGAAGAGCTGGTGAAAAAGCTGCCGCACAGCGGGCTGCGGGTGCTGGTGGTAGATGATCACGAGGATGTGCTGCTGAGCTTCCAAAGCATATTGGCCGGTTTTTCGCTGAACTGCGACGTGGCGTCCAACGGAAAAAAAGCGATTGCCATGACCGAGCAGAACCTGGCGGCCGGGACCCCATATGACCTGATATTTATGGACTGGATGATGCCGGAAATGGACGGCGTGCAAACCGCCCGGGAAATAAAGCGGGTGATGAGCGACAACATCATTGTGGTCATGATATCGGCGGCGGACTGGCCGGAGATAGAACACCAGGTGGATCATTTGGGCATCGCACGGTTTTTGCCAAAACCGGTGTTGCCGTCCGCCATGTTTAATACTATTGTGGAACTGACCGACCGTACGTTCCAACCACAACAGGAAGAGGCATGCGGCCACACAAACTGTTGGCGTGGGAAAACCATTTTGCTGGCGGAAGAGATTGAGATAAACCGCGAAATATTGACCGGGATTTTGACCGAAACCGGCGTAGCCATAGAATATGCGGAAAATGGACGGCAGGCGGTGGAAATGTTTAAACGGTACAACCACCGATATAGTCTGATTCTGATGGATGTGCAGATGCCGGAGATGGACGGACTGGCCGCGACAAAAAATATTCGCGATTCAGGGTTCAGAAATGCGCGGCAGGTGCCGATAATAGCTATGACGGCAAACGCGTTTAAAGAAGATGTGCAGGCGTGCCTGGCTGCCGGCATGAACGACCATATTGCCAAACCCATCGATGTGGAGAAAATGATGGATAAAGTTTCGCTATATTTAGATAGTGACTGACAAAATGTTTTTTTTACGGTATAATAAACAATAGGCGGACGTTGATTTGCTGATACTGCCGTGGCGCAAGGCGAAAGCCGCAGCCGTTGCGGGTGGCGAAGGAAATCAGTGGTGCCGCAGGAACAATGAATGCAGATGGTTTGTGCTGGCTGTGCAGAGCCGGTGCATGTTGGCAGAAGGATGCCGTCTGCATTACCTGGGGAAGGGTTCCGGAAAGACAGAGGTGACGCTCTTGGCTGCGACAAGGAAAAAACTGCTGGTGGTAGACGATGTGGATATCAACCGTGCCATATTGTCTGAGCTGTTTTGCGACCAGTTTGATGTGCTGGAGGCGGAAAACGGCCGCGTGGCGGTAGAGCTGATAGAAGAATACCGGGACAGCGTGGCCATTGTGCTGCTGGACCTGATAATGCCGGTGATGAACGGCTTTGAAGTGCTGCAGTGGATGAATGAACAGGGCTTGATTCAGACCATTCCGGTGGTGATGATTACCGGCGAGGATGACGACGAAAAGACGCTGGAGGGGTACCGCCTGGGCGTGTCGGACCTGGTGAAAAAGCCGTTTAACCCGGAGATTATTATCAAGCGCGTGAACAACGTGGCGGACCTGTATGCGTACAAGCGCAACCTGGAGTTTAAGCTGCGGGAACAAAAGGAAATATTGCAGAAGCAGGCGCTGCGGATCCGCCGTTCCAACCAGTTCGTTATAGACGCGCTGTCCACTACGGTGGAGTTCCGCAGTTCCGAGTCCGGGGAGCACATAAAAAGAATACGTGTGCTCACAAAAATATTGCTGGAAAAGGTGCGGGCGTTTTATCCGCTGTCGGACGAGGATATCGAGGCGATTTCCAATGCCTCTGCTATGCATGATATCGGGAAGATTGCCATACCGGATTCCATTTTGCTGAAACCCGGCCCGCTGACCGCCGAAGAGTTTGAAGTGATGAAGACCCATACCACCCGCGGGTGCGAGATTTTGGACAGCCTGAACTATACCCAGGACAAGCAGTATTTCCAGTACTGCTATGAAATATGCCGGCACCACCACGAACGGTGGGACGGCCGGGGCTACCCGGACGGGCTGAAAGGCGATGAAATTTCCATTTGGGCGCAGGCGACCAGCCTGGCAGATGTGTATGACGCCCTGACCAGCAAACGCGTATACAAGGGTGCCTATACCCACGAGGAAGCCATTTCGATGATTATGCGCGGGGAGTGTGGGTTGTTTAACCCGAAGCTGCTGGACTGCCTGGTGGAGGCGCAGGGAACCCTGTACGAGCAGATTACGGCCGAACCGGAGGGGTATGTTCCGGCGGAAACAGCGGTGGCGGCGTCCACGTGAACGGTTGCGCGGTTGTTTCATGGGACTTTCGCCGTACGCCGAACAAGGAGTAAGACTATTGAAAGTTCTTTAAAAAAGGAAAAGATTGGCCCTTCAGGCGATGCTGAAGGGCCGGTTCCTATTGTAAAGCCCCCTGGCTGCGCCGGGGGGGCCTACTACTTTATAGATATAAATAGTGATAGGCGAGTGCCACAGGGTTTTGGTGTGTGGCCTGCCGTGTCTTAGAGCTATGCGCCCATCTCTGCCAGGATTTTTTCCACCTCGGCCCGGGTTTTCACCAGAGCATCGCGGTAGCTGGCCAGGGTTTGCTCCTCCAGCATGCCGCTGCGCAGGGAATTCATCAGCTGGGTGGAATATTCAAACAAAGCCGGCAAGGACAGGTTTCCGGTCATGCCTTTAATGCCGTGGGCAACCTCGGCAGCTTTGGTGTAGTCCTTGGCGGCCAGGCATTCTTCAAACGCGTCAAACTCCGGGCTTTTCAGGAACAGGCCCAGCATCTTTCGGTAAATGGCTTGGTTGTTCATAATGCGGGCCAGCCCGCCGGCCACGTCCACGTAAACGGGCGTTCCGTATGGTGTGGTATTTTCAGCCATCATGGCATCTCCTTTGATTCTCCGATATGTTTTTTCACCCGGCAATGGCATTTTTTATGGTTTGCTTTTGCGAGAAAAGTGTATCATATACGGCGGCGAAGTGCAACCACCTGTTTGCCCTTTGGTGGAAATGTATGCTACAATAAATAATATCTGATGTGCATTTTTTCCCGTTTTACAACGAAAACAAGCAGCGGGTATGCTGGAGCGGATCTGCGATTCCCCATGGAGGAGATTGCAGGCGCCGGGAAAGGTACAGGTGTGAATGAGGAATACGTTACTGGAAAAAGGCAAAGAAGCGGGAATGGCCGTGTTGCCCATAGGCGCGATTATTTTGTTGCTGCATTTCACCATAGCCCCTATGCCGCTGGGCATGCTGGCGCTGATGCTGGTGGGTATGCTGTTTTTAATGGTGGGGCTGACGCTGTTCAGCATTGGCACCGATATTGCCATGATGCCGATGGGAGAGCAGATTGGTTCTGCGCTGATCCGTTCGCGCAACCTGCCGCTGTTGATTGTTAGCCTGCTGGTGTTTGGCGCGGTGGTTACCGCGGCGGAGCCGGACCTGGTGGTGCTGGCAAACCAGGTGACCTCCATCGAAAACTGGGTTTTGATTTTGGGCATTGCCCTGGGTGTTGGGGTGTTTTTGGTGTTGGCGGCGCTGCGCATTTTGTTTAAGTGGCGGCTGTCCTATATGTTGATTGTTTTATATGTGATTGTGTTTGCGCTGGCGGCGTTTTCCTCGGACTATTTGGCGGTGGCGTTTGACGCGGCAGCGGTGACCACCGGCCCCATTACGGTGCCGTTCCTGTTGGCCATCGGCGCGGGGTTCGCGGCAATCTCCAGCGGCAAGGAAGCCGAGGAAAGCAACTTTGGCATTTGTGCGGTGTGCTCGGTGGGACCCATTTTGGCGGTATTGCTGCTGGGCATGTCCAGCAACATGAGCGGGGAGGACCCCAGCGCCGGCGCGGAAGGTGTGGTGGAAAGCGCCCGGGAACTGCTGCAGATATTTGGCCAGGGCCTGGCACAGACCTTCCTTGAGGTGCTGCTGGTGGTGGTGCCAATTCTGGTGATCTTCTTGATTTTCCAGGTGACCAAGCTGAAACTGTCTAAAACCGAACTGGTGCGCATTTTCGTGGGCCTTTTGTACCTGCTGGTGGGGCTGACAGTGTTTTTGGCCGGGGTGAACAAGGGGTTCATGCCGGCGGCAAAGTACCTGGGCGAGACCATGGGCGCCTTGTCTTACAACTGGGTGCTGGTACCGTTGTGCCTGGTTATTGGGGCCTGTGTGGTGGTGGCGGAACCGGCGGTGCATGTGCTGACGAAGCAGGTGAAGGAGATTACCAGCGGGGCCATCACCCGGCGCATGATGCTGTTTGGCATGGCGCTGGGTGTGGGTGGCGCGCTGAGCCTGGCCATGGTACGCATGCTGCTGGGCATTTCCATTTGGTGGCTGCTGGTTCCGGGGTATGCTTTGGCGCTGACGCTGACCTTTTTTGTGCCGAAAATTTTTGTGGGCATCGGGTTTGATTCCGGCGGGGTGGCGGCCGGCGCCATGAGCGCGGCATTTGTGCTGCCATTTACCATAGGGGTGTGCACCGCGCTGGGCGGGAATATCATTACCAATGCGTTTGGTGTGGTGGGGCTGATTGCCATGATGCCGCCAATCACGGTGCAGATTATGGGAATGATTTACCAGATGAAGCTGCGTAGGGCGGAAAAACTGGAACTGGACGCGGAGGCTGCGGCGGCTGAAGAGACCGAGGGCGAGGCGCTGCCGGAGCATGTATGATGGGGCAATATGATTTTGGAATTCGGGAAATGGATGTATGGGTACGAAGTAGAGATGCTTTTTGATGGGGAACCAAGAGAGCATCCTAAGAAAGGAACACGATATGCTACCAGAAAAACACGGGCCGGGCGCCATACCGCTGACACTGATGTGCGTGGTGTGCGACCGGGAAAAGGCGGAAGATGCCCTGGCGATTATGCAGCGTGAGCAGACGTATTTCAGCCTGGCGCTGCTGGGGAAAGGCACCGCGAACTCACGTATTTTAAGCTATCTGGGCATTGGCGCGCGGGACAAGACGATTTTTTTCAGCATTTTGCCGGCGGAACACGCGCGGCACCTGCTGCCGGTGTTGGGCAAGGAAATGGAACTGGATACGCCGGGGCACGGAATGGCTTTTTACACCAGCATCCACGAGGGATGCTATCACTGCCCGGTAGAGATTGCAACCGATGAAAGCGAGGAAGAAAAAATGGAACCCAAACCGCATGATTTGGTGATGGTGATACTGAACCGCGGGTATACGGAAGAAGTGATGGACGTGGCCCGCGCGGCGGGAGCCACCGGCGGAACGGTGCTGCATGCGCGCGGGTGCGGCCTGTCCGGCGCGGAACGCTTTTTTGGGGTGACCATCCAGCCGGAGCGGGAAGTGCTGATGATTGTGGCCGACACGGCAGACAGCTGCGGTATTATGCAGGCGATTGCCGAAAAGGTGGGGCCGGAGTCCGACGCCGGCGCGGTGTCCTTTTCCATGCCGGTGAGCGGGGTGCGGGGCATTGACCGCGATGTACCGGAGGCAGTGGCACATCCCACCACCGCAAGCGGCGAAGAGTAACAGCGGACCGGCGGGAACCGCATAGCCCGACAGGGAGTTTTTGCAGGGGAAACACACGCGTGTTTCTCTTGACAAAGCGGGTGGCGTGTGGTACTTTGAGGGAACAGCATACTGTAGAAATGCAGCGAAAAGGACCGGCACGGGAGATTCGCCAAAAGAGAGTTGTTGGTTGGTGCGAAACAACAGGCGGCGCCCGGTGGCCCATCCCCTTGGAGCAGCCTGCCGAAAAGGCCGAGGTTATGTACCGGCCCCAGTAGAACAGGACGGCAGCCACCGTTACCGGGCATGTGTGTTGAAAGGCACCGCTTGTTTTGGCGGCCAGCCCAGACGCGCAGTGAGCGGCCGCGCCAAAGGTGCGGCAAAAAGAGTGGTACCGCGGGGAATTTTCATCCTCGTCTCTGTGCGAGACGAGGATTTTTGTTATTTTATACCGATTTACATTTTGTTTTTGACAGACGGTGCGCGCGGCTGGCGTGCCCGGCGGAAGGGGTACAAACATGACACTGGACAAAATATACCATGCGGCATATGTGCTGAAAGAAGCGGCGCGCAAGACCGATATGATTGCCGCGCCGGACCTGTGCAGCTGCAGCAATATCTGGCTGAAAACCGAGAACCTGCAGGTGACCGGTTCATTTAAGCTGCGCGGGGCCTACTACAAAATGTCCCAGCTGTCTGAGGAAGAAAAGGCGAAAGGGGTCATTGCGTGCAGCGCGGGCAACCACGCCCAGGGTGTGGCATTGGCGGCGGCGAAAAACAACATCAACGCGCTGATCTGCATTCCGAACTCGGCGCCTATCTCAAAAATAGAGGCCACCAAAAGCTACGGCGTGGACGTGGAACTGGTGAAGGGCAGCTATGACGACGCGTATGCGCGGGCACGGGAGCTGCAGGCAGAACAGGGCCGAACGTTCATCCACCCGTTCGACGATGAGGACGTGATTGCAGGCCAGGGGACCATCGGCCTGGAAATACTGGACCAGATGCCGGATGTAGAAGCGGTGGTGGTGCCGGTAGGTGGCGGCGGGCTGATTTCCGGTGTGGCGTTCGCCATAAAAAGCTTGCGGCCCAGCTGCAAGATTTATGGTGTGCAGGCGGCCAACGCGCCATCGATGCTGCGGTCGATTCAAAAGGGAAAGCCGACGGTGCTGAAGGCGGTGTCCACCTTTGCGGACGGCATTGCGGTGAAGCAGCCAGGTGAAATCACTTTTGATTTGGTGCGCCGGTATGTGGACGAGCTGGTGGACGTGACCGAGGACGAGATTGCGGCAACCATCCTGGCGCTGATGGAGCGGCAGAAAATGGTGGCGGAGGGCGCCGGCGCGGTGTCGGTGGCGGCGGCCATGTTTGGCAAGCTGCCACTGAAAGACAAAAAGACAGTGTGCCTGCTGTCCGGCGGCACCATCGATGTGAATATCCTGTCCCGGGTCATTATCCGTGGGCTGGTGATGAGCGGGCGCAACACCAACATGACCATTGCGCTGGTGGACCGGCCCGGCCAGCTGGAGGGCGTGAGCCGTATAGTGGCGCAGCATGGCGGCAATGTGGTCAGCGTGCAGTATGACCGCAGCGACGCTAATATGCCCATCAATAGCTGCTTTTTGACCCTGGCGCTGGAGACCCGCGACCACGAACAAATTCGCGAGATAGAGGCAGCGCTGGAAAGCGAAGGGTTTGGGATTGTGCAGACACAATACACCAATGGCGGCAACGGGAGCGGGAAATGAGCAGCGAGACAGACCGGAAACTGGCGGCATCCCTGACGGCGGAAGATACCGATCTGCTGCCGTTTTTGCCGTACCTGCTGCAGGATTTGTGGCAGCTGGGCGGCAGCCCGGACCTGGCGGTGCTGCTCTTGGAGGCCAACATGCGCCGCCCGGACGAAAAAAAGGTGCTGGATTTGGCCTGTGGCAAGGGCGCCATTGCGGTGCGGCTGGCCGCAGAGCTGGGCGCGCAGGTGAAGGGCGTGGACCTGCTGCCGGAGTTTATTGCCTATGCCCGGGAAAAAGCTGTGCTGCACCAGGTGGCGGACCTGTGTACCTTTCAGGTGGGGGACGTGAACGCCGTGGTGCAGACAGAGCGGGACTGGGACGCGGTGGTGTTCAGCGCGGCGGGAAATGTGCTGGGCCCGCCGGCGGAGATGCTGCCAAAGCTGAAAGGCGTGGTGAAGCGCGGCGGGCTGATTTTGCTGGACGAGAGTTACCTGGACAACACGGTGGAGCGGGGGATGCGCCACGCGTATGAATACAGCACCAAGGGTCACTGGGACGCGCTGTTCAAGGAAAACGGGCTGGAAATACTGGCGGCGTATGAGTTTGACGACGCGGAGCTGGCAAAGAACAACCGCAGGGATCTGGCGGCGATTCAGCAGCGGGCGGCGGAGCTGGTTGCGCGGCACCCGGAAAAGCAGGCATTGTTTGACGGGTATGTGCAAAGCCAGCAGGATGAAGGGTTTGACCTGGAGAACAGCCTGGTGAACGTGGTGTGGCTGCTGAAAAGTGAGGGATAGAACCGGCGCCGGTGCAAAGGTAAAGATGGTATGTGCACCCGCCGCCGCGTACCCCATGCGGACGCGATGAAACGCGTTTGCGCGGGGCGAGAGACAAAGCACAAATGGAAATAGGCTATGTGAGGAGGCGGCACGGATGGCAGGGAATAAACAGCTGAAGCAGCTGGGTGCGCGTTTGCATACGCTGGCGGTGCTGCGCGGGTTGCTGCAGGACGAAACGGTGGCCCGGTTGGTGGCATATTTTGACGCGCTGGGCGCGAAAACCGCCATGCGGCAGGAGGCATACTGTGCGTTTGCGGCGTCGCTGTATACGGCGGGGGGCGATTTGGGCCTGCATGTGCTGGCCCTTGTTTTGGAAAGCGACAACCCCGTGGTGCGCCAGTGTGCACAGGGCCTGGCCGCACAACCGGCGCTGCAAAACAGCCTGGCGGCGGAGCTGGCGACGTTGACGGAACTGTCCGCGGTAGCGCCGGCGGAACTGGCGCTGGCGGCCGGCGGCGGGCCGGCGCTGCCGCTGTTTGCAAACACGGCGGTGGATTTTGCCGCCGCCTATGCCCGGCGCCTGGCCGAGGTGGCCACCCATGGGTATGGTATTTTTGCGGCGTACCACATGTTCACGCTGGGGGAAGGGGCCACGCTGCTGCCGGTGAAAAACCCCGACCCACAGCGCATTGCAGACCTGACCGGCTATGAACGGGAACGGGAGCAGGTGCTGATAAACACACGGGCGCTGCTGCGTGGGCTGCCGGCGAATAATATTTTGCTGTATGGCGATGCAGGCACCGGGAAAAGCAGTACCGTGAAGGCGATTGGCAACGAGTATCGTGCCGAGGGCCTGCGCCTGGTGGAGGTGCGCAAAAACCAGCTGTTTCAGATTCCCCTGCTGATGGACCGGCTGGCCGGAAACCCGCTGAAGTTTATACTGTTTATCGATGACCTTTCCTTCCCGGCGGACGACGGGGATTTTACCACCCTGAAAGCTATTTTGGAAGGGAACATCAGTGCGCGGCCGCGTAATATTGTGGTATATGCCACCAGCAACCGCCGCCAGATGGTGAAGCTGCGCTTTGCCGAGCGGATGGGGGACGACGTGCACCTGTCCGACACAGTGGAGGAGGAGGCCAGCCTGGCCGCGCGGTTTGGCCTGACCATAACCTTCCTGAAGCCGGACCGGGAGCTGTTTGCGTCTATTGTGCAGGCGCTGGCGGCGGAGTATGGCCTGACCACGCCGCTGCCGCAGCTGTTGGCGCAGGCGGAGGCGCACGCCATACGGCACGGCGGGCGCAGCGGGCGTACCGCGCGGCAGTTTGTGGAATATTGGAAAGCGGTGGAAAGCGAACAGTGAGCCGTATGCCCGGCGGGCAGCAGGCACATGGCGCATCGCCGCGGCAGTGGCATGTCCCGTATATGCGCCTTTACGCATTTTTATTGCCCCTCGCCCTGCCTTCATTTCTATTTGCCTGCCTGCGCACGGTACAAGCCAGGATGACAGGCGAAAAAATGGGTGTTGACATCAGGGGCTGCGTTCGATATAATAATGGATAATTTCATATCTTTGCAAATGCGGTGATGGGAGTTAGTACTCTGCGTGCAAGGCCAAGAGAGCTGCCGGTTGGTGCAAGGCAGTGCCGGAACGCAGTGGGAAGTCTCTCCCCGGAGCAGCCGCCTGAAGGGCCCCTGGCCTGTGTAGGCGCGGACGGACAGCACCCCGTTACGGTGCCCGGCATTCGGCCCTTTTATTAGGAGGATGCTGTGCTGAGTGGTCGCGCGTTTTGCGCGGCAAGAAGAGTGGTACCGCAGAGCAACAGCCTCTGTCTCTTTAGGAGACAGGGCTTTTTTGTTTTTTTGCGGGGTTTGCGGATGTGGAAAAGAAGGGGCGGCGCATATGCTTCCCAGAAACGAAAAATGGCAAAGCCAGGAGGAAACCGGTATGAGAATGAATGGTGCGGAAATATTGGCCAATATATTGATAGAACAGGAGGCCACCACGGTATTTGGCTACCCGGGCGGCGCGGTACTGCACATTTACGACGCCCTGTACAAGTACCGGGACCAGATTACCCACCGCATTACGGCGCACGAACAGGGCGCGGCCCATGCGGCGGACGGGTATGCCCGCGCCACCGGCAAAACCGGCGTGGTCATTGCCACCAGCGGCCCCGGCGCCACCAACCTGGTTACCGGTATTGCCACCGCATACATGGACAGCGTGCCTATGGTGGCTATTACCGGCAACGTGGGCAGCAGCCTGATTGGCAAGGACAGCTTCCAGGAAGTGTACACCATGGGCATCACCATGCCGATAACCAAGCACAACTATACCGTGCAGCGCATAGAGGATCTGGCAAAGACCCTGCGCGCGGCGTTCCGTATAGCGAACAGTGGGCGCAAAGGCCCGGTGCTGGTGGATATTACCAAAGATGTGACCATGGCGGAGTATGACTTTTTCCCAGAGGCACCGTTTGTAGAGGTGGTGCCGCCGTTCGAAAACGACGAGGAAGTCTGGGAGATTCTGCGCTACATGGGGCGCAGCCGCCGCCCGCTGGTTATATTTGGGGGCGGGGTGTCGGCATCCGGCGCCAGTGAAGAACTGTACCAGCTGGTGCACAAGGCGCAGATTCCTGCGGTGCATACCCTGATGGGAACCGGGGTCTTAAGCTGGGACGACGAAATGAACGTTGGGCTGGCGGGTATGCACGGGTTTGTGTCCGGCAACAAGGCAATAGACAACGCGGATTTGATACTGGCTATTGGGTTCCGGTTTTCCGACCGGGTGGCGCTGAACACCGGGCGCTTCGCAAAAGGTGCGAAAATAGTGCAGATTGACATAGACCCCAGCGAAGTAAACAAGAACGTGCACATAGACCACGCGGTGGTGGGGGATATTAAACAGGTGCTGGCGCGGCTGCTGCCTATGCTGGAGGAAACCCGGCACGACGCCTGGCTGGAGGAAATAGCCGAGTGGAAACAGCAGGATTACCACGCACAGGACAGCGCCACCCGCCTGCGTCCGCACCAGGTGATTGGTATTTTGTCTGAGATGGCGGGCCCGGACGCGGTGCTGGTGACCGACGTGGGCCAGCACCAGATGTGGGCGGCGCAGTACTGCCGCCGCACGAAACCCCGCAGCTTCATTACCAGCGGGGGTCTGGGGACCATGGGCTTTGGGTATGGCGCGGCCATTGGCGCAAAGGTAGGCGTGGGCGAGCGCCCGGTGGTGCATATCACCGGGGACGGCTCTTTCCACATGAACATGAACGAGGTGTGCACCGCCGTTTCCTATAACCTGCCGGTGATTACAGTGTTGTTCAACAACCACGTGCTGGGCATGGTGCGCCAGTGGCAGTATTCGTTCTATGAGGAGCGGTACTCCAACACCACGCTGGACCGGCAGACCGATTATGTAAAGGTGGCCGAAGGTTTTGGTGCGCAGGGCTACCGTGCCACCAACCCGGCCGAGCTGCGCGACGCGTTTGAAAAAGCGCTGTTGGCCGACGGTCCGGTGTGGATAGAATGTGAAATAGACCGGGACGAAAAGGTGTTGCCGATGATCCCGGCAGGTGGTACCATAGAGGATGTAATTGTGGACTAGGTGGCCGCCGGTTGCATACCTGTTGATATACAGCAAAAAGAAACACCCGGAGGTGAAAGCAATGAAAGAAAAAAAACAGGTGGTGTCCATGCTGGTGGAAAACAACGCCGGCGTCCTGGCCCGTGTGGCCAGCCTGTTTGCCCGCAAGGGATTTAATATCGATTCGTTGACCGTTTCCGCCACCGATGACGAGAGTATCTCGCGCATTACCATAACCACCCGGGGCGACAAGCTGACCCTGGCCCAGATTTTGAGCCAAACGGCCAAGCTGATAGAGGTGAAAAAAGTGGTGGCGCTGGACCCGGAGGCGACCATCCAGCGGGAACTGCTGCTGGTGAAGATAGCGGCGGACGAAAACATGCGCAGCGTTATCCGCGAGGCGGCCGAAATATACAAGGCCAGCGTGGTGGATTTGTCTGTGGACAGCATGGTGGTGGAACTGACCGGAAAGCCCTCGAAGATAGACGGGTTTTTGTCGGTGATACGCCAGTATGATATCCTGGAAATGTGCCGTACCGGGGTTACCGCGCTGGAACGCGGCAGCGCGGTGATGGGGGAAGAGGACGATGAGTGACCGGTTGGGCGCATCGCTTGTTTTTTTGCGGCCCACGCCGCAGATGGCAGCGGAGGTTCTGGCCTTTAAGGAACGGTTTTTCGCCGCCGGGGAACAGGTGATAAACGGCAGCGGCGGGCTGGACTTTTACCCGGACGTTGCCACCTGGCTGGCGTATTTGGCCCGGGTGCGTGCCGGCGAGGAAGAAGGGTTTGTGCCGTCGGATATTTGGTTCGCACGCGCGGGCGAGGACGGGCCGCTGGTGGGAATTTTGGACATTCGCCCCACCCTGCCGCCGAAAAAGATGTGCTTTGGGCACATGGGCTATGCGGTGGTGCCGGGCGAAAGGAATAAAGGCGTTGCCGGCGCCATGGTGGCCTGGGGTGTGCGGCGGTTGCGGGACGCTGGTGTGGATGAGGTATTGGCCTGCTGCTATGAGGACAACGAACCCTCCCGCAGGACGCTGGAAAAGAACGGGTTTACCAAATACGGTTTCACCATCGAGGAAGAAACCGGCAAAACAATATTGCAATATAAAAATGTGGAGGAGACAGGGAAATGATTAAGAAATACTATGACAAAGACTGCAACTTCGGCATGCTGGACGGCAAGACGGTGGCCATTATTGGCTTTGGCAGCCAGGGGCATGCCCACGCACAAAACCTGGCCGACAGCGGCGCAAAGGTAGTGGTGGGCCTGCGGGCGTCTTCCACCAGCTGTGCCGCGGCGAAGGCGGCGGGCCTGACCGTGATGGAACCGGCCGACGCCGCCAAAGCAGGGGATCTGGTGATGCTGCTGGTGCCGGACGAGGTAGCCCCGGCGGTATATAAAAACGACGTGGAGCCGAACCTGAAGGAAGGCGACGTGCTGATGTTTGCGCATGGGTTCAACATTCACTACCAGCAGGTGCAGCCCCCGGCAAACATAGACGTAATTATGGTGGCGCCGAAGGGCCCGGGCCACACGGTGCGCAGCCAGTACGTGGGCGGCGCGGGCGTGCCCAGCCTGATTGCCATTTACCAGGATGCCTCTGGCCGGGCGCGGGAGTATGCGCTGGCGTATGCGGCGGGCATTGGCGCCGGGCGCGCGGGCATTTTGGAAACCAGCTTTAAGGAAGAGACCGAGACCGACCTGTTTGGCGAGCAGGCGGTGCTGTGCGGCGGCGTGACCGCGCTGATGAAGGCCGGGTTTGAAACGCTGGTGGAGGCCGGGTACGAGCCGGAGATGGCATACTTTGAGTGCATCCACGAGATGAAGCTGATCGTTGATTTGATTAACGAAGGCGGGTTTGGGTACATGCGGTATTCCATCTCGAACACGGCGGAGTATGGCGACTATATCACCGGGCCGAAGCTGATTACCAGCGAGACCAAAAAAGAGATGAAAAAGGTGCTGGATGATATCCAGACCGGTAAATTTGCCAGCGATTTTGTGCAGGAGATGGGTGCCGGCGGCAAGGCCCGCTTTTTGGCCACCCGCCGGAAAGAAGCCGACCAGCAACTGGAGCAGGTGGGCGGCGAATTGCGCAGCATGATGAGCTGGCTGAAAAAGTAAAGGATATACAGCGTGGAACAGAAAAAGCAGGATCCATGGAACAAGTATTGTTTGTTTTTAGCGTGCCTGGCAATGGCCTGTGTGGTGTTCGCGGTATGGACGGTGCGGGAGATCAGCGGTGGCATGTGGTCGGCGCTGGGCGGCTTATTTTTTGACAAGCCGCTGTACCGCGCAGGCGAGCTGGTCACCGTGGGCAACGGCCTGAAGGTGCTTTCCCGTGACGGCGCGCTGCTGAGCGGCCGGCTGTTTCTATATGGCATGAGCCTGCTGGTGCTGGTGGTGCCGGGGATACTGGCCGGCATGGGCAGATGGCGGGCGTGGCTGGGCCTGGCGCTGGGCAGCGTCTTAACGGTTGTGCTGCTGGTGTTCGGGTTCCTTTCACTGTCCGCGGGGGAATTTCCACTGGAGTTTCTATTTGCCCTGCCGCTGGTGCAGTATATAGTTTTAGCGGTGCGAACATTGCGCCGCGCACCGGATGAAATGGCAACAGAGGAGCAAAATGTCACGGTGCCGGATGCCGGAACCACCGCACAGGAAGGAGCAACCGCAGATGATGAAAGAACAAAGCAGTAAGGTGATGCAGGGCGTGGAACGCGCGCCCAACCGATCGCTGTTTTACGCGATGGGCTTCACAAAAGAAGAAATGGAGCGGCCGCTGGTAGGGGTCGTCAGCGCGTTTTCCGAGATAGTGCCGGGGCACATTCACCTGGACAAGCTGGCCGAAGCGGTGAAAGCCGGGGTGCGCATGGCCGGCGGGACACCGGTGCTGGTGCCGTCCATCGGCGTGTGTGACGGCATTGCCATGGGACACGAGGGGATGAAGTATTCCCTGCCCAGCCGCGAGTTGGTGGCCGACAGCGTGGAAACCATGGCGAAAAGCCACGGGTTCGACGCGCTGGTGCTGGTGCCGAACTGCGACAAGATTGTGCCGGGGATGATTATGGGCGCGGCGCGGCTGAATCTGCCGACCATTATGATCAGCGGTGGGCCGATGATGGCCGGTGTGCGGGATGGCGAGGAGATTAGCCTGTCGCAGATTTTTGAGGCGGTGGGTGCGCGCAAAGCGGGGCTGATTGACGACGACCAGCTGACCGCCACCGAGCAGGCCTGTTGCCCCGGGTGCGGCAGCTGTGCCGGAATGTACACCGCCAACAGCATGAACTGCCTGAGCGAGGCGCTGGGCCTGGCGCTGCCGGGCAACGGTACCATTCCGGCGGTGCATGCAAAGCGCACCGCGCTGGCAAAACAGGCCGGTATGAAGATCATGGAGCTGCTGGAAAAGAATATCCGCATGTGGGATATTCTGGACGAGTTTGCCATTAAAAACGCTATGGCATGTGATATGGCGCTGGGGTGCAGCACCAACAGCGTGCTGCATTTGCTGGCGATTGCGCACGAGGCAAAGGTGCCGCTGACGCTGGAGGACATTAACGAGCTGAACGCGAAGATTCCAAACCTGTGCCATTTGGCGCCGGCGGGCCCGTTCCATATTCAGGACCTGGACGCCGCGGGTGGCATTCCGGCGCTGATGGCGGAGCTGGCCGGCGCGGGCAAGATTGATACCTCCCGCATGACAGTGACCGGAAAAACAGTGGGCGAGAACATTAAGGGAGTGCAAAACCGCAACCCGCGGGTGCTGCGCCCGGTGTTCGATGCGTACTCGCCGACCGGTGGCATTGCGGTGCTGTGGGGGAACATTGCCAAAAACGGCGCGGTGGTGAAACGCAGCGCCGTGGCCGAAGAGATGCTGGTGCATTCCGGCCCGGCCCGCGTGTTTAACGGCGAGGACGCCGCCATTACGGCCATTTACGCCGGGGAAATACATGCCGGGGACGTGGTGGTCATTCGCTATGAAGGGCCGAAAGGCGGGCCGGGCATGCGTGAAATGCTGAACCCGACCTCGGCGCTGGCGGGCATGCGGCTGGACAAAAGCGTGGCGCTGATTACCGACGGACGGTTTTCCGGCGCGTCGCGTGGGGCGTCCATTGGGCATGTGTGCCCGGAGGCTGCCATGGGTGGTGAAATTGGCCTGATACAGGAAGGCGACACCATTGAAATCGACATTCCGGCGAACAAGCTGAGCGTGCGGGTGAGCGAGGAAGAACTGGCACAGCGCCGGGCGGCGTATGTGGCGCCGGAGCCTACGGTGAACAGCGGCTGGCTGGTGCGGTACCGGCGCATGGTGGCCGGTGCGGACAAGGGCGCAGTGCTGGAATAAGCGCGGTTTGTTTGTACGGTTTTTTGTAATGGGAGATGTTTGTTTGCGCCAGGAAAGGCGGTAGAGAAGCCGCCTGGAAAGGCGAGATAGCTGTTTTTGCCCCGCCGGGTTCCCGGCGGGGCATTTTTGCGGCGGGAAGGTTTGGGGTTCAAGTGTTGGGTGGCTGCTTTTTCTTCTTACGAATCCAGGACGAAGGATTTCTGGCAGCAGGAAGGCCGCAGGCCCGGCGCACGTTCCGCGCGCAGCGCGGGGGGGCGACAGAGTGTCGCCGGCCTGCGGCCGGGGTGGGGTACGCGGAAAGGGGGACGATACGCAGTGCCGCATTGCGGTTGGCAGGCAAATATGGTATGGTAAAAATGGTAAGTTGTCGGGAGGCAGTGCAACCCGCCAGAGATGGTTTTTTGGGGGTTGGCGAGTACATCCCGCCCCTACTAATGTATGAAAATCATGTTTGTCTGGAGGCAGCGATATGGAACGAGACCCCGCGGTGATGCAACCGGAAGAGAATATGCCCCACAGCAGCCAGCCGCAGCCGGCAAAAAAGGCGGCTGGCGGGTACGACAGGATATTGGCGGTGGTGGCCGGCATTTTGCTGGTGGCCATTGCCACCTGGTTTGCGGTGTTTGCGCTGCGCGCGGGCCGCAGCGCCGCCGAGGTGGTGAACGCGTCGGCGGATGATTTGTATGCCGTGCAACAGGAGATTGTGCAGGTGGGCGTCCCCGGCGAAACCGAGCGGGAGGTGCTGTTTTATGTCAGCGAGGATGCACTGGCCTGCGCGCTGCTGTCCCGCGGGGCGGGCGGCTATAAGCTGGTTACCGCGGCGGGGCACCTGCCATTGACCGCCAGCGGCAAACAGGGGATATGGATGGCCACCAGCGTGCCCAGCGATGCGAAAGAATTTTTGGTTTTTGGCCTGCTGTTTGATGAAGAACTGTCCAGCGTGGAGGTGGACGGCGTACCCGCCGTGGTGGTGGATACCGGTGAATACCGCTGCTGGTACTACTTGGGCGCGGGGAACATGTCTATTAATTCCGAGTCGGTGGTGTATAGGTAAGGCGGGTGTCCGGCCCCGCGTGTGCGGGTGATGCGCGAAACCGGCGCGTGCTTTTACCGACAAAAATCGGCTTGACTTTCATGCAGGCGGGACGTACAATAACGGTGAAAACAAAATACAAACCTCGGTAGGTGAGGCTACCACAGGGATACGGATTGCTGCCGCAAAACAGTGGAGACACTGTGCGCCGGTCAACAGTCTATGTCGAAATAAGGCATAGACTAACGCAATTTCATCGCCCTGCGAAGCCAAAGCTTGAACGGTGGCAAATGGCGGCGTGTTTTTTGCGTACGCTATTGGTATGTAGTAAAAGGGGTATCCCCTGCCATTGCCGAGCGCATTGGCGGGGGATTTTTGTGTTTTACATGGCTGGTTTGCAGCGGTGGTACGCTGCCGATAAATGTTGCGCTGCCATGCGGGCGCTATGTGGTAAAAAACCAGCTGTGAGGCGAAAGGAGGCACGGGGCATGAAAAAAAGAAATTTGGGCGCGGCGGCGCGCGCGGCAATGGAGCAAAACGCGAAGGACCGCCTGCTGAAGGCCGCCGGTACAGCGCCGGAAAAGCTGCTGGAGCAGTATGAAGTGACGCTGGAAGGGCACGAGGAATACCAGGTGGCCACCCTGCGCGCGGCGTACGGCGAAAATAAAATTTCTCATCGCAAGAAAGTCTCGGCGGCCAAACGGCTGGTGGGGGCGTTTGTAAACCCCTTCACGGTGGTGTTGTTTGTGCTGGCCATTATTTCGTTTATTACAGATTTTGTACTGGCGGCACCAGGGCAAAAAGATTTGTCACCGGTCATCATTGTGGTGGTCATGGTGCTTATCAGCGGCATTTTGCGGTTTGTGCAGGAGGCCCGCAGCGGCAAGGCGGCGGAAAAGCTGGAAGAGATGGTGGAAACCACCATAGCGGTGCGCCGCAAGGAAACCGGCGAAGAGGAACTGCCCATCGACGAGATTGTGGTGGGGGATATCATCAGCCTGGCAGCCGGGGACATGGTGCCGGCAGATTTGCGCATTTTGCAGGCAAAGGACCTGTTCGTGGGGCAAAGCTCGCTGACCGGCGAAAGTGAACCGGTGGAAAAATTCCCCGATGTGCGCGATACCGCGGGCAAGGACCCGCTGACGCTGGACAACCTGGCGTTCATGGGCAGCAACATCATTAGTGGCTCGGCGGTGGCGCTGGTGGTGAACGTGGGGGATTCCACCGTTTTTGGCGCCATGGCGCAGACCCTGACCGACAAAAAGCCGCCCACCAGTTTTGAAAAAGGCATCAACGCGGTGTCCTGGGTGCTCATCCGCTTCATGATGGTGATGGTACCGGTGGTGTTTGTGCTTAGCGGGCTGCGCTCGCACGGGTGGATGGATGCGTTTTTGTTTGCGTTGTCGGTGGCGGTGGGGCTTACGCCGGCCATGCTGCCCACCATTGTGGCAGCGGGCCTGGCCAAGGGCGCGGTGTCCCTTTCGAAGGAAAAGGTCATTATCAAAGATTTGAATTCCATCCAGAACTTTGGCGCCATGGATGTGCTGTGCACCGATAAAACCGGCACCCTCACCGAGGACAAGGTGGTGCTGGAGCGCTATATCGACGCCCGGGGGCAGGACGATCCCCGGGTGCTGGAAAAGGCGTACCTGAACAGCGCCTTTCAGACCGGGCTGAAAAACCTGATCGACCTGGCCATCATCGCCCGGGCGCGGAGCAGCGGCCATGCGCCGGAGGAAGGGGCCTTTGTCCGGATCGACGAAATTCCCTTTGACTTTGCCCGCCGCCGCATGAGCGTGGTGCTCCGTGATCCGCAGGGGGGACGGGAGCTGATCACCAAGGGCGCGGT
>JAVBPZ010000026.1:0-16544 GCA_031549285.1 Oscillospiraceae bacterium | reverse complement strand
AGAGCAGTTTTGCCGTTTCAACGGCGGCAGGGCATGAGATGCAAGAGGCATGACCTTTTCAATGCGCCCTCAGGCGCCAGCCGGTACCAGCGCCTTCTAGGCGCTGAGCAAGCCACCCGCTGAGCGGGTGGTCATGACGTGTGGGGTATAGGGGACGGTGTGTTTTTTGGAACAGCGCTACGGCGTCATGATGTTTATGTCCAGGGAGAAGACGTCGAACAGGCTGAAGAAGCGCACCACCTGGGCTGAATTGCCGTCCACCTTGATTTTGCCGCTTTGGATGAGAACGTCGGCCTTTTCCATGCCCAGGACCAGGCGGGCGAAATCATCGCGGGAAATTTGCACGGCGGCATCAAACGAGGGATATTTTTTGTCCTGATGGAAGTTTAGCACGCCGTTTTTGATCTGCAGCGCCCAGGTGGTCTTTTTGTCTGTCTGGGTGACGTTCAGAGTGATGAGGTCGTTCGCGGCGCGCGGGGTGTTTAGGTGCAGGGCGACAAAATCGAAGAACATATCGTCGGACATGGCGCCCGCCAGGGCGGGGTTGATGGTGGAAGTTTCCGGGTGGGCGCGTTTGCCCTCGGCGGCCATGCGCAGCTCTGTGGCACCCATGAGGTAGACGCAGCGCCAGGTGCCGTTTTCACACTGGTAGCCCATTTGCTCGTAAATGTCGGCCTGCAGGGTGAGGGCGGGAACGTTGGTGGGGTCGGCAAAGATGAGCTGGTTGCCCAGTTCTGCTGCCCAGCGGTATTCGCCCGCGTCGAAGGCGGCCTGTGTTTTAGCCAGCACCGCGGCGGGGCCACCCATGGCTTCCACATATTTTTTGGCCGCGGGCTCAGGCGGCAGCGGATGCAGGTGGGCGGGGTTCATGTCGAACCAGCCGAGGTATTTTTGGTAGACCGCCTTGGCGCTGTGGTTCCAGCTGCCGTAGTAGCCGCGCATAGCCCATTCCTTGCCCAGGGAGTCCGGCAGGGAGAATTCCTCGGCGACCTCCAGCATGGTGAGGCCCTGGTTCATCATGCGCAGGGACTGGTCGTGGATGCACTTGTAGCTGTCACGGGTGACCTCCAGCAGGTGCAGGCTGCGCTCGTGCCCATAGGTGGGCCAGTGATGCACGGCGCAAACGATATCGGTTTTGTCGCCGTAGTTTTCGATCATTTTGTCCACCGCCTTCCACCACAGGCGCGCGTCGCGAACCTCGGCGCCGCGCAGGGTGTACAGGTTGTGGAAGGTATGGGTGACAATTTCGCCCGGCAGCAGCAGTTTCTTTTCGGGGAAGAAAAGAATGAATTCCGCTGGGGCCTCGGTGTGCGGGGTGAGCATGAACTCGAAGGTGACGCCGTCCAGCACGTGGGTTTCCACGGGTTCTTTTATGATGTGGCTGGGCGGGAAGATGGAGTGGGTGCCACGGTCGCCCAGACCTTTGCCAAGGCCGGCGTCTACCTGGGATTTGGGGCCTTTTTCCAGGATGGTGCCGTACTGGTCATAGGTGCGGCGGCTCATGATATTGCCGGCGTAGGCGTTTTCGCTGACCACCTCGAACATGAAATTGGCCGGAACATAAATGGGAATGCGGCCGGAAAGGGCGTCCTCGGCGGAGATGAGGCCGGCGATGCCGCCGTAGTGGTCGGTGTGGCTGTGGGTGATGCAGATGGCCTTGATATCCTTTTTGCCCACGTGTTTTTCGTATAATGCCAAGCCGGCGGCGGCGGTTTCATTTGCGGTGGTGCAGTCCACAATGATGATGCCGGTGTCGCCCTCGATGATGGTCATGTTGCCCATATCCAGGTTTCGCACCTGGTACACGCCGTCCATGATTTTGAACAGGCCGTGGATATTGTTCAGCTGGGCCTGGCGCCACAGGCTGGGGTTTACAGTGTCGGGGCAGGGGTCGTTTATGCCCTCGAAAGCGTACCCTTTCAGATCCCAGACCAGATGGCCGTCTGCGCCGCGGACGCCGTCGCCCTCTACGGTGGCGATGAAGCCGCGTTGCGAGTCCTCAAAGTCCTGCTTGTTGTCGAAGGGGAGCTGCGAGAGATAGGCGGCGTTCGCCTGTTTCGTATAGGTGGTTGCGTCTTTTCGCTGGAGTGACATTTTTAAGACCCCTTTCTGTGGTTTGGAATACTATTGTGTCGGATTATGTGTGCTGCCCTCCAGTATAGACAGTGGGGAAAGACTATACATGGATGAATTGTTAATTTTTCGTTACAACAAAAGAAACCACCAGTGGGTTGGTGGTTTCGCCTGAAAACGAGAGAAGGGCGCTGCGGGTTTTGCGCAAAATGGACAAGCGCCGGGCATTTTGAACGGAAGGATGGTCAAATGAGATATAATGCGGGGGAGCGAAATTAACCAAAAGTACGGGACAGGGAGCCGTCGGTGCTCTTTGCGGGGATGTCAGTTGTATCGGTCAGGTTTTTGGGGGTGAGGTGTTGTTTGAGGGAAGTGATTGACCGTTTGTGGAGGGATTTTGGGGAAGGGAATTATTTTGTTCCGGTTTGGCGGATGATGTTTTGGGAGGGCGGCAGGCCGGTAAGGAAAATTCCTTATGAATGACGCGGCGGCGGAGATGACGGATGAGCAGGAAAAGCCCGGTGAGAAGCAGAAGAATGCCGCCAAGGAGGAAAAGCATTGGTAAAATGGGCAGGGATGGGCGCAAAGCGAGACTGGGGAGAGGCGCATCGGCGCCGCCTAGCGCATAGACTGGTTCTGGGGAGTTCACGGCGGCGGTAGAGACGGCGGCCGCTGGGGCGGCAGAGGGCTGCTGCGCGGCATCGTCGGTGGGCTGCGCGGGGGCGCCGTTCAAGGCGGCGCCGGAGGGCTGCGATTTTGCGACATCATTAGGCGGGGTGTTTTCAGCGGGGAAGGACGCAACGACGGTGTTTTCTCCGGCGTCTGCCGGTGGCGGGGTGACGGTTACATTCGCTATCGAGGCGGCATCCTGCGCAGCGGCGACCGATGCCGCGGCAGGCATGCTGGCGGTGCCAAGGCCGGAGAAGCCGCCAAAGAACAACACGCGCAGTACCGGGAAAAGTGCCAGCGCCACAACCAAAACACACGTCAGCGCCACCGCCCGGCGCGGTGTGAATGCCCGGCGGCGGGCGCGGGGTGTGGCGGGTGTGGAGGAGGATTTTTCGTCTGTGGGGTCTTTTTGTTCCGCACTGGCGGCAGCCTGTTGCTGCAAAGCCTCGCGGGTGGTTTGCTGGAATGCGGTGCTGGTGTGGATGGCATCCAGGGTTTTTCTGTATTTGTCAGCGTTGTTTGGCATTAGGCCCACTCTCCTTCCAGCAGGGTGCGCAGCTTTGCCCGCGCGCGGAACAGGTGGCTTTCCACCGTGCTTTGGCGCAGGGACAGTATGGAAGAAATTTCCTTTGTGGAGTATCCTTCGTAGTAATACAAAAAGACGACATTGCGGTATTTTTCGGGAAGGGAACGCACGGCGGACAACACGTGGGTGTTGCCTTTGGCCGGGGGTGCCGCCAGTTCTGTATGGTGTTCCAGCGGGACGGCGCGCTTGCGGTACGCCGAGCGCAGGGTGTCGTGACATTGGTTGATGGTGACGCGGATGAGCCAGGCTTTTTCATGCTCCGTGCTGGTGAAGGCGGGCGGCGAAGAAAACAGTTTCAGCAGTACGGTTTGCACCACGTCTTCGGCATCGCTTTGGTTTTGGGTGTGGTGAAGGGCCAGGCGCAGCAGCATGTCGGAATATGTTGCGACCACGCGTTCGATATCAAGTGGTGGTGCACTGTGTTGCGGCATATCGAAACGCCCTTTCTGTATAGAATACGAACATAGGCGGGGTTTTCTTGCGCTTGTTGCGGCAGGGACGGTGGTAGGAGCGTTGCTGTAAGCGCGGGCAGGCACGCAGGACAGGGACGCTTTTTTTGAAAATCTTCCGTCAGGCGGAGGGCCACAGGGATTCCAGCACCACGGCAACGCCGTCTTCATCGCAGGAAAGGGTGGTGGTATCGGCGGCAGCACGTATGTTTTCGGCGGCGTTTGCCATGGCGACGCCACAGCCGACGGCCTTCAGCATTTCTATATCGTTGAGCCCGTCGCCAATGGCCATGACCTGCCTGCGGGAAAAGCCCAGTTGGGATGCCAGTGCCAGCAGGGCGGCGCCTTTGTTGGCGGTGCGGGTGTTTATTTCCAGGTTCATGGAAAGGGAGGAAGTGACGGTGGCGTCGTCCCGGGCCTGCAGCAGCGCGCGAGCCTGGGCGCGGTCAGCCTGTGTGGGGAAATGAATGGAAAATTTTTCCACCGGCGAGGTGGCGTGTTGGATGGTGTTCGCCAGGTCCGGCACGTGGGTGCGCGAGGTTTGCAGGTAAGTGAGGATGTGCGGGGGGACAATGCCAGCCAGGAAAGAAGCGTCGCGGCCCTCCGTGTAGGCGGTGCCATCGATAAAAATGGCGTAAGTGGCGTGCAATGTGCGTACAACCGAGAGAATGGCGAGGGCTGTTTGGGTGGAGAAGCAGTCGGAAAAAATGATGGCACCGGTGGCGAGGTCATGGACGCGGGCGCCGTTTGCGGTAAGCGCATAGCGCAAGCCCTGCAGCGCCAGTATCTCCTGTGGGATGGTGGTAAGCTGGCGGCCGGTGGCCGGCAGCACCGTAATGCCCCGGGCGATGCTGCCTTCCACAGAGGCGGCGACCCGGGGCGTAAGGATGCCCTTGGAATTTAGGACGGTTTCATCAATATCGAAGCCTACCAGATGGATGTCTCTGTTCATACTGCTTTCCTTTGCGAGGGTATAGTGGGAAAAATGATGGTGTGGGTGCGGTGAATTCGATACTGCTCTACAAAAATCGTGCGGCAATAGTTTGTTAATCGGGAAATTAAACAATAAATAGTGTTATTAAAGCAATGTTTCATCGTACGCAGCGCGGGGACCGCCAATAAATTTTGGCCGGGTGCGCGCGGCGGTAAGCGACGCGTGGCCGATGGCGGAAATAGAAAGGCGGACCGGTACCGCCACCGGACGCAGGTGCATGCCAATGAGGGTGGCGCCGATATCGAGACCCGCGGCGGCGGAGATATGTTCGGCGGCCACCGGCTGCGAAAAGGCCTGCCAGGCGGCGGTGGCAAACGAGCCGCCGGCGTGTGGTTGTGGGCGTACATTTACCTGTGCCAGGCCGTGGTGCAACAGGGCGGCTTTTTCCAGAATGAGCGCGCGGTTCAGGTGTTCGCAGCACTGCGCGGCCAGGTATAGCCCGGCCTCTTTCAGTGGCGGAAGCAGGCCCGCCAGCAGCGCGGCGGCGACCTCCGGCGCGGGGGCGGAGCCGATTTTGTGGCCGGAAACCTCGCTGGAAGAGCAGCCAATCACCACGAGATCACCGGCGGTGCAGTGTGCCTGGGCCAGCAGCTCGGTAATAGCGGCATACGCCAGCGCGCGGTATTCTTCTGTGGTGGGCGTAGACATGGTAACACGACCTTTCTTCTTATGGGTGTGGGCAGGGTGAAAAAGGAGAGGGAATCGTCCATTTTGGGTGGAGTTTTTGGGGCGTACATTTTTCAGAGAATAGTATTACCAGTTGTTTACAGCGTGCTCGGCAAAGCCGGTGATATCCTGGATGGAAAGGACGGTGCCATCATCCAAGGTGACGTTGCCGTGGAAGGTGCCAAACATTTGGTGGGTGCAGTTGTCTACCCACAGTAGTTTTGTGGCGGTTTTGCGGTCGTAGACCGGGGTGAGGGTAAGGTCCAGGCGGCCGCCGTCGTCGGTAAGGTGCCAGGGGTCGGTGTAGTTGGTGCCCAGCTGGAAATGTACCGCGCCCAGTTTGTGCACAGAATCACCATAAAAGAGGGCGTTTTCAGTGGCGTGGCTGGTGTCGCCAAAGCCGCAGCCGAGGTTAAAGCCGAATACCTGCCCAGAAAGACGGCCGGTGGCGCTGGACCAGTACCATTCGTTGTGGAACGGCCACACCCCGCGGCCCCAGTCCAACAAGCCCCAGGCGTTTTGGTCGAAAAGGTACTCGGTGTCGCCCACTACGGCGCGGCCCAGGGCGGACATACAGCTGATTTTTTGGTTGTAGTAAAAGGCCTCTGGGTATTCTTTGAAAGGAATGTTGACCACCATGGAGTGCGGATTTTGACGCTCTAGAGTGATTTCTGCTTCGAAACCCTCCGTGCGGCAGGCCAGGAAGCGGGTGTTGCCTTTGGTTTCAAAACGCATCCACATGTTTTTTTTGTCGAATGTCAGAACGCTGTCTTCCTCGGCGGAAGGTTCCAGGTGCAGCGAGGAAAAAGGAAGCGGCAAAAGCACATCTTTTGTAAATATATGTTTATTATTTGTAAAATCGAACAGCATAACGCCAACCTGTCCCGCGTAGCTGGCGTGGCCGAAGGTGAACTGCAAGGCTTTTGTGTCGTCCGAGACCTGGTACCAGTCCCACTCCTTTATACGGTAAAAAGGGGCGCGGATGGCAGCGCGGTTGTACTGCAGCAGACCTTCCGAGGCCCAGCCAGGGTTGGGGTGGCCGTTTGGGTCCAGTACCGGGGTGGGGGTGGTGAAACGGGTTTGTGTGTTCATGGGGGTACCTCCGCAGGGTGTGGCAGGGGAATGGTTTTGGTGCACCGGGGAAAGGTTCTGGAAATGTGGGCACGGGTGTGGTATGCTGATGAAAATGAGCCGGAACAGGGACTGGCCGCAGAGAAAGGGGACACAAAATGCGCCTGATAAGCTGGAATGTGAACGGGTTTCGCGCAGCGCTGCGAAATGGGTTTGAAGGGTTTTTCCTGCAGCTGGACGCGGATATTTTTTGCTTGCAGGAGACGAAAATGCAGCCCGGTCAGGCTGAATTTGAGCCCGAGGGGTATGTGCAGTACTGGAACAGTGCGCAGAAAAAGGGATATTCTGGTACGGCAGTATTTGCAAAAAATAAGCCGATGAATGTTCAATTTGGTATTGGAATGGAGGAACATGGCGCGGAAGGGCGCGCTATTACGCTGGAGTACCCGGCGTTTTACCTGGTGAACGTGTATACCCCGAACGCCCAGCCGGAACTGAAGCGAATAGGGTACCGCATGCGCTGGGAAGATGACCTGCGAGACTATCTGTGCGGGCTGGATGCGAAAAAACCGGTGATATACTGTGGGGATTTGAACGTGGCCCACAATGAAATTGACCTGAAAAACCCGGGACCAAACCGTGGGCAGGCGGGTTTTTCCGATGAAGAACGGGGCAAAATGACCCAGCTGCTGGCATCGGGATTTACCGATACCTTTCGCGCGCTGTACCCGGACAAAACAGGCGCTTATTCATGGTGGAGCTATCGGTTTAATGCCAGGGCAAACAATGCTGGATGGCGAATAGACTATTTTATTGTGTCAAACCGGCTGGAAAACAAGGTGCGTGATAGTTTGATTTTCCCGGAAGTGACCGGAAGCGACCACTGTCCGGTGGGGCTGGAGATAGACATTTAGCAATATAGTATAAATGAAAATGAAAAATATTATTCAAAATGGCGAAAAAAGAATATTACGCGACGATGCCAACAGCTGAACAAAGGGCTTATCGGACGATGAACTTTTCCCGGATGGCGGCGAGGTCCTGCTCGGAGAGGCCGGCCTTTAGCAGGTATGCCTCGGCGGAGTGGTGGTTTTCCTGCAGGTGGTCCAGCACGCGCGTCATGCTTTCCGGCAGGCTGCGCAGGACATGCGCGGGAATCTCGTACCCCTGGAAGGTTTTTAGCTGTTCGTCGAATATTTCGCGCATGTAGATTTCTGTGATACTGTAGTCGGCAACGATATCCTCGGTGCTGACCCCGGCAAGCCCCAAGAGCAGCATGGCGATGACGCCGGTGCGGTCTTTTCCGACGGCGCAGTGGAACAGCGTGCCGCCCTGTGCGGTGGCCAGGATGCGAAAGACCGAGGCGATGTCTGCCCCCGCGTTATCCAGGAGGGAGATGTACAGCCCGGACATGGAACCGGGCAGGTCTCCTTCAAAGTTATTGGCGTTCATTTGGTCGGTCATGCAGACGTGGTGCGGGGTGAAACCCGCAGCGGTGGTCAGCGCCGAGGGGCGCTGTGCGCGCTCGGCGTCGCTGCGCAGGTCTATGGCGGTGCGCACACCGTAGTCTTTCAGGAAGGTGAGATCCTTTCCGGTGAGGCGGTGGGGACTGTCTGCACGCAGGAAAATGCCCCAGCGTGTGGTGCCGCCGGTACAGGGATAGCCGCCAAGGTCGCGGGTGTTTTGTGCGCCGGTGAGCGGCAGGCGACGCAGGGGAACGGCTGATTTCATGGGGTGGGTCCTCCTGTGGGGGATATTTGGAAGGGATATAGTATAGCTTGTGTAGGAAGAATAGTATATTGTGCTATGCGATATATAGTGAATGTTAGCGGGCAAGCTCGCGCAAGAGCAGAGCGAGATAGTGTGGCAGGTCGGCCGGGGACATGCCGGCCTCGCCCAGGGTGGCGGCGGCCATATCGGCAGCGTTGGCGTGCAGCCAGACCCCGGTGGCCGCGGCGATGGCTGGTGGCAAGCCCTGCGCCAGCAACGACGCGATGATGCCCGCCAGAACGTCCCCGCTGCCACCTTTGGCAAGGCCGGGGCCGCCGGCGGCCTGGTTGCTGTAAACATCGCCATCTGGGGTGGCCACCAATGTGGCATGGCTTTTCAGTGTGACAACGCAGCCGTGCGTTCCGGCAAAGGCCAGGGCCGCAGCGGCAGGGTCGGCGAGGATATTGGCGGAGGTGGTACCGGCAAGGCGGGCCATTTCGCCGATGTGCGGTGTGAGAACGACAGGAGTTTTAGTGACATCCAGCGCGGAAAGGCCCTGTGTGCGCAGCAAGGAATCCTGGCCGGTGGAAAGGTGGCCGGACAGCACGTTCAGCGCGTCGGCATCCAGCACCAGGGGGCAGCCGGCTGAGGTAAGCAGCCCTTCGATGAGGGAGAAGGTATCTGTGGTGGCGGACAGGCCGCAACCGGCCAACATGGCCGTGGGGAGATTTTCAAGAAGGTGTGGCAGCTGGTTGCCAGCAACGCCGCCGGAGGAATTTTCGCACAGCGGACGCAAGGTGCAGCAGGGCAGCTGGGCCGCGACGGCGGCACAGACGGCTTCGGTGGAGGCAACGCGCACAATGCCGGCGCCGGAGCGAAGCGCGCCGCCCGCGGCCAAAACGGCAGCGCCCCGGTACTGTGCGCAGCCAGCCAAAATGCCAAGGGTGCCGAACATGCCCTTGTGTGCGGTGCGCGGGCGTTTTGGCAGGTGTTGCAGCACAAATTCTTTACCGATGGAAGTATTCATAAATAATGCCCTCCCATTGACAGGGTACCTGAAAGTAGTATAGCATAATTTTAGAGAGTTTTCGAGGCGATGCCTTGAGAGGGCGCGCCATAGGCAGGAGGCAGAATATGCAATGGTTTGACGGGTTCCCCTTTAAAAGTAAGGAAAAAATTCGCAAAGAAAAAGAGGCGTTTGAACGGAGGATGTTGCCGCTGGGGCAGGAACAAAAGGCACGGGCGCTGGCGATGATGCAGGAACTGATGGAAGGCAAGGTGCCGGATACCGAGTTGTTGTTTGCGTATTTTACGGCGAAAGACCGCTATTTGACATACATTGACGAAGGGATGGATGTGGCGATGGAGATGGCCGGAGAGGGCCTGGAGCGCCCGACCACCCGGCTGAACGCATGGAACCGGCACATGGTGGTGGCGTTGGTGCGGCTGGAGGACGGGATATCCTCGCTGGAGGAGTACCCCACCAAGGAAGCGGTGGCGGAACTGGCAACCAAGTGACAGACAGCATACCGGTGCAAGGGGTGGCAGTGCCGGGAAAGGGAAGAAAGTCACGCAAGGAACGAATCGACCATGGCCTGCAAAGTGGCCAGGGTTTCGCCCGGCATTTCGGGGGTGGCGGCCAGCGGGAACGGAATGCCGAGCGCGGCATATTTCGGCAGGCACATTTTTTTAAAAGGAAGCAGTTCCAGTTTTTGCAGGGTGGCAAAGCTGCCCGCGAGCCGGGCAATTTGGCGAAGGTGTTCCGGGCTGTCGGACAGGCCGGGAACCGCAACATGGCGTACCCACAGGGGTACGCCTGTTTTTTCGCTGAGGCGCAGAAAAGACAGCGCTTCGGCCAGGTTCCCGCCGCAGTGCCGGCGGAAGGGTTCTGCGGTGGGGAATTTTATATCGGCGAGCAACAGCCGGGTGTTTTTTAGGATAGCGGGGGCGGTTGTATCGGCGCCGATGCAGGAGGTGTCCAGCGTGGTGTGAATGCCCTCGGCGGCGAGCAGGGCCAGCAGCTGGGCGGTGAAGGCGCCCTGGGCCAGCGGTTCGCCGCCGCTGAGGGTTACACCGCCGGTTTCGCCCCAATAGGGCGCAAAGCGCAAAAGGCGCTGCACCAGCTGTGCCGCGGAAATGTCTTCCCCGCCGGAGAAGGACCAGGTGTCCGGGTTGTGGCAGTAGGCACAGCGCAGGGGACACCCCTGCAAAAAAACAACGGTGCGCAGGCCCGGCCCGTCCAGCGTGCCGAGCGATTCGATGGAGTGGATGCGCCCGGTTTGCGGCATGGCGGGTCTCCTTTTGGTTTGTTGGCGGGCGGGAAACAGGGAAGCTGGAATGGGAAAGAGAGGCATGGGTGCAGGCCGGCCGAAGGCCGCCCGCCGCGCAGCGGCGGGCAGGGGCAGCGCGCAAGCGCTGACCGGCCGCGCCCGAAGGGCGCGGGGCCTTCGGCCGGGCGGGGATGTGCGCAGAAAGCCGTGTGGGGGCAGCAGGTGGGAATGGTGGGTTGGATCTGCCCAAAATGCGATATGCGCGCAAAGTGCGAGAAAGGATACACGGATTTTAGATATGTTTTAACAAGCACCCCCTGCTTGTGGGGGTTCATTCTATCCTGATTACTTCCGGATTTCCTGATGGCTAGGGCTGCAAATGCTGCCGGAACCAGGTGGAAAGTTCCTGCAGGCGGCGGACGCGGTTTTGCGGTTTGCCGCTGCGGCTGAGCTCGTGGTTTTCGCCACGGAACAGGCACAGGCGGGTTTCGGTGCCAAACTGCTGGAGGGCGGCATACATCTGCAAGCCCTCAGACAGGGGACAGCGATAGTCTTCCTCGCTGTGTAAAAACAGCGTGGGGGTGGAGACATTGCCGGCGTATTTTAGCGGGGATTGTTCCCACAGGGCGGTGAAATCTTCCCAGGGGGTGGCGCCGGCCTGGTCCGGCACAAAGGTGTACCCGATGTCCGAGGTGGTGGTCATGGACAGCCAGCTGGCAATGCCGCGCTGGGAAACGGCGGCGGAAAAACGGCCGGTGTGGCCGATGATCCAGTTGACCATATAGCCGCCGTAAGAACCGCCGGAAACCCCAAGACGGGCGGGGTCGACCCAGCTGAAGTTTTCAATGGCGGCGTCTAAAAAACCCATCAGGTCGTCGTAATCCACCAGGCCATAACGGCCGCGAATATCGCTGAAAGCGTCGCCGCGGCCGTCGCTGCCGGTGGGGTTACAAAAGAGCACGCCGAAGCCGCAGGCGGAAAGGTATTGCAGCTCATGGAACAGAACCGGGCCAAAAACGGCCTTTGGCCCGCCGTGGATGCACAAGATGCTGGGGTAGCTTTGCTCACGCGAAAGGGGGAGCGGCGGCAGCGCATACCCACGTATTTCGTTCCCTTCCCCATTGGTAAAGGAGAAGGGTTCGGGGGTGGAAAAGGAATATTCGTCGGCGAGGACGGTGTTGAAATTCGTGAGGGGAATTTCCGTGCCGTCCGGCTGCAGGACATAAATTTCGCTGCCGGCAAGGCCCCGCATGGCGGCGATATATACGATGTCGTCATCAATGGCGAATTCGGTGGTGGCGCCGGGGGCGGCGGTAAGCTGGAAGATATCGCCGGTGTCCGGGTCGATGGAAAACAGGTGGGAGGATTCCTCCAGCGAGGAAAGCCAAAGCGCGCTGCCGCCGCACAGGGCCATGGGGGATTTTTCGCTGTGTTTCAGGTCGGTGGTGACCGATTCCCACCCGCTGTAGGCGCCAGATGCGTATAAGGGCTGTGCGGTGCCGGAAGAAAGCGACAACCGGAAAAAAGCACCGTTTTGATTCAGACCGTATGCCTTGTGGTCGGTGCCGAACACAACCAGGGTGTCGTTGTCGGCGAAGGTATAGGCGGCGTGGGAAAAGGTAGAAGAGAAGGTGAGGTTCTGCGGGGAAAGAGTGGAGAGCGGCAGACAGTACAGCCGGTCCTCCAGCGGCGCGCGTGTTTCAAAACGGCGGGCGACAAAGCAGGCAAAATCGCCTTCGGGAGACAGGCGCAGCTGTTCCACGTCGGTTTTTTCATCGGTAAGCGGGGTGACGGTGCCGGCGTCATACAGATACAACCGGCAGCGGCGGCCACTTTGGAAACCGTCGCCATTAGACCAGAAAGGAAGCTCGGTGAGAACCTCGACATCTTTTTGGCGCTGAAGCTGCTCCGCGGCGGTTTTTTCGTCCGGCGCGGCGGCGATACCGTCGCTTTTGGTTTTGTCATATAGGGCGGTGAACAGCAAGCGGCCATCCGGCAAGAATACCAGGTCGTCTACATCATACGCCAGGCGCAGAAAGGGCTGTGCTTCCCCAGGGGTGGACAGCGCCAGGGTTTGCAGGACGGTAAGCGGCAGGCCCTGTGCGGCCAGCTGCTTGTCGTCCTCGCTTGCTGGGCGCGGGAAAACCAGCGTGTCGGCGTCTTTCCACCAGAATTTTTGAATATCGCCAGAGGTGGTGAGCGGCAAAGGCTGCCCGTCTTTTAGCAGCCAAAGGTCGCTGTGGTAACAGTTGTCCGCCACGCTGGGCTGCTTTAGGAGAAACGCCAGCTTGCCGCCCTTTGCGCGCAGGCGATAAGGGTGCCGATACTGCTGAAAATGGTCTATTTCTACAGGTTTCATGCGAGGCCCCTTTTCTGATATGGTGTATGTGGTGCGCGGGTGAGCACAAAAGTATGGGCTGGCACTTTTTTAGGCGGAAAGGGGAATAGAAAAAAACCAATGCGGTACACTACCCCAGCGCCACGTCCAGAATCATCATAACAAGGAAACCGCCCAGCGCGCCCAGGGTACCGGGATGGGAGTGTTCACCCAGGTGCGCTTCCGGAATCAGTTCTTCAATGACGACATACATCATGGCACCGGCTGCGAAGGACAAAAACCAAGGCATGAGGATGGTGATGCCACCGGCGATGAGCACCGCCAGGATACCGCCGATGGGCTCCACAATACCGGAGGCGGCGCCGTATAAGAATGCCTTTTTATTGGAAAAGCCGTCCTGCCGCAGCGGCAGGGCAATGGCGGCGCCTTCCGGAAGGTTTTGCAGCCCCATGCCCAGGCACAGCGCGATGGCACCGGCCACACCGCCGTTTCCGCCGCCGGCCGCCATGGCGCAGGCAAGGCCCACGGCCATACCCTCGGGAATGTTGTGCAGCGTGACCGCAAACACCAGCAGGGCGGAGCCGGGCAGTTTGGTGTGCGGGCCCTCGGCCTCCTGGCTGCCGGGGTGCAGGTGCGGAATAATTTGATCCAGCAGCAACAGGAACAATATCCCCAGCACAAACCCCGCCGAGGCAGGTAACCAGCCCGGCCAGCCCTGTTCGTCGGCAATTTCGATGGCCGGGATCAGCAGGCTCCACACGCTGGCGGCAATCATGACACCGGCGGCAAAGCCCAGCAGAACCCGCTGCACCAACATATTGGTGTTGCCCCGCAGCAGGAACACCGCGGCGGCGCCCAGCGCGGTCATAAGAAAGGTAAAGGCGGTGCCCAGTGCCGCCAGAGCAAGGGGAGACAAGCTGGCAAAAAAGGTCATCATTTTTAGGGAGACTCCTTTTGAAAGCAGCCGCGCAAAAAAGGCCGGAACAGCGCTTGACATGGGGCGGCGGCTGGCTTAGACTTATTGGTAGAAGATTCCTTTAGTACCGAGAAAACACGGGATGGTTGGCTCTTTTTTAGCATAGCAGACATCCAGGGAAGGTGCAAGATGACGAAAAAGCTTTTCATACTGAAAGGCGTGGCGGATTTCGCCCCCGGCGCGTTTGAAAACACGGCGGTGGAGGAAGACAGCATTCAGCTGGGGCGCAGCGGCACCGGCTATTTTTCGTCCGGCAGCTATGCCAGCCTGCCGTTTTCACCCGGCGCGTTTTTCAGCATGATTCCCAGCTGGAACGCGGATGTGCCGGAGGGGACCTATATAGAAGTAGAGGTGCGGGTGTCGGTGAGCGGGCGCTGGGGCAGCTGGTTTACGCTGGGCCGCTGGAGCCCGTTTATCAACCGGGCGTCGGCGGAAAAACAGAGCGACGATATGGCCTGCCTGGATAGGTTTACCTTGTCACTGGCAGAAGGGCAGCCGCCGGCAGAAATGGCGCAGATTCGGGTGTTGCTGTTTAGTGACCAGCCGAACCTGACCCCGATGGTTCGCATGCTGGCGGTGTCTACCAATGCGGCGCAGAAGGCCGGGGACGAGGGCGCCTGCTGTAACCGTGTGCTGGAGTTCCAGGAGTATTCGTGCCTGGTGCGCGACCCGGGTATTTCCGGGCGTATTGCCAGCGCCACCAGCCTGACCATGATGGTGAACCATTTTGGGGAAGACGTGCTGCCGGAGGAGGTGGCGCGCGCGGCATATGACGTGGGCGCGGGATATTTTGGGAATTTATCTTTTTTGTGCGCGGTGGCGGGCATGTATGGGTACGAGTGTTATGTGCAGTATGCCGGGGTGGATGCGCTGCGCCGGGAAGTGTGGCGCCGGCACGCCGTGGGAGCCCGGGTGCATTACCGGGCACCGTCGCTGGGGGGCGAGGAAACGCCGCCCGGGGAAGAGGGAATGGAGCAGCAGGTTCCGGTGCTGGAGGGGGCCACGGTGGATAGCTCTGGCCATGTAGTAGTGGTGCGCGGGTTCGTAAGCGAAGGCGACGAGGAGTTTGTGGAGGTGCATGACCCGATGGCCTCCAGCGACGGTGCGGTGCGCAGGAAGATTCCGCTGGCTGTTTTTCAGCAGATTTATAATGGGATATGCCTGGTGCTGTACCCGGGGGAAAAAGGCGCAGGCGCTGCCAAACCCCGCCGTGTGGTGACCCAGATGGAGGTGCGGGGAGACGAAATTTTGCTGTCCAAACAGGGGGAGATTCTAAAGCCGGGACAGACCATACCGGGGGATATTTCCCGTGCAACAATATGCTATACACTGTCGGACGGGGTGGCCTATGCCAGTGCGGCACAACGGAAGTTTTACTATTTGGCGCCGGACAAAAAAGGCCGCCTGAAATTTGACAGGGTGGCGGCGGCCGGCCGGAAGCTGACCATGTATATCATTGGATCGCGCGGGACCACCTGGGTGGCGGAAAAGATGGTGGAACCGCTGCCGGGGGCGGATGTTGTGCCGGAGTAGGACCGAATAGAATGTGTGGTGGTGAAGGCGGCACGATAAGAAAGAGCACCGGATGGAATGGAGTGCAGGGATATAGAAATACGACAGCGACAGGAGGTGACGGGATGACCGTGTTTGGGATAGAGACCACCCGGCAGCAGTTTTTGCCAATTACCCGGCAGGTGGTGCAGGCAGTGGAAAACTCCGGCGTGCGGGAGGGGATTTGTGTGGTGTATTGCCCGCACACCACCGCCGGGATTACCATAAATGAAAACGCCGACCCGGATGTGCGCGGCGATTTACTGCATGCGCTGGACAAGGCGTTTCCAGACTGCAAAGAGTTTTGCCACATGGAAGGAAACAGCGCCGCGCACGCGAAGGCGCTGGCCGTGGGGGCGTCCGCCAGCATTCCGGTGCGGGAGGGCCGCCTGGTGCTGGGGCGGTGGCAGGGGGTTTATTTTTGTGAGTTTGACGGGCCGCGCAGCCGCCAGTTTTATGTGCAGGTGATGGGGGAGCGATGAACTGGCGGCTAGAGTGTTTTTGTAAAGTGGCCCGCATGGGAAGTATTCTACTGGGAGAATATTAGCAAGGCCCGCAAAGCAGATGCTTTGCGGGCCTGAATGGTTTATGAAAGAAATTAGGCGGGCTGTACGTTGATGGCGCGCAGTTTCTCGGCATTCTTCGGATCCTGCTCTACCTCATAGGTGACCTGCTGGCCCTCCGCCAGAGTTTTGAAGCCGTCGATCATGATGCTGGAGAAATGTACAAAGACATCCTCGCCGCCCTCATCGTTCGAGATGAAGCCATAGCCTTTGCTTTCGTTGAACCACTTGACAGTACCTTTATTCATCAAAGATACCTCCTGTAAAATATTCGCATTTCTCCTGTCCGTACATAAAAAAATCACCCGGTGTTGCACGTCATGAAACGAACTCATGATTTACAACAACGTGTGAAATCAGGTCGTACATTCAAAACACTGCTGTGATTATAGCACCCGGGTTCTCAAAAGTAAAGTATTTTTTTGAAAATATATTCTTCGAAAAAACGTTGAAATGCAAGAAAAACAAAATGACAAATGAAGTGGTGCGCATAATACGTGATTGTGGGCAAAATGTCGGCCGGGCACGGTACGGGGGTGCCCGGACCGGCCAACGATAGAGGGGGGTATAAAATAACCCCAAGGATTAAGCATGGGTTGCGCAAGGCCTGTGGCGGGTCATAACACGG
>JAVBPZ010000007.1:0-136237 GCA_031549285.1 Oscillospiraceae bacterium | reverse complement strand
AAAGATAATCATTGCCGTTTCAACGGCGGTGGGGCATGAGATGCGAGAGGAATGACCTTTTCAGTGCGCCCTCGGGCGCCAGCCGGTACCAGCGCCTTCTAGGCGCTGTACAAGCCACCCGCTGAGCGGGTGGTCATGACTTTTCAGTCTATTCAGCCTTCCAGCGTTGCCTTGTGGTAAACCTTTTTCCCTTTGCGTATCACCACACCGGCTGCCAACGTCTCGGCGCTTACCCGGGCCAGCACGTCGGTCACCTTAACATCGTCCAGCGCCACGCCGCCCTGTTCTATCAGGCGACGTCCCTCCCCTTTCGAGGCCGCCAGCCCACAGGCCACCAGCAGCTCCAGCACGCCCATGCCACCGTCGACCATTTGGCTTGGCGTCAGGGTGGTGGCGGGCATATCGGCGGCGTCCTGCCCGCCGGAAAAGAGGCTTTTCGCAGTGGCCAGCGCCTTGTCCGCCTCGTCTTTGCTGTGCACCACACTGGTCAGTTCATGTGCCAGGCGCTCTTTTGCGGCGTTTATGGACGCGCCGTCGCCCGGTACCACCGCGGCAATATCTTCCAGCGAAATATCGGTAAGCAGCTTCATGCAGGTCTGTACGTCGGCATCGTCGATATTGCGCCAGTACTGGAAAAAATCGTAGGGCGAGGTTTTCTCCGGGTCCAGCCAGACAGCGCCTTTCTCGGTTTTGCCCATCTTTTTGCCTTCTTTGGTGGTGAGCAACGTGAAGGTAAGGCCAAAAACTTCGGCGCTTTCCTTGCGGCGGACCAGGTCTACCCCGCTGATAATATTGCTCCATTGGTCGTTGCCGCCGAACTGCATTTTGCAGCCGTGGGTGCGGTACAGGTGCAGAAAATCATAGCTTTGCAGCAGCATGTAGTTGAATTCCATAAAGGACAGCCCGCGCTCCATGCGCGCTTTGAACGCCTCGGTGGCCAGCATTTTGTTCACGGAAAAATGCACCCCGATGTCCCGCAGGAATTCCATATAATTTAAATCCAGCAGCCAGTCAGCATTGTTCACCATCTGCGCCTGGTTCGGGCCAAATTCCACAAACTTGCTCATCTGCTTTTCAAAGCAGGCAGCATTGTGGTTTATTTCTTCCCGGGTAAGCATCTTGCGCATGTCGCTTTTGCCGGTGGGGTCGCCGATCATGGTGGTGGCGCCGCCCAGCAGCGCAATGGGCCGGTGCCCCGCCTGCTGCAGGTGCCGCATGACCACCAGCTGCAAGAAATGCCCCACATGCAGGCTGTCTGCGGTGGGGTCGAACCCGATATAAAAGGTGACCGGGCCATCGCCAAGCAGTTTGCGGATGGCCTCCGCGTCGGTCGCCTGGGCCACCAGGCCCCTGGCAAGCAGGGTGTCGAAAACGTTTTTCATGCTGGATCCTCCTGTAAGCTGGATGTGCTGGATTTTTTTGAGACCTGGCGGGTAGGATACCCTTCGGTGCAAAAAACAAAGCAACGGGCAAAAGCCCTGTTGGTATTGATATAAAAAACAACAACGCCCCCTGCCACGCTGTGGGCAGAGGGCGAAAACTCGCGGTACCACCTCTGTTTGCCGCACCCTCGCGGGTGGCGGCCTTGGCGGGTGTGGCGGCTATTTTCCCCTGCAGCACCGGTACGAACCGGGCACCATGGGGACCGCCTGCACACCCGGCGCTGTAACGCGCGCCACACGGCAAAGCCTACTTGTTTTGGCCGCCGGCACCGGCAGATATCTTCCTGCATCGCGGCTGTGCAAAAACGTTCGGCCTGCTGCTCTGGGATGTATTCACGCCGCCCGCCGCCGCCCCTTTCACCAAAACAGGGCCTCGCTGTGCCGGTGGCAAACGCTACTGGTTCCCTTCACTGCATTTGTCCGTTCCTCATTGTATCGAATGGAAAAACAAAAGTCAAGTGCGGGGCTGCCGGGGAGGGCATGCTGTAAAGGCCGTTTTTAGGGCGCACTACCCCACCGGTTGCTGCGCATGCACCAGCATTTCCTGGGCGTTGGCGCGGGCAATGTCGGTGACATGGTCGCCAGAAATGATGCGCGCCAGTTCCTCGGTGCGCTGTGGCGGGGCCAGTTCCCGGATATGGGTATAGGTGCGGCCGCCCTCCACCTGTTTTTCTATCAGCAGGTGGCGCGCGGCATACGCGGCAATTTGTGCCGTGTGGGTAACGCAGATCACCTGGCGGCCGCGGGAGGTGTCCCGCAGCATCTGGCCGATGCGTCCGGCGGCGGAACCGGAGATGCCGGTATCGATTTCATCATAAATGACGGTGGGTACGGCGTCCCGGTCTGCCAGGGCGCTTTTCAATGCCAGCATGATGCGCGCTAATTCGCCACCGGAGGCGATTTTTATAAGCGGTTTGGGCGCTTCCCCGGCGTTGGTGGAGATGTAAAACTCTACCAAATCCTGCCCGGTGGGCGACAGCGGCGCCTGATCCATTTTCAGCGTCATGGTAATGCCGGGCATGTTCAAAAAGGCCAGTGCGTCCGCAATCTCCGCATCCAGTCTTTCGAACGCAGCGCTGCGGCTGTCGGTCAGTGCATTCGCCAGGCGACCGGCTTCTGCCGCCAGCTTTTCCTCCTGCTGTGCCAGCGCCACCATTCTCTCGGCGGAAAACTCTATGTTTTCCAGCTCTTCCCGCGCCTTGGCACCATACTGTAAAATGGCCGGGATGTCCGCGCCGTACTTTTGCTTCATCCGGTAAATCAGGTCCAGCCGCGCCTCTACCTCATCCAGCGCGCGGGGATCAAAGTCATAATTGGCCAGGTGATGCTGCAAATCGGACGCGGTTTCTTTGGCAGAATAATACAGTTCGTTCAGGCTCTCGGCATACGGGGCCAGGTCCGGCGCGTACTTGGCGGCGGCTTCTACTTCGCCGGCCGCGCTGCCCAGCAGGGTGGCCGCACCGGCGCCCTCATCCCCACCGGACAATGCCTCGTACGCCGCCGACAGGCCGGCCAAAATATTCTGTGCATGGCGAATAACATTGCGCTGATCCGCCAGTTCTTCCTCCTCGCCGTCCACCAGGTCGGCCAGTTCTATTTCTTCTACCTCGTACCGCAACAGGTCCATCTTGCGGTTCTTTTCCGCTTCGTTCATGGACAGGGTTTTCATCTCTGCCTGTACCGCCACCAGCTGCTCATACGCGGCGGCATACTGCGCCAGCAGCTGTTCGTTCCGGGCGAAGGCATCCAGCACGGCCAGGTGCCGGGCCGCGTCCAGCAGGCTTTGGTTGTCGTTCTGGCCGTGGATGTTCACCAGGCCCCCGCAGACCTCCCGCAGCATGGCGGCGGTGGCCGGCATGCCGTTTATGCGGCAGGCGCTTTTGCCGTCCGCCGATACCTCGCGCTGCAGCAGCAGTTCCTCCTCACAGGGGTAGCCCGCCGCGGCCAGCTGGGTGGAAACATCGGCGCCCACGCCCTGGAAAGAAGCAAATATGCGTGCCTTTTCCGCGCCGCTGCGCACAATATCCCGGCTGGTGCGGTTGCCTAAAATGGCGTTGATCGAATCAATCAGGATGGATTTGCCCGCGCCGGTTTCGCCGGTGAGCACGTTAAAACCGGCGCCGAAGCGAACGGTTGCTTTTTCAATCACGGCAACATTTTCTATGGTGATTTCGCTTAACATGCGGCGGTTCCCCTTCCTTTCCTGATCGATTGCGTCTGTCGTTTGCTTTTACCGCCGTGGCAGGAACGCCTGCAGCTGTTCACACAGTTCCCCCGCGGCCTTTTCGCTGCGCACCAGCACCAGGAAGGTGTCGTCCCCGGCCAGGGTGCCCACCACGTCGTTCCAGGTCATGGAATCGAACAGCTCGCACGCGGCGTTCGCCATGCCGTTAAAGCATTTCACCAGCACCGTATTGCCCGCGAAGTCTACCTTCACCACTGCTTCTTTGAAGATCATTTCAAAGCGGTTGGGGGTCTGGCGCGGTTTTTCCTGGCCAAACGAAGAAATATAACGGTAGCCGCCCACGCCGGTGGCCGTTTTCACCAAATGTAATTCACGGATATCCCGCGAGACGGTGGCCTGTGTTACATGAAAACCGGCTATCCGCAGCTGCTGTAACAGCTCTTCCTGCGTGTCGATGGATTGCGCCTCTATCAGCGCCAGAATCTTTTCATGCCGCGCATTTTTCACACCGCTCACCGTCCTTTCAGCTTTTTGTCTATGGCACGCAGCTGGCCCGCGTCCCGGAACTGAACCATCGGCACCTTTTTGTCCGCCTCGCTGATCCACACCGGGACCCCCGCCGGCAACAGGCGCCCTACCCGGCCGTCGCTGGTAATGAGCACCGGTTCCGCCTCGCCACCGCGGGAAACCACCTTCAATTTACGGCTGCCCGCAAACACCATAGGCGGCATCTGTACCACATGCGCGCAGATCTGCGTGACAATGATGCCGCCCAGATGCGCGTCTACAATAGGCCCGCCGGCACTCATGGAATAGGCGGTGGAACCGGTGGGTGTGGAAAAAATGACTCCATCGCCACGAAAACTGGACACCGGCACATCGTCACAGTAAATATCCAGCATGATCGCCTTTTCCGGCACCGCCTTAAACAGTACAATATCGTTCATGGCAAGGGCGTCGTCGTTTGCAGCATCGTCGCCTGTGGGTGGTACCGTAGATGGCGGCACCCATTCCAGCTGGTACTGCAGCGTGCTGCGCTGTTCCACCAAAAAATCCCCCGCCGGCAAACGGCGCAGTTTTTCCACCTCGTCTTTTTCCAGCACCGTTAAAAAACCCAGGTGGCCGGTGTTGATGCCCAACAGCGGCTTTTGGTAGTGCATGCTGCTGTGCGCGGTATGCAGCATGGTGCCGTCCCCGCCAATGGTAACCACCATGTCGCAGGCGGTCCAGGCGGCCTCTGGCGGCAGATACCGCACCGGCCCCGGCACCGTGAAGCTGCCCTCGAACAAAGGATCGACCACCAGCTCCACACCCGCAGCGGATAAAATCTCGGCTGCCTGCTGCATGACATACAGCGCTGTTTGCTTGCTGATATTGGGCACCAGATAGATGGTCATAGCACGCCCTCCCTTGTTTTTTGTCTGTAAAAAAGCATTGTACGATGTTATAAAACACTGTGCGCCTCGGCAACCACGCGGTCGATGTCCCTCATGTTCAGCGGCGCCGGCTGCGCGACTTTTTGTATATATAAGAGGAACTCGATGTTCCCCTCCGGCCCCTTCACCGGGGAAAAATCCAGCCCCAAAACCGAAAAACCGTTTTGGTTTGCGTAGCCGGCGGCCGCGGCAATTACCTCGGCGTGGGTGGCGACGTCCCGTACCACGCCTTTTTTGCCCACTTTTTCTTTGCCCGCCTCAAACTGCGGCTTGACAAGGCAAACCCCTTCACATCCATCGCCGCTAAGCTGTGCCAGCACAGGCAGCACCAGTTTCAGGGAAATAAAAGACACATCCACGCTAAAAAAATCCAGAGGTTCCGCCAGCATATCCGGCGTGACGGCGCGAATATTGGTCCGTTCCATCACCACCACACGCTCATCGCAGCGCAGTTTCCACGCCAGCTGGCCATATCCTACGTCCACGGCATATACTTTTGCCGTGCCGTTTTGCAGCATGCAGTCAGTAAACCCGCCGGTGGAGGCACCCACATCCATACACACCTTGCCCCGGGGCGAAACGGGAAACACCTGCATGGCTTTTTCCAGCTTCAGCCCGCCGCGGCTGACATAGGCAATGTCTTTTCCCCGCAGCTCTACCGTGGCGTTTTCCGGCACGCTTTGCCCGGCTTTTTCCGCTTTTTCACCGTTCACGTACACCGCACCGGCCATGATAAGCGCCTGGGCGCGCTGGCGGCTTTGTGCAAGGCCTTGTGCAAACAAATGTTGATCCAGCCGCATGTGTCACCTCTTGCCGGGTTTTCCCGGCAGCATTTCCAGCAGCGTCTTTGCCAGACCTGCGCCGTCCAGGCCCATCTCTGCTTTCAGTTCCGGCACATCGGCGTGGTCTATGGGATGCTCCGGTACGGCGCTGACGCGAAAAGTCCAGGTATACCCCGCCGCGTGCAGCTGGTGCAGCAGATGCTCCCCGATGCCGCCGGCGGCCACGCCTTCTTCGGCAAACAGGATAGTTTTGTAGGTGAGCAACCGCTGGATGAGCGCCGGTGGAATAGGGTTCAGCACCAGCATTTGGTACACATCCACCGCCTGTTTTTCTTCTGCGAGCAGCGCCGCTGCGTCGAGTGCGTCGGTAGTCTCGCACCCATAGGTAATTATGGCCGCCTGCGCTTTCGGGGTTTTTATCAGCTGGTCAAACTCTGCCCCGGTACATTCTTTTTCCGCCAGATGGCCGCACTCGCCGCCACGGGGATACCGTATGGCGCGCGGGCCGTGGTAGCCCTTCACCAGCTTTTCCAGCCACCAGCGCAGTTCCGCATAGTTCGATGGAGCCACCACCGGCATCTGACTTTGCTGGCTGAGGAACGCCGCGTCGTAGATGCCCTGGTGGGTTTCACCGTCCCCCGGCACCAGGCCCGCGCGGTCTATGGCAAATACCACGTCCAGGTTCTGGATGGTAACGTCGTGTATGATTTGGTCGTATGCGCGCTGTAAAAATGTGGAATAAATGGCCACCACCGGCAGCAGCCCGCCGGCGGCCAGCCCCGCGGCAAAGGTGACGGCGTGCTCCTCCGCCATGCCAACGTCGAAGAAGCGCTGCGGAAACACCTTTTTAAAATACTGCAACCCGGTACCGTATTTCATGGCGGCGGTAATAGCGCAGATGCGCTCGTCCTCGCAGCCGAGGCGCACCAGCTCCTTGCCGAACACGTTGGAAAAGGAGTCGGTAGGGGAAACATCCGGGTCGCGCACCGTGCGCGCATTAAAGGAGGACACCCCATGGAACGCACCGGGGTTCTGTTCCGCCGGCCGGAAGCCCTTTCCTTTTTTGGTTTCCAGATGCACAAACACCGGGCTGCCGGTGTCCCGCACATTGGCAAACAGGGTGCACAGCTGTGGCAGGTTGTGCCCGTCGGCCGGGCCCACATACCGGAAGCCCATTTCTTCGAAAAACGTGGAATGGTACAGCCCGCGCCGCAGCATCGATTTCATCGACTGGATGCCATGCGTGACACCTCGCCCAATGACCGGCGCCCTGTCCAGCACATTTTTCACGTCGCTCTTTGCCTTATAATACCCGGGGCTGGTGCGCAGTTTCGTAAAATATTGCGCCAGTGCCCCCACGTTTTTGGAGATGGACATGGTGTTATCGTTCAGCACCACCACCAGGTTATCCAGCCCTTGCATGTTGTTGATGCCTTCATACACCAAGCCGCCGGTGAACGCGCCGTCGCCGATGACCGCGATAACGTGTCCCTCTTCCCCACGCAGTTTTTTTGCCCGTGCCAGGCCGATGGCCGCCGAGATGGAGGTGCTGCCGTGCCCGGCGCCAAATACATCGTGCGCGCTTTCGTTGCGCGACGGGAACCCGGAAATGCCACCCTGGTGACGCAGTTTTGCAAAGCCCGCCTGCCGGCCGGTGACCAGCTTGTGGGTGTAGCACTGGTGCCCCACGTCAAACACAATGGCGTCCTGCGGCGACGAAAACACACGATGAAGCGCCAGTGTTAGCTCAATAACGCCCAGATTCGAGGAAAGGTGCCCCCCTGTTTTGGAAACATTCTCAATTAAAAATTCCCGAATCTCCTCCGCCAGCTGTTCCAGCTCGCGGTAATCCAGACGTTTTAAATCTTCGGGAGAGGTGATGGATTCCAGCAAAGTTTTTTTCATGTTTATACTCCGAACACGGGGATTAGGATAGAAACCAAAATGCCCAGCAGCGCACCGCTGAACACCTGCAGCGGGGTGTGCCCCACCATTTCTTTCAGCTTTTTACCGTAGTCAATTTCCTGGTCCTCGTCCTTCAGGTCTTCCATCATGCGGTTCAGCACCTTTGCCTGGCGGCCGGTTTCCAGGCGCACACCCATGGCGTCGTACATGACCACCACCGCCAGCACAAAACATATGGCAAAGTAGGCCGAGGACAAACCATAGGCACGGGCGCTGCCCACGATGAGCGAACACACCAGCGCCGAGTGGCTACTGGGCATACCGCCAGAGCCCACCATGCGTTCCGCGGTGAACTTCCTGTTGATAACAAAATCCAGCAATGTTTTCAGCAGCTGTGCCGTCACCCAAGACACCACCGCCAACATCAGCAGATAGTTATTGAAAAAAATCCGCTCGATCACCTGCATTACTCACACCACTCTTGTTTCTTGGTAGTTTTGCACCGCCTGTTAATAGGCGCGCTGGGCCAACTTTCGCGCATATTCGCACAGGAAACCCGCCGCCGGGCCATATGCCTGCTGCAACAATAAACAGGCGGATTCCGTAAGGGTCCTGGTCTTGTTCTGTGCCATGACCAAGCCGTTCACCGAGACAAAGGTCGCTTTTTTGTTTTTGGCATCGCTGCCTGTGGGCTTACCCAGCTGGTCCACGGTAGATACTTCGTCCAGAATATCATCTACGATCTGGAACGCGAGGCCGATGTTGTCCGCAAAGGTCATGAGCGCGGGGCAGCTTTCCGCCTCGGCCCCGGCGGCCAGCGCACCCAGCTGTATGGCCGCGAAAATGAGCGCACCGGTTTTATTTTGCTGAATGGCGCACAGGGTCGCTTCATCCACCTCTTCGCCTTCGTTTTTTATATCCAACTCCTGGCCGTAGATCATGCCGCGACCACCGGCGGCGGCTGCCAGCACCGCCACGGCCTCTGCACGCAGCCTGTCTGCAAAGGGCGCTTTCGCAATTACCTCAAACGGAGTAATCGCCAGCATATCCCCCGCCAACAGGGCGTTTGCCTCGCCAAAAGCGATGTGACACGAAGGACGACCCCGCCGCATGTTGTCGTCGTCCATAGCCGGCAGATCGTCATGAATGAGCGAAAAAGCGTGAATCATTTCCAGCGCGGCGGCAAAGGTATCTGCGGCGCGAAAGTCCCCCTCCAGCATATCGCACACCGCCATGGTAAGCACGCCGCGTACCCGTTTGCCGCCATCCAGCAGGCTGTAGCGGGCGGCAGCGGAAACCATCGACATGGACTGAAAATACGCCTCCGCTGCCGCAGACAACGCTTCCTCACAGCGCACACGATACACCGCGTGTTGTTCGTCAAAGGTCATGTTCTACCTCCAGTGCAAGCAGTTTCGCGTCAATTTCTTCCACCTGCACCTGCGCGCTATCCAGCTGCTGGTAGCACACGGAAATCAGGTCTGCGGCTTTTGCATACAGGGCAACGCTGTCCGCCAGGCTGACCGCCTGGTCCGACATCTCGGCCAGTACCGCCTCCAGTTCTTTTTGTGCTTGCTCAAAAGAAATGGTATCCTGTTTCATGGCCGCGTCCCCCTTTCAGTTTTGGGTTGGTCTTTGGTTGTGTTTTGGGTTGGTTTTGTCGGCCCTATTTTGCTAGGTTGCTAATTTTCATTTCGTGCCGCGATGGCTGGCCGGAGCAACAGCGCAGGACTGGAAACTTAGGTGTGTTTGATTAAAAATCGCAAAAACCAAATGGTTCAGTACGGAGATATAGCCGGATTGATCGAAGGCGCACGACTGGAAATCGTGTATTCTTCCTTTGGAATTTAAATATTCTTCATAAGGAGAGGCACCCGATGGGTCTGAACGGGACGCACTCGAAATCCTGTATTTCGATTAACGCTTCTTTTCCGCAGCATCCGCCACCGGCAGTGGTTGGATAGCATCCACCGTGCAGGACAAGCTGCCGTCCTGCAGGCGCACCAATACTTCGACCTTTGTTTTGACCGCCTGAATACTGGCCACCGCGTGGCCGTCCTGGCTGACAAGCGCATAGCCACGGGCCAAAACACTATACGGGTTTAAGGTCTGGGCCAGCGCAGCACCCGCCTGCAGCCGCTGCCTGTTTTGCTGCATTGTTTGCCCGGCGGCAGCCTTTGCCAATGCCGCCATCTGCCCCACCGCCTGCTGCCGCGGCGGAATGCGGCTTTGTGGGCCGGTACGCCGTGCATCCCGTATACCGGCACTGGTACTATTATACCATGAATCCAACCGATGATGCATAATATTTCTGGTATTTGCATAGATATGCAACATTGCCTGTTGTTTCTCGAACAGGTCCGGCAGCACCAGCTCCGCGGCGGCGGACGGCGTGGGGGCGCGCAGGTCCGCGACGAAGTCCAGAATGGTGAAATCTACCTCGTGCCCGATGGCAGAAACCACCGGCACCCCGCAGGCAAACACCGCGCGGGCAATTTTTTCACTGTTGAACACCCACAGGTCCTCGGCGCTGCCACCACCCCGGGCAATAATGATGACGTCCACACGGCCGCTTTTGTCCAGTGCGCGCACCGCTGCGGCGATGCCTGCGGCGGCCGCATCCCCCTGTACCGACACCGGCGCCAGCAGGAACCGCGCGGTGGGACACCGCAGCTGCGCAACCTTTAAAATATCCTGCAGCGCGGCGCCGGTTTGTGAGGTAACCAGGCCGACCACAGCCGGGTATTCCGGCAGCTGCCTTTTGTGTTCCGGCGCAAACAGCCCTTCCGCCTGCAGGCGGGCTTTCAGCTGGTCAAACGCCATCTGCACGCTGCCCAGGCCCTCCGGGAACATGGCGTCCACATATATTTGAAAGGCGCCGTCACGCTCATACAGTGAGATGCGCCCGCGAACCACCACCCGCATGCCATTTTCCGGCTGGAAGGACAGGCGGGCCGCGTCTCCCTTGAACAGCACCGCCTTTACGGCGGCTTTTTCGTCCTTCAGGCTGAAGTAACAGTGCCCGGTTTTAAAGTGGCGGCTGAAGTTGCTGATTTCCCCGCGGATGGCGATATCCGTGAGCACCGCGTCGCTTTCCAGTACCGAGCGCACATAGGCGTTCAGTGCCGCCACGGTAATGATATCCACCATGCTGGGCCCTCCTTCGTTTTCAGTACTGTGCACTATTTGTTGCACTATTTTCTATGCGTCCCTGTTGTATCGTTCATTTTTTAAGCATTCTCCGCGTTATGTTCGCGCGCAATAAATGAAATGGCCCAGTGGTTACTTGGTCCTTTCGCCCGCTTGGCTTTTACCTTCGCCTAAGTACTTTCGTTCGCGCGGCTCTTTTGTTTGCCTAGTTCGTATGTTCGCTCGCTTCTTCCCCCGCAATGAGCGCCACACCCACCGCGTTGTCCCCGCTGAGGGCCGCCGGCACGAAATACAGCCCCGCCGCCTTGCTTTCCATGCGCTGCCGTATCACGGTGCTGGCAAGCACCCCGCCGGCACAGACCACCGGCAGCCCCGGGTACTTTTCGCGCGCGGCTGCCAGCATGGCCAGCAGCGTGTCCGCCACGGCGGCAAGGCAATATTTCGCCGCGAAAGCCGGGTCTTTTCCTGCCGCCAGCAGGTGCTGGCACTGGTTTTCCAGGCCGGATAGGTGGCAGTCTGTACCCGAAACGCTGATTTTCGGAGTCACTTCCTCGGTGCAGGTAGCCGCCAGTTTGGACAGCGCCTCCCCCGCCGGAAACGCAAACCCAAGCCGCACCCCCAGGCGGTCCACCGCCTGGCCGGCATACAGGTCCTGGCTGCCGCCCAGTGTTTCTTTTACGGTATTGCCCTCGGCCAGCAGCAGCTGGGTGGTACCGCCGGACACGTGCAGCGCCAGTACCGTTTTTGTGGTAAGGCCCTGCTGCCCGGCGGCAAACCGCGCCGCCGCCAGGTGTCCCTGCTGGTGGGTGGTTTTCACCAGCGGCACATGCAACGCCACCGCCACCGCTGTGGCCACCGCCATGCCGGACAAAAAGCACGGCATATACGACCCCGCCACCGGCCGTGGCCGCGTGGAGACCCCCACCGCAGCAATATTTTCCAGCACGCCGGCCTGTTTCAGGTCCTGCAGCATTTCCGGCAGCGCCGCTGTATGATGAAACACCGCGTCGCTTTGGCGCAGGCCCAGTTGGCCTTCCTTCACCGGCAGCAACTGTTTTTTCGCGCAAATGACCTCCTTGTCCGCGGTATTCACCACAGCCAAAGAGGTCGCGTAATTGCTGGTATCTATCCCAAAAGTGATCATTGGCTCACTTGCTCTCGTTCTTTTGTTTTTCTTTCGGCGCTGTTTCTGTGGGGGCGGTTGTTTCCGGCGTTGCTGCTTCCGGCAGCACTGGTTCTTCCACAGGCGCAACCGTTTCTAATGCCTGCGGCAACTCTGCCGGAACGGCGCCATCTTCTGCCGGCAACACAACATTCGCAGCATCGGCCGGCGCGTCACCGGCAGATTTTTCCCGTGACAGGCTGCCCAGCACCCCGTTTACGAACTGATAGTCCCCTTCGTCGCCATACTTTTTGGCCAGCTCTACCGCCTCGTTTATGGACACGCTGTCCATGTCGCCGTCGCCGAAGGTCATCTCCGCCACCGCCAAGCGCAAAATAGCCAGGCTAACGCGCGAAAGCCGCTCTACCTTCCAGCCTTTCAGCTTGGATTCAATACGTTCATCCACCTGTATGGCATGCGCAGCATAGGTGCGCAGCAGCCCCGCGCCAAAATCATCCAGCGGGGTCTCGGCATCCGCCTCGCAGGCGACGGTAATGATTTCCTCCAGGTCTTCCCCAAAGGAAAAGGAAAACAAGGCAATAAATGCGTTTTGTCTGGCTGTGCGTCTGTTCATGATCCTCCCGTGCCAGAGGCGCCGTGCGCGGCCCTCCGGGGTAAATGAAGTCTGGCTTCCGTCTGTTTTGGTTCGGTATTTGCCATGCCGCATCAACCCGCACAGCCGCAGCGTAAACAACCAAACCCGGCACTAGTCCGCTGCAGCCGGCGGTGCGTCACCATTTGGGGTAACACCGGTCACCACCACATCCACACGCCCAACAATAATGCTGGTCATGTTTTGCACCGCTTGCTTCACGTTCTTTTGCACCTGTTCGCTCAGCGCCGGTATTTTGGCGCCATACGTTACCACCAGCGATATCTCAATGTCGGCCACGTCATCCTTTGGGTCCACGTGTACCGCCTTTTGCGGGGCCAGCTTACCTATAAAGCTTTTGTTTGCGTCGGTACCTACCGACACATGCTGTACGCCATCCACCTCCAGCGCGGCCATACGGGCAATCTTTTCAATTACCTCGCTGGATATCTGCAGGCTGCCGCCCTGGTTTTGCGCGTCTTTTATTTCCATAGCCGTCTCCTTTTGTCCCTTTATGAAAGGCGCCTGTCCGCCCGGTTGGTGCCCGGTTTCTATTCTAATTAGTATAGCATCTTCCCCGGGGTTGCACAACCGGTGAAAACCTTACTCACACCTTAGCCCAGCGCTTTTTCCAGCAGTTCTTTCATCACGGCGGGGTTGCCCTGGCCTTTGCTTTCCTTCATGCACTGCCCCACCAAAAAGCCCAGCACGCTGGTTTTGCCGCTTTTGTAATCTTCCACAGCCTTCGGGTTTGCGGCCAGCACCCGGTCCACTACACCGGCCAGGGCGGAAGAATCGCTGATCTGCCCCAGGCCCATTTCCTGCACCACAGCGGCAGGGGCCACGTCTTTTTCCAGCAATACCGGCAGCACCTTTTTGCCAGCCGCGCCGGAAATGGTTCCTTTTTCTATCATGGCAATCATGTTTGCCAGGTTTTCCGGGGTCAGTTTCGTGTCCTGCAGCGCCAGCTCCTGGTCGTTCAAACATTTCAGGACATCGCCCAGCAACCAGTTGGCAAGGGCTTTAACTTCACACACCTGCAGCGCGGCGGCGGCATCGAAGAAATCCGCCCGGGCTTTGTCCGCGGTCAGCAGCACCGCGTCGTACTGGGACAGGCCTGCCTGTTGCATATACCGCTGCGTTTTTTCAAACGGCAGCTCCGGTATTTCGGCCCTCAACGCTTCCACCTGTTCCATCGGCACCACAAAGGTAAGTTGGTCCGGGTCCGGGAAATAGCGGTAGTCCTGCGCATCTTCCTTGGTGCGCATCACAATGCTTTTTGCTTTGGCGTCGTCCCAGCGGCGGGTCTCCTGGCTGATTTTGCCCCCTTTGGACAAAATCTCGCTCTGGCGTTCCGCCTCGGCCAAAATAGCCCTATACACCGCCGAAAAACTGTTTACGTTTTTGGTCTCGGTCCGGGTGCCGTACTCCGCCTGGCCGCGCGGCCGCAGGGAAATGTTCACGTCTGCCCGCAGGCTGCCCTCCTGCATCTTGGCATCGGAAATGCCCAGGTACAGTAAAATGGACGCGATGGATTCCATATATGCCTTTGCCTCGTCCGCACTGCGCATGTCCGGCTCGGATACAATCTCGATGAGCGGCACACCGGCACGGTTGTCATCCGCCAGGGTTCCGCCGGTTTCCTCGTCATGAATCAGCTTGCCGGCGTCCTCCTCCATATGAATGCGGGTGATGCCCACCCGCCGCACCTCGTCGTTCACCAGTACGTCCAGGTAGCCGCCCTCGCAGATGGGCACGTCAAACTGGCTGATCTGGTATGCCTTTGCCAGGTCCGGGTAAAAGTAGTTTTTGCGGTCCATCTTGGTTACGTTGTGTATCTGGCAATGGGTGGCGTGGCCCATCTTTACGGCATACTCCACCACCTTTTCGTTCAGCATGGGCAGTGTGCCGGGCATGCCGGTACACACCGGGCAGCACTGGGTGTTGGGCTCGGCGCCAAATTCGTTTTTACAGCCGCAGAATATTTTGCTCTCGGTGGCCAGCTCGCAGTGAACCTCCAGGCCAATCACCATCTCATATGCTTCATTCATATCGCCATCTCCTTCACCGCGAAACCACCCACCGCCGTCTCATAGCATTTCGCCGCCGACAAAATTGCCTTTTCGCTCCATTTGGGGCCGATGATCTGCATGCCAATGGGCAGACCGCCAGCGTCCAGGCCACACGGCAGGCTGAGCGCCGGCAGCCCGGCGATGTTCATGGGTACCGTCAGCACGTCGCCAGCATACATAGCCAGCGGGTCGCTTACTTTTTCGCCCAGCTTGTACGCCGTGGTGGTGGTGGTGGGCGCCACCAGCAGGTCGCACCCGGCAAACGCCGCCTCAAATTCTTTTGCAATCTGCTTTTGCAGCAGCTTTGCGCGTTTGTAGTAGGCGTCGTAATAGCCGCTGGATAGCACATAGGTTCCCAGCATGATGCGCCGTTTCACTTCATCGCCAAGACCCTGGCTGCGGTTGGTGATGTACAGATCATCCAAACTGCCGCCCGCGTGGGCGGAATAGCCATAGCGGATGCCGTCGTATCGGGCCATGTTGGAGGATGCCTCTGCCGAGGAGATGATGTAATACGCCGACAGCGCGTACCCCGCGGACGGAATAGAAATTTCCCGCACAGCCGCACCCTGCGCTTCCAGTTGTTGGATCGCCTGCTCCACGGCGGCTTTCACTTCCGTGGAAACCCCGGGGCCAAAAAATTCCTTCGGCACGCCCAGGGTCTTGCCTTTTATGCCGTCCTCCAGCATGCCATCGAAGGAATACTCCTTGCTGGTGGCGTCCCGCGCCATGTCCGGCCCGGCAATAGCGGAAAACAGCAAGGCCACGTCGTCCACCGTGCGGCCCATGGGGCCTATCTGGTCCAGCGACGACGCCATGGCCACCGCACCATAGCGCGATACCGCGCCGTAGGTGGGCTTCAGCCCCACCACGCCGCAGAACGCCGCCGGGGTGCGGATGGACCCGCCGGTGTCACTGCCCAGCGCCAGCGGAACCTCGCAAGCCGCCACCGCCGCGCCACAGCCGGCGGAAGACCCGCCGGTGACCCGCGAAGTGTCCCAGGGGTTTTTCGCCGCGCCAAAGTACGATGTTTCACCGGAGGAACCCATAGCGAACTCATCCATATTCAGTTTGCCTGCCAGCGGCACGTCCGCCGCCTGCAGTTTTTCCACCACTGTGGCGCTGTAGGTGGGGACAAATGTCTCCAACATGCGCGAGGCACAGGTGGTGGCGGTCCCTTTGGTACACAGGTTGTCTTTCAGCGCCACCGGAATGCCCGCCAGCGGGCTTATTTCTTCCCCGGCGGCTATTTTTTGGTCCACCGCCGCCGCTGTTTCGGCCGCGCTATCCTGCATGCGGCACAAAAAGGCGTTCACCTGGCCGTCCACCGACGAAATGCGCGCAAAGATATCCGCCGAAATTTCGGCGGCGGTTACCTCTTTTTTGCGCAGCATGGCCGCCAGCTGGGTGGCGGATTTTTTATACAACTCCATGACTTCCTCCCTATGTGATTCCGATAGTAACCGGGCTGGCAGCGGGCCGGGCGTTACCCTGAGCCGCATCTGCGCCGGTATTTTGGAAAATCCTTAATCCACTGTTTTCGGCACCAGGAAACAGCCATCCGTTACATCCGGCGCATTCTGCAGGATCTCCTCCCGCGGCGCGGAGGGGCGCACCACGTCCGGCCGCAGGCCCATGGTGTTCCCGGTATCCAGCAGCGCACCCTCTTCTGATAATTCCGGCAGGTTTTCCACCATCTGCAAAATGCCAGCCATTTCCTTTGCAAAGCGGGGCACCTTGTCCTCTTCCAGCCGCAGCTTTGCCAGTGCCGCAATGTGTTGCACATCAATTTCCATGCTATTTCCTCCTGTTAAAAGGCGATGAAACGGTTGTTTCATTCGCCTTGTATCATCTGCAAAAAAGCTGTTTCATCCAGCACCGGAACGCCCAGTTCATGGGCTTTTGTCAGCTTAGACCCCGCGGCCTCGCCCGCCAGCACATAGCTGGTTTTTTTGCTGACCGAGCCCGCCGCCTTGCCGCCGTTCTGCATGATTAGTGCCTCGGCTTCGTCACGGGAGAGGCCGGGTAGCGTGCCGGTAACTACAATGGTAAGCCCGGCCAGGCTGGTACCCTTGCGGGTGCCGGTGTAGGTCATGTTCACCCCGGCGACCGTAAGGCGCTGCAACAGGTCCGCCGTGCCGGCCTTACTAAAGAAATCCAGCACACTTTTGGCCATCACGTTGCCGAAGCCTTCTATCGCCGCTATCTCTTCCTCGCCAGCGGCGGCAATGGCATCCATGCTGCCAAAATGTTCCGCCAGCAGCGCCGCCGCACGCTCCCCGATGTTCCGTATGCCCAGTGCGAACACCAGCTTGTCCAGGTTCCGTTCTTTTGAAACCGCAATGCCCCGCAACAAGTTCTCGGCAGATTTTTCCTTAAACTTGTCCAAGGTCAAGAGCTGTGCCTCGGTCAGCGCATAAATATCCGCGGCGTTTTTCACATAGCCTTTTTCGTACAGCTGGGTGCACACCGCCTCGCCCATGCCGTCAATATCCATGGCGGCCCGGCTGGCAAAATGCTGCAGGTTGCGCAGCGCCTGGGCTGGGCACTCCGGGTTTTGGCAGCGCAGCGCCGCTTCATCCGGCAGGCGGGTCACCGCTTCCCCGCAGGAGGGGCAGTGCCGGGGCATTTGGAACGGCACTGCGCCGGGGGCGTGCTCCACCACCGCCAGTACCTCCGGGATAACGTCCCCGGCCTTGCTTACGCGGATGGTATCGCCAATGCGGATATCCTTCTCGCGGATATAGTCCTCGTTGTGCAGGGCGGCCCGCGCCACCGTGCTGCCCGCCAGCAAAATGGGCTGGAACACAGCGGTGGGGGTCAGCACACCGGTACGGCCCACCGTCACGTCTATGGCCAGCAGCGTGGAATCTTTTTCCTCCGGCGGGTACTTGAACGCGATGGCCCAGCGGGGATATTTGCTGGTGCTGCCGAGGGTACGCCGCTGGGAAAAGCTATCCACCTTAATAACCGCGCCGTCAATATCGAACGACAGCGAACCGCGCAGCCGGCCGATATTGTGGATTTCCTCTATCGCATCGTTTATGTTGTTGTACAAATTATACCGGGGACTTACCGGGAACCCCAGGCTTTTCAGGTAGTCCAGGCTTTCTTTATGACCAGCCAGTTCCTTGCCGCGTATCTGCTGTACGTTGAACACAAACAGCGAAAGCCCGCGCGTAGCGGTGACGGCGGCGTCCTTTTGCCGCAGGCTGCCCGCTGCGGCATTGCGCGGGTTTTTGGGCAGGGGTTTGTCCTCGTCCTGCTGCTGGGTGAAAAACGCCTCAAAGGCTTCCTTCGGCATGTATACTTCGCCCCGTACCTCCAGAAATTCCGGCGGGTTTGGCAGCTGTTTTGGCAGGTCGCGAATAGTAGCCAGGTTTGCAGTAACGTCTTCGCCCACCACGCCGTCGCCCCGGGTGGAGCCTGCCGCAAACCGGCCGTTTTCGTAACTGAGGCTGACCGACAGGCCGTCGATCTTCACCTCCACCACATATTGTACATCGGGGAACTCTTCCCGCACACGGGTGTCAAACTCCCGCAGTTCGTCTTCACTGAAGGCATCCTGCAAGCTTTCCATCTTCACCGCATGGGTTACCTTTGCAAAACGGCCGCTGGGGGTACCGCCAACCTCCTGTGTGGGCGAGGTGACGCTGGCCAGCTTCGGGAACTCCGCCTCTATTTCCGACAGTTCCCGCATCATGGCGTCATAGTCATAGTCGGAAATGTCCGGCCGGTCCTCATCATAATACAGGTGGTTCGCGCGTTGGATTTCACGGCGCAGAAGCTCTGCCCGTTTTTTTGCAGTTTCAAAATCCATTTTCGTTTCCTCATCCTGTGCATTCGTTGTGTTTTCCCGCGGATAACGCCGCTGCTGGCCTGCATGATTTTGCCGACAGCGCAAGGTGCCGCGCGGCTTTTCAGCCGAGAATGATTATATCACAAATGGTGGGCAACCGCCACATTTTACGGTATTTTTTTCATTGTGTTAACAATTTTGCCATTCCCAAAAAAGAACGCAAAAAGACGCCGGCGGAAACCCCACAGGGAAACCGCCGGCGGTTGTATAGACACACCATGCTTGGCAACAAAAGAACTGCACGCAAATATATGGGGTTCGCCGTTCCCTCCAGTTACACCGACAGCACGCTGGAAATATCCAGCAGCGAAACATCCAGCTGGTTCTTCATGCCCAGCGCTTCCCCAATATCATAGTCCACGATGTCCTCTGCCCGGAAGCCGACCACGCGGTTGGCCACCCCATGGGACAGCAGGTCCACCGCGCGGTACCCCAGGCGAGTAGCCGCCACACGATCCCGAATGGTGGGTGAACCGCCGCGCTGAACATGCCCCAGTACCGTAGCCCTGGTTTCAATGCCGGTTTTTTCCTCCAGCTCTTTTGCCAGCTGGTAAGAGTCCTTGGTACCTTCCGCCACAATGATGATAAAGTGTTTTTTGCCGTTTTTCTTGGTGGATTTTAGGCGCGGCACAATGTCCGCGTCCACATCCACCGGTTTTTCCGGCACCACGGTAATTACCGCCCCGGCGGCCAGGCCAATGTTTGCGGCAATGTACCCCGCCCCATGGCCCATTACCTCCACCACGCTGCAGCGTTCGTGGCTTTGGGTGGTGTCGCGCAGTTTGTCTATCATTTCCATGGCGGTGTTCATGGCAGAGTCGAACCCGATGGTATAGTCGGTGCTGCCAATGTCATTGTCTATGGTCCCCGGCAAGCACAGGCAAGGAACACCCTGCGCCTCCAGGTCGCGCGCGCCGCGGAACGAGCCATCACCACCAATGACCACCACCGCGTCTATCTCATGCTTGCGGCAGTTTGCCGCCGCGGTTTCCTGTCCGGCCAGGGTTAAAAACTCCGGACTGCGCGCGGTGTACAAAACAGTGCCGCCACGGTGGATGATTTCCGACACACTGCGCAGATGCATTTCAAAAACGGAATCCTCAATCAGCCCCTCGTACCCGTGGCGGATACCGGCAACCTTCATGCCGCGGGCCAATGCGGTACGCACCACCGCGCGTATGGCTGCGTTCATGCCCGGGGCGTCGCCGCCGCTGGTTAAGACACCAATTTTTTTATACTTCAGATCATCCATGATTATTTCCCCTCTACCGTTCTTGTATGGTACAACTTTGGCCTTTCCCTATTTTAGCGGTCTGACCCACATAAAACAAGCATTTTTTGTTAATTCCAGCAAAACCTTCACCGGACGGCAACGTTTGTCTCCCCCAACAGGCTTTTCAGTTCTTTTATCAGTGTTTCATTGTGCATGGTCCACATGGAGGATGGCGCGCGGGTCATCTTTTGCGTGTCTGCAAAGCGAATGTAGACCGGCCAGTTGCCTTCAAAAATGGACAAAAGATTCGAAAGCTGCCGGTATTCGTCGCTCTCGCGGCTGGGAACCTTTACATATAGCCCCTGCTGTGCGCCGGATGCCTGCACCCGCACTTTTTCGGGGTTGGCTTCTTTCACATCCTTCACTTCATCCACCAGGATCTTGGGGTCTTCCTCTTCCTTTACCGAGGTGCGCCCCCGCAGGATAACCACCGCATTTTCCTGCACCACCGCGTTTGCGTCCATCAGCACCTTTGGGAAGATGAGCGCCTCCATGGTGCCGGTCAAATCCTCCACTGTTGCAAACGCCATCACATCGTTCGATTTGGTGGTGTAGAACTTGATTTTTACAATGGTGCATACCAGGCTGACCGGCCGGCCGTCGCGCCCGGCTTCTTCCTCGCCCAGCAGTTCGTTGATGGTGCAGTTGCTTACCTTGTCTATCACCGCGCGGTACGCTTCCAGCGGGTGGCCGGACAAAAACAGCCCGCTCACCTCTTTTTCCTGCTGCAGCAGCATGTCTTTGGGGTATTCGTCACAGTCCGGCAAGCGGTAATCATCCTTCGCGGCTTCGTCGCCGTCCTCCAGCTGGCCAAACAGGTTCAGCTGGCCGTCCAGGTTTTTGCGCCGGTTGGTCTCCACGCTTTTCAGGATGCCTTCCACCGACAGCATCATGGCGTGGCGGTTTTTTTCAATGGAATCGAACGCTCCGCTTTTAATAAAGCTTTCCACGGCACGGCGGTTTACCTCGGTACCGTTCATGCGCAGGCAAAAATCATACAACGAGCGGTACGGCCCATCATCCGCGCGTTTTTGCACCACCGAGCGAATCAGGTTGTGCCCCACATTTTTCAGCGCCAACAGGCCATAGCGAATGTCCTCACCCTGTACGGTAAAGCCCATGTCGCTGCTGTTTATATCCGGCGGCAGCACCTGGATACCCAGCTTTTGCGCCTCGCTGATGTATTCAATCACCTTGCCGGTAAACTCCAGCACGCTGGTCAAGAGCGCCGCCATAAATTCCTTGGCATAATGGCACTTCAGGTAGGCCGTTTGGTAGGCCACCACCGCGTAGGCCGCCGCATGGCTTTTGTTGAACGCATAGGAGGCAAAACTGCTCATGTCGTCGAAAATTTGATTCGCAACACCGGCGGGCACACCGTTTGCAATGCAGCCGGCGCATTCGTGGCCTGGCTCTTGGTTTCCAAAAATGAAATACTGCCGCTGTTGTTCCATCACGTCGTGCTTTTTCTTGCTCATGGCGCGGCGCACAATGTCCGCCTGGCCATAGGAAAAGCCCGCCAGTTGACGGAAAATCTGCATGACCTGCTCTTGGTATACGATGCAGCCGTAGGTCACGTCCAAAATGGGCGCCAGTTTTTCGGTTTTATAGCGTACCGAGCGCGGATTGTGCCGGCCGCGAATGTATGCCGGGATGGAGTCCATCGGCCCGGGACGGTACAGCGAAATGAGCGCGATGATATCCTCAAAGGTGCGGGGTTTCAGGCCCACCAGCGTTTGTTTCATGCCGCCGGACTCCAGCTGGAACACACCGTCGGTATCGCCGCGGGACAATAGATCGTACACCGCCGCGTCGTCATAGGCAAGCCCGTCTATGGAAAAATCCGGATTATTTTTTTGAATCATCTTCTCCGCGTCGGAAATGACCGTGAGGGTACGCAAGCCCAAGAAGTCCATCTTCAAAAGGCCCAGTTCCTCTATGATACCCATGGTAAACTGTGTCACCGCCGAGCCCTCGTTGGTGGCCAGCGGGACATATTCGCTGGCGGCCTGTGGTGTAATGACCACCCCGGCCGCATGGGTGCTGGCGTGCCGCGGCATGCCCTCCAGCTTCATGGCGCTTTCAATCAGTTCTTTTATCGCCGGGTCGTTGCGGCATTCCTCCGCCAGCGGTTTCGATACCTGCAGCGCCCTCTCCAGCGTCATTTTCAGTTCCATGGGCACCATTTTGGCCACGGTGTCCACCTTTTGATAGGGAATATCCAGCACCCGGCCCACGTCGCGGATGGCCCCCCGCGCTGCCATGGTGCCGAAGGTAATGATCTGCGCCACATGGTCGGCGCCATATTTATTGATGACGTATTCAATCACTTCGCCCCGGCGCTCATAGCAAAAATCGATGTCAAAATCCGGCATGGATACACGCTCGGGGTTCAAAAACCGCTCGAACAGCAGGGCGTATTTCAGGGGGTCTATGCCAGTGATGCCGGTGCAATAGGCCGCGATGCTGCCCGCGCCGCTGCCGCGGCCGGGACCCACCGGAATGCCTTTGCTGCGGGCATAGCGGATAAAATCCGCCACAATGAGGTAATAGTTTGTGTACCCCATGCGGCTGATGATGGATATCTCATATTCCAGGCGCTCCCGCACCTCCGGCGCGGGATTTTCGCCATAGTGCCGGCGCAGGCCGTCCTCGCACAGGCTGCGAAAATATTCCTCGTTGTCGCGGCCATCCGGCGCCTCGAAATACGGCAGCTTGGTTACGCCAAACTCGTATTCAAATGCGCACAGCTCGGCTATTTTTGCGGTGTTGGCACAGGCCTCTGGCACCGCAGAAAACAGTGTGTACATCTCCTCGGCGCTTTTTACGTAAAACTCGTCGGTGCCAAACTCCAGCTTATCGTCGTCCTGCAGCGTTTTGCTGGTTTGTATGCACACCAGTATCTCCTGCACACGGGCATCGTCTTTGGTCAGGTAGTGCGCGTCGTTGGTGGCCACCAGCGGAATGCCGGTTTCCTGCGACAGGCGAATGAGCCCCGGCAGCACCGTGCGCTGTTCCGGCAGGCCGTGGTCCTGTATTTCTATGTAATAGTTCCCGTGACCAAACAAACCCTCGAACCACTGCACCGTTTCCTTCGCCCGGTCATAGTCCCCTGCCAGCAGCGCCTGCGGAACCTCGCCCGCCAGGCAGGCGGACAGGCAGACAAGACCCTCGTGATATTGTTCCAGCAGTTCCTTGTCCACGCGCGGCTTGGAGTAAAAGCCCTCTGTAAAGCCCAGTGAAACCATTTTTATCAGGTTTTTGTACCCGGTTTCGTTTTTGCACAGCAAAATCAGGTGGTTGTTGCCGTCCACATGGCTGACCTTGTCGTGCCGGGTGCGGGTGGCCACATATACTTCACAGCCGATAATCGGCTTTATCCCTGCCTTTTTGGCCGCCTTGTAAAAATCCACACAGCCGTACATGGCCCCGTGGTCGGTGATGGCCACCGTGTCCTGGCCCAGGTCCTTCACGCGCTGCATCAGCCGGTCGATCCGGCAGGCGCCGTCCAACAGGCTGTACTCGGTATGCAGGTGCAGATGGACAAAGGGTTGTGTTTGCGGCATGGGGTGGTTTCCTTTATATTGGTTTGGGTTGTTGTGAAAATGAATAGTAGGGATTTTTTGAAAATCTGCCATTTTGTCTGATTGTTTAGAACTGGTGATTTTTGGGCTGGTGGTTTTGTGCTTCGAAAGCTTGTTCTATTATTCTGTTTGTGCGGCGGGTATGTCCTTTTCCCGCTGGGCCATGCTGTCCGCCAGCGCGCATATTTTTTGCAGCCGGTGGTTCAGGCCGCTCTTGCTGACCGGCTCGGTCATCATGGCGGCCAGCTCGGTCAGGGAAAGATCTGGGTTTTTCCGGCGCAGCACAGCGGCCTCGTACAGCTGTGGGGGCAGCGTTTCCAGCGCGCCATGCTTTTCCAGCACCCGTATGGCCGCCAGCGCCCGCCCCCCCGCCGATACGATTTTGTCTATGTTCGCGGTTTCGCAGTTGGTAATGCGGTTGGCGCGGTTGCGAAAATCTTTATATACCTTCAGGTTCATTATTTCCAGCGCGGCGTGCCCGGCCCCCATGAAGGTCAGCATGTCTTCTATCTGTTCACTAGCGCGCAGGTATAGCACGTTGGCACCTTTGCGCTGGGTATGCTTCAGCGCAAAATCGTGTTCCTGCAGCAGCAGCTGAAAATCTTCCATCAGCTTGTACCGGCTGTGGACAAACTCCATGTTATAGTCTTTTTCGGGGTTACTCATGGTGCCGCAGCATAAAAATGCCGCCGCCGTGAAATGCGCCAGGCAACCACCGCAAATCAGGTTGTCCCGGTGAATGCGCAGGGTGGTTTCGTCGCCGGTGTGGCCAAACATGGCCAGCATTTTTTCGGTTTCGAAATCCCCTTTTATGGAAAACTCATAAGTACTGCCTTTGCCGGCACCCTTCACATATACCTTGCCCAGCACCCCGGCCTTTTGATACATGTTTTTGGCCCACTGCGCAATGAAAGCATTCTCGGTATGCAGCACCAGGCCCCGGGTATCAAAATAGCGGCCGAAACAGGCGATGCCGTAACACGCCGCCGTTACGCAACAGGGCGCGGCGGCTTCTTTTGCCGTTATCTCCTGTTTTACCTGCCGGGAAAAACTCACCTGACCACCTGCCGTTTTTTCTTTTATATGCAATCCGGTATATATAATCCGGCCCATGGGCCAATTTATGAAGTCACTCTACCACGCGCACTTCTTTTTCCAGCACATAGCCGGTCTCCCGCTGTACGGTTTCGCCCACATGGCGCGCCAGTTCCAGCACATCGCTGCAGGTGGCGGCGCCCAGGTTTACAATGAACCCACAGTGTTTTTCGCTGATGGCGGCGTCCCCCACGCGGAAACCGCGCAGGCCGCACTGGTCTATCAATGCACCGGCGAAAGCGCCGGTGGGCCGCTTGAACGCGCTGCCGGCGGAGGGATACTCCAGCGGCTGTTTTTCCCGCCGTTTTTCCATGTTTTGCTGCATCTGCGCGTCAATTGCCTGTGCATCGCCCTTTTCCAGCGAAAAGGTCGCCGAAAGAATGCACCACGGCTTTTCCTGAAAAATGGACCGCCGGTACGCCAGCGCCAGGTCTTTGGTTTTGCGGCGCACCTGCCGCAGGTTATCGTCTAAAAAGGTAACGCTGTGCAGCACGTTTATCATTTCCCCGTCAAAAGCGCCGGCGTTCATATACACGGCGCCACCCACGCTGCCGGGTATGCCATACGCAAACTCCAGCCCGGAAAGGCTCGCGGCGCTGGCCGCCAGGCACACGTCGCCCAGTTCCGCCCCGGCACCCGCCACCAGCTTTTTGCCGGTGATGCGAATAGCACCGAGGGCATTGGTCAGGCAAACCACCAGGCCGTCGTATCCTGCGTCCCGGAACAGTACGTTGGACCCATTGCCCAGGATGGTATACTTCACACCGGTTTCGCGCGCGGCACCTATTGCCGCCTTCAGCTGGTCCAGCGTTTGCGGCTCGCAATACAGCGCCGCCGGCCCGCCGATTTTAAATGAAGTGTGCGCGTGCAGTGGCTCGTTTACTATGGTAGGAACACCCGCGCGCTGCAGGCGCTCTAAAAGCATTGTCTGTGGTTCCATGGGCCCTCCCGTGGGTACTAAAGTCTGCGGGTAGAAAAATCCCCCGCGGATGCCGGACAACATATGGCTGGCGAAACCGTCAGGTCATCACCGTGTCTACGCCGCCGACCACATCGTTTTTCAGGCCCAGCTGGCCCAGCAGTTCCTGCGCAGCGTTGTAGCCCATCACCCGCTGGCGGTTGTTGATGGCGGCAATCTCCAAAATAACCGCCAGGTTGCGTCCGGGCATTACCGGAATGGTCAACAGCGGAATCTTCAGCCCCAAAATATCCATGGTGTTGGTTTCGAGGCCCGTACGGCTGTAGTTCTTGTGTTTATCCCAGGGTTCCAGCTCTGCCACTACGTCTATTTTTTCGCTGTTTTTCACGGCGCCGGTGCCAAAGATGCGCGCCACGTTGATGATACCGATGCCCCGCAGTTCTATAAAATGCCGGATATTTTCCGGCGCCTGGCCCACGATGGTACGGTTCGACACCCGCCGCAATTCCACCGCGTCGTCCGCTATCAGCCGGTGCCCACGTTTCAGCAGTTCCACCGCCGTTTCGCTTTTGCCCACGCCGCTTTCGCCCAGTATCAAAATACCTTCGCCGTATACCTCCACCAGTACGCCGTGGCGGGTAACCCGCTGGGCCAGCTCCACGCTCAGGATAGAAATAACCGCGTTCATCAAGAGCGAAGTGGCCTCCGGTGTGGTCATCACCGGAACGCCATACTCCTGCGCAAACTCCAGTATTTCCGGGAATGGGCGCAATTCCCGCGTGATAATAACGGTGGGGGGCTTTGCCTGGAACAGCCCGCGCAAGCGCTCGCGGCGGGTTTTTTCGTCCATTCGCTCCAGGTAGCCCATCTCCGCATTGCCCAATATCTGGATGCGGGTTGGGTCGAAAAATTCATCGTACCCGGTAATCAGCAGGCCGGGCCGGTTCACCTCCGCGGTGGTAATCATGATATGGCGAATATCGGTCGGCGCTGAAATAATCTCCAGCCCTACCTGTGTGGCAATCTTCTCCAGCGATACGGAAAATTGGGTCATAACGGGTCCACCTTTCCATGCAGTTGTGCCGTAACCATATTGCATTAATTATATATGATTCTGGCTGCAATATCAAACCATGCGCGCGGGGTTTTGCTGCCGGTACTATCATAATTTTTTCCAACCTGCTATACTGAAAACGATACACGGCAAGCGGAAAGGAGGCGTTACGGTGCGCGTTGCTATTTTTTGCGAATATTACTATCCCTTTGTCAGCGGTGTGGTCACCCACATAGAAACGCTGAAACAGGGGCTGATTGCCAACGGACATGAAGTGCTGATTGTGACGCTGGACCCAAAGGCCAGGGTACATTATATCAAGGACGACGTGCTGTACTGCCCGGCCATCCCGCTGAAACGCATTTATGGGTACGGCCTGGGTAACCCGGTGAACCTGGGGCGTCTGGCCATTTTGCGGGATTTCAACCCGGATATTATCCACCTGCATACCGAGTTTTCTATGGGCATTTTCGCCATGTTCACCGCACGGCGGCTGAAAAAACCGGTGGTGTATACGTTGCATACCATGTATGACGAATACATCTTTTACCTGTTCCCGGAAAAGATGGAACGCATGGCAAAAATGGCTAAGCCCGCGGCGCATTTTTATATCCGGCGGGTTGCCTCCAATGCAACCGAGATTATTGGCCCGTCGGTAAAGGTGGTAAACTATCTGCGCCGCTGCGGGGTTACCCGGCACATTAATATTGTTCCAAACAGTGTGGACATGACTGCATTCCTGCCGGAAAATGTGGCGCAGGCGGATGTGGACGCCGTAAAAAAAGAACTGGGCATCACACCGGACACGGTGGCCCTGTGTTTTGTGGGACGGCTGGGCAAAGAAAAGAGTATTGATGTGCTGATTAACACCTTCTATGCCGGCTTTGGCGGGAAAGAAAATTTCCAGTTACTGCTGATTGGTGACGGCCCCGAAAAGGACGACCTGCAGCAGCAGATCGACACCCTGGGCGCGGGCAAACAGGTGAAGCTGCTGGGAAAAATAGACCATGAAAAACTGCCCGCCTATTACCAGGCGTGTGATCTGTTTGCCACCGCCTCACTTACCGAGATGAACTCTATTTCGCTATTGGAGGCAACCGCCAGCGGTTTGTATGCGGTACATCGGCTGGATGTTTTTAACCGGGATCAGATTCAGTCCGGCAAAAACGGCGATGTATTCACCACCGACGCAGAGTTTGCAGACATTGTAGGCGCCTACGCCGCGCTGTCGCCAGAGGAAAGGGCAAGGCGGAAAGCCGATGTTTCCACATTTGCGCGCCGGTATGGCCGGGATGAGTTTACCCAGGCAATTTTGAACGTATACACCCGCGCACAGGCGGAATACCGGCCATAAGGCAAAATAGCTGGTACCGAAGTGAGTTAATGCAATATTCCACAACACAAAAAACATACTTAAGCGAAATCAAAACGGCCGGCTGCGCAAAGAAAACGCAGCCGGCTGACTTTATTTATCATATTTATATGATTCTATGCGCGGGCAATACACGTCTTTTTTATACCGCGGATCGCCTAATATTTATTTCTCGCTGCGGTTTAGTATCATCTTATAGCCGCCGCTGCCGTACTGGATGCAGCGGTTGATGCGGCTGATGGTTGCAGTGCTGATCTCCACCTTTTTCACGATCTGCTCATAGGTGGCGCCGTCCAGCAGCATGCGCGCCGCCTTTACCCGCTGGGCCATGTCGGCCAGCTCCTTCATGGTGCACAGGTCCTCAAAAAAAGCGTAGCATTCCTCCACCGTTTCCAGGCATAAAATAGCCCGGAACAGTGCGTCGGTATCCTGGTCGTTTTTCAGCATATGTTCCGGCATGGCCTGGCCCTCGTTTCGTTTGGTTGCAGGGTAATGTACAGTAAGTATTGCTTAAAACTTTAGCACTTTAATATGCAAAAGTCAAGCGATCAGCCGAACCGGGATTGTACTGCTGGGGTTTTGTGGCGCTGTTACTGGTGGTAACGATGTCAGATATATCCGTGTGATTCAAAAACCTGTCAGGGTACACCCCTCTTTCCAAAAAAATCGTGCAGAAAACCCGCCATACCGGGAGAGCTTCCCAGCCAGGCGGGTTTGTATACCGTCTATAGCCTTGCTTACTTATCGCACCAATTAGCCCATCATGCCAGCCACTTCCGCCGCGAAGTCATCGCTGCGTTTTTCCAGGCCCTCACCTTTTTCAAAGCGGGCAAAGCGCACTACCTTGATGCTGCCGCCGAGAGCCTGTTCGTTTTGTTTTACATAGTCACCTACGGTGATTTCGTTATCCTTCACGAATTTTTGCTCCAGCAGGCAGTTTTGCTCATAGTACTTGCTGATGCGGCCGGCCACCATCTTCTCGGCAATCGCTTCGGGCTTGCCTTCATTGATAGCCTGCGCCTTCAGTATCTCTTTTTCTTTTTCGATGACGTCGGCGGGCACGTCGTCACGGCTGAGGTAGGCGGGATTCTGTGCCGCAATATGCATGGCAATATCCTTGCCAAACTGTGCGAACCCAGGCTGAGCGGCTACCTCGGGGGTGGTGTCGAACTGTACCAACACACCATGGGTGCCACCGCCATGCACATAGGCACAGTTAATGCCACAAAACCGGTCGAACCGGCGGACCTTCAGGTTTTCGCCAATCACCAGGATTTTTTCCTGCAGTTCGCTTTCCACGGTGCCCTCGCCCATTTTTGTAGCCAGCAGCGTGTCCACGTCCGCCGGGTCCTCGGCCATAACCACGCCGGCCAGGTCCTGTACAAACTGACGGAAGCTTTCGTTCTTTGCCACAAAATCGGTTTCGGAGTTTACCTCAATCACCGCGCCCACGCCGTTGTCTGCGTCAGCCACGGCAAACACCATGCCCTCAGACGCAATGCGCCCTGCTTTTTTGTTGGCGGCGGCCAGGCCCTTTTCACGCAGCAGCTCCGCCGCTTTTTCCATGTCGCCGTTTGCCTCGGTCAGCACAGCTTTGCAGTCCATCATGCCGCAGCCGGTGCGCTCGCGCAGCGCCTTTACGTCTTGTGCGGTAAATGCCATCTTTATCTACTCCTCGCAAGGTTATTTTCTTGTTTTGACAATTCTGGGAATTACTCGCCAGCGGCCTTATCAGCCGGTGCCGATGCCGGTGCCGCGCCTTCCGCAGCAGCTTCCTCCGGCTCTATGGTGATGCCGGCCTGTTCCAGCTGCTCGTGCCACTGGGCGCCCTGACGCCCTTCAATGATGGCGTCGGCCATGGCACTGGAGATGAGCCGCACGGCGCGAATGGCGTCGTCATTGCCGGGAATGACATAGTCAATCTCATCGGGGTCGCAGTTGGTATCCACAATGCCCACGATGGGAATATTCAGTTTACGCGCTTCCGCAACCGCAATGTGTTCTTTGCGCGGGTCTACCACAAACAGGGCCTTCGGCAGGCCGTTCATGCTCTTCACGCCGCCCAGGAATTTTTCCAGTTTTTCCATTTCCAGTTCCAGCTTGATAACTTCCTTTTTGGGCAGCATGGCAAAGGTGCCGTCCTCCCGCATGGTGTTCAGTTGCTCCATGCGGTCTATGCGGCGGCGAATGGTGCGGAAGTTGGTGAGCATACCGCCCAGCCAGCGGGCGTTCACATACGGCATGCCGCAGCGGCTCGCCTCTTCTCTTATGGATTCCTGGGCCTGCTTTTTGGTGCCAACGAACAGCAGCATGCCACCCTCCAGCGCGACGTCACGCACAAAATTGTACGCTTCATCTAGCTTTTTCACCGTCTTTTGCAGGTCGATGATATAAATACCATTGCGCTCGGTAAAAATAAACTTTGCCATTTTCGGGTTCCACCGCCGGGTCTGGTGGCCAAAGTGGACCCCTGCTTCCAGTAACTGCTTCATTGAAACGACTGCCATTGTAAACCTCCAAATTTTTTGTTTTTTCCTCCGCATTGTAGTCCCGTTTTTCCACCCTTTGCGTCTGTCACAAAAAGGCACACAGAAAAACTATGCAATGCGTGTGTATTGCCGAATTAGTATAGCACAAAGCCTGCCGTATGGCAAGACCTTTGGGCGTGAAATATCCGCAGTGTGTATCCTGCCGCCGGAATGGTTTCTTTTGTGCAAAATGCCGCCGAACAATTCCCCGCCGCCCGGGGATATGGTATACTGAATGCAGAGGCACTGCGACAAGCGGCAGGCGGTTAATCCGGCCCCCGAAAGGGGGTGTTGCGTATGGAGTATTTAACGATGTTGGCGCTCATTTTGGCGCTGGTGTTTTTCATCTCCATTTCGGGCAGAAATGTTCGTGGCGACAAAAAACGGTAACCGCGCTCCCCTAGCAAGGTAACGGTTACCGTTCATCTCAATGGGGGCGACCGCCTGTCGGCAGTGCCTCTTTGTGTTTTCATTATAGCATGTTTGGGGAAAATTGCAAGTGTTTTGGCGCTTGCGCACAGCGATTGTGTGAAAATGGTGATGTGGGTTTATCCTTAACGGAACATCTGGCGCAAATACCCTAGCAGAAGGCTTCCCCCGCCGCCGTGAACACCCCGGTGCGCAGAATGCGCGCCGCGGCCGGTGCCGGGCCGCCCTGGCCCGCCAAAAACTGCACCAGCAGCAAGGAATTCAGGTTTTTCTCGCTGCCGGCCGGCAGCCGCACCTGTATGGACGGTTCCCCCGCCGGTACCAGCTGCAGCGCCGGCAGGTACAGCTTCAAATCCTCTGTCTGCTCGCTGCGCTTGGTTTTACGCAGCACCGGCGCTGTGTCCAGCCGGTTGTAGGCGTCCACCGCGCCAGCCAGCGCCGCGTGTTCCTCCTGCGGCCAGGTGAGGGTATATTCCGCCGCCGCAATCTTGCCGGCCACAGCCACCGGCGGCGCCATGCGCTGCGCCACTATGCCCCGGGGCAAGGCGGCGTTCAGCGGCTGGATATACCGCCCGAAATCCTCGTCTTCCACTTCGGTTTTAAAGTCCACCATCTCCACCACGCTCTCCTGTGCCAGCGGCAGCGGCAGCGCAAAGCTGAGGTAGATGTGCGGATTGAACCCTTGCGAATACCATACCGGAACGCCGCTGCGCCGCAGGGCCCGCGCCATCACGCGCTGCAAATCCAGGTGCGAGATATACGCCGCCTCGCCGGTTTTGGTGAAAAAAAGCCTAATGGTACGCAAAGCAAGCACCTCCCAGCAGCGTATTGGCACCACAACCAGAGCAGGCTTTGTTGCAGGGCGGCGTGGTGGCCGCCTGCATCGCCTTTTGGTATTCCGCGCGCAGGAAAGCTTCCTGCACGCCGTACTCCAGATGGCTCCAGGGGGTCACTTCCTCAAAGCCGATGGCACGGTTCGCATAAAAATGCGGGTCGATGCCGCAGTCCGCAAAGGTTTTCAGCCATACGTCATACAAAAACTGGTCGTCCCAGCCGTCGAAACGGCAGCCGGCACGGTACGCTTTTTCTATCACCTGCGCCAGGCGCCGGTCCCCTTTTGCGAACACCGCCTCTAAAAAGCTGATGCGCTTGTCGTGATAGCTTACCGATATTTTTTTAGTTTTAATGCAGGACAGCAGGTAGCGCTGCTTTTCCGCCAGCAGTTCCTCCGGGTCCTGTGGGCAGTACTGGAATGGGGTCATGGGTTTGGGCACAAAGCACGCCACGCTGATGGATACCTTCACACCCTGGCCCTTGGTTTTGTGCGGTCGGGCATAGTACAGGTCCACCACGCGCTGGGCGGTGGCGGCAATTTCCTCAATGTCTTCCATGGTTTCGCTGGGCAGGCCCATCATAAAATACAGCTTCACCGCCGTGTAGCCCGCGTCGAACGCCAGGGTACAGGTGCGGTCTATTTCTGCATCGGTCACGTTTTTGTTGATGACGTCCCGCAGGCGCTGGGTCCCGGCCTCCGGCGCGAAGGTAAGCCCGCTTTTTCGCACACGCGTGGTTTTCTCCACCAAACTGGCGGAAAAGTTATCCACCCGCAGGCTGGGCAGCGACAGGTTCACGTACCGCGGCGTGGCCCAGGCCAGCATGTCGTCCAGGAGCGGCTCCAGCTGGCTGTGGTCGCTGGTGGACAGGCTGGTCAGGCTGATTTCCTCGTACCCGGTGGCCGCGCACAGGCGCTGGGCCGCGTCGCTTAAAAAGCGGGCGTCGCGCTGGCGCATGGGCCGGTATAAAAAGCCCGCCTGGCAAAACCGGCAGCCACGCACACAGCCGCGCAGCACCTCCATCTGGGCGCGGTCATGCACGGCGCCCACCATCGGTACCACGAAATCCTCCGGCGGCGGAAAGGTGGCAAAATCCTTCAGCAGCGCTTTGCGCACCGGCTGCGGCGCGTCATCCTGCGCCCGAATGGCCTCTACCCGGCCGTCCGGCAGGTAGCTGACGGTATACAGTGACGGGACATACACGCCCTCTATCCGCGCCAGTTCCCGCAAGAGCTTTGTTTTGGGCCAGCTCTCCGCTTTTGCCTGCTGGGCCAGGCGGCACACCGCCGGCAGCTGTTCCTCCCCTTCGCCCAAAAACAGCGCGTCAAAAAAATCCGCCACCGGTTCCGCGTTGCACACACAGGGGCCGCCCGCCACCACCAGCGGGAAGGTTTCCTGTCGCTGGGCGGCATACAGCGGGATCCCGGCCAGGTCCAGCATGGCCAGAATATTGGTGTAAGAGAGCTCATACTGCAGGGTGAAACCCACGATATCGAACACGTTTAATGGGTCCTTGCTTTCCAGTGCATACAGCGGATAGCCTTCTTTTTTTAGTTCGTCAGCCATATCCACCCACGGCATGAACGCCCGCTCGCACCACACGCCGTCCATCGCGTTCAGCCGCTCGTACAGTATCTTCATGCCAAGATAGGACATGCCCACCTCGTAGGTATCCGGGAAGCAAAATGCAAACCGCAGGCGGGTTTCGGCAGAGTCTTTGTACACGCTGCCTGGTTCGCCGCCGGTGTAACGCCCGGGTTTTTGCACCCGGGCCAGAATGGCTTTCAGCTGTTTGTCCACATTTTTCTCCTATATTGGCGGGGTTTCGTTTGGGTGTTGTTTTCGCGTTGTTTTTCCCGGCAGGGCGATACCGACACATGGGGGCGCTTGCTCCTTCGTCCGTCCGCCTGCCCTCATGCGGTATTTGGCAGGTAACTTTCCAGCACGTCGTCCCCAAACATATAATTGTACTGTAATATGCCGTGGTTGTTAAACGCTGTCTGCTGCGCCTCGGTCATGTCATAGCTAAACGAACCGTCCGGCTGCACCGTGACACCGCGGCTGCGGCCACGCAGGATGCCCAGCTGCTCGGACAAAAACTGGAACATCACCGGCATATCCAGGTCATATAGATCCATCATCACCGGCGAAATATTATAGGTGGCCAGCACCCCCAGGTCTACCTTCCGGCTGGAGTAATTGCTCCAGATAAGCAGCGGTACCTTATGAAGGTTGGGGCTGGCAGTTTCGCCTTCCTCGATGAAACCTGTTTTTTCGAACAGGGTATATCCATCCGACATGGGGTTCAAATGGTCCCCCCAAAACACCAAAATGGTGGGCCGGTCGGTAGTGCGCAGGTAGTCAGTCAGGCGGCCCACGGCGGCGTCCATCTCGCGGATGCCGGTGGCGCAGTCTTCCAGCTGGCCAATGGTGGAATCCGGCAGGCCGGCAGGGTGTTCTGTCACCCGGACCAGTTCATCGGCGGGGTAGCGGTCCCGGCTGTAGGTGGTGTGGTTTTGCATGCTGACCGCGTGAATGAACGCTGGTGTGCCGTCCGCGGTGTAGGTTTCGTACTCCTCAATGATTCTGTCCACCATGGCGTCGTCGGAAATAAACCCGCGGCGGCGCGAAGGATGTACAAAATCCTCCGAGGAAATGAACTCATCTATACCCAGGCGCGGATAAGCTGTTTCGCGGCTCCAGCAGTATCCCTTATACCCGTGGATGGCCACGGTACCATAGCCCTGGCTCTTTAAATACTGCGGCAGGGAAAACATGTCGTCGGTGACATACTGCTGGAACGGTTTGCTGCCCGCCGGCAGATGTTCCATGGAAAACCCTGTCAGCGCCTCGAACTCCACGTCGCAGGTGCCGCCGCCAAAGCTGGGGGAATAGCCCCAGCCAAAGGCCGCCTCTTCCTTCAGGCGGGTCAGGTTTGGCAGCAGGTCCTGGTCATAGGTAATGCCCGGCAGGGTGGTGACATCCCAAAAGCTTTCGCCCATAAGGTAAATAATATCCGGTTGCTGCGCGGCGGTGTATAGCCCGGCGCCGGCGGCCCCAGCCACATAGCCCGGGCCGGTATACGCCTGGTCCGCCTGGTCGTACAACAGGTGGGCGGCCGCGTCGCTGTACTCCTCCGGCTGGGTGATGCGCAACATCTGCAGGTTGGTTAAAAAGCCGGTAATTACACCGTTGGTGCGATAATAGCGATCCTGCATCCACATGTCCTGGCTGATGCCAATGCCGGACGAGCCCGCCGGGCTGAGGAAAATGCCAAACAGCAGCAGAAACACACAGGCCAGCGAGGTCGCGGACAAAATCATCCGGGACTTGATATCCCGTTTACCGTCCTCTTTGCGCGGGGTGCGCACAAACGCCGCCAACACCGCCAGCAGCACAAACAGCACCAGCGTAATGATCATGGACGGCTGAATGACCAGGGTAACACTGCCTTTCACGCTCATTAAATCATCAATCTGGCTTAAATCCCACGGCAGGAACGGCTCTCCTCGCATGGTAAGCTTGTAATAGGTCACCACCGCGGGTATGTTCCCCAGCAGGCCCACCACCACGGTGGCCAGGGCATGCAAACCGGAAAGCTGGCTGATGAAAACATACAGCATGACCAGCAGCAGCCACGCAAAAAAGAAACTGAAAAAATGCAGGAAAAACGCCTGAACGAAACCGTTCCCCTGGTTGTTTATCGCCAGCGTCCCCCGGGCAATCCATTCGGTGGTTAGCAGCGTGATAAACGGAACCAGCAAACTGAACAAAATGTTTGCGGCCAGGCTGGCGCGGAAAGCATCTAACACAGCCCGGGCGTTTTTTTTCGCGGGGGCGGCACGGTTTGCTTCCACATTCTGCGGCTCTTCCGTTGTTTTTTTCTGCACAGGTGTGGCCGGTGCTGTTTTTACCGGTTCCGGCGGCAGGGCATCCAGCCGCCCGGTTTTGCCGGTTCTCTTTATTGCTTCATCCTGTATCATGGTGGGTTCTATTCATCCTCTTTTCGTCGTTTGCGTTCGCTACAACAAATAATTATATCTTTTTGGGCGGCTGAGAGCAAGCCCGCCAACAGAGAGTTAACACACTATTTACATAGCCACTGTCTTTTTCATGGTCGGTTTCCAAACCCGGTGAAAATGTGTATAATGGAGAATAAGGTTCGGCCGTGAACCGGCGCAAAGCCCACCGGGCCGGGGCCGCAATACAAATGCAGGAGCGAAAACAACCTATGTACAAAAATATTGTGTTTGATCTGGGCGGCGTGGTCATTGACTATAGCCCGAAAGATTTTTTGGTGGACAAGTTTTTTTCCTCACGAGTGGAAAACGAACTGTTTAACGCCGTATTTGGCAGCGAAGAATGGCAGATGCTGGACCGTGGGGAAATGACCTGGGCCGAGGCGCAGAAGATTTTCCTGCAGCGTGGGAAAGAACTGGACCTTGCGTTTGAAATGCAGGCGGTGATGGACGAATGGACCGAAATGCTGCAAACCCGCAAAGCCACCGTCACCATGATGCGCCTATTAAAGAAAAAGGGATTTGAGCTGTATTACCTGTCCAATGTATCCCGGGAAATTTTTGAGATGCTGTCCCAGCGGGATTTTTGGAAGCTGTTCGACGGGGGCATCGCGTCCTATGAAATAGGCGCAACCAAGCCCGACCTGGCCATTTACCAAGCGTTCCTTAAAAAATGCAACCTGGTTCCGCAGGAAACCATATTCACCGACGACAAAAAGGAAAACGCCGGCATGGCATTCCAGGCCGGCATTACCGGTATCCAGTTTAAAAACGTGAAGAACTTTTGCAAGATGTTGATTACCTATGGGATAGAGATTTATTAATAGCAATGTGGAAACGCGCCGCCCCGGATACATTTCCGGGGCGGTATCTTTGTGCTCTGTGCCGCTGCAACAGAAAAATATAAGTTGCTGGCTTTTGTTGATTTAAGGCATAAGGGCTCGAACTCGTCAAAAATGGCTCTCGGGGCCGGAGAACTCTGCCTGGCTTGTGCAAACTAAAGAAAAACGAAATGGAACCATGCCAGCTCAAGCCAACTCCACCACCGTCACACCGTCCTCCCCCTCGCCATAGCGGCCCAGGCGAAAGCTTTTCACGCTTTTGTTGCGGCGCAGGTGCTGGCCAATGGCTTTGCGCAGCGCGCCGGTGCCCCGCCCGTGAATGATGTATACCGTGGAAAACCCGGACATGATGGCATTGTCCAGAAATTGGTCGGTTTCCAGCAGCGCCTCGTCCACCGTTTTGCCCAGCAGGTTTATTTCCACGTCCGGGCTGCGGGGGCCGGCCGGTTTTGCCGCCGCGCCGCCCGCGGCGTGGGCAGGCTTTTTCTGTGTGTCCTTGCGCGGTATGGCGGACAGCTCCCGCAACGGCAGCTTTGTTTTTATAGCGCCGATGCGCACCTCCACCATGCCGGCTTTGTCCGCCGGGGCCACCACAGTGCCGGTTTTTTCCATCTCCGGCAGGTACACCTCCTGCCCGGCCTGCACGCTGTCCAGCGGTACAAACACCCGGGGTACCGTCACCTGACCGTCCTGGGCGCGTTTTGCCAGCTGTTCCGCTTCCTTGCGGGCAATTTCCCGCGCGCGCTGGGCTTTTTGCGCCGCAGACACCCGGGCGTCTTTTTCCATCCGGCGCATCTCATCCATTAGTGTAAAGGCGCTTTGCTGTACATCGTCCGCCAATGCTTTTGCCTTGCGGCGCGCCTCGGCCAGTTCGTCCTCGCCCTGGCGCACCAGCGCGTCCCGCTTCTTTTCCGCTTCCTCCAGCTGGTGGGTTGCCACATACCGCAGGTTTTCTGTTTCCGCCTCCTGCTCTTTCAGCGCACGGCGGGCATCCTCCAGCTGGCCCAGCACCGTTTCGAAGCGGCGCTGCTCCCCGGTCATATGCAGACGGGCGCTTTCTATCACTTCTTCCGGAATACCCAGCTTTTCACCGATTAAAAACGCGTTGCTGCGGCCCGGCACCCCCACAATCAGGCGGTAGGTCGGCTTCAGTGTTTCCACGTTGAACTCGCTGCCGGCGTTTTGCACGCCGGGCGTATCCAGCGCAAACATTTTCAGTTCGGCATAGTGGGTGGTAGCCATGATGCGCGCGCCGCTGGCCCGCAGCTGTTCTATGATGGCAACCGCCAGCGCGGCGCCCTCTGCCGGGTCGGTACCGGCGCCCAGCTCATCCAGCAGCACCAGGCTTTTCGGCCCAGCCAGCTGTAGTATACCGGTGATGTTTTTTATGTGCCCCGAAAAGGTGGACAGGCTTTGCTCAATGCTTTGTTCATCGCCTATGTCCACCAGAAACTCCCGGAACACGCACACGCTGGAGGTTTCCGCCGCGGGGATCAAATACCCCATCTGCGCCATGGCGCACAGCAAACCGGCGGTTTTTAAGGTGACGGTTTTGCCGCCGGTGTTCGGCCCGGTGATGACCATGGTGTCGTATTCATCCCCCAGGCGGATGTCCACCGGCACCACCGTGTCCTTGTTCAGCAGCGGGTGGCGCGCCCGGTCCAGCGAAAAAGCCATGGCGTCGTTCACCTGCGGCAGGGTTCCCCGCTGCGCAAGGCCCAGCTCCGCCTTTGCCAGGCGTTTATCTATTTCCAGCATGGCGTCGTACGCCGGGGCAAAAAATGGCGCGATATCCGCCACCTGCGCCGTGAAATCAGCCAATATCCGCTCTATCTCCTGCTGTTCCTGGCTGCGCAATTGCAAAATTTTCGCGTTTGCCTCCACCACCGCGCTGGGCTCCACAAACAGGGTGCCGCCGCTGGAGGAAACGTCGTGGATGACGCCGCCAATTTCATTGCGGTGCTCCGCCTTAACCGGCACCACAAACCGCCCATTCCGTATGGAAACCAGCGTTTCCTGCAGGTATTTTGCTGTGTTTGGGTTTTTCACTACTGCGTCCAGTTTGTCGCGGATGGCATTCTCTGCCTGGCGAATTTTCCGCCGCAGGGAATATAATTCGTCACTGGCGGTGTCCGCCATTTCTGTCTCGGACAGTATTGCCTCGGTGATGGCTTTTTCCAGTGCGGGCTGTGGTGTAATGACAAAAAATAAATCGTCCACCGCAGTGGGCGCCCGTTCTTCCTCCACAAAAAACCAGCTGTTCAGCACAGAAAAATTCCGCAGTGCCCGCGCCGCCAACAGCAGTTCCCCCATAGACAGTATGCCGCCTTTTTCCGCACGGCTGACCGCTTTGTCCGCCTCGGCGCAGCCGGAAATACGCGGGTTACCTGCCACCAGCAACCGCTGGGCCAGCGTGTCTGTTTGGCGCAGCAGCAGGCGTACGTCCTCCGCGCCGGTTTGGGGCTGCTCCGCCAGCAGGCGGTCTTTTGCCTCGGGACACACCGCGCGCTCGGCTGCCATCGCCACTATTTTATATAATTCTAAATTGTCGAGATACTTTTGTTCCATTGTATGCTCCTAGCAAGATTTCTATTCAATAATATTGCATCTGTTCGTGGTTTTTTGGTGTTTTCGTGACATGCCCACACCAGCCTTTTGGCAGACCCGCGCGGCAGCTAACTTTGTTCAAAACCAAACCCATTTTACCACCACAAAAACCACCAGCAGCCATACCAAAACCACTGGCAGCGCATAGTACCATTTTTTGGGGTTGCCGTTCACCCACATATCTTTCGCCTGCTGCCGGCACTCGGCCATTACCGTGCACGGAACCAGCCGCACCACCAGCACCACCAGCGCCGGCAAAATGATTAAATCATCCAGCAGACCCAAAACCGGGATGAAATCCGGAATTAAATCAACAGGCGACAGGGCATACCCCACCGCAATGCCCGCCAGTATCTTTGCTCCCAGCGGAGTTTCTTTTCGCTGCAGTGCAAGGTACAGCGCGGGAATATCTGTTTTCAGTTGTTTTGCGCGCTCTTTCCATTTCATTGTCTGGGCTTCCCTGTAGTGCGGGGCCTTCGGTCGTTTCTGCCAGACCTCCGCCTAGCGTGGCCGTTACAGCACCGTCTTTAAAAACGACAAGGTTTTGGGCGGGTAGTCTAAATGGCACAGCGCATATTCCTCCGCCACCGCGGTCAGCTGCCGCGCGCTGTCGTCTTTCAATGTAAAGGCAAACACCTTTTCATCGTCCGCCAACACCGCATGCCGCAAGGCCGCTAGGGCAGCAGCGTCCAGGTTTGGTGCAACGCCGCGCTGCCGGGCGCAGTCCCCGCACAGCAGCGTGCCGTCCTTGGTGCTGAACGCAAACCCTGCGCCATCGTACCGGCCACAGTCCCCGCAGCCCAGCAAATCCGGCATGAAGCCACTTTCCGACAGGCTGCGCAGCTCAAACACCGCCTTTACCAGGCGCGGGTCTTTTTTCTGCTGCGCCAGCAGGTACAGGCTATTCAGCGCCAGGCGCAGCAGGCGGTCCGCTTCCTCACCGGTGGGGGACAATATTTGCAGCAGGTCCGCTATATAGGCGGCCAGGCTCATGGCTTCTATGCTGTTGCGCAGGCCAAAGAATACCTCTATCGGCGCCGCCTCGTCCGCGCGGAACATGGTCTTGCCTTCAAACAGGGTCCACTCGGCATAACAAAACAAGCCCGACGCGCTGAATAACTTATTGGTGGGGCGCATGCTGCCCCCCGCCGACACTGAAATGACCCCGAGCGTAGGGGTCATAACGGTCAATATCTTGTCCGATTCCCGCAGTTTTACCTCCCGCAGTACCAGGCCGTTTGTGTTTATTTTCATGGTGTGCCCCCACCTGTTCGCGGCAGTGTGTTGCTTGTGTTCATGGACACCCGGCGCTAAAAATCCGCCTGTTTATTTAAACCCCAAGTGATTCAACAGGTTTTCGTTGTCGCGCCAGTCGTCCTTTACCTTCACCCAGCACTGCAGGTTCACTTTGGCGCCCAGCATCTCCTCACAGTCGGCCCGGGCCGCGCTGGCGACCTGTTTCAGCATGGCGCCGCCTTTGCCGATAATCATTCCCTTGTGGCTTTTCTTTTCCGCATATATGGTCACGTCGATATCCACGATGTTTCCCTTTTGCCGCTCGTGGAAGCGTTCCACCTCCACCGCGGTACCGTGGGGCAGTTCCTCATATAAAAACAGCAGCAGTTTTTCCCGCACAATCTCCGCCACCAGCTGTTTTTCCGGCAGGTCGGTGTAGGCGTCGTCCGCGAAAAAATGCGGTCCCGGCACCGCCCAGGTGGCCAGCATTTCCAGCAACGCATCACAGCCGGCGCCGGTCTCGGCACTGGCGGACACCACCTGCTGAAAGGCTTCCATCTCCTCTATTTCCCGCATACGCGCCGCCAGCACCGCCGCATCCGGCACGGTGTCCGCCTTGTTCACCACACCAATGGCCGATCTGCCACCCAGGCTGCGCGCCAGTTGCACCTCCGGGTCGGTAAATTCCCCCGCCGGCTCGAACAGCATCAGCACCGCGTCACCATCGTCCACGCTGGTTTGCACTGTGTGGGTCATGCGCTGGCCCAGCTTGGTTTTGGGGCTGTGCATGCCCGGGGTATCCAGAAAAACATATTGCACTGGCCCCTTTGTCAGGATGCCGGTGATGCGGGTGCGCGTTGTCTGAGGCTTTGGCGTAACAATGGCTACCTTCTCCCCCACCAGCCGGTTCAGCAGGGAGGATTTTCCCACGTTCGGCTTGCCGACAATTGCGACAAATATCGATTTTGTTTCTTCGCCGGAATGTATTGGATGTTCCTTGTGTGTGTTCCCCGTTGTCTCTTTACTGCTTTTCAACCTTTCTCCTTCCGTCTGCCAAAAAAGAATACAAACCATATACAGCCCGCCAGCGACGCCGCCAGCACCAGCAGCCACCAGGGCTGCCGCGCAAAGAACGCAATGATTTGTTTAAACACCGCCACGTCCCAAAAGAACAGCACGCCCACCACCGCAGCACCTGCGCTGAACACCAGCACCGCACCGGCGGCCATATCCTTCACCACGCCGGCGATGCGGTACTTGTCCGGGGAAGGCCAGTGCACCGCCCGCTCCAGCGCGGAGTTCAGCAGTTCCATGGCCAGCACACCCACCACGCACAGCGTCAGCAGTGCGTACTCTACCCTGTCAAAACTATAAAACCAGGAGAACAAATACAGGTACAGCGCCACGCACAGGTGCAAGCGCATGTTGCGTTCTTCCTTTACCGCCAGGGCTATGCCTTTTCCCGCATAGGCAAAACTGTTTAAAAACGCGCGCATCTGTTACTACTCCTCCTCTGGCGGGGTATAGGACACCGTGCGCGGCAGGCCCAGCTTTATCAGTGCGGCCTCTTCCTTTTCGCGCATGTGTACCGCCTCCATGCCACCGTTTTCGTGGTCGTACCCCAGCAGATGATACATGGCGTGCACCGTCAGGAACGCTACCTCGCGCTGCAGGCTGTGGCCATACAGCCGAGCCTGCTCCACCGCTTTTTCCATAGAGATGACAATATCCCCCAGCATCAGACAACCGGTTTCCTGGTTTTTATCATATGCACCATCTGCCCCCAGGGGAAAGCTGAGCACATCGGTGGCGTCCGGCTTGTGGCGGTATTGCTCGTTTAGTTTGGCAATCTCTGCATTGTCCACAAAGGTAACGCTCACCTCGGCATGGCCGGGGAACTTTTCCAGTTCCAGCACCGCATTGCAGGACCGGCGTATTAAAATGCGCAGGCCGGACGGGATTTTTACCACTTTTTGCCGGTTCGAGATATAGACCTTGTGTGCCATACCCTTATCCCCCTATTTTTTCGCTTTTGTCGCGAAACGATCATACGCCTTAATAATTTCCTGCACCAGGCGGTGCCGCACAACATCTTTATCGGTGAAATGGATTTGGGCAATACCTTCCACATTTTTCAGTACCGTCAGCGCATTCACCAGGCCGCTGCGGCTTTGGTCAGGCAGGTCTATCTGGGTCACATCGCCGGTAACCACTACGCGGGACTCCACCCCCATGCGGGTCAGGAACATTTTCATCTGTTCGCGGCTGGTGTTCTGCGCCTCATCCAGAATAATGAATGCGTCGTCCAGCGTGCGCCCGCGCATATATGCCAGCGGCGCCACCTCAATCACCTGCTTTTCCATCAGGCGCTGGGTACTCTCCATGCCCAACATGTCGAACAGCGCGTCGTACAGAGGCCGCAGGTAGGGGTCCACCTTGTTCTGCAAATCCCCCGGTAAAAAACCCAGCTTTTCGCCGGCCTCCACCGCCGGGCGGGTCAGGATAATGCGGCTGACCTCGTGCGCTTTGTACGCCTTGGTGGCCATGGCCACCGCCAGATATGTTTTGCCGGTACCGGCCGGGCCCACGCCAAAGGTGATGGCGTTTTTATTTATGGCGTTGATGTACGCTTTTTGTCCCAGTGTTTTGGGCCGGATGGGCCGGCCTTTGGAGTTGATGAGAATAAAATCCCCGGTAAGCTCGGATATTTTTTCTTCTTCCCCGCCCCGGGCCAGCGAGATGCAGTACCGCACCGCCTGTTCATCCAGCGGCACCCCGCCCTCGTGCAGGTTTACCATGGCTTTAATGGTTTTGGAGGCGGTCTTTACCTGGGCCTCGTCCCCCACCATTTTTATTTCCGTACCGCGAAACACAAAGGTGACGCCGTATTCCTTTTCCAGCAGCCGCATGTTTTCATCCTGGTTGCCAAACACAGCCAGCGCCACGTCCATATCACTTACGTTTACTACCTTTTCGACCATCCGGCACCTCGCCTTTTTTGTTTTGCACGCATATCCGCTTTCCCATATATCTGTTTAATTATACCATACTATGTCCCGCCAAAAAACGCCATAGGCAACTACTGATTTTAATGAAATTTGTCGCTGATGAAGGCGATTCGGTTCATCGGTTAAACAAAATGCACAGATAATATTTTGTTTATTATCGAAAAATTTACGCAAAGGTGCAGCCGCGCAGGCGGACAAAAACGGCAAGATCTGCGGCAAATGGACTAAATTAGCAGTCACATCGCCATTTCGCGGAAATTTGGTTGTGTAAACCTTGAAAATCCGCTATAATAGACACGCTCTTCCCGCCGGGCTGAAAAACAGCCGGCAAAAACCACAAAAGAGAGGCCCCCTATGGCAAACAACAAACTGTTCGGCACGATGATAGACCCCGCCTGTGTACACTGCCGGTACGGCCGGCCCGCACCAGACAAGGTCATGATTTTCTGCCGCAAATATGGGCCGGTGTCGCCCTATTATAAATGCAAAAAGTACGAGTACGACCCCCTGAAACGCATTCCGGTGCGACAGCCAAAGCTGCCCGCCTTTACCGAGGAAGATTTTAATATCTAGTGTGTTTCCCTGCCCGAGGCAAGCGCCTCCTTTGTTTTGTACCACTCCAAAAGCTTGTAAAAAGCCTCCCGGGCGTACGCCACAGGGAGGCTTTCCTTATGTCTTGCGTCCGAAGCCGGCAAGCCGTCACTTCACCACACGGTTTTTCCCGCTGTTTTTCCCCTCATACAGCTTTTGGTCGCACCGCGAGATACTCCCCTGTAGATCCGCCGGGTCCAGCTCTACCACGCCGATGGTAGCGGTGCACCGCACAGAAACATCCGGTGTCTGGGCCACCGTCTGCGCCAGGTTGATGCGCAGCTTTTCCAAAATGGTGTGCGCGGTGGCCAGTTCCACATTGTCTAAAAACAGTAAAAATTCCTCGCCGCCCCAGCGAAAGACCACATCGCTTTTACGCAGGGATGCGCGCAGTGTTTCCGCCACCTTGCGCAGCACAGCGTCACCAACCAGATGTCCGTTCAGGTCGTTCACCTGCTTGAAATCATCCAGGTCCAGAATGGCCACACACCACTGGTTTCCCCGCCGGTCATTGCGCAATGTTTCAAAAAATATTTCGGCATATCGCCGGTTTAAAAGGCCGGTTAAGGAATCGGTATACGCTTGGTTGGTCATGTCCTGCAGGCGCTTTTCATTGTAATGCACAATCAATTTTTTAATAAAGAAACCGATGGATAGTTCCACGATGATGGCCACCACCACCAGATTGATGGTCACCAGTGTATATACCATCTCGTTTTTGCCCAGCTGGATGGCCGGCACATACCCGCCCCCGACCACCACCGCCGCCACCATTGCCCCCCACAAAACCGCCACCACGGCCGCACGCACCGGGGTTTTGGCGTAGGGTATGATGAGCTGCAACACCAGCGATATTAGTAAAAACAGAAAGACATAGCTGTCAATGCCGATGAGGTATATAGAGAGCGCGGTATAGATCATAACCTCCACGGTAATAAGCAAACTGGCGGTCAGATATTGGCGCTTCAGGTTCAGCGCGAAACACACCCCATAGATTAATATGCTGAAGAGGTTTACGATTGCCAGCAACATGACGCCGGTGCTAAGCGTCAGCACCAGCAAAATAACGTGCATCATGCCGGCCAGCAGCCCCGCAACACCCAGCACTAAAAACAAATATAGCTCATCATCGTCCTTAAAGGACTTTCCCGCCAGCTGTGGATAGAGCAGGTTCTGTATTTTTTTCAGCATACGGCTGCTCCTCCTTTACGGGCAAAACGGCGAAACATAGAGTGAATGAAATGAATGCGCGAAAAAAATATTGCCGCCTGGGCGTGTATTGTACATCATACCGCACGCGTGGGCGGAATGCAACAGAAATTTTCAGGAAAGCGAAAAACGTATGGATACTTAAAAAAATGCCCTGCCCTGCGCCATATACATGGTGGCGCCTGTTCTGTTCATTTTTTCAGCCAGGCGCGCAGCCGGGCGAAAAGGCTCGGACGCTGTGGCACACCATACCCTTCGGACGACGGCGGCATCACGCCGCGACCCGGCACCCGGGCGGGCAGTGGGACCTGTGGATATAAAACCGGCTGCATCCGGGCCAGATAGGGATACATTTCCATCTGGCTGTCCAGGCGCTTTTCGCCCTTTTGGCGGGCAACCTTTTCATAGCTGCCGTCTGGCAGCATATCCCGGGCATTCACATTGTCCGCCAGCTGCATGGTTAAAATATCGTTCAGGATGCTTTTTATGTTTTCGTCGTCGATGCGTACCCCTACCTCTACCCGGCGCTCTGTATTTCGGGTTAAAAAATCGCCGGAGGCAATGTACAGGCGCTGGCGCTGGCCTTTGCCAAAGGTGTAGATGCGCTCGTGCTCCAGGTAGCGCCCCACTATGCTGATGACATGTATGTTTTCGCTTAATCCCGGCAGCCCCGCCTGCAGGCAGCATATGCCCCGCACAATCATATCCACCGCCACCCCGGCGTTCGACGCCTCGCTTAGTGTTCCGATGATTTCCTTGTCCGAGATGGAGTTGCTTTTTACCATAATATAGCCATCGCCGGTTTGCTTTTGGTATTCGATCTCCTGCCGCATTTCTTCCAGCAGCACCGTTTTAAACCGCAGGGGCGCCACTATCAGGCGGTTTATGTTGTCGGTCAGCCGTTCCACCGCCAGGTTGTTAAACACCGCGCCCAGCTCCTCGCCCACCGCCGTGTCGCTGGTCAGGTAGGACAGGTCGGTGTACAGTTCGCTGGTTTTTTCGTTGTAGTTCCCGGTACCAATTTGGGAAATATAGCTGAACGACGCACCATTTTTGCGGGTAATCAGGGTCAGTTTCGAGTGGACTTTATAATCTGAAAACCCGTAAATGACCGTGCAGCCGGCCTGTTCCAGCCGGCGGGACCACTCAATGTTGTTCTGTTCGTCGAACCGGGCGCGCAGCTCCACTATGGTAACTACTTCTTTACCATACTCCGCCGCGGCAATCAGTGCCTCAATAATTTTCGACTCGCTGGCAACCCGGTACAACGTCATTTTTATCGAAATGACCGACGGGTCGCGCGCGGCATCGTTCAGCAGGCGCATGAACGGGCGGAAGCTCTGGTACGGGTAGCAGATCAGCACGTCGCGCTGCTGCACCGCCGCATACAAATCAAACCCCGGCGGCGAAACCAACGGTTTTGCTTCGGGATAAAACAGGGATTCGTCGCCCGTTTTTTCCAGCCGCGCGGATAGCTTATGCAAAAAAGACAGTTCCAGCGGGGCCACCTGCGTCATGCACTGGTCCTCTGGCAGGTGCAGTTTTTGCCGCAAAAATTGGTGGATGTCGTCCGGCGCCTCACACATGAACTGCAGACGCACCGCCGCCAGTTTTCGCCGTTTTTTCAGCAACTCACCCATCACCACGCGGTAGTCTATGTCGTGGTCGAACATGCCTTCTTCCACGTTAATATCCGCGTTACGGGTGACGCGAAACAGGCACTTGGATAAAATATATGACTTGCCCCCGAACGCTACCCGGGCAAAATGCAGTATCAGTTCCTCCACCAGCGCAAAATGGGTTTCATCCCCTTCGCTGACGGTCCACAGCCGCTCGAACTGGGCGTTTACCGGAATCAGCCCAAACACCGGCGTCCCGTTTTTTCCTTCTTTCAGCATGGCGCCCACATAGGTGTCGCCGCCTCTTAAAAATGGAAACGGGTGCCGCCGGTCTATGATCTGCGGCGACAGGACCGGATACAGCTCCCGCAAAAACAGTTTTTTCCAAAAGTTCTCGTGTTCTTTGTTCAGGTGCTCAAAATCCACCTTGTGCAGGTGGTTTTCCTGTAAATGCAAAAATAACTTTTCCACATTTTTGTCGCAGCTGCGTTGCAACTCATTCACTTTTGGCATGATGGCCGTCAGCTGTTCTTTGGGCGTCATACCGGTTTTGTTTTCTATGCTTTCGTCTTTCAGCAGTGTTTGGTCGTACAACGAACCCACCCGGATCATGAAAAATTCATCCAGGTTGCTGCCGTATATGGCGGCGAACTTCAGCTGCTCGCCCAGCGGCACGTTTTTTTCTTTGGACAGGTCCAGCACACGCCGGTTAAACTCCAGCCAGCTGAGCTCACGGTTTATAAAAAGCTCGCTTTCATTCGTGACAGGCATCTGCATGCCTCCCTTCCGCAGGGGGTGTTTCTGCCAAACTGTTTGTGGGGTAACGAGAGCTAGTCACTAATTTCATGGGACCTGCCACCGGAAAGGTGGCAAATAGAATACATCCATGGTCACGTTGCCGGCGCTTAAAAACAAACCAGGTCCTGTATCTTTTCCAGTGTGCCGGGGCCGATGCCCGGTACCTGCAGCAGATCCTGCGCCCCGGCAAAATCGCCGTTTGCTTCCCGCCAGTCTATGATGGCCTGTGCCTTTTCTTCGCCGATGCCCGGCAGCAGCATCAGTTCCTCCACCGGGGCGGTGTTCACCGCCACCTTGTCTTCCCCCTGTGAAAAAAAGGCCAGCGAGGTGCTTGCTGCATCCTGCGCCGGCCAAAGCGGCGGGTAGGTTTTTACCGCTGCCAAAACCAGCATCAGCACCACCAGCCCCGCCCACAGGGGAACCAGGCTCGGTATTTTTTGCAACCACTGCTGTATGGATACTTTCTGGCGCATGGCACATTCCACCTCTTTTTTTTGAGCAAGGCAATCTTACCCTATCCAATAGTATTTTCCTGCCGCCCAAAGCCGCTGTGCCTCACCCGCCGTATTGTTGAATCAGTTTATACAGATATTGTGCCACGCCGCCTTCCTCACTGCTGCCGGTCACCTCGTCTGCCAGCATGCGCACCTCCATGGGCGCGGTGCTCATGGCCACCGAGTGACCCGCTTCCTTCATCAGGTCGATGTCGTTATAATAGTCGCCGATGGCGATGGTATTTTCCAGCGGACAGGACAGCAGCCCGCACAGTTCTTTCAGGGCGGAACCTTTGCTGACGCCTTCCGGCATCATTTCAAAATAAACCGGCGAAGAAGCGAGGAAATACACCCCTGGATATTGCTGCGCCAGTACAAATTTTTCCACCTCCGTCAGCAGGTCCGGCGACGCGGCAAACACTATTTTGATCCAGCTGGCGGGCAGGTTTTCCGCCGGGCGCACCAGGTAGGACATGTCCTCTTCCTTAAATAAAATCTGTGTCTCGCTGGAAGGAGCCGCCTGGTAGGCGCGGAAATCACCGCCCATCACCACCGCGCCCAGCGCCGGGAAGGCTGCCAGTATCTCCCGCAATGCGCGCTTTGCCACCGGCATGGGCAGGGTGTGGTTACACAGGGGGATGTTGTTGTGAAAATCGTAAATAATGGTGCCGTTCCCCGCAATGGAGGGCGAGAGGCGGGCGGCCAGTTCCGGGTAATGAATGATGGAGGCCGGCATGCGCCCGGTGGAAACCGAAAACCGCCCACCTAGCGCGGTAAACAGGCGAACGGTCTCTATATTTGCCCCGTGCAGCGTCTTATCGGGGGACAGCAGGGTGCCGTCCATGTCCGACACCACCAAAATATCACTGAGTTTTTGAATCATGCAACCGTTTCCCTTCTGGAAGTTACGCGCAATACCCTATGACAGCACATCAAGGCATCGTGCGTTGCTTTCTTTCGCTCAGCCTTTTGCCAGCTTGTCCAAAAACACCGTGAAATATTCCGGCAGCTGGCTGGAAAAGGAAACCCACTTCCCGCTGGCCGGGTGGCAGAACCCCAGCGTTTTTGCGTGCAGGCATTGCCCCGCCAGCTGGGTAATCACCTTGCGCGGGCCGTATACTTTATCCCCGGCCACCGGATGGCCAACTTCCGCCATATGCACGCGGATCTGGTGGGTACGCCCGGTTTCCAGCCGCAGGGACAGGTGGGAAAACCCGGGATATTCCGTCAGCACCATGTAGTGGGTGCGGGCCTGTTTTGCGCCCCGCTGGGTTACCGTCATTTTTTTACGATCGGTGCGGCTGCGACCGATAGGCGCGTCTATCTCGCCCGATGCTTCCTTAAAATGCCCGTATACCACCGCTTGGTATTCTCGCTCTATGCTGTGGGCGGCAAACTGCTTGGCCAGGGCCCGGTGGGTAGCATCGTCCTTCGCCACTACCAGCAGGCCGCTAGTATCTTTATCTATACGGTGTACGATGCCGGGCCGTATTTCGCCCCCAATGCCGGACAGGCTGTCCCCGCAATGGTACAGCAGCGCATTCACCAGCGTGCCGTCCGGGTTACCGGCGGCGGGGTGCACCACCATGCCCTTTGGCTTGTTCACCACCAGCAGGCAGGCGTCCTCGTACACCACGTCCAGCGGGATATCTTGTGCTTGTATATCGGTTTCCACCGGCGGCGGAACGTCCACTGCCAGGCGGTCACCTTCCGCCACACGGTAGCCTTTTGGGGCGCCCGTTTGGTTCACCAGCACATGGCCGTTTACAATCCACTGCTGTGCCACCGTGCGCGACACCCCACATAGCCCGGCCAGCAAGCTGTCCAGCCGGACGCCGGCATCCTGTGGCAGGACCACCGTTTCAATTCTATTGGGTTTCATCGGCTTGGGTTCCATTTTTATTTGTTCCTGCTTCTGTTTTGGCAGGCGCTTTGTCGGTAGATTCTTTCGCGCCGCCGTTGTTCGCCGGTGGCACATCCCCAACAGCTTTTTCGTCCGGTTCAGCGGCTAAAGCTTCGTGCTGTTCGGCCTGCTTGTCTTTTGCTGTGTCGCCGGCATCCACCAGCTGCCCGCTCTTTTTCTCCTTATAGGCCCTTACCTCAGACAAAATAACCCCCAAAACAAACAGAGCCACCCCCACCGTCACCAAACAGTCCGCGAAGTTAAACACCGCAAACTGCATGAACAGCGGGTTTAAATAATCCACCACATACCCGCTGGCAATGCGGTTTACCAAATTTCCCATGCCGCCGGAGAATATCATGAGCAACGCAACATATTCCAGCTTTTGTTTCGGCCGCCGGAACAGCAAAATGTAGGCAACAATGAGCAGGGTGATGCCGGTCAGTATGATAAGCAGCGTCTGCTGTCCCGACAAAATACTGAATGCCGCGCCGTCATTTTCCACATAGCAAAGCTGCAAAACACCCGGTATTACGGTAACCGGGGGTTGCCCTGCCAAAAAATGCACCGCCAAATATTTAAAGAACTGATCCAAGCCGATGAGCACCGCGCAAATCACGATTGTAATAATCAAAAGTTTTCTCCTTAGGCACCTCGGCGCGCAAAGGGTGTGTCCCCCTGCGCGCCCGATGGTATTTCATTGTTCGCCTTGTTCGTCCAAAATAGCCGCGCAGCGGGCGCAAACCCCGGGATGCGATGCATCATTGCCCACCGTCTCGCGGTACTGCCAGCACCGCTCACACTTTTCGCCGGCAGCGGGCTGTACCTCCACCGCCAGACCCTCGGTTTCGCCTGGCGTGCCGCCTGCCTCCCCGGTGGCCAGCACCTGTGACACAATGAAAATATCGGCCAATTCTTCCAGTTGCGGCTGTACAAACGCCAGCCACTTTTCATCACAATGCAGCACCACCGCCGCCTCCAGGGAAGAACCAATTTGCTTTTGCTCGCGCGCGGTTTCCAGCACTTTTTTCACGTCACCGCTTATTGCGATGATCTTCGCCCATTTTTCCGCCTCGTCCGCCGGCAGCGCATAGGCGTCGCCGGCCGGCATATCGTGCATCACCACATATTTTTCCTTGCCGGAGAACGCCGGAATATGGTCCCAAATCTCCTGCGCGGTAAACGCCAGAATGGGGGCCAAAATCTCGGTAAGCGCCACCAAAATGCGGAACATGGTGGTTTGTGCGGCACGGCGCGCCACCCCTTTTGCTGGGGTGATGTACAGCCGATCCTTGATGATATCAAGATAAAAATTCGACATACTGATGACACAAAACCGGTGCAGGTTATGGTAGACCTTATGGAAATCAAAGCCGTCATAGCCCTCGCGCGCCACCTTAACCAGTGCATCCAGCTCCGCCAGCGCCCAGCGGTCCAGCTCGGTCAGCTGGGCGTCGTCCACCGTGTCGGTGTCCGGCGCGAAATCGCTGATATTTCCCAAAATGAACCGCGCGGTGTTGCGGATCTTGCGGTATGCCTCAGACAGCTGCTTCAGGATATCCTTGCTGATGCGCACGTCCTGCTGATAGTCCGCCGCCGCCACCCACAACCGAATGATATCCGCGCCATATTCTTTGATGATTTCCTCCGGCGCAATGCCGTTGCCCAGAGATTTGGACATTTTGCGGCCTTCGCCGTCCACCGTCCAGCCGCAGCTTACCACCGTTTTGTACGGTGCTGCGCCATTTGTGGCCACTGCCGTCAGCAGCGAGGACTGGAACCAGCCACGGTATTGGTCGGAACCTTCCAGGTACAAATCCGCCGGCCAGCGGTGGTCCTTCCAGGGGCTGTTTTCGCCCAGCACCGTCACATGGCTGGTGCCGGAATCGAACCACACGTCCATGGTGTCGCGTTCCTTGCGCCAATGGGTGCCGCCGCACGCCGGGCAGGCATACCCCTGTGGCAAAATTTCCTCGGCGGTATATTTGAACCACGCGCCGCTGCCTTCTTTTTTGAACAGAGCCTGTACCGCGGCAATGGTTTCCTCGTTGATGACATACTTGCCGCAGTCCTCGCAGTAAAACACCGGGATGGGCATGCCCCACAGCCGCTGGCGCGAAATGGTCCAGTCCGCGCGGTCCCGCACCATGCCGGCCATACGTTCTTTGCCCCAGTCCGGGATCCAGCGCACCGTCTCCACCGCTTCCAGCGACTTTGCACGGAAATCCTCCACCGAGCAGAACCATTGCTCGGTAGCACGGTAGATGATGGGGCTGTGGCAGCGCCAGCAGTGCGGGTAGCTGTGTTCTATACGCACCTTGCCCAGCAGATGGCCGGTCTCTGCCAAATGTTCCTCTATCACCGGGCCGGCCTTAAACACCGACAACCCCTCGAACTGGCCTGCCTCATCGGTCAATACGCCGTCGTCGTCCACCGGCACTATCATGGGCAGCTGCGGGTAGTGCCGCGTCACCACCTCATAGTCCTCGATGCCGTGCCCCGGCGCGGTGTGCACGCAGCCGGTGCCGCTTTCCAGCGTGACATGGTCGCCCAGGATGACCAGCGAGGTACGCGGCAGGTAACAGTGCTGCGCCTCGATGCATTCCAGGTCCTTGCCGGTGAAGGTGGCCGCCACTTCATACTCCTCGATACCGCAGGCTTCCATGGCTTCCTTCAGCCGTTCTTTTGCCAGGATGTAATATCTGTCGCCCACCTTCGCCGCCACATACTCGAACCGCGGGCCAATGCAGATGGCCACGTTGCCCGGCAGTGTCCAGGTGGTGGTGGTCCAGATAACAAACGCCGCCTTTGCCGCGGGAATGCCGGCTTTTTCCAGCACGCCGTTGTCCTTCACCACGTCGAACGCCACATAAATGGAATCCACATGGTCGTCTTCGTATTCAATCTCCGCCTCCGCCAGCGCGGTGCGGTCGTTCGGGCACCAGATGACCGGCTTCAGGCCCTTGTAAATATAGCCGCGTTTGGCCATCTCGCCAAACACGCCAATCTGGTTTGCCTCATATTCCGGCGCCAGCGTGACATACGGGTGGGCATACTCGCCCAGCGAGCCCAGCCGGATAAACTCTGCGCGCTGCACATCCACATAATGCAGGGCGAACTCCTCGCACATTTTGCGCAGGTCATAGTCACTGATGCTGTGGCGGTCCTTGCCCACTTTTTCCAATGCGCGCCGCTCTATGGGCAAACCATGGGTGTCCCAGCCGGGCACAAACGGCGCCTTGAACCCCGCCATGTTTTTATACCGTACAATGATATCCTTCAGCACCTTGTTCATGGCGGTGCCCATGTGGATGTCGCCGTTCGCATACGGGGGGCCGTCGTGCAAAATATACACCGGTTTGCCTTCGTTGGCATCCAGCATTTTGTGGTACAGGTCGTTTTCGTCCCAATCACGCAGCATTTCCGGCTCTTTGGTGGGCAGGCCGGCACGCATGCTAAAGTCGGTTTTGGGTAAATTCAGCGTGTCGTTATAGTTGTCGGGCACCTTTTCGTTCCTCCTTATGGATACCGTGGCTGCCGGGCGGCTGCCCGCCCAGTTATATTTTGTATGGCAGGAAAAACACAGAAACATTTTTCCTATAGGGTAGCACTTTTTTGAAACATTCTTGGGATACTACTTTGCATCCGGCGCTTTGTATACCGCGGTCAGTCTTCGTCTATCGGAATCCCCTCAAACAGGCTGCTGGCAGACACTGTGCCCGGCTCTTCTTCCGGCAGGGCCGCCGCCAGCGCTTCCGGGGCGGCAGGCGCCACGTTCAGCGGGGGTATCTCCACCGTCAGGTCCTCGGCGGAAATCAGGGTTTCCTCCACCACCGGCTGGGTTTCTGCGGGCGGACGTGGCGGGTTTTCGTCCATAAAATCCTCCACCCGGTCCATTGGCTCGTCCAGCGCGGAAAGGGACTCTATGTGCTGTTTGTACAGGTTTAAAATGGTGGAACGGAACTTGCTTACTTCCTCGCGCAGACGCTCCAGTGTGCGCTGTTCGCGGTCTATTTCGCGCTCTGCCCGCTGCTGCAGCAGTTCTGCCTTGCCGGTGGCCTCGCGCAGAATGGAGTCGGCCTTTTGCTTTGCTTCGTGCACCACCGTTTCACCCATGCGCTGGGCGTTGATCAACGCGGTTTTCAGGGTGTCCTCCTGCCCGCGGTATTCTTCCACCTTTTGGGCCAGAATCAGCATCTTTCCCTCGTACCCGGACAGTGATGCCACGGCGGCGTCTTTTTCTGCCAATGCGGCGTCCTTTTCCGCCACCACCGTCTCCATCTCCCGCGCAACCAGCTGCAGGAAATCGTCCACGTCCTCGGCACGGTAGCCTTTTTTGGCGCTTTCAAACGTCACGTTTCTAATATCATTCGATGTCATAGTACTGCCTCCAGCTCACGGGCGAAACGCCCTGAATTTTACACGTTTGGTTTCGCATCAGTACACCTGGAACTCCACCCATATCCGGCCTTTCCGGCTAAGGCCCGTCACGGCACCCAGGCGGTATTTTCCCCGGCCGCGGATGGAAAAAACATCCTGTGCCTGCACTGTATAGTGCACATCCTCCACCGCCAGGTGGTTCACCTGTACTCGGCCGGTTTTTATCAACGCCGCCGCGTCCGCGCGGGATAATTTCAGCATAGCTGCCAGCACCGCGTCCAGCCGCAGGGAAGAAACATTGATCTTTTTCAGCGCCTGTGCCTGCACGGCCGGTTCCGGCTGGTCCGCATCCGCAAAGGCACCGGCGTCCTCCACCGTCACCCGGCAGCGGCCCACCTCGGTAACCTCTTCGCACAAAAAGCCCGCCACCGCCGCGGACGCAAACAGCGTGGCGCCATCGGCATTCGGCAGTATATCGCCTACGCAGTCCCGCCGCACACCGGCGCCCAACAGTGCGCCCAGGTAGTCCCGGTGGGTCAGGCCCCCCGCATCCCCGCGCACCGCAGCACGCAAACACGCAATGGGCCAGACAATATTCCTGTTATCCTCAAAAACGCAGAGCATCCTACGCTCTGCGCTTTTGTGCCCACCAAAAAAGGTGTATCCGTCCCAGGAAAGCCGCCGCAGTTGCGCCGTGGCCAGCAGCTGTTCGCGGTCATTCAAAAAACCGGTAAACTGTACCCGGCCGGTGTGCTGTACCGTTTTCACGGCATCCGCCACCTTTTTTTGCAGCAGTTTTTCTTCCCCGCCAGATGCCGGGGTAAAACCTCGCTCTGCCAAAACCCGGCGCCTTAGAAGTAGATGCCGCTGTTTTCCAGCTCATCCAGAATGTTATCGCCCACAATGTCCACATTGTAGGGGGTAATGATGAAGGTGTTGTTCGCCACGCGCTTAATCTGGCCATTGTTGGCATACGCCACGCCGGACAAAAAGTCCACCAAACGGCGCGATACCTCTTTATTGGTGGATTCCAGGTTCAACACCACCGTGCGCCGGGCGTTCAAGTGATCCGCCACCGCGCTGGCATCCTCAAAGCGCTCCGGGCGCACCAGCACCACCTGCAGCTGGGTGGTTGCGTGGATATTCACCACCTTGCCACGTTTTTCACTGGCATACCCGTCATCGTCATAGGCGGCATCGCGCGAGCCAATAAAGTCCATCTCTTCGCCTTCATACTCTTCCTCGTCGTCCACGCCCATGATGTCGCGAATTTTGCCAAAAATGCTCATCGTTTCAAATCTCCTCTTCGTAATTATGATGAATGGCACCCTTTCGTCCCGAGGCGGCAAAAGCCACACCCGGCTGTGCACATGTGGGAACCTGTTTCCGTAAGGCCGCTTGGAAAGCGAAGTGCGAGGCGGTTCCGGTCGGCTGCCACGGCCTTACCCGCGCGGGCCGAACAGCTCGGTTCCCACACGGACCATGGTGGCCCCTTCCTCTATCGCAACCTCGTAATCGCCGGACATCCCCATGGAGAGGATATCAACATCATTATCCCTGTTTTGGCCCTTTATGTCAACAAATAGATGGTACATTTGGCGAAAATAAGGGCGTACTTCCTCCGGCCCCACAAACGGCGGAATCGCCATCAATCCCCGCAGACGCAGCGTTTTGCTTTGCGCCACATACGCCGCCAGCGCCATCAGGCCCGCTTTGTCGGTGCCGGCCTTGCTTTCTTCCCCGCCAATGTTCACTTCTATCAGCACATCCAGCGGTTTTCCCGCGCCGGCGAATGCCGCCTCCAGGGCGGCGGCCGTTTCCACACTGGACAGGCTTTGCAGCATATCGATGTGCCCCGGCAGGTACTTTGCCTTGTTGCGCTGCAAGTGGCCAATAAGGTGCGTGGCATGCGGCAGGTCCGCCAAAAATGGCTCCTTCTCCAGCAGTTCCTGTACCCGGTTTTCCCCAATGGTATCCACCCCGGCTGTTATCAGCGCGCGCACCGCGCCGGCGCTTTGGGTTTTGGTGACCCCCAGCAGGGTTATTTCCTGTGGGTTGCGCCCGGCGCGCACCGCCGCCGCGCGTATTTTTTCACGCACCATGGCTACCCGGGCGGGTATTTCCGGGAAGGCGTCAACTGTTCGTGGGGCTGTGACGGGGTTCGTTTCAGCCGGACTGTTCCCGCCCTCAAAGCCCTCTGTCTCACTATAAGATTTTTTTGTCATACAGCTCCACCCCTCCGGCATCCACCACTACGTCGTCGTACATTTCCACCTCGTTCACGCCGCTTTGGTAGGTGGCCGACACCAGCATATAGTGTTCATCCTCCAAGAGTATTTCTACCTTGCGGAAATACACCATGTTGCCAAACTTCACATACACGCCTTTATAGGTAGTCATGGTACCGTCTTCGTCGGCCACATCCACCAGGCGCAGGGCATCTTTCGATATGCGCAGACCCTTCTGTGTACTGAAGATAATCTGCGCGCTTTCATTACGCAATTCCAACAGTTCTGGGTTGATATACTCGCACAGCAGTTCTACTTTTGCGGCGCCCAAGCCCTCATCCACCGTCACCGCCTGTACAGTTACCGGAAAAGTCTCCTCCCCCAGGTCTGCGAACGCAATGTCCAGCTTGGCGCCCACGGTGAATTTGTCCGCGTCGCGCGCGGGCACCATTGCAAAATACCGCCACTTGTAGTCGGTCACGATGTGCCCCACCACTTCGGCACCATAATAGTCCGCCTCGGCCTCCAGTGCCGTTTGCAGCTGCGCCGGTGTGTATTCCGCCACCGTATCATACGCGCTCATTACCCGGTCGCTTTTGCCGGAGGGTACAAAGTACCCTGTTTGCTCCGCGGTGATGGACCCAGTAGGAACTGCCACCGCTTCCAGCGAGGTTTTTTGTTCATTTAACATAGCTATGCGGCTTTCAAAATCCACCGCGTCTCCTACCGCTATCTGTATCTTATTGGAGGCCAGGGTAATCTCATCACAGGGGGTGGCAATACCGGAATAATCCCCGCCTTCCATCTCGCCCAGCAGGTCGTACACACCGGAATGCAGCTGTTTTTTCAGCAGCTCCACGTCGCCGCCCTCGGCCACGGTACCCTGCGCGTCGGCCAGCAGCACCAGCTCCTGGTTTACACTATCCAGCTCCGCCTGTGCCGCAGCGGCGTCCTCGGTGGCGAAAACAAGGGCGACCTCGCTGCCGGCAGACACGCGCTGCCCGGTAGGCGCGGTATAGTACAGTATGCCCCCGGTGCCGGCGATGGGGGTACTGCTCATCACCACAAAACCCGGCGCCGTGATGGCGTCGGTCATGGCGGAAGCAATGGCGGTCTCGGTCCGCATGCGCGGGGTCAGCAGCACAAACACCTGCACCGCCATGTAAATTATCGGGATCATCACCAGCAACCAGGCTACCCAGCGGTATTTCTTCCACCGGCGCCGGCTGTAGGTGGCCGCCTTTACTTCGCCAAAGTCCTCCTCGTCCTGATAGGCCGCCGGGCGGGTTGTATTTTCTGCGGAAGGCTGCGCCGCACGATATATATCCTGCCGCCGTGGGCTGGTGGACTTTTGCGTTTCATTTTTCATGGGGCGCACCTCCTTTCCTGTGTTCGTTGCCGCGCTGTTTTGGCCTGTTTTTCAGCCAAACAGATGTTCGTGGAAGATGTGTGGCACCGCCGGCTATGATGCAACTTTCTGTTTATATTGAAATCATGGGTGTACCTTTGTCTGTTGCGCGTTGACATGCTTCTTTTACGCGTGCACTTCGCGCCAGTCGCCAGGCTATTCTGTCCAATAACACCAGTAAAAAACACCAATAGCGACTTCGCCCTATTCTGCCCCCGCCAAAAAGCTTGCAACCATCTGTCTTGCGTTTTCCTCACAGGCAGCATCCTCCCGCAGCAGCCAGTGGATGTCCGGCATACGCCGGAACCAGGTCAGCTGCCGCTTGGCATAGTTGCGGGTTGCTTGTTTCAGCTTTTCCACACAGGCATCCAGCGGCGCTTCTCCCGCAAAATATGGAAAAAACTCCTTGTACCCTATAGCCTGTGCCGCTGTTTTGTAGCTATCACGGTTTTCGTATACCCGCTGCGCTTCCGGCAAAAGACCGCCGTCCATCATGTCGTCTACCCGCGCGTTAATGTGCGCATACAGCGCCGCACGCTCCTGAAAATCCAGCCCGATGCACAGCGCGTCATACGGCGGCGCGGCCGGAAGGGACCGCTGCGCGCGCTTTCCTTTGGTAATGCCGGTATGCTGCACCTGTTCCAGCGCGCGCAGAATGCGGGTTTTGTCGTTCGGGTGCAGGGTTCCGGCCGCCTCGGGGTCCAGCGCCGCCAGCTTTTCCAGCATGGCCGCGCCACCAGCCTGTTCCCATTCTGCCGCCAATGCGGCGCGGGTCTCCGGCGGCACTTTTTCTTCTGTAAAGCTTAGTCCCTTCACAAGGCTTTCTATATATAACCCCGTGCCACCACACACCACCGGCAAACGGCCACGTGCGCATATTTCCTTGATCGCCTCGTGCGCCGCCCGCACATAGTCCGCCACCGAGAATACCTGTTCCGGTGGCAAAAACCCCACCAGATGCTGCGGCACGCCGCCCGCCATTTCCGCCGTCAGCGCTGCGGTGCCCACCGTAAGGCCCGCATATACCTGCATGGAGTCCGCGCCGACCATCTCACCGGAAAACGCCCGCGCCAGGCCCAGCGCCAGGTCGGACTTTCCGGTAGCGGTAGGCCCGCATACCACCACAATCTTGCAGCGTTCCGGCATTGCTATATACCACCCTTTAAAAAACTCGCCGCAAACACCGACCCTGTTCCCAGGCATTGGGCTTTCCCCTGTTTGCTGCATTTGGTTATATGGATATGGCGCCTTTCGCGCACAGTTGAAAATTCCATTATCCCAGCCTGCCAAACTGCTTTTCCAGTTCCTTTTTAGGGATCTCCAGCACCACCGGCCGGCCATGCGGGCAGAACGGCGGAATGCGTCCCTCCAGAATCTCCTGGGCCAGGCGCAGCAGTTCCTCCGGACGGGTTTTGTCGCCGGCCTTCACCGCCGCGCGGCAGGCCACCGAGTGGTACACCCATTCAGTTTTTTCATTCAGGGCATCCCGGCTGTTCAGCACCAGGCGCCCGGCCACCTCTTCCACCAGGCCGGCAATATCCGCCTGCTCCACATCGGCCGGAACGCTGCGCACCAGCACCTCGTTGCCGCCAAAGTCCTCTGCTTCTATTCCTGCTGCCGCTAGCGCCTGGGTGCTTTCCAGCAGCGCGTTTTTTCCCGCGGCGGACAGTGCCACCGCCACCGGCGCCAGCAGCTGCTGCGCGTCGGTATCGCCGCGCGCCGCCACCAGCTGTTCGTAAATCATTCGCTCGTGCGCGGCATGCTTGTCTATCAGGCACATCACGTCGCCCCTCTCTGCCACAATATAGGTGCGGAACACCTCGCCCACCAGGCGCAGCGGCGGCGTTTCCTGCTTACCTGATTCTGCCGAATGCAGGCTGGTTTGTTCCGGGGACATGGCCGCCTGTGGCGCTGGCGGCGAAGAAGCCGCTTTCGCTGCTGCCGTCCCGGTTGCCGCAGGAACAAACCCATCCGCTTCATCGCCAGAAATATCCAACCTGGCGAGCGATGCGGCATAAGCGCCCGCCGCTACTCCTCCGGCCTGGGTATCCTTGGTAACATAGGGCGCAAACACGTCGCTGGAAGCCAGCGTATCCACCATCTGGTTGTACGCATGCACCTGGCCCTTGGCCGGCGGCTGCGCATTTGTTTTGCCCGCGGCCGGACTGGCTTTGTATGCATCCCTGCTGTGTGGCACGGCTTCACCGGAAGTGCTTGCAGCGAAACTTCCCTTTTCGCGCACAGCTTCCGTAAAGTCATCCTGCTTTACAGTATTTGTTTCAGCAATGTCCGTTCCCTCTGTATTTGGTGCCTGCACCACAGCTGTGTCCGCTTCCCCGCCAAACGAAAAGGTAGAGTGCGCTTTCCCGCCGATGGCCAGCGTGCCCCGTACGGCACGGTACACCGCGTCGAACACGTCGCTCTCCCGCGCAAAACGCACCTCGGTTTTGGCCGGGTGTACGTTCACGTCCACCAGCTCCGGCGGCATATCCACGAACAGCACGCAGCCCGGGAACTTCCCCTGCATCGCCATACCACGGTATGCTTGCTCCAGCGCCGCCATCATGGTGCGGTTTTTCACAAACCGGCCGTTGACGAAGAAAAACTGCATCGCGCGGCTGGCGCGGCCGGCGCGCGGCGGCGTAACCAGCCCGCGCACCCGGTACTTGTCTTCTCCGCTGTCCACCGGCAGTAAATCCCGCGCAAAGTCCCGCCCCAGCACCGCATAGGCGGCGCTTTGCACATCGCCGCCGCCCGGCGTGGCAAACACGTGTTTGCCGTCCCGAACAAACCGGAAGCCAACCTCCGGGTGAGACAGCGCCAGGCGGGTCACCGTTTCGCTGACAAAGGTCGCCTCACTGGCGTCTTTTTTCAGGAACTTCATGCGGGCAGGGGTGTTGTAAAAAAGATCCCGCACCGTGATGGTGGTGCCCACCGGGCGCGCATCGGCCGCCAGACCCACCTCTCGGCCGCCTTCTATGCGGTACAGGCTGGCAAATTCCGCGTCCGGCGCGGCGCTCAGCAATTCTATTTTTGCCACACTTGCCACCGAGGCCAGCGCCTCGCCGCGGAAACCCAGCGTGCAAATGGCGTCCAGGTCTTCCTTTGTGCGCACCTTGCTGGTGGCGTGGCGCAAAAATGCCAGCGGGATATCCTCCGGCGCAATGCCGCCGCCGTCGTCCTGTACACGAATGAGCGCGGTGCCGCCTTTTTCTATCTCCACCGTAACGGTATGCGCCCCGGCATCAATGGCGTTTTCGCACAGCTCCTTCACCACCGAGGCAGGCCGTTCCACCACCTCGCCCGCCGCTATCAGTTCCGCGGTGTGCGCATCCAGCACATGAATCGCCATTGCCGCCCGCCTCCTTTGCCTATTTTTGCCAACGGAAGAATTGATTTTTGTCCTATAACGGGTATTAACTCCTGGGCAAAGCCCCGGCCCCGCGCTTCGCGCGTTTCCCGCGGCAGCCCGTAGGCCGCCATCCTTTTAATCTCTTGGGCAGAGACCGCGGGGTAGTATACCCGTTGTCGTCCTCCTCACTCGGTCATGAGAATGCAAGCATTCGCATGGCGCTCGCTTCGTCGGACAATAAAAACCGTGCAAAAGTCCTGCGGGAAAACGACCTATTTAAACCCGGCCGCCGTTATACATAGCTATACAAAATACCCCGTCGCCCGCCGCCTGACAGACTATATCAGAATAGCCCTGCCATCCATGCTACTGCCCAGCCAGCTCCTGTTTCAGTTCATACACATATTTCAGCGCTTCCAGCGGGGTCAATGTTTCGGGGTCCAGCGCGCGCAGTTTCTCCACTACCTCGGCCGGGGCCTGTACGCTGGTCATGGCGTCCATGGTGTCAAAATCCAGCTGGGTTACTTTATTCACACCAATGGAGGTCGCCTCCAGCGCCTTCAGCACCTGCTTCGCCCGCTCAATCACCTCATCCGGCAGGCCCGCCAGCTTTGCCACCTGTATGCCGTAGCTATCGTCCGCCGGACCGCGCACAATGCGCCGCAGGAAGGTGATGTCATCCCCGCGTTTTTTCACCGCAATGTTGTAGTTCTTCACCCCGTCTATGGAGTTTTCCAGGTCGGTCAGCTCGTGGTAATGGGTGGCAAACATGGTTTTGCAGGCAAGGCCCCGGTCCTGGTCCGCCACGTACTCCACCACCGCCTGGGCTATGCTCATCCCGTCGAAGGTGGAGGTTCCCCGGCCAATTTCGTCCAGAATAACCAGGCTTTTCGGGGTGGCGTTTTGCAGGATTTCGGCCACCTCGGTCATCTCCACCATGAAAGTGGACTGCCCTTGGGAAAGATCATCCGACGCGCCCACCCGGGTAAACACCGCGTCGCACACGCCTATCCGCGCTTCCTTTGCCGGTACAAAACAGCCTATCTGCGCCATAATTGCAATCAGCGCCGTCTGCCGCATATAGGTGGATTTGCCCGCCATATTCGGCCCGGTAATAATCTGCAGGCGGTTGTCGCCACCGTCCAGGTGGGTGTCGTTCGGCACAAACAGGCTGCCCTTTTGCACCTGTTCCACCACCGGGTGGCGCCCCTCGGTAATCTCCACCGCGTCGCCGTCGTCCACCACCGGGCGCACATAGCCGTGGGCCACCGCACTTTGGGCGAAACTGGCCAGCGCGTCCAGCCGCGCAATGGCCGCGGCGGTTTGCTGTATGCGGGGCATTTCGTCGGCTATCTGGCGCAGCAACACGTCGAACAGTTCCCTCTCCAGCACCGCCAGCCGCTCGTTCGCGCCCAATATCCGGTTTTCCAGCGTCTTTAGTTCGTCCGTGATATACCTCTCGCCCCCGGTAAGCGTTTGCTTGCGCACAAAATGTGCCGGCACCTGGTCGGTAAACGATTTGCTGACCTCTATATAATACCCAAATACCTTATTATAACCAATTTTCAGCGTGCGTATGCCCGTTTCCTCTTTCAGCTTCGCCTCTATCTCCGCCAGCACGCCTTTGCCGCCGTGCACAATGTCCCGCAGTTCGTCTACCTCGCGGCTGAACCCCGGGCGAATGACCCCGCCGTCTTTCAGCATCGCCGGCAGTTCGTCGTCCAGCGTGGTGTCTATTTTGTTTTTTATGTCCGCCAGCGGGTCTATCCCGGCGGAAATATCCTGCATTTCACCGCTGAAAAACACCGCCAGTTCTTCTATCAGCCCCGGTAGCTGGCCACAGGTTGCAGCCAGCGCGCTTACTTCGCGCGGGGTAGCGGAGCCATACACAACACGTGTGACCAAACGTTCTAAATCAAAAATACCGGCTAGCCGCTCGCTTATCTCCAGCCGGGCCACGTTGTTTTGGTACAGTTCCTCCACGCCGTCCAGCCGGCTGTTTATCGCCGCCGCGGCCACCAGCGGCTGCTCCAGCCAGCGGCGCAACAGGCGCTTGCCCATGGCGGTGCCGGTTTTGTCCAGCACCCACAGCAGCGTCCCCTTTTTCTCGCGGCCGCGCAGGGTCTGGGTCAGTTCCAAATTCGCCCGGGTGATGGGCGAGAGCTGCATATATTCTTCTTCGTTATAGCGCACAATGGTTTTTAACCGCTCCACGCCTTTTTTCTGGGTGGCGTCCAGGTATGCCAACAGCGCACCCAGCGCCAGGAAGCCCGGCGCACCGTGCGGCAGGCCCACCGCGTCGTCCAGCGCGTCGCCAAACTGCCCGCGCAGCCGGGCCAGCACCGCTTCCTCGGCAAATTCTTCATCGTCCAGCAGCTCCACACCGCACATCAGCTGCCGCTTAATAAACTCGGTAACCTCTTTGTGTTTTAATATTTCGCTGTTGAACAGCACCTCGCTGGGGAAAAAGCGCCCCAGCTCCGCATTTATTTTTTTGTCTACATCCTCGCCCGCCAGATATGCCACATGGGCGGTGCCGGTGGAAATATCCGCAAAGCAGACCCCCGCCTCCTCTTCGCGCACAAAAATGCTGGCGATGTAGTTGTTGCGGTCGTCCTGCAGCATGCTGTTTTCTATCACGGTGCCGGGCGTTACCACGCGTATGACATCCCGGTTCACCAGGCCCTTTGCCAGTGCCGGGTCCTCCACCTGCTCGCAGATGGCCACCTTATACCCTTTTTCCACCAGCCGGGCAATGTACGCCTCCGCCGAATGGTGCGGCACCCCGCACATGGGGGCACGTTCCTCCAGGCCGCATTCCTTGCCGGTCAGGGTCAGCTCCAGTTCCTTCGACGCCAAAATAGCGTCGTCAAAGAACATCTCGTAAAAATCCCCCACGCGGAAAAACAGGATCTTGTCCGGGTTTTGGTTTTTGATGTCAAAAAATTGCCGCATCATGGGAGATAGTTCGGCCATGGGTTCCCCTCATCCTTCACATTGTATTCCTTGCCAATGGTTACATATGGTCAACTGGGTAAAATATAGTTTTGAAACCAATTGGCCTATCGATTTATTTCCGTGCCCCACCAGACCGTCGCACCAAAAACGGCAGAGCGCGCACACATGGATTTCACCATAAAATATTCGATGCCACAGCTTTTTGCAGACCAAAAAGCTGTGGCATGAAAAGCCGCCTGAAAACGACAAAACTCAGCCGCAGCCGGAGCAGGATGCACAGCCGCCGTCATCGCAGCAGGCAGACGGCTCGTCCACCAGCATGGGGTCGTCCCCGTTAATGGCAGCATTCAACACCGCGTTTACATAGTTCATAAACGCCTCTATATCGTCTTTTGCACGGCCATACGCCTGCATGTTTTCGTTGTTCATCACTTCCTCGTACAGGCGGCCCACCTGCGCGTTCATCTCGGCAATTTTCGCCTCATCCTTGTCGTCTTTGCTCATTTCATTGTTCAGTTCCAGCCGCGCCAGGTTGAATTCGCCAATCTTGTCCTGCAGCACGGTGTCCTCGTCGTTCGCTGTACGTGCGGCGTCCAGGTTTTGGTAAATGGTGCTTTTCTGGAACTCGCTGGCCGCTTCCTTAAACTTCAAAATTGCTTCCATGTTTGTCTCCCATCTTGTATGTATTATTTAATGTTTAATCGTTATTTATTGGTGGCGTTTTTACACTATTCCTTAAAATAAAAAACCGCAAAAGCACTTGTCTAAAAACCATTCACTGTGCCAGTTCCCCGCGCAGCATGGCGCCTTTTGTGGCGGTCACCTTCACCGGCACAAACTCGCCCACCAGCACCTGCGGCCCGGAAAACTCCACCAGCATGTTGTTGTCCAGCCGCGCATTCAGCACGCCTTCCTCGCGGCCAGCCCCCTCCACCAAGCCCTGGAACACCGTGCCAATCCACGGTTTCGAGACCTCCGCCATCTGCGCCTCTTGCAGCCCCAGCAACTGGGTAATGCACTCGCTTTTTTCTTTATAGGGGGTCTCATCCGGCAACTCGGCGGCCTCGGTACCGGGGCGCTTGGAGTAAATGAAGGTGAACAGCTGCGTATAGCCCACCTCTCGCACCAGCTCCATGGTTTTTTCAAAGTCTTCACTGGTCTCCCCCGGGAAACCCACCATGATATCGGTGGAGAAGGTCATTTCCGGGCACATTTCCTTCGCATAGCGTATCAGCGCCAGGTAGTCTTCCACGGTGTACTTGCGGTTCATTTTGGCCAATATTTCGTTCGAACCGGACTGCACCGGCAGGTGCAGGTGCTTGCACAAATGCTCGTTCGCAATGATGGTATCCACCATTTTACGGGTGGCATCCTTCGGGTGGCTGGTCATAAAGCGAACCTTATATTCGCCCGGCGTCTGGCACAGCAGGTTTAACAGGTCGCTGAAATCCATGCCTTCCTTCAGGTGCTTGCCATAGGAGTTCACGTTCTGTCCCAACAGCGTAATTTCCTTGTACCCAGCCTGCACCAACGTCTCAAACTCCGCCAAAATATCCGCCGAGGCACGGCTGCGTTCCCGGCCGCGTACATATGGAACGATACAATAAGAGCAAAAATTATCGCACCCGAACATGATGGGCAAAAACGCCTTAAAGGTAGACTCCCGCACGTGTGGCACCGCCTCCACCACCTCGGTCCGGATAGGCGGCACCCGCAGCGCGCGTTTGCGGGTGGTCAGCTTTTCAGCCAGCAGGCCCGGCAGCGCGTCCGCCACGTTCACCCCCAGCACCATGTCCACATAGGGGAAGCTTTCTTTCAGCTTGTCTACCGTGCTTTTTTCCTCGGCCATGCAGCCGCACAGGCCAATAATCAGGCCCGGGTTTTCTTGCTTTAACGCCTTTAGTGCGCCAATATTGCCAAACACCCGTTGCTCCGCGTGCTCGCGTATGGCACAGGTGTTGAACAGGATCAAATCCGCCTTGTTCGGGGAAGATGTCAGGGTGAAACCCACGTCCAGCAATACGCCTTTAATGCGCTCGGCATCGTTCACATTTTGCTGGCAGCCAAAGCTGCGCACATACGCCACCGGCACCCGGCCATAATGCGACGCGAAAACCTCAGCGGCATATTCATTTTTTGTGTATTCCAACCGCTTCACGTTGCACCTTTTCTTTCTGCCGGGCAGCTTGCTTTTGTCTTGCAATATCTGTTAAAAGTATATCACTTTTTGCGCCGGGTGGCAAGAAAACCCGTGTGAAAAACCAGCGCTCTGCGGGCAGTCAGCTTTTTTTCACCACCATTCCTTGCGTGCGCTATCTCTTTGTCTGCGCGCCCGCCGGTTGTGTTGCCGCATCGCCCGCCGCCTTGGGCAGCGGCAGCAGCATGCGCGTTTCGGCACGGTACGCGGCATACCCCGGTTTTTCACGGCTGCCCCGCGCCTCGGCCATGGGTATGCTGACAAACAGGAACATCAGCGTGTTGGCAAGCGCCCCCGCGCCCAGCCGCCATGCCGCCGGCATGGCGGACAGCATCATGATATATACGCCCCACCACATCAGTATTTCGCCCAGATAGTTCGGGTGGCGTGAATACCGCCACAGCCCCGTGCGCATCAGCCGGTCTTTATAACCGGTACTGCTGCGAAACCGCTGCATCTGCCAGTCCGCCACCATCTGCAGCGTGGCTGCACCCGCGCACACCACCGCACCCAGCACCGTGAAAAAATTCAGCGCGCTATTCTGCAAAAACACCACACCGGGCAGTACCGCTAAATACACCACCACGGTGGGAAACAGATGGATGCCAAACAAACTAATAAGCGGAAACAACCGTGGATATTTTTCCCGGAACATGGCATAGCGCCAGTCCTGTACCGCCAAACAGCGAAAGGTAACCGCCCAGTTCACCGTAAGGCGCACGCCCCAGTACAGCACCACCAGCAAAAGCAGCGCGCTGCCCGCGGAAGTATACCCGCCCCACAGCCAAACGCCCAGCAAAATCACCATGGGCTGCACGCTCCAGTACGGGTCATACACCGAGGCATTCTGCACCAGCATGCCCGCCAGATACACAAATACCGTGGCGGCAACGTCTGCCGCCAGTATGCGCAAAAACAGCGGCTGGCCGGGCAACAGCGAAAACACCGCCACGGCCAAAACCACCGCGGCCACATATACCCCCGCAATATACGCAAAGCCCGCCGCGCGGGACTGCTTAAACCCTATACGCTTTTCTTTCATCCCATCCTCCTGCCTGGTTTTGGAACCCATATCATCCTTGCTATATCTTAGCGCCTTTCCCCGGCGTCACAGGATATCCGTGCCCCCCAACCGGGCCGGTAAACATCTGGCCGTTACTGCTTTTTTGGGTTCTTACTTTGCTTGTTTTTTCCTTTGCCCGCCGCCCCCGTTTTTGCCGTGCCCGGCTTTCCGGCTGCTGTGGGGGCCTCTTTTCCTGCTCCCGGCTTTTTCGCCGCTTCTTTACGGGCCGGCTCATACACCGCGTTTTTTAGCACCGGGGCCAAATACTGCCCGGTGAAGGATTCCGGGCATTTCGCCACCTGCTCCGGCGTGCCGGACGCCACCACCGTACCCCCGGCGCCACCGCCCTCCGGGCCCAAATCTATCACGTGATCCGAGCGTTTTATCACGTCCAGGTTGTGCTCTATCACAATGACCGTGTTGCCCGCGTCCACCAGCTTGTCCAGCACCTTTAAAAGCTTGCTCACGTCCGCCACATGCAGCCCGGTGGTGGGCTCGTCCAAAATATATACCGTTTGCCCGGTTTCGCGCTTGGCCAGTTCCAGCGCCAGCTTCACCCGCTGTGCCTCGCCGCCGGACAGGGTGGTGGCGCTTTGCCCCAGCTTTATATACCCCAACCCCACGTCCACAATGGTTTTAATCTTGCGGTGGATGCGCGGAATATTTTCAAAGAATATCGACGCTTCCTCGGCGGTCATCTCCAGCACGTCGCGAATACTCTTGTCCTTGTACTTTACTTCCAGCGTTTCGCGGTTGTAGCGGGCACCCTTGCATACCTCGCACGGCACAAAGATATCCGGCAAAAAGTGCATTTCAATCTTGATGATCCCGTCGCCTTCGCATGCCTCGCACCGGCCACCCTTCACGTTGAACGAAAAGCGTCCCGGGCCATAACCCCGCACCTTTGCCTCCTGCGTTTGGGCAAACAGCGCGCGGATATCGGTAAACACACCGGTATAGGTGGCGGGGTTGGAGCGCGGGGTGCGGCCAATGGGGCTTTGGTCAATGCCAATCACCTTGTCCACCCATTCTTCGCCTTTCAGCTCGGTGTGCTGGCCCGCGTGCAGGCGCGCGCCGTTCAGGTCCGCCGCCAGCCGCTTGTACAGTATCTCGTTCACCAGGCTGGACTTACCGCTGCCGGAAACACCGGTGACACAGTTCATCACCCCCAGGGGAAACTTCACGTTGATACCCCGCAGGTTGTTTTCCTTCGCCCCCACTACCTCCAGGAAATGCCCGTTTCCTTTGCGGCGGGTTTCGGGAACCTTCACGCTTTTTTTGCCGGACAGGTACTGTCCGGTAATGCTCTTTGGCGCGGCCATAATGTCCTCAATGTTGCCGCAGGCAACCAGCTCGCCGCCGTGCACCCCGGCACCGGGGCCAATGTCCACGATGAAATCCGCCTGGCGGATGGTCTCTTCGTCGTGCTCTACTACAATCAAGGTGTTGCCAAGATCCCGCAGGCGTTTCAGGGTGGCCACCAGCTTGTCGTTGTCCCGCTGGTGCAGGCCAATGGACGGCTCGTCCAGCACATACAGCACGCCGGTCAGCGCGCTGCCTATCTGCGTGGCCAGGCGAATGCGCTGGCTTTCCCCGCCGGACAAGCTGGCCGACCCGCGCGACAGCGTAAGGTACGAAAGCCCCACCGCCTGCAAAAAGCCCAGCCGCTCGTGGATCTCTTTCAGCACCCCATCCGCGATCTGATGTTCCCGCTCGGTCAGTTTCAGCTTTTTAAAATATTCTATCTCCTCGGTCACCGACAATGCCGTCAGTTCGCTGATGTTCTTTTTGCCCACCGTCACCGCCAGACTGGCGGGCTTCAGGCGCTGGCCGCGGCAGTCCGGGCACTCCACACCGCTCATAGCCAGAGCGATTTCCTCGCGCATCCATTCGCTGCTGCTCTCGCGGAAGCGGCGTTCCAGGTTCGGGATCACTCCCTCAAAATCCGTCACATAGTTGCCGGAGCCAAACTCATTCTCGCGGTACATCTGCAGTTTTTCGCCCTTAGTTCCGTACAAGATAGCGTTCACCGCATCTTCGCTCATATCCTTCACCGGCGTGTCCAGTGTAAAGCCATACCGCTTGCCAAGGCCGATGTAGTACATCTCCGATATAGACCCCTCGGCATAGTACCAGCCACTGGCTTTTATGGCCTTTTCCCGGATGGACAGGTTGCGGTTTGGGATCACCAGCGACGGGTCCACCTTCATAAACGTGCCAAGGCCGGTGCAGGTCTCGCACGCGCCAAACGGGTTGTTGAAACTAAACATGCGCGGGGTCAGTTCCTCTATGGAACTGCCGTGTTCCGGGCAGGCATAGCTCTGGCTAAATTGCATGTCTTCGCCGTCCACCACCGATATGGTAACCAAACCCCCGGTCAGCTGAATGGCAGTCTCTAATGAATCCGCCAGGCGGCCGCGCACCTCGTCGCTTTTCACAAGGCGGTCCACCACAATGTCCACGCTGTGGCGGATGTTCTTTTCCAGAAGGATCTCTTCGCTCAGATCATAAATAGCGCCGTCCACCCGCACACGAACATATCCGCCGCGTTTCGCCGCTTCAAACTCCTTTTGCTGGGTGCCTTTGCGCGCGCGCACCACCGGTGCCAGCACCATAAACTTGGTGCTCTCCGGCAGTTTCATCACCTCGTCCACCATCTGGTCCACCGTTTGCTGGCTGATTACCCGCCCGCACACCGGGCAGTGCGGCACACCGATGCGCGCGTACATCAGCCGCAGATAATCATATATTTCCGTCACGGTTCCCACGGTAGAGCGCGGGTTTTTTGAGGTTGTTTTCTGGTCGATGGAAATGGCGGGCGACAGGCCCTGTATGTCGTCCACGTCCGGCTTTTCCATCTGGCCCAGGAACATGCGGGCATAGCTGGACAAGCTCTCCACATACCGGCGCTGCCCGTCGGCGTAGATGGTATCGAACGCCAGGCTGGACTTGCCGCTGCCGGACAGGCCGGTCATCACCACCAGCTTGTCCCGCGGAATGGTTAAATCTATATTTTTCAGGTTGTGTTCCCGCGCGCCTTTTATCACGATCTTATCGTTTGCCAAAAGTTACTCCTCGCTTGTCTTGTTTGTCTTAATAATCCAATTTTTCTGCTGTTCCGCCCGTTGCTTGCCACACAAAATGTATGGCAGCAGCTTTTTCGTGGCCGTGTCCACGGCCCTACCCGCCCCATTTTTTCTTCGCGTCCATATTCCCCTTGTTCGCTCCCCGGCGGCCGGGGTTTTGTTTCTGGCGGTCTTCCCGGCGCAGCTTGTCGTCGGTGTTCACTGCCGCCTCGCCCCGGCGCAGCTTTTCTATGCGGTCCCGCAGGAATGCCGCATGCTCAAACTCCAGCAGTTTTGCGGCTTCCTTCATCTCCCGTGTCAGCCGGGTAATGGTCTGTTCGCGCTCGGCACGGCTCATGCGGCGGCCGCCTTTGCCCTCATCCGGCACCTCGCGTGAAATTTCAATCATCTCCGCTATGTCTTTGACAATGGTCTTCGGGGTAATGCCGTTCGCTTCATTGTATGCTTCCTGTATGGCGCGGCGGCGGTCGGTCTCGGTGATGGCATATTCCATGCTGGGGGTAACGGTGTCGGCGTACATAATCACCGTGCCCTCGGCGTTGCGCGCCGCACGGCCTATGGTCTGCACCAGGCTGGTGGCGCTGCGCAAAAAGCCTTCCTTATCGGCATCCAGAATGGCTACCAAAGATACCTCCGGCAGGTCCAGCCCTTCCCGCAGCAGGTTAATGCCCACAATCACGTCGATATCCCCTTTGCGCAGGTCGCGTATCAGCGCCATGCGCTCGAAGGTATCGATCTCGTGGTGCATATACTGCACCTTCACGCCGTGCTCCGCCAAAAAGTCGGTCAGGTCTTCCGCCATCTTTTTGGTCAGGGTGGTTACCAGCACGCGCTCGCCCTTCGCCGCGCGTTCGTTTATTTCACTCAGCAAATCGTCTATCTGGCCCTCCACCGGCTTCACCACCACCGGCGGGTCCACCAATCCCGTGGGCCGTATGACCTGCTCCACTATCTGCTGGGAGTGCCCGCGCTCATATTCACCGGGTGTGGCGCTCACATAGATGGTCTGGTTTATTTTTTCTAGGAATTCCTCGTACCGCAGCGGCCGGTTGTCGTACGCGCTGGGCAGGCGAAAGCCAAAATCTACCAGGTTCTTTTTGCGGGCATAGTCCCCGCCATACATCGCGCGCAGCTGCGGCAGCATTACGTGGCTTTCGTCCACAAACAGCAGGAAATCGTCCGGGAAATAGTCCAGCAGCGTGGTGGGCACAGACCCCGGCGCCCGGCCGGACAGCACCCGGGAATAGTTTTCTATCCCCTTGCACATGCCCACCTCGCTGAGCATCTCCATGTCGTAGTTGGTTCGCTGGGCAATGCGCTGGGCTTCTATCAGCTTGCCCTCCTGGGTAAAGGCGCGCACCTGGGCGTCCATTTCGTCGCGGATATCCGCCAGGCCCTTCTGCATCTTGTCCGGCGTTACAATGTAGTGGCTGGCCGGGAAAATGGCCACATGGTTTAAAAGCCGCACCCGCTCACCGGTCAGCGGGGTTATTTCGCTGATGCGCTCTATCTCGTCCCCAAACAGCTCTATGCGAAACGCGGTTTCCTCGTGGTATGCGGGGTATATTTCCACAATATCCCCTTTTACACGGAACTTGTTCCGCACAAAGTTCACGTCGTTGCGCTCGTACTGTAAATCCACCAGCCGGGCCAGCAGTTTGTTTCGTTCCATCTTCATGCCCGGCCGCAGGGAAATGACCATGCTGCGGTAGTCAATGGGATCACCCAGCGAATAGATACAGGACACCGACGCCACAATAATAACGTCCCGCCGCTCGGAAAGCGAGGAAGTGGCACTGTGGCGCAGGCGGTCTATCTCGTCGTTGATGGCGCTGTCCTTTTCGATGTAGGTGTCGGAGGACGGAATATACGCCTCCGGCTGGTAATAGTCATAATAGCTGACGAAATACTCCACCGCGTTTTCGGGGAAAAATTCCCGGAACTCGGTACACAGTTGTGCCGCCAGGGTCTTGTTGTGCGCCAGCACCAGCGCCGGGCGGTTTGTGTTGGCAATAATATTTGCCATGGTAAAGGTCTTTCCGCTGCCGGTAACGCCCAACAATGTTTGGCCCTTATACCCCTTCACCACACCTTCGCTCAGCGCGTCTATGGCCGCCGGCTGGTCGCCGGTGGGCACAAAGCTCGAAACCAGTTTATATTGGTCTTTCATACACATTCCTTTTGTCTGTGGTGCTTGTTGTGTTTGCTTTTGTTTGCTGGTGGTTTTTCCCTACCAGCTTACATGCTCTGCCGCAGCATCTCGATATACCCGCTGTCCGCCATAGAGACAAAATCTCCATCCGCCACCACAATGTGGTCCACCAGCTGCACGTTAATCAGCTTTAGCGCCTGGTATGCCTGCCGTGTGGCCAGTTTGTCGTTCGCCGACGGCAAGGCAAGGCCCCCGGGATGGTTGTGCGCCAGCACCATGCCGGTGGCATTTGCCGCCACCGCCTCCGCCACAATACGCCTCACCGATATTGGCACCGCGTTCACAATGCCTTCCTCGCTAATGCGCACACAGCGCAGCACCTTGCGCTTGTCGTCCAGCGCCGCCACGTATACTTCCTCGTTCTTTTTGCCCAGGAACTTCGGCAGGAAAAACTCTCCGGCGCTCTCGGTGGTGTTCAGTATTGCCCCCGGCGCCGTGCGGTTTTCCAGATAATATGCACCCACCTGTGGGGCCAGCTTCAGCAGCACCGCGCTGGTGTGGCCCATGCCCGGCACCTGCACCAGTTCCTCCACCGGCGCGTCCAGCACCGCGGAAAAACTGCCAAACCGCTTTATCAGCGCGTGGGCAATCTCGTTTGTGTCACAGCGGGGCCGCGCATAAAACAGCAGCAGTTCCAGCGCGTTGTGCTCCTCAAACCCGGCCAATCCTTCTTTTAAAAAACGCGCACGCAACCGGTCACGATGACCATCGTGCACCCCCATCGTGATCCCTCCTGTCTTGCGTGCAGGCAACACCTGCGCTATACTAAATTCAGCCGTGAACACAAAAATGGGGGCAAGCGCCCCACTGTTTTCTATTATACCTTTTATGGCCCAAAATGAAAAGACTTTTCAGCCCGAAAAGAGGTGATGTGGTGAAGAGCTTTACCGCCAGTGCCAACGACGCGGAAATGCGCCTGTCCCGGTTTGTGCTGCGCGTTACGCATCACCTGCCAAACTCTGTGCTGTACAAAAGTTTTCGCACAGGACGCATTAAGGTGAACGGCAAAAAAGCCGCGCCGGATGCACGGCTGCAGCAGGGGGATCTTGTTCAGTTATACCTGAATGATGAATTTTTCGCGGCCGATATGCCGGGCAGCCATCCAAAAAAAGATGCCCCTTGCCCGGCAAACCTCGTTTCCGGTTCCGCCGCCATGGGCGATCCCACACCTTCATTTGAAATTCTGTTCGAAAACGAACACATGGCGGTATTGTTTAAGCCTGTGGGCCTGTTGTCCCACAGTGATGTTTCCGGCGCGCCTTCGCTGCTGGGCCAGTATACCAGCGCGCTGATTCAGCGGGGGGATTTTTCGCCTACGGCTGAAAATGGCTTTGCCCCCGCCCTGTGCAACCGGCTGGACCGCGGCACCGAGGGCCTGGTTCTGGTGGCAAAAACCTACCCTGCCTTGCGCGACGCAAACGCCCTGCTGCGGCAGGGATATATACAAAAAACCTATCTGGGCATTACCGTGGGCACCCCGCCGCAGGGGGTGCACCACGCCCTGCTGGCGCGGGACAAGGCCGCAAAAACCGTGCAGGTTACAGCCTGGGCGCCGGTTACTCTGGAAAGCGCTCCGGCAAACACCCTGGAAGAAGCCCAAGCAAGCGCCGTGAAAGGCAGCCCGCCTTACTCCGCGCACAGCGGCGTGCCAAACGGCCAGCCAGAACACAATGGAAAAAAGCCTATTACCACCGGCGTGTCGGTGCTGGAAACACACGGTGGCCTTTCGCTGTGCGAAATAAACCTTATCACCGGGCGCACCCACCAGATCCGCGCACATTTGGCTTTTCTGGGCGCACCGCTGCTGGGGGATGTAAAATACGGCAACCCAGCCGCCAACCGCCGGTTCGGCCAGGTGGGCCAGCTGCTGTGCGCGCATAGCCTTGCCTTTGCGGAAAGCCTGCCGGACGGCAATACCCTGGCCGCGTTTGCGGGACGCCGGTTCACCGCACCGCAGGACACCGTCTCCACCTGGTGGAAAACCCATGCCCACCCGCCAGCACCATAATGCTTTTCCCGCCGCAGGTACCGTGGGCAGCGGGCAGCGCAAACCGCATCTGTCGCTTCCTTCGCTGCAACTTTAAAAGACTAACTGCCCTATCAAACAGAACACATTCCGCCATATCTTTCCGGTACAAAAAGCCCGCCATTTGGCGGGCTTTTACTCTTTTCCAACTCTTGTGCCGGTTCGCGCAGAAAGAAAAAATTCCCTCATACTTCGCGCCGCAGAATGGTTCCCTCCGGGAATACCTCACCCGCCACCGCCGGCAAAGAAAACAGCATCTTTGGGTGCGGTGTCGCAGGTATTTCCGCCCCATTTTCGTCCCATATGCTTTCCGGGACAAACCGCACGGTACGCCCGCCGGGCAGCAGCGCCTCCAGCGTTTCCCCTAGCACAAACTTCCCGCGCTGCACACAGGCCAGCCGGTCCCCGGCCTGCTGCCGCACCACCGCCACCACCTGCCACCCGCGGATGTAATCCCCCCGGTGCGGGCTTTGGGTGGCGTTTTCGCGCCCCAGGAAAAAACCCAGCGAATAGGGCCGGTGGCTGGTTTTTTCCAGTTCTTCTCGTGTAAAATCCGGGCACACGTACGCGCCCGGCCCCGCCGCCAGGGCTGCGTCCAGCGCCGCACGGTACGCCGCCGTGGTGCTGGCCACATAATAAAAGCTTTTGGCCCGGCCCTCTATCTTCAGGCTGGTGGCGCCTGCCGCCAGCACCTGGTCCAAAAATGGCGCTGCGCATAAATCGTCCGCACTCATAATGTAGCTGCCGTGTTCTTCTTCGCTTATTTCAAACCACTGTCCCGGGCGCTTTTCTTCATGCAGGCTGTATTTCCAGCGGCAGCTTTGCGCGCAGTTCCCACGGTTTGCACTGCGGCCGGTCATGTACTGGGACAGCAGGCACCGTCCGGACACGCTCATGCACATGGCCCCGTGCACAAACACCTCCAGCTCCAGCTGCACCGGGGTTTTCGCCCGCACCTCCGCTATGTCCGCCAAGGATAATTCCCGCGCCAGCACCACCCGGCTTGCGCCCAGTTCATGCGCCATGCGGGCGGCGGCATAGTTCGCAATGCCCGCCTGGGTAGAAAAATGCACCTCTACCCCCGGTGCTGTTTTTTTCGCTAGCCGCAACACACCCAGGTCCGCCACAATGAACGCATCCACGCCCGCCTGCTGCGCCGCCGCCAACACGCCGGGCATGCGGTCCATTTCGCTGTTGGTTGGTAGCGTGTTCAGCGCCAGGTACACCCTTTTTTCCTGCATGTGCGCCAGCTGCACCGCCTGCGCCATTTCCTTCGGCGAAAAATTATCGCTGGACGAGCGCATGGAAAATTCCCTGCCACCCAGGTATACCGCGTCGGCACCAAAGCGCAGCGCAGCCTGCAGGCATTCCATATTCCCCGCCGGGCTCAACAGTTCCACATTTCGTTTCATTTACATCCCACTTTTTTGCTTAATTCTCTTCCGCACCTAAAACACCGGCACCCGGTAGGTTACCGGGCGCCGGCGAATGCTGCAAATACTCAGTCCTGCTCCTGCCCCTTCACGCCATACCGGTTAATGTCCGCCTGGTGGCCGCTGAAGGTCTGGTTGTAGTGGTATGCCCCTTCCGGGTCTACAAAATAGTAGAAATCGCTATGCACCACCGGGGTAAGCGCCGCCTGCAGCGCCGTGGGCCCGGGCGAAGAGATTGGCCCCACCGGCAGGCCTTCCCGCTCATAGGTGTCGTACCCCAGGCGCAGGCTTTCCGGCACGCTGTCCACATCGTCTCCGTAATCCCGTGCAATCCAGTCACGGATATACAGCAACGTCGCGTCACATTCCATGCGGCGCCCGGCTGCACCGGCGGGCAGGTCCTTGCTCATGCGGTTCCAGTACACCCCCGCCACCATACCCTGGTTGTCGTCCACTTCACTGGCTTCTTCTTCCACCATGGAGGCCAGCGTGAACAGGTCATGTAACGTCATGTCTTTCGCCGCCAGCAGGGTATACACATCCTGCCCTTCCTCCAGCGTGGTCAGCTTACCCAGGTTGATTTCCGTTTGCTCAAACAACCTGCGCGCATAGTTTTCCGGGGTGTCGTCCACATAAAAATCATAGGTGTCCGGCGTCAGGTACCCCTCCGCACGCATATAGGTGCTTTCGTCAAATCCCTCTTCCAAAAGTTTCGAAATAAACGAAATATCGCTGTATTCCTCCAGGTTGTTTGCCGCGGCAACAAAATCCTCCACCGTACACAGGCCCGCCTCGGCCAGCTTTTGGCCAAACTGCACCACCGTGCTGCCCTTCGGGATCATCACCTGAATAGTTTCCTTCGGCGCCGGGGCCTGGCTCAGTGCTTCAATCAGTTCGTCATAGCTCATGCCGGACTCCAGCTCATAGACGCCCTTCTGGAAGCCGCCACCCGCGCCGTTAAACCGCACATAAAAGCGGAATACCGCCTCGTTGCCTATCAGGCCCGCATCTTTTAAAATGCCTGCCACCGCCGTACCGCCGCTGTTGCCGGGAACCTCCACCGTTACGGTACCGGTGGCGTCGGCGTTGCTGCCGTTCAGTTCGCCCCGGATATACAAAAACCCGGTTAACAGTATGCCTGCCACAATCAGCAACACCACCAAAAACGCAACCAAGCAACCCTTTCCTGCTTTTCGGGCCGCCTCATCATCGTCATACTCATCCTCGTCGTATTGCTTTTTGTTCGCCTTTTTCTGCATCGCGTCGGCACGCCGGCGCGCCGCGTCATCCTCTTTGCCGTACCCGGCATTGTTGTTTGCCATGGAAAACCTCCGTAATAAATTGCCTTTGCTATATATCTGGGCCTATCACGGCCCGGGATATAAATGGAACAATACTTCGTCCGCTTTGGCTTTTCCGGCCAGCGCCTCCACCAGCGCATGCGCAAAGCTCAGTGCGGTGCCGGCGCTGCGCCCGGTGATAATATTCCCGTCCTGTTCTACCGCGCTGCCGGTCACCGTGCTGGCGGTCAGTTTTGGCTGCTCGCTGGGGAACGCCGTCACTGTTTTGCCGTTCAGCAGGCCGGCTTTGTTCAGCACCGTGGGCGCCGCACAAATAGCGGTGATGAAAATATTCCGGCGCTGTGCCTCTGCCAATACCTCGGCCACCAGATCGCTGGCCATCAGGTTTTCGGTCCCGCGGCCACCGCCCGGCAGCACCACCATGTCGGCATCGCCCGGCAGCATGAACCCATCGCCGTCCACGTCCGCCGTCACCGGTATGCCGTGCCCGCCCAGCACCTGTTTGCCGGTTACGCCCACAGTATGTACCGTAATTCCCGCGCGGCGCAGCAGGTCCACCGCCGTCAATGCCTCAATCTCCTCAAACCCATTCGCCAAAAAAACATACACGGTTTTCATGGTAGTTTTCCTTTCGTTGCCGGCGCGCATTTCCGCGCACCGCCGGGTAAAAGAATCCTTTTTTACTTTTTTTCAGCAGCAGCGTAACACATCATTAAGCATAATCCAAAACACGCCGCTTGTCAAAAACACACAGCTGCGAAACATCAGCTGTTTTCTTCCGTTTTTCTAAACAAAGCATTCACCTGTGGCGACAGGAACAGATACACCACCCACGCCACAGACACCGCCGCATTGGCCGCAAAATACACAGTGGGGTAAATGAGCATGCTGCCGGAGGTGACAAAGTAAATGTTCCCGGCGGAGGTGTAGAAAATGTAGTAGGACAAAAATGCCAGCAAAATGTTGCTGAGGTTGTATATGTAATACGGAATCAGGAAGGTCCCCTGCCGGTTGTTCATGCGGTTTACCACCGCCTGGTTTATTTTGTAAACATACAGGCTGATCATCATAATTAAAATTAGCACCAGCAGGCTGGAGAAAATCCCCTCGCGCAGGGTCAGGTCATAGTCCCCGCCGCCGGCAATAATATCCCAAACAACGTTAACAAAACTAACCACCGTAATCAGCGAGGACACCAGCATCACCAGCCCGGCGGCAATCATCTGAATGCACTCCCAGATATAAAAGACCATCAGCATGCCACGGAAATTTCCGCTTTTCCCCTGCGATACGCCACCCAGCCAGCGCTGCGTTGTCTTTTGCAGGGCAGGCGTCGCCGGGGTTACCGCCAGTGCGGCCGCCGCCGTACCGCCTGCGGCTGCTTCCGGCTGGGCCGCTGTGGTATCGCGTGCTTTTTCCTGCGCTGCCGCTGGTTTCTTTGCGGCTTTTTGTGCCGGGGCTGCCGCAGGTTTTGCCGGCTGTGTTTTTTTGTCTTCCGGTTTGTTTTTCTCGGCCGGCGTGGCTGCCGCCGTGCTGGTTTTGGGCTTCGCGGCCGTCTTTTCCGCCGGTTTTGTACTAGTTTTTGCGGTGGATTTTCCTGCCGCCACCGTTGCTTTTGCCCTGCTTTGCGCCGGCGTTTTCTTTACCACCCGGCCCGCGGCCTGCTGCACCTTTTCTTTCAACATTGTTCCCGCGGTAACCGGAACCGTCACTTCTTCGAAGGACAATAAAGAAACCGCCTCGGCCTGCTGCCGGTTTCCATGCACCGGCTTGCCGCAGCAAACACAAATCGGTTCGGTTGTTTTTCCCCCACAGTAGCTGCACTTCATTCGTTCATTCTCCCGCCATTCCTTGTGTTCCGCATCCACTATCCCCGTATGGACCGTACCCCGTCATCAAGATATAATTTCATCCAGCGCAAAACGCAAATATAGATTTTCCTGCCGCGCAGACGGTGTAAAGTATTTCACCAGCCCGCTTCGCATGTTTTCACCCGTGCCCGCGTATAATGGGCTGGCCTGCGGCAGGGTTATCGTGATCTGTTTCCGCTGCTCCCGGTGACAAATTTCCCGCAGCAGCAAATCCGCCGCCGCCTGGTTCTCCGCAAACAGTTCCGCCACCAGCAGTGTGTACTTGCTTGCAAAATAAACACTGTATCCCGCGCCGCATTCCGCCAGGCGCGCACCGGTGGCCGCCATGTCCTGCCAAACCAGCAGCGCGCGCGCAGCGGAAAAACAAATATAGGGCAGGTGTATGTGCCGCGCCCGCAGCCGCGAAAAGCGCTGGGCCGTGCCATCATCCATGCGCGGCCAGGAAACCGGATATCCTTCCATGTCGCCCATCGTACTTTTGCCGAAGGGCAACACCAACTCCTCCACCTGCCGACAAATCTGCCGCAGGCAAACCGCGGTTTCATAGCCACGGCGCCGGTAAAAGGGATATAATCCGTCGTTGGCGGGAATCAGCACAGCAAACTGCGCGCCAGCCGTTTGCTCCGCCTGCTCGGCGTATTGCATCAGGCCGCTCATGACCCCGGCGCCGCGCTTTTGCGGCCGGGTAGCCAGCGCATAAAGGTACGCCCCTTGCCGTGCGCCTGCTTCGCACGGCACCGCCAGCAGCATGGCATCCAGGCCGTCTTGCTCCGCAGCCACATACACCTGGCCGGGCCCGGCAAAGATATCCAAACAGCGAAGGATAAACGCGTCATCGTCCCCAAAAACCTGCCGCCACAACAACAGCAGTGCCGGTGTATCCTGCCTTTGCGCTTTACGGTACATCCTGCCACCCTCCTGTTGTCCTCACGTACTATACGTTCTTCAGCTCCGCCGTGTACTTTTCCTCCAGCAGAACCGGGTGGTAAGACAGCTTTGCATCCCGCAGCCCTTCTTCGTCCAGGTCGTTTTCCCGGTTGATGAAGGTATACCCCCGGCAAAAATTCCGGGCCATTTCGCGGTTGATGACACTGTAGGCGCCCAGTACATCGTACAGCGCCTTTTCCACATGGGTCACAAACATGTCGCCGCCCAGCGGGCTGCCGAACGAAAACGCCACGATTTCGCCGCCGGTGGTTAAAAAGCCACCCCTCAGGCATAATTCATCATAATGCCGGAACGCCAGTTTGATGGCGCGGTGTTCCTCCTCTATGCCTTCGTCATCACGGTTGTCGTACAGGTTGCACCAGCGGTTGTTGAACTGACACACCGCTTCTATATCCTCGGGGCGAATTTCGTGAAACGCCCAGTCCGGATAGCTGCGCTCGAACCGGGAACAATGGTTGCGTTTTTTTTGGTATTGTTTGCCCGGCAGGTCGGCCAGGTCCTGCGCGTTGTAAATATAGTCTGCCTGGCCGCGCGGCTTGTCGAACAAAAACACGCCGGGATACCACGCCTCCATCTGGTTTTTGGTTTCTTCCGTCAGGGAAAAAATCACCGGTTGCTTTTGGCTTTCGTTGGCGTCCGCCAGTATCGCGTCAATGGCATCTTTCCGGTCTCCTTCGCCCGCCGGGTACAGGTAGTGCAGGCGTTTTCCCTCGCTGCGCGCCATAACAAAGTCATTATATCGCGCAATTTTCGTGTTGTAGACCCGGCTCCACATATAAATGTTCACAAATGAAAACTCGCAACTGCGGAATCCATCGTTTTCCAAAAGCGGCCGGGCCCACCTGCCGTCTTCCGCCGTCACCTCACGAAACGTCATATATTCTCCCTCACACTACACAGTACATCTTTCGTAATATCCTCCCGCAGGCGCATATGCCCGTTTTCACTGCACACTATGCGTACCCAGGAAAGCTTTTCCGCACACCACAGCGCCGCTTCCCGGCACTGCATCAGATACGCCACGTCCTGTTCGTGAATGTCTTTTTTGGCGTCGTCGCCGTACCGCTGCAGCAGCAGCTGCTGGCTTACCTGCGGTTCCACATCCAGATACACCACCAGGTCTGGCTGGGGCACACCCAGCTTCTTGTATTCAAAATCCCGCAGCCAGGCTATATATTCTTCCCATTCTTCCCGCGGCAGCTTCGCACACTGGTGTATGGCGTTGCTGGTGGTGTACCTATCCGCCACCAACAGCCCCCCCTCCGCATAGAACCGGCCCCATTCTTTCTTATAGCTGGCGTACCTGTCCACCGCGTAAAAGGCCGACGCCGCATAGGCGTTCACGTCCTCCGGGCGGCTGCCAAATTCCCCCGCCAGGTACATCTGCACCAGGGCGCTGGACCGGCTGGTGTAGTCCGGAAAAGAAATTTTGCGCACCTTTTTTCCGGCGGCGGCCAGTTCCTGTGCCACCAGCGACGTCTGTGTGGCTTTCCCGCTACCGTCCAGGCCCTCTATCACCACCAGCTTACCCATCTTTGCGTCCCTCTTCTTTTATCCGGTAGTACTTTTGCCGCACCTCATCCGCCTTGCCACAGGTCATTTTCCCCTCGGTACAGCCACCGGCCACGCAGCCCGGTCCCGCGTTCACGAACAGCGCCGGCGCCAGGGCGTACACCAGCCGCAGCATCTCGTCCGCCACCTCGTGCACCTCCCACTGCGCACGGTTGCAGCAGCGCAGCCGGAAAAAGTTGTTCAAACTGCGGGCGTTCATGGTCACGATCATCTTGGTGGTGCAGGCGTTCGGCAGTATAAACCGCGCGTCTTCTATCGCCTGCTTCTGCGCTTTTTGCGCCGCTTCTTTCTCGTTCATGCCCGCTGCGAAATATTCCTCGCAATGCTTGCTTTCCAAAATTGCCGTCAGCTCTGAATACAGGCTGCTTTCTTTCTGCATAGCCTCGGTGAACAGCGCGGCAGCCCGCGGAATGGCCTGAATTTCCGGCGGTATCACATATGCAAAGTTTTCCAGCTCTACATATCGCTGGCTTTGCACGCTGAACGACGCAATGCGGTGCCGGGTAATCTGCGCCAGCAACGCACGGCTCACCCCTTCTATCGCGAAGGTGAAGCTGACATGCTCGGTGGGGCTTTCGTGCCCCAGTGACGCCAACATCTGCACAAACCCGGCGCTTTTTTCCTCGGTCAATCCCTCCAGCAGGTCATCCACCGTTGCATTCGAATAACACAGCTTGGCCGCTGCGGCCACCACCTTTTCCGGTTGTGGGGTATGAGCAATCAGTTGTACCTTCATGTGCCGCGCTCCCTTTCCTCTGGCTTGGTTTTGTTGGGAAGTTATCTTCTCTTTTTTCCTTGGTTTCCTTGGTGGTTCTATCCCGTTCCTCTTGCGCTAGTGCCAGCGTTTCCTCGGTGCGTACCGCCGCCGTTTTTCTTTGTCTCCGCCCGGCACAAACGCCCCCGCCTGCCCGCGCTTCACAGGGGCCTTGCCCCTGTAGCCGGGCATACGCCCGGCCTGCGCAAAAGAGGGCTTTTGCGCAACGCGGGCCACCCCGCCGCCAGCATCTATACCTTTGTCAGCGGTGCATAGTTTGCCATGGTTTTCTTCACCCCGGCGCCCTCAAACGCAATCTCCACAATAAAATCGCCCGCCACTGGAGTCACCTTCTGCACCACGCCACGGCCAAACACCTTGTGCTCCACCGCGTCGCCCGGCACAAACGTGATGCCGGCATTCTGCGGCTTGGGCGCGCCGGCCGGCTTATAGGCAAAGGCGGACCGGCTTTGCCCGCCCACCCCGCCGGTATTTCCGGCGGCAGTACCCCCGCCAAAACCGCCTGCACCATTCCCAAATCCCGCCGCGCGGCTGGGCACTCGCTTTTGTCCCGCCGGGCGGTTGTACTCGTTGTTCAGGTACCCCCGGCCGCCGGCTGCCGCGCGGCCAAAGTTACCGCCGGCTCCTTCGTCATCGCCAAAGCCGAAATGACCGCCCATCTGCCCGGCAGAGGCCATTGGCGAGGTTTGCTCTTCCAGCAGCTGCGCGTCTATCTCTTCCACAAACCGGCTTTGCTGGTTGCGCCGGGTCTGGCCATACAGCAGGCGGCTTTCCGCCTTGCTCAGGTACAGTTCCTTTTTCGCACGGGTAATGCCCACATAACACAGCCGCCGTTCTTCCTCCAGGTCTTCGTCGTTCCACCGGCTCATGTCGCTGGGGAATATCCCTTCCTCCAGCCCCACAATGAACACAAAAGGGAACTCCAGGCCCTTCGCCGCGTGCATGGTCATCATCACCACCCGGTCGGCCTCTTCGTCATAGTTGTCTATGTCGGAAATCAGTGCAATTTCTTCCAGGTATCCTTCCAGGCTGGCCTCGGCGCCGTGCTGGTCGGCGTAGGTTTTCACGTTGGAAACCAGCTGTCCCACGTTTTCCAGACGGGTTTTACCTTCTTCCCCCTGCGCCTTCAGCATGTTGTTGTAGCCGGTCACCTCCGGCACCTCCGCCGCAAACAGGTCCAACGGCAACGTTTCGTTTAATTCCACCAGCTTTTCATACACTGCATAAAAGCCAGCCAATGCCGCCGATGCACGGGACAGGGCGGGATACGCCGCCGCATCACGCACCACCTCCAGCATGGGCACGCCCAGATTTCCGGCTATCTCCGCCACCGTGTCCACCGTCACCGCGCCAATCTTCCGCCCCGGCTCGTTGATAATGCGCCGCAGCCGCAGGTCGTCCCGCGGGTTTGCCACAACACTCATGTACGCATGCAGGTCCTTTACTTCCTTGCGGTCATTAAACCGCAGCCCGCCCACTATTTTATACGGGATAGCCCCGCGCGCAAAATAGTTTTCCACCGGGCTGGACTGTGCGTTCATGCGGTACAGCACCGCGTGGTCACGCAGCTTTGCCCCGCCGCGCATGTTTTCGCCAATCACATCGGCAATATGCGCCGCCTCGTCTTGTTCGTTTGCGGCGGTAAACAGCTGCACCTTGTTTCCTTGGCCGTTGTCGGTCCACAGGGTTTTGCCTTTGCGCCCGGCGTTGTTGCGTATCACACAGTTTGCCGCGTCCAAAATACTGCTGGTGGAACGGTAATTTTGCTCCAGGCGAATGACCTTTGCCCCAGGGAACCGTTCCTCAAAGCTTAAAATATTCTCGATGGTCGCCCCGCGGAACCGGTAGATGCTTTGGTCGTCGTCCCCCACCACGCACACGTTGTTCTTTTCGTCACACAGCAGGTTCACCAGATGAAACTGCGCCACGCTGGTGTCCTGATACTCATCCACCAGAATATATTTGAACCGGTTCCGGTAATAGTCCCGCACCTCGACAAATTCCCGCAGCAGCCGCACGGTGTAGTAAATCAAATCATCAAAATCCATCGCGCCGGCATCCCGGCACTTTTTCGCGTAAGCCATGTAGACCTGTGCCACCAGCTGCGCGCGGGTGTCTCCGGCTTTTTCCGCCGCCTCGGCCGGGCTTACCATGCGGTCTTTCAGCCGGCCAATAGATCCCAAACAGCTTTTCACCGGCAAAAACTTGTCGTCGATATTCAGCCCTTTGTATAGCTCTTTCAGCACCCGCTGCTGGTCGTCGGCATCATAAATGGTAAAGCTGCGCGGAAAGCCCAGCCTTTCGCCGTCCCGCCGCAATATGCGCACACACGCCGAGTGAAAGGTAGAGGCATTTACATCCGCCTCCATCTCTTCCCCCAGTATCTTTGCCAGACGGTTTTTCAGTTCCCCGGCGGCCTTGTTGGTAAAGGTGATGGCCAGCACGTTCCACGGACGCACCGGGTCCACCGCCAGCATGGGCGCCAGCCGCGCGCTTGCCGCGGTTTTTTGCGCAATGCACTCCCGCAGCTCGGCCAAATCGGCCTCGCTGGGGGTGCCGTTCACCCGGCCAGCCTGGTACGCCTGCCCAAACAGTACCAGGTTCGCTATGCGGCGCACCAGCACGGTGGTTTTTCCGCTGCCTGCTCCGGCAAGAATCAGCAGCGGACCCTCGGTGGAAAAAACCGCTTGCCGCTGCATCTCGTTCAGACCCCTAAACCGTGTCTCTATGTATTCTTTTCGCAGAGCCACAAACTGCTCTTCTATTGATGCCAATTCTTCCACTTCGCTTCCCCGTTTTCCTCATATAAATGGTATCATACCATCCTCAGCCCGCCTCACTCGGTCATGCGAAAACACGTTTTTGCGCGGCCCTCGCTTCGCCAGCCAATAAAATAGCCGTAAATAGTATACCATATAGCGCCGCCGGCATAAAGGGCAGAACTGTTAATTTTTTCTTTCCTGTTTCGACAATATTTGCACGGCGGCAGTGGCCTGTTTTTGCGTTGTGTTTTTTCGTTTTTCATTGCCCTTTTTCGTCGTCACCGGTTCCTGTAAAAAATAACGGAAAAATCGCTGCGCCTTCCTTCTTAACCGTACCATACCCACGTATCAAAATCCAATGACAAAAGGTTACAAAACACGTCCGGAACCTCTGCCTGCCAAACGGCTCCTCCCACAAAACTTGCCCGCCACACAAAATGCGGCGGGCAAGGCAAATCTATTTGTGCCATTCGCTGACAAAGCGAAGCCAAAAACAATATCTTAGCTGAAAATATTGATCAAGATACCGGCGGCCACCGCGCTGCCAATAACCCCGGCAACGTTCGGGCCCATGGCGTGCATCAACAGGAAGTTCTGCGGGTTTTCTTTCTGGCCCACCTTCTGCGACACGCGCGCCGCCATCGGAACCGCCGACACACCAGCCGAACCAATCAGCGGGTTTATTTCGCCCTTGGTCAGCACATACATCAGCTTGCCCAGCCACACGCCACCGGCGGTACCAAACGCAAACGCAATCAGCCCCAGGGCCAAAATCTTCAGGGTGGCCGCCGTCAGGAAGGTGTCCGCCTGGGTGGTGCAGCCCACCGACAGCCCCAGGAAAATGGTTATGATATTCATCAGTTCGTTCCCGGCCGTTTTGGTCAGGCGCTCCACCACGCCGGACTCGCGCATCAGGTTGCCCAGCATCAGCATGCCAATCAGCGGTGTTGCCGCCGGCAGAATCAGGCATACCAGCAGCGTGCAGATAATCGGGAACAAAATGCGCTCGGTACGGGAAACGTTCCGCAGCTGTTTCATCACCACACGGCGTTCCTTTTTGGTGGTAAACAGCTTCATAATAGGCGGCTGTATCACCGGGACCAGCGCCATATAGCTATACGCCGCCACCGCAATGGACCCTAGCAGCCATGGTGCCAGCTTGGTGGTGGTAAAAATAGCCGTGGGCCCGTCCGCGCCGCCAATGATGCCGATAGACGCCGCTTCTGCGCCGGTGAAGCCCAGCAGCTTCGCGCCAATGAATGCAATGAAGATGCCCAGCTGCGCCGCCGCGCCCAGCAGCAGGCTGCGCGGGTTCGCAATCAGCGGGCCAAAGTCGGTCATGGTGCCGATGCCCAGGAAGATCAGCGGCGGATAAATGCCCAGCTTCACGCCCAGGTACAGCATATCCGCCAGGCCACCGTTGTGCAAAACCTCGTTAAACAGCGGGTACACCAGCGGATCGGTGGGCAAGCCTAGCGCCACCGCATCCGGTGAAACAATAAAATATTGCATATGAATCATCCCGCCAAACGGCAGGTTCGCCAGCAGCATGCCAAACGCAATGGGCAGCAGCAGCAGCGGTTCAAACTCCCGCACAATGGCCAAATACAGCAGTATACACGCCACACCGATCATGACCAGGTACAGTGGATTGTCTATCAGGCCCACAAAACCGGATTCGTCCCAAATACTGACAATGGTATCTATAAATTCACTCAATGTACTACACCCCTATTCCTGTTATTAAAACGGCTCGGTGTATGAAATTACACCGGCCAAACCCCACTGGCCGCGCCCGGTTGGCGTTGCCTTCACCGCGCGCAGGGTGTACTTTCCGCCTTCTATCTCCGCCACCGCGGCGGTGATTGCCGCCACCACCTCCGGCGGAATACCCTGGGGCACAGCCGCAGCCGCAGCTACAGGTGCCGGGGCAGGTGCCGCAGGTTGTGCTGCTTTCTCTTCTTTCTTTTCGTTTTTGCGCTTGTCCAGGCTGGAAAATATTTTCCCCTCCAGCATCAAGACCAAGGTCAGCAAAATCAAAATCGCAAACACCAGGCTTAAGCCAATGGCTACCACCGTAAGGGTAGATGGCTCATCCGCCGGTGCGCTGGTGGCAGATGCCGCAACCTGCAACCAACCGGGCAAAAGAACAGATAGACTCATGACACAACCTCCTCCTTAAAAACGAAATCAAGGTACATTATAGTGGATATTCCATCTTCTTTCAAGTCATCTGCGGCCTTTGTTAAAAATAAATCTTTATTCTATCTTTAAGATTTCCCCTGCAAATAGCGGTTTGCCTTCTCTTGGTGTTCTTACTAAAAAAAGTCCACCAGGCCCTGTATCAATAACAAGTTTACACAAAATTCACTGTTCAAACGGAAAAAGTATGATACAATAAACCACCGCAAAATCCGGTCATGGAAACCGGCGCGCTATATATATCCCCGCCTTGCTGCCAAACTAAAAAAGAGAGGTGGAACACCATGCTGGAAACCGTAGATCTTTCCAAAATTATGCTGAAGGAAGAATATAAGGCAGAGATGGACCCGCTGAAAGAGACCCTGGGCAACCTGCAGCATGAGGTGCGAAACGCCGGCCTGCCGGTGATGATTATTTTCGAAGGCTGGAACACCGCCGGAAAAGGCAGCGTCCTTTCAGATGTCATTCTGACGCTGGACCCGCGAAACTTTAAGGCCAAAAGCACACTGCCGCCAAACTGTGAGGAACAGCGCAAGCCCTTCCTGTGGCGGCATTGGCGGGACATCCCCGCCGCCGGGCTGATGACGCTGTATGACCAGAGCTGGTACCCCGAGGCCAGCACCGACGTAGTGGAAGAAAAACTGCCGCAAAAAGAGGTGCTGTTCCGCCTGGACGCTATTAACCTGTTTGAGCGGCAGATGGCGGATAACGGCACCCTAATTATCAAATTCTTCCTGCATATTACCCAAAAAGAGCAAAAGAAACGCCTGGATAAACTGGCCGCTAAAAAATCTACCGCCTGGCGTGTGGACAAGCGCGACTACCAGCGCAATAAGCAATATAACGCCTATTTCCGCGCCTATGACCAAATGCTGGCTGCCACCAACACCCCACACGCCCCGTGGCACCTGGTCAGCGGGCAGGACCGCCGTACCGCCCTAGCCAGTGTGTACCGCACCATCATCGCCAGCATCCAGGACGCCCTGGCACAAAAGGCAAAGGCCGAAAAGGCAAAACCAAAACACAACACACAGCCGCTGTCCGGCGGGCCGTTCACCCTGCTGCAAATGCCGGCGCTGGGCGAAGTGATACTGGACAAATGCCTGGAAAAAGACGACTACCAGAAAGACCTGAAGCGCGTACAAAAGAAGCTGCGGGAACTGCACAACCGGGTGTACCTGAAAAAAATCCCTGTCATCATCGTGTACGAGGGCTGGGACGCCGCCGGAAAAGGCGGCAACATCAAGCGACTGACCACCGCCCTGGATCCCCGCGGGTACGAGGTTATTCCCATCGCCGCGCCCACCCCGCCGGAAAAGGCCCGGCAGTACCTGTGGCGGTTCTGGACCAACCTGCCGAAGGATGGGCATATTGCTATTTTTGACCGGTCATGGTATGGCCGGGTGATGGTGGAGCGGGTAGAGGGCTTCGCCAGCGAGGATGCATGGCGCCGCGCATACCGCGAAATGAACGAGTTCGAAGCGCAGTTGGCCGCCTGGGGCGCCATCGTGCTGAAGTTCTGGCTGCACATAGACAAAGACGAACAGCTGCGGCGGTTCGAGGCACGGCAGAACACCCCGGAAAAAAGCTGGAAGCTGACCGACGAAGACTGGCGCAACCGCGAAAAATGGGACCTGTATGAGCAGGCGGTGAATGATATGCTGCGCCTTACCAGCACCGATTTTGCTCCCTGGACCATTGTGGAAAGCCAGAACAAATACTATGCCCGTATTAAAGCTATTGAAACCACCATCGCCGCCATTGAGGCGCGGCTGTAGCCGCCTTTACAGCATTCCCACAGAAAACCGGCCCAAAAGAGAGGATCGCAAGATCGCTCTTTCAGGCCGGTTTTTTATTTTCACGCGTGGCACCGTGCGGAACAGCCCGCACTAAAGGTTTATTGGGCAAACAAAACCTTATACAGCAGCCCATATAGCTGGGCTGCTTCTTCCGGATGCAAAGGCAGGCAGGCGGCCATCTGCTGCGGGATAAGAACCGCCTTGTCGCGCAGCGCCTCGCCTTTTCCTGTCACGCTTACAATCAGGTTGCGTTCGTCTTTTTCCGAGCGCACGCGCTCCACCAAACCCATAGCCGCCAGCTTTTTCAGCAGTGGGGTTAACGTTCCGGAGTCCAGATACAAATACGCACCCAGTTTTTTCACGTTCAGGCTTTTGTGCTCCCACAGTACCATCATGGCAATATACTGGGTATAGGTCAGCCCTATTTCATCCAAATAGGTCTTGTACTTTTTCACAACCTCCCGCGCGCAGGCATACAAAGGAAAGCACAGTTGGTTTTCCAGTTTCAGCGCATCATATGCCATTTTCCCGCTCCTTTACTGCTCTTTGTCGTATGCCTTCTGCACCGCCTGCGCCAGCTGGTCCGCACAGGATGTGGGGTTCCGGCCGCAGCTGGTCCCCGCCAGTTTTTGCTGTATATCGTTCACGGTAAATCCATCCACCAACTTCCCTATGGCTTTCAGGTTTCCGTTGCACCCGCCGGTAAAGGCAACATTCCGCACAACGTCTCCTTCCAAATCAAACGTGATTTTGGTAGAGCAAGTATTCTGGGTCTTGTGGGTATGCTTCATCGGGTTATTCCTCCACTAGTTTTGCTATTTCTTTGTCCAGTGCCGCGGGGGTTTTTGCCGAGGCATACCGGCCAACGGCCTTTCCGTTTTTGTCTACCAGAAACTTGGTGAAGTTCCACTTGATTTTCGCCCCTCCCACGCCGCCTTTCTGCTTCTTCAGCCATGTGTACAGCGGGCTTTCGTTTTCGCCGTTCACCTCTATCTTCGCAAACTGCGGAAAAGTAATACCAAAGTGCCCGGTGCAAAAGCTGCCGATTTCTGCGTCGGTACCTGGCGCCTGGTTCGCAAACTGATTGCACGGAAAATCCAATATTTCGAATCCCTTGTCCCGGTATTTTTCATACAACTCCTGCAAGCCGGTATACTGCGGGGTAAAGCCGCACGCCGTTGCCGTATTCACCACCAGCAATACCTTTCCCGCATACTGGGACAGGCCGACCTCATTGCCTTTTGCATCCTGAACCGTAAAATCATATATCGCCATGGCAAACCCCCGCGTAATTATATTTTATGCAATTTAATTATATCAAATATATTTTACCTGTCAAGTATCTTATACTATCTCCCTGTGCTTTTTCATCAATGGACACACAGAACCCCGGCAGCTTTCGCGGCCGAGGTTCCTCTTTCAGCTGAAACACAACTTACCTATTGGGAATGGTTCGCCCTACCCTGCCGCCGCCATACACAGCGCGCCGCACACCGTCGCGCCCGCGCCCAACAACATCCTGGCGCTTTCGCCCAACGTGCTGCCGGTGGTCACCACGTCGTCCACCAGCAGCACACGCTTGCCTGCAATCGGCGCGGCATCCTTCACCTCAAAAGCACCCACCACATTGGTGCGCCTGGCTTCGCGGCCCAGGTCCATCTGCCGCTGGGTTTCCACAGTTTTTACCAGCAGCCGGTCCTCGCACCGCATGCCGGCTTGTGCTGCCAGCCGCTTCGCCATCAGGGCGGACTGGTTAAACCCGCGGGTTCGGCGCGTTTTCGCCGACACCGGTACCGGCACTATTACATCATACCGCTGCGCCAGCATGCAGGCCACCGCTTTTTCCGCCAGTTTATCCCCCAGCGGCAGCGCCAGCAGCTCGTCCTTTTCAAACTTCAGCCGCCAGATGGTATGCTTCACCGGGTCTTCATACCGGTAACACGCCCATACTTCCTGCACAAATCCTTCCAGCCCTTCCCGGTCCTTCACCGCCAGCGGCGCATCTGCCAGGTAAATCTGCGCCAGTTGGTTTTCGCAATCGTCTCCTGCTGTAAAGCCAATGACCTTTCCACACCAAACGCACCGGCGCGGAAAGACCAAATCCAGCAGGGAATGTCCCATCTTCGCCACATTCATAGCAAATCCTCATCCACCAAAAAGTGCGCAAAACAAGAGTACCGCCGGTTGCGGTACCCGTTTCGCACCATCTGCTCCACAATCTGCTGCCGGCCGGCCAGCACGCAAACTTTCTTCGCACGCGTTACCCCGGTGTACAACAGGTTCCGGTACCGCAGCCGCTCCGGCACCTCCTCCACCACCAGCACCACCGCTTCAAACTCGCTGCCCTGGCTTTTGTGAATGGTCACCGCATAGGCCAGTTCCAGCTCGTGCAGTTCCTCCGCGGTATAGGACACCCGCCGGTCCTCGCACAGCACGGTTAAGGTGCCGCGCGCCGGGTTTATCTCCTCCACCACGCCAATATCCCCGTTAAAAGCCCCGGCGCCTACCTCGCCGCTGGTGCGGGTGAACGGGATATCATAGTTATTTTTTATCTGCATCACCTTGTCCCCCAGGCGAAAACAGATGCCCTCCCGGCGAATTTCCGGCTTGTCCGCTGCCGGCGGGTTCAGCACTTCTTGCAACCGCCGCCCCAGCATTTCGGTACCCAGCTGTCCTTTTCGCCCAGGACACAGTACCTGGATATCCTGCACCGGGGACAGCCCATACCCTGTGGGCAGCCGCTGGGCCACCAGCTCACACACCAGCTTTTGGCAGGCGGCGCCGTATGCGGTTAAAAAGAAATAGTCGTCGTCTTTCCCACCTTTTTGGGGTGTTTCCCCCTCCACAATGCGGTGGGCATTGCGTACAATCAGGCTGGCCGCCGCCTGGCGAAACACCTTTTTTAGCGCCACCACCGGCACCACACCGGCATCCGTGATCCCTTTCAGCACATTTCCCGCGCCCACGCTGGGCAGCTGGTCGGCATCCCCCACCAGCACCAACCGACACCCCGGACGCAGTGCAGCCAAAACGCACTCAAACAGCAGCGCATCCACCATGCTCACTTCGTCCACTATCAGCACATCGCACCGCAGCGGGTTTTCTTCATTTCGCTTAAAATGTGGTATTTCGTCGCTCCCGCCGCGAAACTCCACCTCCAGCAGGCGGTGAATGGTCACCGCCTCCCGCCCTGTCAGCTCCGACATACGCTTTGCCGCGCGGCCGGTGGGCGCAGCCAAAAACACCCGATCCGCCTGCTGCTCATACAGCGCTATAATTGCATTCACGGTGGTGGTTTTTCCGGTGCCCGGCCCACCAGTAATCACCAGTACTCGGCGAGACAGCGCTTCCTGTATCGCTTCCCGCTGCGCCGGCGCATAATGGATATCCTGCGCCGCCTCCAGCAGGGACATCTGTTTTTCAAAATGTGCCGGTTCCAGCACCGGCCCGCTGGCCAGCGCCCGCAGGCGCAGGGCAGCGCTCATCTCCGCCTTGTAGTATTCCGGCAGATATAAAAACGCCATATCATCCGCCACCGCCCGGAACAAATCACCGCTTTCCAGCATGGCCTCCAGCTGGCGCGCGGCATCCTGCGGCGGTATGCGAAAAAACTCTATCACCGTTTGCAGCAGCTTTTCTTCCGGCAAACAGGTGTGCCCGTTGTTCAGGTTGTGCCGCAGGGCATACTGCAGCGCGGCACGGGTCCGCTCGGGGCTTTCCGGCCCCAGCGACGTGCGCTGCGCCAGTCTGTCCGCCCGCTCAAAGCTCATGTACAGCGGCCAGCCACACAACAGATAGGGGTTCGCTTCCACAATATCCAATGTATATTTGCCGAAATGCCGGTACACCGGCAGCGCCTCGCTGGCCGAAAGGCCCAGCCGCGCCAGCGTGGCCACCGCCTCCCGCGCGGCGAACACTTCTTCGAAACGCCGCCCCGCCACCATGGCTTTTTCGCGCGAAAACCCTTTTATGCTGGCGTATTTTTCCGGGTTTGTGGCCAGCACCTCCAGCGCTTGCTCATGGAACCGGTCTACAATCCGCCGGGCGGTGGCGGGCCCAATGCCCGGTAGCACCCCACTGGACAGGTACTTTAAAATAGCCCCTTCGCTCTCCGGCATTTTGTGCACACAGGCCGCCGCCTCAAACTGACGGCCGTACACGCTGTGCTCGGTCCATCGGCCGGCCAGTGTCACTTCCTCGCCCGGGGTGCTGCCCGCCAGCGGCCCCACAGCACAAATCAGCTCCCCCTCATCATCACAAAGGGTAAGCACCGCAAATCCATTTTCTTCATTTTGAAAGGTCACGGTTTCCACCATGCCGCACAGTCGCTCGTTTGCCTGCTGCATCTTTTTTCCTGCCTTGCGAGGATACTGTTCCCGGTTGCCGCCACAAAAACAAACAGCGGCCGGGTACCGTAACTATTATACGATACCCGGCCACCTATGTAAAACAACCACGCCGGTCATTTGAAAACCGGTTTTTTTCATTAAACCCCTGCCGCAGCCCGCAAGGCGTCTACCTTGTCGGTTTTTTCCCAGGCAACACCCAGGTCCTCCCGGCCCATGTGGCCATAGGCCGCCAGCGGGCGGTATATCGGTTTGCGCAGGTCCAAATCCCGAATGATCGCCTGTGGGGTCAAATCGAACACACCACACACCGCCGCCTCTATTTTTTCATCCGGCACCACGCCGGTGCCAAAGGTATCCACCATAATGCTGACCGGCTGTGCCACGCCAATGGCATACGCCACCTGTACCTCGCACCGCTTCGCCAGGCCCGCCGCCACAATGTTCTTTGCCACCCAGCGCGCCGCATAGGTTGCGCTGCGGTCCACCTTGGTGGGGTCTTTCCCGGAAAAAGCACCGCCGCCGTGCCGGGCATACCCACCGTATGTGTCCACTATAATCTTTCGCCCGGTCAGGCCGGAGTCCCCCTGCGGCCCCCCCACCACAAACCGGCCGGTGGGATTGATGTAATACACCGTCTGCGCATCCAGCAAGCTCGCCGGGATCACCGGCAGTATCACTTTTTCTATAATATCCCGGCGCAATGTCTCCATGTCCACTTCCGGCCCGTGCTGTGTGGAAACCACCACCGTGTCTACCCGCACCGGAACATCCCCGTCGTACTCCACCGTCACCTGACTTTTTCCGTCCGGCCGCAGATAGGTGAGCACTTCGTCCTTGCGCACCTTCGTCAGCTGCTGCGCCAGCTTGTGCGCCAAGGAAATGGGCAGCGGCATCTTTTCCGGTGTTTCATCGCAGGCATAGCCAAACATCATGCCCTGGTCACCGGCGCCACCGGGGTTTACCCCCATGGCAATGTCCGGGCTTTGCTCCTTTATGGAGGTCAGCACCGCGCAGGTTTCGTCATCAAACCCAAACTTTGCGCGGGTATAGCCTATTTCCCGTATCACACGCCGCACCACCGTGGGAATATCCACATAGGTGCTGGTTGTTATCTCGCCCATCACGTACACTACGCCGGTGTTCGCGGTCACCTCGCACGCCACCCGGCCCATCGGATCCTGCGCCAATATTTCATCCAATATTGCATCCGAAATCTGGTCGCAAATCTTGTCCGGGTGCCCCTCTGTAACCGATTCCGACGTAAAAAAATGCCTGTTCATTTGCTTGCCCCTTTCCCAATATATGGCTAAAAAAATATGCGCCAGGAAAGCCCTGGCGCACAATAGCATCCCTTATCTTTCGGTTTCCCGCAGGAGGTAGCACCTTGTCCGCAGACAGGTTGCCGGGCGTCATGGGGCCTGTTCCCTCAGCCACTCTGGATAAGACCTATTCAGTTGTCTTGTGCATTTTAGCAAATGACCACATAAATGTCAACACATTCCCAAAAATATGGTATAATATATCGTGGGGAGCGGAATCTTCATACCGTAAATAAATGCTTGATGAACAAATTTGTAAGGGGTGGTATTTAATGTGTATCCGCAACAAGCTCGCTTCGCTTATTTTCAAGGCACTGATCTTGGTCGTTTCCGGCATTGGGGTCATCGCGTCGCTGGTGGGGTACGGTTTTGAACGGCTGAAATATTTCGGCGTGGATTTGAACCTGTTTGTTTTTCTATTTTATGCGTTCACCGTGTTCTTCCTGTTTTTCAACACCATGAAAAAAGGCACCAAAGGCTCCTATTCCTATGCCATCACACTGAAGGGCGATATTCTGGTAACGTTGGTTTTCTTTTCTATTTTGTACATGCTTACGTTGGCAGGTTCCGCCTTTGAAAGCGCGGTCTACGGCAACGTCCTTTTGAATGTCATTGTTCACTATCTGGTACCGGTTCTGGTGCTGCTGGACTGGATCCTGTTCGACCGCAAAGGCCGTTTCCGCGCCGGCGACCCCATTTTCTGGCTGGCCATTCCGTTTGTGTATCTTTGCTTTTATTCGCTGTACACCTTCCTGCTGTCCCCCGCGTCAAAAACCGGCATGGTATACCATGGGCGCACCCCGTGGCCCTATCCCGCTATTTTTGATTTTGAAAAGCTCGGCTGGTTCCAGTCGGTCCTTTTGGTGTTCCTGCTGGCGGTCGCGTTTGTTTTGCTGGGGTATGTCGTGTTCGGCATCGACAAGATCCTGGGGCACTTCGCAAAAAAGAAAATGGCCCAGGACACCGAGGCTGCTGAAGCGGAAGCCGCCCAAAAAGCAGCCGTTGCCAGCGGCGCCGTTGCCGCCGGTGTTACCGTACCGGTAGCCGGCAGCTTTGCCATATCTTCCGGTGATACCGCGCCGCCACCGGTACAGGCCACGGCCGCTCAGCCGTTCGCCGCGCAGGCGGCATCGGCGGCAGCGGTTCCCCCGGCAGCGCCAGTGGCTCCGGTAACGGCACCCGCACCTGCGGCACCCGTTTTCCCTGCCGCTCCTGCGGTGGCACCTGCTGCCCCGGCGGCACCCATTTTCCCTGCCGCTCCCGCGGCGGCACCTGCTGCTCCGGCAGCACCCGCCGCCCCGGCGGCGCCCGCGCCGCAAAGCCCTGTGGCACCTGCCACCGACAGCGTGCCGCCTACCGCACCGCAACCGTAGGCCACGCACTGCGCGTCTGCCCATGGCACAGTAACGCAGGGTGGTCTCTTGAACAATCATTTTTCCATTTGTGTTCTGGCAAAATGAAACTGCAAGCATTTCACCACCTGCGTCGTATTCCCTATAACACAGCAAAAGCGGCTGCGCCCTTCGGCGTTCCGCTTTTGTTTTTATACCGGCCAGAACCAGTATTTGTTTTAAAATAGGAGCCATTCGCTCCCAGCATTACAAGGAGGCTATTCCCCATGAAACGATTGCTTGCAGGGTTCCTTGTCATTATACTTGTGTTTTCGCTGGCCGGCTGCGCCAGCCAAAAGCCAAACAGCACGCCGCAAAATTCTCCGGAGGATGTGCCTGCTGAATTGTACACTGCCATGCAAAGCTTTTCTGCACAGCTGTTTGGGCAGGCGCGGCTGGCCGGGGAGAAAAATATCGTTATTTCTCCCCTGTCCGCCTATTTGGCGTTTGCTATGGCCGCCGCGGGCAGTGCCGGCGACACCGCCGCCGAGTTCGCCCGGGTGCTGGGCATTGCACCGGCGGATATTGGCCCCGCGTGCCAGGCGCTGCTGGGGCAATATGCGGCGCTGGACGGTGGCACCAAACTATCTCTTGCAAACTCCGCCTGGGTGGATGATGACTATCCCGTCCTGCCGCAGTATCTGCAGCTGGTGCAGCAGGATTTTGACGGCGAGGTCTTCACAGTTGACCTGCAAGCATCCGCCACACCAGAGGAAATAAACGCCTGGGTAGCCAAAGAAACCGAGGGGCTCATCCCCGACCTGGTGGATTCTATCAGTGCCCAAGCAGCCATGCTGCTCATCAACACCCTGTATATGGACGCCGCCTGGCAGCAGCCGTTTGATGCAAACGACACCCATGCGCGGGACTTCACCCTGGCGAACGGCCAAACGGTACAGGCCGATTTCCTGACAGCCCCCGCCAACACCCAGCGCTGTTTCCAAAACCCGGATCTGCAGGGCGTCGTGCTGCCGTATGCGGACAGCAACCTGGCATTTTTGGCAGTCATGCCCATCGATGGCAACGTGGCAAATCTGGCGCTGGATGAAAATTCCCTTTCCGGGTGGCTGGCCGCCGCACAGGATACCGACGATGTTATTCTCTCTATGCCAAAGTTCGAGCAAAGCTATGAACTGGGCCTGGTAACGCCGCTGCAAAGCATGGGCCTGCAGCAGGCATTTGACCCCACTGCGGCAAATTTTTCCGGTGTCAGCGACGCAAACAATTTATACATCAGCGACGCCAAACAGAAGGTGGTCATCCGTGTAAACGAAAAAGGCACCGAGGCCGCAGCCGCCACCGTGGTGGAGTTTGAAGTAACCGCTGCGCCTTACCAGGAAGAGCCGCCCCTGTACCTTACCTTCGACAAACCGTATCTGTATGCTGTGGTGGACCTGTCCAGCGGCCTGCCGTTATTCCTGGGCGAAATGGACAGCCCGCCACCCCCGGCCGCATAAGCTTTCTATTTCTTTGTGCTCATCCTTTGCCCGGCCGCAGGCCCCGCGCGCTTGGCGCGCGGCCCGGCAGCGCGGGTGCTGCCGGGGTCCGGGCTTTGCCCCGGACGGCCTTCGGCCGGGTGCTGGCTTCCACCCCCACCTCCGTTTCCGGCAGCATCGCTTTTGCCAACAAAAAAACGCCAGCCTGCTGTCCGTGCCAGGCCGGCTTTTTTTGTTTATAAATGGCCGGTTCCTGCGGCACCCCTGGCCTTATTCCTCCCCCGCCGCGCCGTCCTCTTCCAGCAGCAGCTCGTCCTCGGCCGCCTCCAGGCTTTCCTCTTCCTGCCCCGGTACCAGGCTGGTCACGTCCCGCAGCTTGCGCTGAATCTGGTTGGTACGGGTACCCACCAGTTCGTCAATATCCTTGCTGGCCAGCTCCAGGTGCCGTTTTGTCTTGGTCAGCACATCGCCAAACTTCGCAAACTCACTCTTCACTTCGCCCAGCACCTTCCACACCTCGCCGCTGCGCTTTTGAATTGCCAACGTACGAAAGCCCATCTGCAAACTGTTCAGCAGTGCCGCCATGGTGGTGGGCCCCGCAATATTCACCTTAAATTCATTCTGCAGCTTTTCCACCAGCCCACGGCGCACTACCTCCGCGTACAGCCCCTCCACCGGCAGGAACATAATGCCAAACTCGGTGGTCTCCGGCACATGGATGTATTTTTCGTGGATATCCTTTGCAAAAGAACGGATGCGGCTTTCCAGCACCTTACCCGCGGCCTCCACTGCGGCTGTGTCCGCCGCCTCGTACGCGTCCAGCAGGTTCGCGTATGCGTCCGCCGGGAACTTTGCGTCTAGCGGCAGCCACACCGGCATGCCGTCTCCATCACCCGGCAGCTTTACCGCAAACTCCACCCGCTCGGCGCTGCCGTTTACGGTGGCAATGTTCGCGGCATACTGCTCTGGCGGCAATATTTCTTCCAGTATCGCCCCCAGCTGTATCTCGCCCAAAATACCGCGGGTCTTCACGTTGCTCAGTACTTTTTTCAAATCGCCCACCCCGGCGGCCAGGTTCTGCATTTCGCCCAGGCCCTGCTGCACCTTGGCCAGGCTCTCGCTTACCAGGCTGAAGCTTTGCTTCAGCCGTTCGTTCAGCGTCTGCTGCAGCTTTTCGTCCACCGTGTGGCGCATTTCTTCCAGCTTTTTCTCGTTACCAGCCTGCAGGTCGGCAATGCCTTTTTCCATTGTCCGGCGAATATTTTCCAGCTTTTGTTCGTTCTGCATGGAAAATTTGGCAAACTGCTCGTCCAGCGCCGCACGCTGCTGCGCCACCTGGCGGGCCAGCGTCTCCAGATGCGCCGCCTGGGCCTCGGTGGTGCGTTTTTGGATTTCGCCCTGCATGGCCGCCGCGCTGCGCACCGCCTCGTTCACTCCGGCGTTTATCTCCTGCCGGGCGGCGCGCAGTTCCTCCGCCATGCGCTTTTCCAGCGCGGCGGTGTCCGGCCCCGCGGGCTTTTTGCGCAGGTTTATAATGCCCAGCACCACCACGGCTGCCAGCAGACCAAACTCCAAAAACAAAAGGACATAGTTCCATATACTTATATTGGTAAAAACCATGGTCGGCCCATCCGCGCCGCCTATCACCGTCTCTGAAAAAAAACACGCCCCCGACAAAACACCCGGAACGAAACCTGCCATCTCCTTGCCTCCCCCTACGAAAATGCTATCTCTTCTGCGCGGCCCGTGTGGTTTTGTTTGCTGCCGTTAAGCAAAAACAGCATCAACGGCATCCTGCAAACCATTTACCATCCCGCTACATTCCCCGGCAACCTCACCCGTGCGTATGCCCGCATTCGCAGCCGTCTGCGCACTTTTCGTCCGGGTCATCAAAGTACCCCGTCACGCCCAGCGTCGCAAAATAATCCTCTGGTGTTTCCGCCCGGCGTATCAGCTGGGTGCTGCCGTCTTCCTTCAGCAAAACCTCGGCGCTGCGCAGCTTGCCGTTATAGTTGTACCCCATTGAAAACCCGTGCGCCCCGGTGTCGTGTATCACCACAATATCGCCAATATCCACCTCCGGCAGCATGCGGTCTATCGCAAACTTGTCGTTGTTTTCGCACAGTGAACCGGTCACATCATACTTGTGCGTGGCGGGGGCGTCCTCCTTACCGGCAATGGTGATATGATGATACGCCCCGTACATCGCCGGCCGCATCAGGTTTGCGGCACAGGCATCCAGGCCAATGTAATCCTTGTAAATGTTCTTCTTATGAATCGCGGTGGCCACCAGCACTCCGTTCGGCCCCAGCATATAGCGTCCCAGTTCGGTAAATATCGCTACATCGCCCATGCCGGCCGGTGCCAGCACCTCCGCCAGCGCCTGCTCCACTCCTTTTCCTATGGCAAAAATATCGTTCGCCTGTTCCTGTGGCCGGTACGGAATGCCCACCCCGCCAGACAAGTTAATAAACCTTACAGCGATGCCGGTCTCTTCTTTCAACCACACCGCCGTTTCAAACAACTGCCGCGCCAACACAGGGTAATACTCGTCCCCCAGTGTGTTGCTGGCCAAAAACGCGTGCAGGCCAAACTCCTCGGCACCCTTTTCGCGCAGCCGCAAAAAGCCCTCACGCAGCTGTTCTTTTGTGAAGCCATATTTTGCGTCCTTTGGGCTGTCCATGATCTGGTTATGAATCTTAAACTCGCCGCCGGGGTTGTACCGGCAGCAGATGGTCTTGGGAATTCCGGCGCATCGCTCCAAAAAATCAATATGGGTGATATCATCCAGGTTGATGATGGCCCCCAGCTTCTTTGCATACACAAAGTCCTCCGCTGGGGTGGCATTGGACGAAAACATGATTTCCCGTCCGGAAAAACCCACCTTCTCCGCCAGCATCAGCTCGGTCAGGCTGGAACAGTCCACCCCGCAGCCTTCCTCGCGCAGGATGTGCAAAATTACCGGGTTTGGGTTCGCCTTCACCGCAAAATATTCCTTGAACCCCTCGTTCCAGGAAAACGCCTCCTGCAACCGCCGCGCTGTTTCGCGAATGCCTTTTTCATCATACAAATGAAACGGCGTGGGATAGTCGGTTATCATCTCCTGCAGCTGGTCATAGCTGACAAACGGCTTTTTCATGCTTCTGCTCCTTTTCGCGGCCCCCTGCGGGGTACGCCTGGCTCTTACCTGTGCCGGTACTTTTGTTTCTTCCCTAAATATGATAGGTCTTCCGCGGGGTGTTTGTCAATCACACCGCCGCGCCTGGCCGTTCGGTGTCCCTTTTCCGGTGTGTGAAAAACAATGTTTCCTGCATGGGTTTACGCACGGGCCCCCACCACTATGTCCGCCCGCAGGCCACAGTTTGTTTACAAACGCTTTGTTGCAACCCCTTTTTAAATAGTGTATGATATTTTGGTAAGTGGGTATCGAATAAAAACTGACAAAACCGTGTTGTTCCGCCGGTTTGTCCCCCCACTTTCACCGCATTTCAGACAGGAGGTGTCTCGCGGTGTTCGGCTATGTTTTGCCGGTGAAACCGGAAATGAAACTGCGCGATTTTGAAAGTTACCGCGCGGCATACTGCGGCGTATGCAAGCAGCTGGGCAAAAGCTATGGCGTGTTCAGCCGGTTTCTTTTAAACTATGACCTGGTGCTGCTGGGTGTGTTGGCCGATGCTCTTTCGGGGGAAACCGGGCCGGAGCCGGTAGAGGGTTGTTTCGCAAACCCCGTTGCCCGGCGCAAAACCCGCCACAACACCGCCGGCCTGTGCCTGGCGGCCGACGGACTGGTCATGCTTAGCTACCACAAGCTGCAGGACAGCCTAGCGGATGAAGCTTTTCCAAAACGCCTGGCCTATTCTCTGGCAAAGCCGTTTCTGTGGCACAGCTACAAAAAAGCCGCTGCCCGCCATGGTGATATTGCCACCGTGCTGGAAGAAGCCATGCGCCGCCAAATGGCGCTGGAGGCCGCCGGCTGCGCCCTGCCGGATGAAGCGTGCGAGCCCACCGCGCAGATGTGCGCCGTGTTGTTCGCCGCTGCGGCGCATACCGACGCTGACCGCCCCATTTTGGCCCGCCTGGGCCTGTTTGCGGGGCAGATTGTCTACCTGCTGGATGCGGCAGAGGATTTCAGCGAAGACGCCGCCAAAGGAAAATATAACGTTTTTGTAAACATGGGCCTTTCCCAGCAGGCCGCCACCCAGGCCGCGCAGCGGCGCTGCCGCATGGCCGCCGGCGAAATAGCCCTGTGCTACAACCTGTTGCCGCTGGTGCAATACAAAGATATTTTGGACAATATCTTTTTTCTGGGCCTGCCGGCCGGCATAGCCGCCGCGGGCACCAAACGAAACCAAAGGAGACCGGGACATGGACAGATCGAAAGCGTATAGCGTACTGGGCTTGCCGGATACCGCCCGTGAGGACGATATCAAGGAGGCGTATCGTACGCTGGCAAAGAAATATAACCTGGATAACTACGAGGCCGGTCCCCTGCTGGACGAGGCCCAGAACAAAATGCAGGAAATAAACGACGCGTTCGATACGCTGATGAGCTATATCCGTACCGGCGGGATGGACGCTTCTTCGCCATCCTCGCCGTATGTGCATTCCACCGCGGCCGGTGGCCGGTATGCCGCCATCCGCCAGCTGGTAAACGCCGGCCAGGTGGACGAGGCCCTGGCAGAGCTTTCCGCCATCCAGGGCGGCTCCTCAGACGCCGAGTGGAACTTCCTGATGGGCAGCGCCTATTACTATAAGGGCTGGCTGGACCAGGCCCTGCGGTATTTCCAGGTGGCCGTCCGGCTGGACCCCGGCAACCGCGAGTACGAGGCCGCGCTGCGGAACCTTTCTTCCTCTGGCGACGGCGACATGCAGGGCAACCCCTACGCAAACCAAAACCGCGACGCCGCCGCCATGAACTGCGCGTGCAACACCTGCACCGCCATGTGCTGCATGGATGCCTGCTGCACCATGTGCCGGGGGTGCTGAATGTCTGAGCAAACCACCAAAAAGCAATCGGACACTGAAAACCAACCGGCTCCCAAAAATTCCGAGGCCAAAAAACAGCCATCCTCCCCAAGAGCTGTGCCACCGGCGCCGCAACCCTCAAACCCCAAAAGACCCCCTTCCCGCACCCGGAAGATCGCGCTGGGGGGTGTCTTTTCCGCTCTGTGCGTGGTGGTCATGCTGTTCGGCGGGTTCATTCCGGTAGCCACCCTTACCGCACCCATGCTGGCGGGGCTGTGCCTGCTGCCGGTGGTGGTGGAACTGGGCCCCAAAACCACCCTGGTGGTGTACGCCACGGTCGGCATCCTATCTTTTTTTCTGGTGCCAGACCGTGAGATCACCCTGTTTTTCTTGCTGTTGTTCGGGTACTATCCCGTTTTACAGCCACGGCTGGCACGCCTGCCAAACAAAATTATGCGCTATGCGGCAAAGCTGGCCCTGTTCAACTTTGCCCTTGCGCTGGTGTATGTCATCCTGCTGTTCCTGCTGGTCAGCCCGGCCTTGCTGGCGGAATTCTCCGGCAGCGCGGTGTGGTTCTGGGTCGTTTTGCTACTCATGGCAAACGTCACCTTCCTTTTGTATGACCTGCTGATAGACAAGCTGCGCATCCTGTACATCCACCGTTTCCGCGGCCGCTTTTTTCGTTGAACCGCCTTGCTCTCTTTTCGCCGTATATCGCTGTATTTTTTAGAACCACTCTACTGTTGTTCGTTTGTCTTGCCGGTTTCCTTTTTTCATTTCCTGTTTTTTCTATCCGGCAAGGCACCACCCTTTACACCGGAGGTTTCCCCTATGTGTGGTATTGTCGGTTACATTGGCGCTCGTGAAAGCCGTGACGTTTTGCTCGAGGGGCTGGCCCATCTTGAGTACCGCGGATACGACTCTGCAGGCGTCGCTTTTTTTGTTCCGGAGGGCATTGCCGTTTACAAAAGCGAGGGCCGGCTGGAAAAGCTGGCGCAAAAGCTGGCGGACATTCCCCTGCCGCACACCACGGTGGGTATCGGCCACACCCGCTGGGCCACCCACGGCGCCCCCAGTGACATCAACAGCCACCCACACTCTGCCGCACGGGTATCGCTGGTACACAACGGCATCATTGAAAACTACGGCAAATTGAAAGAATTTTTGCTGCTGCATGGGTATGATTTCATCAGCGATACCGACAGTGAAGTGCTGGTAAAGCTGCTGGATTATCACTACAACGGCGATGCCGTTGCGGCGCTGCTGGCCACCCTGCAGCAGGTGCGCGGCAGCTATGCGCTGGCCATTCTGTTCGCCGACCAGCAGGATAAAATATACGGTGTACGCAAGGAGAGCCCGCTTATCGTCGCCTATGGCGACGGCGAAAACTTCCTAGCCAGCGATATCCCCGCTATTTTGGCCTATACCAACCGCTATTCCGTGCTGGAGGACGGCGAAATTGTCTGCCTGGAAAAAGACCGGGTGCAGGTCTATAATGAGCTGGGCGTGCCGGTCACCAAGGCTATCCTCACCGCCGACTTCACGGTGGAGGCCGCTGAAAAAGGCGGATACCCGCACTTCATGCTGAAAGAAATATATGAGCAGCCGGAAGCCATCTGCGCCGCCGTGCGCCCCCGCGTGGAAGACGGCCTGCCGAACCTGGGCCTGCCGGACCTCACCGACGAATACCTGAAAAACATTGGACGCATTTACATTGTTGCCTGCGGCACCGCCATGCACGCCGGCATGGTGGGTAAATCCGCCATCGAGAAAATGGCGCGCATCCCGGTAGACGTGGATATCGCCAGCGAATTCCGCTACCGCAACCCCATTTTGACAAAGGACGAGCTGGTCATCATCATCAGCCAAAGCGGCGAAACCATCGACACGCTGGCGGCGCTGAACATGGCGAAGGAACGCGGGGCCAAGACCCTTGCCATCGTAAACGCGGTAGGCAGCAGCATCGCCCGCGCGGCCGACCATGTCCTATACACCTATGCCGGGCCGGAAATAGCGGTGGCCAGCACCAAGGCATATATGGTGCAGCTGTGCTGCCTGTATTTGTTTGCGCTGAAACTCTCGCTGCTGCGCGGCACCCTGGGCACTGACGAGGTTCGCCACCTTGTGGCGGAATTGCTGCGCACACCGGACATGCTGCGGCCACTGCTGGAAAATAACCACGACGTACAGTTTTTTGCCAGTGAGTTCATGAACTGCCACGACCTGTTCTTTATGGGACGCGGCATTGATTACGCCCTTTCGCTGGAGGGCAGCCTGAAGCTAAAAGAGATCAGTTATATTCACTCCGAGGCCTGCGCCGCGGGCGAGCTGAAGCACGGGCCCATCAGCCTGATTGTGGATGGCATGCCGGTGCTGGCGCTGGCATGCCAGGACGACGTCTTTGAAAAAACCATCTCCAACGTGCGCGAGGTGAAAAGCCGCGGCGCCCGGGTGGTGCTGTTCTGTAAGGAAGACGCTCCCGTACCGGACGGCACCGCGGATTACGTTTTTCGCCTGCCCAGCTTCGAGGGAATTTTCATGCCCATGCTGCTGGCGGTACCGCTGCAGCAGTTCGCCTATTACATGAGCGTGCTGCGCGGCTGCGACGTGGACAAACCCCGTAACCTGGCAAAATCCGTCACGGTGGAGTAATGTGCATCTCCACGCTCCCTCGCCGCATACTATTATAATCCGGAGGTATTGCCATGCCGCCGCTCTCTACCCAAATGAAAACCCTGCAGGCCATCCGCGAGATTTTGCTGGGGGATGGCAGCCGCGCTCTGCCCAATGACAGCGAGGCAAAACCGGCGTTTCCCCAGGACGCGCTTCCCGGCAGCTTGCTGCCGCGCAGCACCCCGGAGGCGGTGGGTATTTCCAGCTCTCTGCTGACGTCTTTTGTACGCGAGGTCGCCGACACGCCGGGCATAAACGCCCACTCCCTTTCCATCCTGCGGCACGGCCGCATGGTGGCCGAGGGCCATTTTGCCCCCTTCCACGCCGGGGTTTGGCACGTTACCCACAGCCTGTGCAAAACCTTCACCGGCACCGCGGTAGGCATTGCCATCGACGAAGGCCTTTTCGCCCTGGATGACGCCGTCGCGGAGTATTTCCCGGATAAAACCAGCCTGCTCACCTCCCGGCGCATGCGCAGCATCACCGTGCGCCACCTGCTTACCATGACCAGCGGCATCACCTTTAACGAGGTAAACGAGGCGGTGGAAAACGACTGGGTGAAAAGCATTTTCGCCTCCAGTGTTGCCCACACCCCCGGCAGCCGGTTTGTCTATAACTCCATGAACAGCTTCCTGCTGTCCGCCCTTATCCAAAAGGTCAGTGGCCAAACGCTGGTGCAGTACCTTACCCCGCGCTTGTTTGTCCCGCTGGGGTTTGGTCCCGTCGCCTGGGAAAAATCCCCCGATGGGTATGAAAAGGGCGGCTGGGGCATGTACCTGATGCCGGAAGACATGGCAAAGCTGGGCCAGCTGTACCTGCAAAAAGGCCGCTGGCAGGTGGATGGCGCCGCACGCCAACTGGTCAGCGAAGCGTGGGTTGCCGACGCGTGCCGCACACACGCCACCGGCGACGCCGGCGAAGCATACGGCTACCATCTGTGGATTGATTCCGCCAGCGGCAACTGTATCATGAACGGCATGTTTGGCCAGTATGTCACCGTTATCCCGGCACTGGATATGGTCATTGCCATGACCGCGGGCAACCCGCGCCTGTTCACAGACTCCCCTGCTTACACCCTCATGCGCAAGCATTTTTATTCCATTTCCGCCCTGCCGGACAGCCTGTCGCCAGATCCGTTTGCCCTTTCGGAACTGCAGCAGACCCTTTCCGGCCTGCGGTTCCGCCGCCCGGCTGCCCCGGCCATGCGCCTGCCACAGCGCACCCCCGCCCATACCCGGCGCCAGCGCTGGTCCCTGGCCCGGCAAGGCGTTTCGCTTTCTGCGCAAAACACCGCCGCGCCGCTGGATATTTTTTGCGGCACCACCTGGGCTTTCCCAAAAAACCGGGGCGGCCTGCTGCCGCTTATCGTGCAGGCGATGAACAACAACTTTTCCACCGGCGTGTGTGCCGTGCACCTGCTGAAAGACGCGGACGGCCTGCGCCTGTTGTGGGAAGAGGGCGAAGCAACCTACTTCTTGCCGGTGGGCATTGGGCACAGCCGGCAGACCCAAATTACCGTCGGCAATGAAACCTTTCTGCTGGCCTGCCGGGCCGACCTGCGCGAAAATGAGGACGGCCTGCCGGTGCTGCTGATAGAAATCTGCCTGTTGGAGCACAGCTCCTGCCGCCTGTTAAAGCTTTCGCGCCAGGGGGACAACCTGCTGCTGCGCCTGGATGAAGAACCCCAGTTCATGGTAGCCATCGAAACCGTCCTGCAACAACAGGCTGCCACCGCCGCCACATCCGCCCGGCACCGCACACCGTTTACCGAGCGCCTGTTCGGCAACGATTATCTGCACTATCGCATTGCGCAGCTGTGCACACCAGAGATTATTGGCACGCCGTTTTAGGTAAGCGATGATTAAATGGCGGTGCGGGCTGGGGGTGCAGGTTTGACCGAGGGTGCACCGCAAAACCGCAGGCAATAATGGGTTGATTGTCGAGGATTTTGCGGCGTGCCATTTGGGCAAAGATGTGCCACCAGAACGTGCCGGGCTTTAACCAGCGGTTACCTGGGGCATATTTCCACCATCCCCCGCTCTGTAAAAAATCCAGCACCCTCTCCAAATCGTTATTTTAAACACAACCACAAAAAAACACCCGCTGTCCGCCGGCATCTGCCGACAGGATAGCGGGTGTTACTTTACCATCTTATAGAAAACAAGAACCTTCGGTCGTACCTAATTAAACGACTCTTGTACGTTCCCCGACACATAGTCCAGCAGGGCACGGAAGTTCTCAAACTGCCCCACCTTCATGGCAATAAACAGCGTCAGGAAAATGACCGCCGCAATAATGGCCACCCACATTAAAATCTTCAAAAAAACCTTCATGCGTTTTCCTCCTCATCCTAAAATAGCTTGCAATACCGGGCGTCCCGTGCCAGGAACCAGCAGCAAGACACACGTTACCTTAAGATGTTATCCTTTCCCACATCAGGCCCAGCTCCCCGCCCATGTGATGGATCAGCTCCCAAATGGACGCAAAGCCCAGCAGCTTGGACGCGATAAACAACAGCAAAGTAATCCCAATAATAATCACCGCAACCGAAATAATGACCTTTACAAATGTCGGCATGTACAATTCCTCCCCAAAAATTTATCCCGGACGACGTCCGACGTCCACGGCATCGTTGTGGAATGATTATACCACAGCCCGTGTAAAATTTCACCTGTTTTGTGAAAAATGCAATCCCAGCGGTGGGCACCTGCCGGCCGGCTATCCCGGCTCCCGGCTTTTCTGCCAAGCAAAACCATGCCCCGCTTCGTTACTTTTTCACTACCTTGGGCCCCGCTGCGGTGTCCTCCACCGTGTACCCCAGCGCATCCAGCGCGTCGCGTATCTCGTCCGCCCGCGCCCAGTTTTTGGTTTGGCGCGCCTCGGCACGCTGGGCTACCAGCTGGGTTACCTCGGCAGGCACCTCTTCTTCCTGCTTTTCATACAGCAGGCCCAGCACATCGCACAGTATATCAAACTCTTCCAGCGTATCTGCCAGCACCTGTTTTGTGCTGCCCGCCGCCAGGGTGTTTATTTCCCGCACCAAATCAAACAGCACCGCCAGCGCGTCGGCTGTGTTCAAATCGTCATCCATCTTCTCACAAAAACGGTCCCGCGCCTCCTGCACCCGTGCAGCCAGCATCGTTTCTCCGGCATCCTTCGCCTTTTCCAGCGCAAACACCAGGTTTTCCCGGCAGGTGTACAGCCGCGCCAGGCTTGCCTTGCACTGCTCCAAAATATCCATCGAAAAGTTCAGCGGCGTGCGGTAATGCGCGCTCAGCATAAAATACCGGATCGCCTCATACCCCATTTTTTCCGCCACCTGCCGCACGGTGAAAAAGTTCCCCAGCGACTTCGACATTTTCTTATCATCGATATTCAAAAACCCATTGTGCATCCAATACCGGGCAAAGGTCTGCCCGTTGGCACACTCGCTCTGGGCAATCTCGTTCTCATGGTGCGGGAAAATCAAATCCTGTCCACCGGCATGAATATCAAACGTGGCCCCCAGATGTTTTTTTGCCATGGCGCTGCACTCGATATGCCAGCCCGGCCGCCCGGCACCCCAGGGGGACTCCCACGCGGGCTCGCCCGGTTTCGCCGCCTTCCATACCGCAAAATCCGCCCCGTCTTCCTTCAGCCCACCGTCCAGCGAGGCCGATAGCTCACGGCTGTTTTCCAAATCATCCAGCACCAGATGGGACAATTTGCCATATTCAGAAAACTTTCGCGCCCGGAAATATACATCCCCATTCTCTGCCACATACCCATATCCCCGCGCTACAATATCACGTATAAGCGCAATAATATCCTGCATGTGCTCGGTGGCGCGCGGCATTACCGACGGCCGCAGCACGTTCAATCCGTCGGAATCGGTCAGGTATTCCTTTTCATACTGCTGCGCCAGTGCCTTCACGGTGGTTCCCTGTTCGTTCGCCGCCGCAATCAGCCTGTCGTCAATATCGGTCACGTTCGAAACATACATCACATCGTTCCCGCGCCAGGTCATGTACCGGCGCAGCGTGTCAAACACGCACAGCGGGCGGGCGTTTCCCACATGAATAAAATTATACACCGTGGGGCCGCACACATATATGCGCACTTCGCCCTCTTTCATCGGCAGAAACTCTTCCTTCTCGCGGGACATCGTATTAAATATCTTCATACCTGCTCCTTACTTTGCCATAGTAAACCCTATTTCGCGGTATTTATGAACCGCCGGTTCTGCCAAATATACTGCACGCCGGACACCGCGGTAACCGCCGCCACCACCCAGCACAGCACCTGGGTAATGCCCTGCGGCCAGCTTTCCCACGCTATTCCCGGCACCACTTGGCCGATGCCCATCATCAGGTAATACAAAATGATGGTTACCATCTGCAGCACTGTTTTCACCTTGCCCCACATGTTCGCGGCAATCACCTTGCCGTCTTTCGCGCTCGCCGCTATCATGCGCACACCGGACACCGCAAACTCCCGCGCCAAAATAATCACCACCACCACCGGGCTGCACACGCCGTCCATCATCATGTATAAAAATGCCACGGTGGTCAGCAGCTTGTCCGCCAGCGGGTCTGCAAACTTGCCAAAATCGGTCACCATATTTTTTTTGCGCGCAATGTACCCGTCCAGAAAATCTGTAAAGCTGGCCAGCGCAAACACAACGGCCGCCCAACAATAATTATACGGGATCGCCTGCACCGCTGCAAACACCATAAACACCGGTATTAATAAAATTCGCAACATGGTTAATTTATTCGGAAGGTTCACGTTTCATCCTCCATTTTTCCCTCGTACGCGGCATACAGGTCATATACCTGTGCGCCGGTCACCAGTACCGTGTAAAACCCGCCGGTTTCCAGCGGCGCCTCCGCCTCCACCAGCACATTGGCGTCTATCTCCGGCGCGTCCGCCGCCGTGCGGCACACGTACCATCCGTCTTCTTCGTCTGGCCCGTCACAAATCACTTCCATGCGGCTGCCTACCAGGGCCTCCTGCTTTTCCGCCATAATGCGCGCCTGCAGCTGCATGATGCCATCCACCCGGCGCAGCTTTTCTTCTTCCGGCAGCTGCCCGGGCAGCTCGGCCGCCGTCGTTCCTTCCTCCGGCGAATAGGCAAAGCACCCCAAACGGTCAAACCGCGCTTTCTTCACAAACGCGTACAACGCCTCGTACTGCTCTTCGCTTTCGCCCGGGTACCCCACAATCAAGCTGGTGCGCAACGTGGCCCCTGGCAAACGCGCCCGCACCTTTGCCAGTGCCCGCCGAATGCACGCCGCATCCCCGCGCCGCCGCATGGAACGCAGTATCCCGTCATCTATATGTTGGATGGGAATATCCAGGTATGGCAGCACCTTTTCACAGCTGGCCATCGCGTCCAGCAGTGCGTCGGTAATGCGCTCCGGGTACGCGTACAACAGGCGAATCCAGTGCAGTCCCTCTATCTTGTTCAGTTCCTGCAGCAGCGGTACAATTTCATTTCCGCCTCTATCCTCGCCAAATGCGGTCACGTCCTGCGCCACCAGCACCAGTTCCTTCACACCCTCGGCCGCCAGCCATTTTGCCTCCGCCACACAGCTGTCCACACTGCGGCTGCGCAGCGGCCCGCGTATCTGCGGAATGGCACAGTAGGAACACGCGTTCGAACACCCCTCCGCTATTTTCAGCCATGCGTAATGCCGCGGCGTGCCTATCACGCGTTTTTCGCCCAGCGGCAGCGCGCTCTTTTCTCCATAACATTCCAGCGGGTGTCCGTTCCCCTCTTCCGCTGCCACCCGCGCCAAAATCTCCGGCAGCGCCGCGTTCGCGCCAATGCCCACCACGGCGTCCACCTCCGGGATCTCCGCCGCCACCTCGTGTCGGTACCTCTCTGATAGGCAGCCGGTCACCAGCACCTTTACGTCTGGCCGCGCCTCTTTCACCGCGCAGGCATTTAATATTTCTTCTATTGCCTCTTCCTTGGCGCTTTGTATAAACCCGCAGGTGTTGATGATGATGGCATCCGCCTCGTCAACACTGGCCACAGTGGTATGCCCCGCCGCCAACAACGCCCTGCAAAAAACGTCGGCGTCCACCTGGTTCTTGGGGCACCCCAGCGATACAATGGCAATCTTCATGGTTCCTCCTGTCCGGCACCGCCCCGTGGCTTGTTCTGCATGGTGTTTTTATTAAATATGCGCTGTATGGCTCACTGCCTTTACAGGCTCACCACACCGGTTCATCCTCTTCCATACCTGCCGCTTCTATCGCAGCCTGGCTGTCCGCGTACGAAAACCCCCGCCGGGCCAGCGCCGCCAGCACCTTTTCGCGCTCACCGCTGTGCAGCTTTTCCATATATCCTTTGCGCACTATCGCCGCGGCGGTCTCGGCATCGTCGGCACACCATTGCTGCATCACACGCTGCGCCACATCTTTTGCTATACCCAGCTGCGCCAGCTGCCGGGATATTTCCCGCCGGCTTTTGCCCCGGTGCACCAGACCCTTCACCTTTTCTTCGGCAAACACTTCGTCGTCCATCAGCTGCACATCACACATACCGGCCACCGCCGCTGCCGCGCTGTGTGGGTCGAAGCGACGGCACAGTTTATCATACAGTTCCTGCTGGCCGTGGGCCCGCACAGACAAATACCGCAGCGCCGCGTCCTTTGCCTTGCGGGTGTCGCTGTCCCGCCGCAGAGAAGAAAGCTCCTCTTCATCTACAGAGGAGCCTTCGCAAATCTCATGCTTTGCCAGCGTTTCCGCATCTATCGAAAACAAAAATTCCTCGTCAGAAAACAGCGCAAACCGGCCGCGCTTGGTCTCGCTTACTCGTGTAATTTTCCTCATTCTTCCGCCGAAATATCCAGGCCACGTTCGCTTTTGGCGGCGGGCGCTGTGTCCGGCACCGGCGGCAGGTCATCCAGGTTCCCGCCGGACGCCGCGCGCCGTTTCTTTTTGCTCGCTTCCGCCAGCTTGCTAAAGTTTTCCCGTACCTTCGCGCGAATATCCGCGGCATACTCCGGGTTGTCGGTCAGGTATTTTTTGGCGTTGTCACGTCCCTGCCCCAGGCGAATTTCCCCGGCATTGAACCACGCGCCGCTTTTTTGCACCAGGCCCAGGTCCACCGCCAAATCCAGCAGTTCACCCTCCTGGGAAATCCCCTCGCCGAACATGATGTCAAACTCCGCCTCTTTAAACGGCGGCGCCACCTTGTTTTTCACAACCTTGGCCCGGGTGCGGTTCCCAATAAAGTTCCCGCCTGCATCGCGCAAACCCTCGGTCCGGCGAATATCAATACGCACAGAGGAATAATATTTTAGCGCGCGGCCCCCGGCGGTCACCTCGGGGTTTCCGTACACAACACCCACCTTTTCACGCAACTGATTAATGAAAATGCACACGGTGCCTGTTTTGCCAATAACACTGGTCAGCTTGCGCAGGGCCTGGCTCATCAGCCGGGCCTGCAGCCCCACATGGGAGTCGCCCATCTCGCCCGCTATCTCTGCCCGGGGCACCATCGCCGCAACCGAGTCCAAAACAATCGCGTCTATCGCGCCGCTGCGCACCAGCGCCTCGGTTATTTCCAGCGCCTGTTCACCGGTATCCGGCTGGCTCACCAGCAGGCTGTCAATATCCACACCCAGCGCCGCGGCATAGTCCGGGTCCAGCGCATGTTCCACGTCAATAAACGCCACTTCGCCGCCGTTCTGCTGCGCCTGTGCCAGCACATGCAGCGCCAGCGTTGTCTTGCCGCTGGACTCCGGCCCATATATTTCTATCACCCGCCCGCGTGGCAGCCCGCCCACGCCCAGTGCAGCGTCCAGCGACAGCGACCCGGTGGAAATCGCATCCACCTGCATGGCCACATTCTGCCCCATCTTCATAACGGCACCTTTGCCAAAGGTCTTTTCAATCTGTGCCAGCGCCGTATCCAGTGCTACTTTTTTCCCTTCCGGTGCCGCCTTCACCGGGACCGCTACCGGGGCCTTTTTGTCCGCCATTTTTCATTCTCCTCTTTTGAAAGTATCTTCCGTATATTGCGAATTTGGATCCTCTAACCCTTGTTTAAAAACCTATCCTGTTGTTGCCGGGGCCGCTTGTTGTAAGCCCGGCACTGCCACGGAAAACCCAGCAACAGCCATTTTACTGTTCAAACAATCCCATAAAACCGCGCACCTGTTCTCCAGCACATTCCTTCACCGGCTTATAAATAATCCCATACGGATTCCAGTTCTTCACCGTCCGCCGCCGCGCCGGGCTGCGTGTTTGCTTCTGCACCGCCGGGCGCCTCCGGCGCCACGGTCTCGCTATGAGTCGGGGCCTCCGGCTGTACGGCGCCCTGCACCGCCAACCCCGCCACGCCACTGTCCTGCGGCACCGGTTCCATTTCGTTCGGTGGCGTCTGCGCCACCGGCGGGAACGCCGGCTGTCCACCCGGCAGCGGTGCTATACCCTCCCCGGTGAAGACCCCTTCCGGGCCCGGATGCTGCGGTATAACCGCATCCGGCGGCACGGCCGGCGGAACCGCCGCTATGGCTATATCTGCCAATGAGGCTCCCTGTGGCCCATCCGGCACGGCCACCGCCGCTGATACAGACGGCACGACAGCCTTCGCCATCTCGGCTGCCACATCCCCCGCAGCTTCCGGTGATAATCCCTCCTCCGGCGCCAGCGGCACGGTTTCCACCGCCTCTTCTGCCTCGGCGAAATTCATTGCCATGTTGTCTGGGCTTACGGTTTCCTGCACCATCCCGGCAAATAAATCCACCCTTGCCTCGGCCATCCCTGTGGCCATAGGCAAACTACTCGCCACCTGGCCATCTGACACAGCCTCCTCGGACAGCCCCGCCCGCCTTGTTTTATCTTGCACCGCCACAGCATCTGCTATCTGCGTGTGTCGCATGGAATCTTCAAACAATCCCTCTGCCGGCGCCACTATGCCCGCCGGGCCCGCCTGCGCAAAGGAATCTTCTGCCGCTGGCGCCGTTTCCACGAATTGTTCTTCCGCACGCGCCACTACCACCGGCTGCGCCACAGGCGCAGGCTCTGCTGCAAATGCCGGTTGCGGCGTGTCTGTCACCTCGGCGGACACCATTGGTTCTTCCACGCTTAACAGCTCTCTCGTACCTGCCGGTTCGGCGATTTCTACCACTGTCTCCGCAGCGGGCTCCCCTGTCGGTTCCATTATAACCGCCGCGTTCTCTATTGTTTCCACATCCACCGGGGCTGCCATTTCCGCCACCGCAGCGGGCTCCAGCGCCGGTTCCACAGCCGAGCCTATCTCAAATTGTCCTATCGTAGATTCCACAACAGGTTCCATTTCCGGCCCCGCCATCATACCTTCCGGCGGCACAGCATCCTCCAGCGCCGCTGCCAGCGGCGCACCCTGCTGGCCACTTTCGTCTACGGCCATTTTTTCCGCCGACAGCTGCGCCGGCAAAGCGGCAAACGCCATCGACAGGTCGGCCGGCACATCCTGTGCTTGTTCCGCGGCATCTGCCAGCTCCGGCAGCACCATGGTGTCCGCATCCTCTTCCTGTGCCGCAGGCAGCGCCGCCACCGGGGCAAGGCGTCTGCCACGCGTCACCGGCGCACGGACAATCGGCGAAGCCTCCAGCGCGCACAGCAGGAACAGCGGCATAAAGGTCACCAGCGCTTGGCTGCTGGTCTCAAAAATCATCAAAAACAGCACCAGCCCAAACAACGTGACCCGTACGAAGGTCAGCGCTTCATTCCGGCGTATCACCGCTTTCACGGCGCCCACCGTCACCCAAAACAGCAGCGCCGCCTGCAGCGCAAAGGCAACATAGCCCACCACCATATAGTTGTCGCCATAATATCCCACATAGGTTTGCAGCACGCCGGGTTGAATCGCGCCTCTGTCCAATATTAACGAAGCATAGTCTGTTCCGTCCTCGAAAGTATACGCCAACTTATCGCCCAAATGGCCCAGCACGCCCAGCACACCCATGTCACCCAGGCGCGCACCCATCTCTTCCAGGTTATAGTCCCGCCGTGCCGCGCGGTCCGGCTGTGCCAACGTCGCGTTAAAATCTTCCTCATTATAGGTGCCGTACCCATCCAGACCGGCCATCATCTTCTCGGTCACCGGTATGCCGGAATCAAAATCATACCGCGGCAGGGATTTGTTGCTGTGCACAAACCAGTTGCACACCACTATTACCACCAGCAGCAGCCCCAGCCCGCCCAGCGCAATGCGCACCCGGGCCTTGCCCGCCAGCAGCACCAGCAGGTCTATTGCCACCGCAATCCACACAATCAGCACCGCTGTACGGAACAAACTGCCCAGCGCGGCAAACGCGCTCAACAACAAGAACCGCCGCGCAGCATCCCCCACGTGGCCCTCGCGCCAGGTGCGCCGGGCCAGCATCCACTCGTACACCACCGTGGTCACAAACGGCAGCGCCAGCGTCTCTGCCGATAATATCGGCACATACAGCAGCAGCGGCAGCGTAAAAAAGTACATGGCCAACAGGAAAATGGCCCGTTTCGCGCCAAACAACGACCGCGCGCACAGGTACAGCTGCAGCAGCCCAATATCGATGAGAATAATGTTCAGTATGAGCGACGGCAGCACAAAATTTGTCACGCCAAACATGCGCAACAACGAAAAAAACGAGGTTAAAATCACGTAGTACGGTGCGTCCGTGGGGTTGTATACGAAATACTCCCCGGGCTTTGTCCCGTTCAGCACAAACTCCTGTGCATAGGTATATACCGGCCCATACGCCGGGCTCTGTGCCGGGTCCACCCGCAGCAGCCAACCCACCACCGCCTGCACCGCTATCAGCAGCACAAATACTATAATTACGGTGGTCACCTCGGCCCTTTTTCCGGGCGCGGGCATCATCAAAAACAAGCGCGACACCAGCAGCACAAACAAAATACCCACCACGGCGCTCAAAATGAGCCACGGCAGCCAAACCGCCATCTGCGTGTGGGTATTGTTCAGTATAATGAGCAAAAAGATGCCTGCAAAAAGAGCTGCAAACACACAGTTAAATATTAGATAGATACGCGGTGAACGGACCTGTGCGCGCAGTTCATTTCCCTCATGCACCCTGTCTGCCTGCCCTGCCATATCCACCACTCCTATTCGTTACTCGTCTATCACGTTCTGCCGCCCCGCCACTACAGCGTTCCGCCTGCCTCTATTCCTTTTTAAAAAAAACGGCGGAAGCCCATCGCTTCCGCCGTTCCTGCAAACCATCTCTGCGGGGGCAGCGGTTTCGTTTTTTCGCAGGCCACGCCCATACATACCGCGCCGCCCATGATAGCCTTCCCTGCCCATGCCTGCCGCGCACGGCAGGCTGGTAAAACAAACCGGGCAGGGTATACCCTTTGGCAACTGCAAATCCAATGCCTTATAAAGGCCGGCCCAGCAGCCACCCTGGCACTTTACAAGGATAGTTCTTCCCCGGCCTCCAGCATGTCCTCCACCTCGGGAATACCCGTGCCGGCGGGAATCAGCTTGCCGATAATCACGTTTTCCTTCAGGCCCAGCAGCGGGTCCACCTTGCCTTTCAGCGCCGCGTCGGTCAGCACGCGGGTGGTCTCCTGGAACGACGCCGCCGACAGGAACGAATCGGTCGCCAGCGAAGCCTTGGTAATACCCAGCAGCACCGGGGAATATTCCGCCAATTTCAATTCGTTCTCGCCCACCGCCATCCGGTCCTCTATCTCGCGGTTCTGGGCCTCGGCCTCGGCACGCTCCACCAGCGACCCGCTCATCATCTCGGTAGACCCCGCGTCATCAATGCGCACCTTGCGCATCATCTGCCGCACAATCACCTCTATGTGCTTGTCGTTGATATCCACGCCCTGCTGGCGGTACACGCTCTGCACTTCCTGTATCAGGTAGTTTTCCACCGCGGTAACGCCTTTTATCGCCAGAATATCATGCGGGTACGCATGCCCCTCGGTCAGCATATCACCCTGTTCCAGCTCGTCCCCTTCCTGCACACGAATGCGCTGGCCAAAGGGAATCAGGTAGCTGCGTTCGGCCGGCGCGCCATTTTCGTCCACGCCGTTCACCACCACATGGCGGTTTTTCTTGGTGTCGTCGATGTGCGCCGTCCCGGCAATCTCGGTCATAATAGCCAGCGCCTTCGGCCGGCGCGCTTCAAACAGTTCCTCTACGTGCGGCAAGCCCTGTGTTATATCCTCCGCGCTGGCAACGCCGCCGGTATGGAAGGTACGCATGGTCAGCTGGGTGCCCGGCTCGCCGATAGACTGCGCCGCGATGATACCCACCGCTTCGCCGATACCCACCGGCTGGCCGTTCGCCAGGTTCGCGCCATAGCACTTGGCGCAGCAGCCTTGCTCGGCCTTACAGGCCAAAACGCTGCGAATCTCCACCTTGCTGATACCCGCGTCCACAATCATCTTCGCGTCGTCTTCGTCCATCATCACGTCGCTGGGCACCAGCACCTTGCCGGTTTCGGGGTGCACCACGTCGTGCACCGGATACCGGCCCACCAAACGCTCGCTCAGCGGCTCAATCACCGCGTTGCCATCGCCCAAAACCTCTGCTACGGTAATGCCCTCGTCCGCGCCACAGTCCTCTTCGCGCACAATCACATCCTGCGATACGTCCACCAGGCGGCGGGTCAAATACCCGGACTCCGCCGTACGCAGCGCCGTGTCCGCCAGGCCCTTGCGGGCGCCGCGGGACGCGATGAAGTATTCCAAAATATCCAGCCCTTCACGGTAGTTCGAGCGAATCGGAATCTCAATCGTCTTACCGGAAGTGTTCGCAATCAGCCCACGCATGCCGGCCAGCTGGCGAATCTGCTGCATGGAACCACGCGCGCCACTGTCCGCCATCATAAAGATGGGGTTCCGGGTATCCAGGTTGCCTTCCAGCGCGTCCGAGACCTGTTTTGTGGTATCTTCCCACACCATCAAAATGCTCTTCAGGCGTTCGTCATTGGAAATCAGGCCCTTGTTGTATTGTTTTGTGATTTTCACAATCGACTCATCCGCCTGGTCAATCAGTTCATACTTCTTCGGCGGAATCACCGCATCGGAAACCGCCACCGTCAGGCCAGACAGCGTGGAATACTTAAAGCCCTGCGCTTTCACTTTATCCAGCATCTCCGCGGTCACGGCGGTGCCGTTCCGGCGGATGCACCGGTCGATGATATCGCCCAGTTTTTTCTTGTTCACCAGGAAATCAATTTCCAGGTTGAACGCAGTTTCGGGGTTCTTGCGGTCCACATAGCCCAAATCCTGCGGGATTGGCTCGTTAAACAAAATGCGTCCCACGGTGGTTTCCACTATCTTGCTTTGTATTGCGCCGTTCACGTCCAGCGTGCGCCGCACTTTTATCTTCGCATGCAGCGTAATCGCCTTTTCGTGGTAGGCCAAAATCGCCTCATTCTCGCTGGCGAACACCTTGCCTTCGCCCGTATCCCCTTCGCTGATCATGGTCAGGTAATAGCTGCCCAGCACCATGTCCTGCGTCGGCACGGTCACCGGTTTGCCGTCAGACGGTTTCAGCAGGTTCTGGCTGGCCAGCATCAGCATCTTCGCCTCGCGCTGCGCTTCCTCGCTCAACGGCACGTGCACCGCCATCTGGTCACCGTCAAAGTCTGCGTTGTACGCGGTACACACCAGCGGATGCAGTTTCAGCGCGCGGCCTTCCACCAGCACCGGCTCAAACGCCTGAATGCCTAAGCGGTGCAGCGTCGGCGCACGGTTCAACAGCACCGCATGACCTTTAATCACCGTCTCCAGTGAATCCCAAACCTCGGTACGGGTGCGCTCCACCATCTTGCGCGCGCTCTTTATATTGTTGGCAATGCCGTTTTCCACCAAATCCTTCATCACGAACGGCTTGAACAATTCCAGCGCCATTTCCTTCGGCAGGCCGCATTGGTACATTTTTAATTCCGGCCCCACCACGATAACCGAACGGCCGGAATAGTCCACACGCTTGCCCAGCAGGTTCTGGCGGAAACGCCCCTGCTTGCCCTTCAGCATATCCGAAAGGCTTTTCAGCGGCCGGTTGTTCGGCCCGGTCACCGGGCGGCCACGGCGGCCGTTGTCTATCAGCGCGTCCACCGCTTCCTGCAGCATACGCTTTTCGTTGCGCACAATAATATCCGGCGCGCCCAACTCCAGCAGCCTTTTCAGGCGGTTGTTGCGGTTAATCACCCGCCGGTACAAATCGTTCAAATCGCTAGTGGCAAACCGGCCGCCATCCAGCTGCACCATCGGGCGAATATCCGGTGGAATCACCGGAATCACGTTCATAATCATCCATTCCGGCTGGTTACCGGACGCGCGAAACGCCTCCGCAACCTCCAGCCGTTTCTGCAGACGCAGCTTTTTTTGTCCGCCGGCATCCGCCAGTTCCTGCCGCAAAGACGTCGCCATATCGTCTAAATCAATCTTGCGCAGCAGTTCCTGAATCGCCTCGGCGCCCATGCCCGCCTGGAACTCATCCTCATAGCGGTCGCGCATGTCGCGGTATTCTTTTTCGCTCAGCAGCTGTTTTTCTTCCAGCGGGGTAAAGCCCGGGTCGGTCACGATATACGCAGCGAAATACAGCACCTTTTCCAGCAGGCGCGGGCTGATGTCCAAAATCAGGCCAATGCGGCTGGGGATGCCTTTAAAATACCAAATATGGCTCACCGGGGCGGCCAGTTCAATATGGCCCATGCGCTCGCGGCGCACCTTGGCGCGGGTCACTTCCACGCCGCACCGCTCACAAATTTTCCCCTTGTAGCGTATGCGCTTGTACTTGCCACAGTGGCATTCCCAGTCCTTGGTCGGCCCAAAAATACGCTCGCAAAACAGGCCGTCGCGCTCCGGTTTCAGCGTGCGGTAGTTAATGGTTTCCGGCTTTTTCACTTCGCCATAGCTCCACGCGCGAATCTGGTCTGGCGCCGCCAGCCCAATACGGATCGAGTCGAATTCATAAAATTCCATTCGGAAAACCTCTCTATATTCAATCTCTTCGTTAACAGTTTTCACCGGGCGCCTTCACCCACAGGCACATACAAACTGCGCCCACAGCGCCCCTTTTACGGGCTTACTCTTCGTCCAGTCCGTCGTTTGTCAGCATATCTTCCTCGTTAAAGATATCCTCCGGATCCAGCGGTTCCACGTCCTCGTCATCATCGAACGTACCGTCTTCTTCCTCCGGCACCTCTGCCGGCGCTTCTTCCTCGGCGTCCGCTATGGAATATTCCCCGGCCAGTTCATCTTCCAAAAGCACGTCGTTGCCCATCGGAATCTCGTTCCGGTCATAGCTGTTTTCGTCCTCGTCAAAGTTCTGCTTCAGGTCAATTTCATTGCCCTCTTCGTCCTGCACCACCATATCCAGGCCCAGGCTCTGCAGCTCTTTTATCAGCACGCGGAAGCTTTCCGGAATGCCGGCGCGCGGCACCGCCTGCCCTTTCACAATGGCTTCATAGGTCTTCACGCGGCCCACCACGTCGTCGCTCTTCACGGTCAGAATCTCCTGCAGGGTGTATGCGGCGCCATACGCCTCCAGCGCCCACACCTCCATCTCGCCAAAGCGCTGGCCGCCGAACTGCGCCTTACCACCCAACGGCTGCTGGGTTACCAGGCTGTACGGGCCGGTGCTGCGGGCGTGAATCTTGTCATCCACCAGATGGTGCAGTTTCAGGTAGTACATGTAACCCACGGTAACGCGGTTGTCAAACTTTTCACCGGTACGCCCATCGTACACCACACTCTTGCCGTCGTCTTCCATGCCGGCCATCTGGAAGCAATCGCGAATCTCACTTTCGTGCGCGCCATCAAATACCGGGCTCATCACCTTCCAGCCCAGGGCCTTTGCGGCATAGCCCAGGTGCACTTCCAGCACCTGGCCAATATTCATACGGCTGGGCACGCCCAGCGGGTTCAACACGATATCCAGCGGGGTACCGTCGTCCAGGAACGGCATGTCCTCCTGCGGCAGAATGCGGCTGACAACACCCTTGTTGCCGTGGCGGCCCGCCATCTTGTCGCCCACGCTGATCTTGCGTTTTTGCGCAATGTAGCAACGCACCACTTCCCGCACACCGGGCTGCAGTTCGTCGCTGTTTTCGGGCGTGAATACCTTCACGTCCACAATAATGCCGTACTCGCCGTGCGGTACACGCAGGCTGGTGTCGCGCACCTCGCGCGCTTTTTCGCCAAAGATGGCGCGCAACAAGCGTTCTTCCGGGGTCAGCTCGGTTTCGCCCTTCGGGGTCACCTTGCCCACCAGAATATCGCCCGCCGTCACCTCGGCGCCAATGCGGATGATGCCCCGCTCGTCCAGGTCCTTCAGCGCATCCTCGCCCACGTTCGGGATATCGCGGGTAATCTCTTCCGGCCCCAGCTTTGTCTCACGGGCTTCCTGCTCATACTCCTCTATATGAATAGAGGTATACACATCGTCCCGCACTATTTTTTCGTTGATCAGCACCGCGTCTTCGTAGTTATACCCTTCCCAGGTCATGAAGCCAATCAGCGCGTTTTTCCCGAGGGAAATTTCGCCGTTCTTGGTGGCCGGGCCGTCCGCCAGCACCATGCCGGCGGTCACCTGCTGGCCTTTTTCCACAATCGGCCGCTGGTTCACACAGGTTCCCTGGTTCGAGCGCATGAACTTGATCAGGTCATACTCGTCTATTTCGCCCTTCTTGGTGCGGGTGATAATCCTGTCCGCCGTAACGGACTCCACCACCGCGTCGCGCTTTGCCAGCACGCACACGCCGCTGTCGGTCGCGGCCTTGTACTCCATGCCGGTCGCCACAATCGGCTGCTCGGTCACCAGCAGCGGCACCGCCTGGCGCTGCATGTTAGAGCCCATCAGCGCACGGTTCGCGTCATCGTTTTCCAGGAACGGAATCATCGCCGTCGCCACCGACACCACCATCTTCGGCGACACGTCCATATAATCGGCCTTTTCCCGTTCTATCTCAATAATCAAATCGCGGTAACGCGCGGTAACGCGCTCGCGGGCGAACCGGTGCTTTTCATCCAGCGGTTCGTTCGCCTGCGCCACCACGTACTCGTCTTCCACATCGGCGGTCATGTACTCCACCGTGTCTGTCACCTGGCCGGTTTTCTTGTCCACCTTGCGGAACGGCGCCTCCACAAACCCATACTCGTTGATACGCGCATAGGTGGCAAGGTAGGAAATCAGGCCGATGTTCGGGCCTTCCGGCGTCTCAATGGGGCACATGCGGCCATAATGGCTGTAATGTACGTCACGCACCTCGAACCCGGCGCGGTCACGCGACAGGCCGCCAGGCCCCAGGGCCGACAAACGGCGCTTGTGGGTCAGTTCCGCCAGCGGGTTGTTCTGGTCCATAAACTGCGACAAGGGGGACGAGCCAAAGAACTCTTTAATAGCGCTGGTCACCGGCCGGATGTTGATCAGCGCCTGTGGTGTCACCACATCCATGTCCTGCGCCTGCAGCGTCATGCGCTCGCGAATCACGCGCTCCATGCGGGAAAACCCGATGCGGAACTGGTTTTGCAGCAGTTCGCCCACGCTGCGTATACGCCGGTTGCCCAGGTGGTCAATATCGTCAGTGGTGCCAATGCCGTACGCCAAGCCGTTCAGGTAGTTAATGGACGCGTAAATATCATCCACCGTAATGGTACGGCTCACCAGCTTATCGCGGTTTTTGCGCAGCAGTTCCTTGCGCTCTTCCGCATCGCTGGTTTCGTCCAGAATCGCCTGCAATTCGGCAAACGAAACCTTCTCGCCGATACCGCATTCTTCCTTCACGTCGAACCCAACAAAGAAGCCGGCCTCCACCACGCCGTTGGAGATCACCTTCACTTCTTTTTCCTCAATATTCAGGTACACGGCCACCACGCCGTTTTTCTCTATCTCCTCGGCGGCCTCGCGGCTAATGTTTTCGCCTGCGGCGCACAGCAGCTCACCTGTCAGCGGCGCCACCACATCGCGCGCAGCAATAAAGCCGGTGATCCGCCTTGCCAGCGCCAGCTTTTTGTTCATTTTATACCGCCCAAACCGGGACAGGTCATACCGGTGCGGGTCAAAGAACAGGTTGTTTATGTGTGTCTCGGCGCTTTCCACGGTGGGCGGCTCGCCCGGGCGCAGCTTGCGGTAGGTTTCCAGCAAACCCTCTTCCACTGTTTTGGTGGGATCTTTTGCAAAGGTCGCCTCCACCCGGTCGTCATCGCCAAAGAAATCCCGAATCTGGCTGTCCTCGCCCAGGCCCAGCGCCCGCACAAACACCGTCACCGGCAGCTTGCGGGTTTTGTCTATACGCACACTGAACACATCACTGGAGTCGGTCTCATACTCCAGCCAAGCGCCACGGTTGGGGTTCAGGGTGGCGGTGAACAGCTTCTTGCCGGTCTTGTCATAGCTCTCGCCAAAATACACGCCCGGGCTGCGCACCAGCTGGGAAACAATCACGCGCTCGGCGCCATTTATAATAAAGGTACCGCTCTCGGTCATCAGCGGGAAATCTCCCATAAAGATTTCCTGCTCCTTCACCTCGCCCGTTTCCTTGTTCAGCAGGCGGGTGGTCACGCGCAGCGGCGCGGCATAGGTAACGTCGCGGTCTTTACATTCCTTAATACTATATTTCGGTTGCGAATCCAGCCGGTAGCCGATAAAGTCCAACACCAGATTTCCGGTATAGTCCTCCACCGAACCCACGTCCCGGAAAATCTCTTTCAGCCCTTCTTCCAGAAACCATTGGTAAGAGTTTTTCTGAACCTCTATCAGGTTCGGCATCTCCAGCACTTCTTCAATACGGGAAAAGCTCATTCGCTCGGTTGTCCCCAGCTTTACCGGCTTGACATTCACCATAATCCGCGACCACTCCTCTATCAAAATTCCGTTGTTCGTTACCGCTTTTCACTTGTTCTGGCAAAACGAAGCAGATCGCACGGCGTGTTTAAACCAATGCGAACTGGCAAATTCCCCACATTTTTGCACAATATATACAAAAATATACCCTAAAATTTCTATATTTTATACCGAAAGGGGCAAATTTGGCCATAATGATACAGTAAATCATTATAGCCCAATAATTTCGGGTTGTCAACACACAAAATGTCCCGTTTTTGCGTTTCGAACGCACGGCACCGTGTATTGTTTTGTGCTAATAGCGCTTCCAGCCAATCACACAAGTTCCTTGGCGGAACATGGTTTTCGAAAAAGCCCACCCCTCCAGGCAGCTCGAAGAGGGGCTCCACCGCCCCTCTTCGCTGTCGAAAAACAGTATTTTTCATTGGCGGCAAACACCCCGCATCCGCTCTCTTCGCTCCTATCCTCCCGCTTCTTCCTCCAGCAACTGCCGGAAGTTCACCCGTTCCAGCTCAGCGTTAATCACTTCACTTATCCTGCCAAAAGCCTTCTGAAAAGCGCAGTCACAGGCCGCACCGCAGCTGCATGCGCCATCGTGCAAACAGCGGGACATGGCGTATGGCCCCTCCACTGCACTCAGCACATCCCGCAGGGTAATTTTCTCTGGCGGCCGGGCCAGCTCATACCCACCGCGGTTTCCTTTAAAGCTGTTTACAATGCCCGCTGCGCTCAGCTTTCCCAATATCTTCAGCGAAAAACGCAGCGTCACCGCCACTTCCTCGCTAATGCTGCGCGCGTCGCGCCGGCCGCCGCTTTTCGCCAGACACCCTACAATGCGCACCGCATAGTCCGCTTCCTGTGTAATGTACATGTCGCTTTTCCCTTTCCTTCGTGCACCGGGTTTGCCGCAGGCATATCCGCCACGCACCAAAGCAAATATCAAATTCTCATTAAACTATACTGTTTTACTCTATTTAAATTCTACCAAGCGCATCCGCGTTTGTCAACAAAAACCGCCTGCCACGTGGGTTGCACATGGCAGGCAGCATATAAACTACTACTCTCCGGGCCTTACAGCTCCATCTTCATTTCCACGTGCTCGCGGCCTTCCTCCAGCGAGGTACCACCGGTCACCGCAAACCCCGCGCACTCATAAAAATAGGTTTTGTCCGCCTGCGCGTCCACCAGCACCGTCTTTGCGCCCATTTTTTCCGCTTCCCGCACCATGCGTTTCATCAGATCCAGGCCATATCCTTTGCCGCGGCTGCGTTTCACCACCACCACACGGCCCACATGCACCATCCCCGGCTCATCCTGCATAATGCGCGCAGTGCACACCGGCACCTCGCCCTCAAACCCCACTATATGCCGGCTGGTCGCATCCTTTTCGTCAAACTCGCCCTGCTCGGTATATCCTTGTTCCGCCACAAACACCTCGTGCCGCAGCGCATATACATGCTCAAACCCATCTTCTTTGCCGTTTACCCACTTATATTCCATGTGTCTTTATCCCTCAACTTTACTTTCATCTCTCACTCAATCCAAAAAGTCCCGCAGTTTCTTCGAACGGCTGGGGTGCCGCAGCTTGCGCAGCGCCTTTGCCTCTATCTGGCGAATGCGTTCCCGGGTCACACGGAACTCCCGGCCCACCTCTTCCAGCGTGCGCGGACGGCCGTCTTCCAGGCCAAACCGCAGCCGCAGCACCTTTTCCTCACGCGGGGTCAACGTCTGCAATACTGTGGCCAACTGCTCTTTCAGCAGGGTATGGCTGGCGGCCTCCGCCGGTACCGGGGCGTCTTCGTCCGGAATAAAATCCCCCAAATGGCTGTCTTCCTCTTCGCCAATCGGCGTTTCCAGGCTCACCGGCTCCTGCGCCACCCGCATAATCTCCCGCACCTTGTCCACCGGCATATCCAGCTCTTGGGCAATCTCGTCCGCGGTGGCCTCGTGCCCATTGCGGTGCAGCAGCTGGCTGGACACCTTTTTTACCTTATTAATCGTCTCCACCATATGCACCGGAATACGAATAGTCCGCGCCTGGTCCGCAATCGCGCGGGTAATCGCCTGGCGAATCCACCAGGTGGCATAGGTGGAAAATTTAAATCCTTTGGTATAGTCGAACTTCTCCACTGCCTTTATCAGGCCCAGGTTTCCTTCCTGAATCAAATCCAAAAACTGCATACCGCGGCCCACATACCGCTTTGCAATGGACACAACCAGCCGCAGGTTCGCCTCCGACAGCCGCTTTTTCGCAATATCTCCTTCTGGCCCGCCTTCGCCTATCTGTATCGCCAGCGCCACCTCTTCCTCGCTGGACAACAGCGGCACCCGGCCTATCTCCTTCAGGTATACCTTCACCGGGTCGTCAATGGCAACCCCCTCGGCGGACAGTTCGCTCTCGAACTGGTCCACAGACTCCTCTGTCAGCGTAAACTTCTCCGCGTCCGGGTCCGGCTCGTCCACTATCTCTATATTGTTCGCATCCAGCGTTTCATACAGCTTGTCCACCTGTTCCACGTCAAAGCCGATCTCTTCCAGCGCGTCGTTTATTTCCTTGGTGGTCAGGCGCTGGTTGCGCTTGCCTACCTCAATTAAATCCTTAATCACATTTTTCTTGTCTGCCATATTTTTCTCCTCGTTTTCACTTTTTGCATTTTCCCGGGGACACGCGCCCCGTCACCCTGCAGTACCGTTTGTTTTTCGGCCACAGCCCCTCTATTGTTTCTTTTGCCGTATTTCCTCCAAATGCCGCTCCAGCTCCTCGGCGCTCATCTCTGCCGCCTCCTTCGCCCCTACTTTACCGGATAGTATCCGGTCCATACACAGTGCCACATCCTCCCTGGTAAAACCTATATCATAGTTCTGCGCCAGCACCCGGCCCAGCAGCGCCGTGGTTTTTGGCGGCAGCTCGGCGGATAATGCCGCCAGGTCTACATATTCTCCGTCACGTCCTTTGTCCAGCAGCAGCGCATACACCTCTGCCATCTCCGGCGACAAAAACTGTTCCGGCTGAATTTTTTCTGCCACCTGCGGCAAAAATTCCTCCGGGCTTTTCAGCATAGCGGCCACCAGCTGCTGCTCCGCAAATGCAATGCCTATCGCCTTGTTCCCGGCCCCGCCCGGCGGCAGATTGATCCCCGCCGCCCAGCCTTCGTTCTTCACGCGTTTTTCCTGTTCTTTTTTTTGCCGCCGCCGGTACGCACGCATCACACCGTCCAACTGGTTCAGTATCGCTTTTTTATCCACATCGGTTTCTTCGGCCAGCCGCCCGGCGTAAATATCCCGCTCCACCGGCTTTGCCTCGGCCGCCAGCACCTCCAGCCCCGCGCGTATATACCCCGCCCGGCCGTCTGGGCTGGCCAGGTCAAATTTTCCTTTTTCCTTGCGCAGCGCATACTCTATGGTGTTGCCGGAACCATCCAGCAGCTGGCTGAACTTTTCCGCGCCAAATTTGGTTATAAACTCGTCCGGGTCCTTCGCGCCCTCCATGGCCAGCACCCGCACCTTCAGCGGTGTTTCCTTTAAAAGCCCAATCGCCCGCGCGGTGGCTTTCTGCCCCGCCTCGTCCGCGTCGTAGCAGATGACCACCTCTTCGGCATAGTCGCTCATCAGCTTTGCCTGGTCCGCGGTCAGCGCGGTGCCCAGCGTGGCCACCGCCGTATCGAACCCCGCCTGGTATAGGCTAATCACATCCATATACCCTTCCGCCAACAAAAACCGTTTGGATGCACTCTTCCGCGCCAGGTTCAGCGCAAACAACCCCCGGCTTTTCTTAAACACCGGCGTGTCGGAGCTGTTCAGGTACTTCGGCCCGCCCTCGCCCATCTGCCGCCCGCCAAACGCTATCACGTTGCCCCGCAGGTCTATGATCGGGAACATCACCCGGTCACGGAATGCGTCGTACACGCCGCCTTTTTGGCTGCGTTTGCATACGCCGGCCTCCAGCAGCTCCGCCTCGGTAAACCCCAGGCGCTTCAGGTGATCCCGCACCGCGCCAAAGCCATCCGACGCAAACCCCAGCCCAAACCGGCGAATTGTCGCATCGCTCAGACCGCGCCGCCGCAGGTATGCGCGCGCCGCGCCGCCGGTCTCAGCGTTCAGCATCTCCACAAATTTCTTGGCGGTCTCGCGGTTTATGGACAGCATGCGTCCCCGCAGCTTTGCCATCGCGTCGTCCTCGTCCGGCATGGGCATGCCCGCCCGCGCCGCCAGGAACTTCACCGCTTCCACAAAATCCAGGTTTTGTATCTGCTTCACAAAATCTATGGCACTGCCGCCCGCGCCGCACCCAAAGCAATAAAAGCTGGCGGTGTCCGGGTACACAAAAAAAGACGGGGTCTTCTCGTTGTGAAACGGGCACAACCCTTTTTCCATCCTGCCCGCACGCTTCAGCTCTACAAAGCTGCCTATCAGCTCGGAGATATCGGTGCGCCGGGACAGTTCGGCAATATAGTCCTGCGTAATCGCCACCCCGGCAACCCCCTTTTATAGTTAATTAGAAATTAGGAACTAGATATTAGTTGCGTGAATTCGCGACCGGCTTTTCCACCAGGTACCGGCGAAACATCCACTCTGTAAAACACGCCCCATCCGCCGCCCCGTTCACATGCTCCACTTCCGCGGCACGAACAAATCCTCAAACGTGCGAATGGCATAATCATCACTCATGCCGGAGATATAATCGGTCACCGCGCGCTCCACGCCTTCCTGCTCCAGTATCTCCCGGTAAAACTGCGGCATGCGCCCGGGCTGTGCGCAGAACAGCGCGTATAATTCCGCAATCAGTTTTTCCACCTTTTTTTCTTCCGCTTTGGCGGTTTCGTCCACATACACCGTCGCGTACATAAACGCGTGCAGGCTGCGGTACTGCTCGTCCACCTCCGGCGCCATGCGCAGCTCTTCCCCGGCGGTGTTCTCCACCAGCGAGGTAATCAGCGTGGTAATGCGTTTCGATTTTGTATCTCCCAGCACCCGCACCGCCTCGGCCGGCAGCGCCTCCGGCCGCAGCACCCCGGCAGATATCGCATCCTCTATATCGTGGTTGATATACGCGATCCTGTCTGCATACCGCACCAGCCGGCCTTCCATTGTCTCCGCGTCCCGGCCGCCGGTGTGGCAGTCAAACCCATTCAGTACTTCAAAGGTCAGGTTCAGCCCCCGATGGTCTTTTTCCAGGCACTGCGCCACCCGCACACTTTGCTCAAAATGCTTGAACCCCTCCGGGTTCAATTCGTTCAGCGCCCTTTCGCCCGCATGGCCAAACGGCGTGTGGCCTAAATCATGCCCCAGCGCCACCGCCTCGGCCAAATCCTCGTTCAGCCGCAGCGCCCGCGCAATGGTCCGGGCAATCTGGCTCACCTCCAGCGTATGGGTCAGCCGCGTGCGAAAGTGGTCCCCCTCCGGCGATAAAAACACTTGGGTCTTTTGTTTCAGCCGGCGGAACGCCTTGCTGTGGATAATGCGATCCCTATCCCGCTGGAACGGGGTCCGCAGCGGGCATTCTTCCTCCGGCCGGGCACGCCCGCGGGTGTTTTCGCTCAGCATGGCGAACGGCGAAAGTGTTTCCCGCTCTATCTTCTGCGTATGCAGCCTTGCCTCCACAGAAACCCCACCTTTCGCTTTTGTGTAAAACACGCCACAGGGCATTATTTAACGCTGGAAAAACCGAAGCCTCCCCAGCGCAAACTGCCTCTATATAGTATATACGGCACAGCCGGTCAAAAATCCTTCTTTTGTGCAAAATATTTTTGACATACGGCACTATACCCGCCACACCGTGTGAAACAGTACATTCTGTGGTATCATGAAAACTACCGGAGAATGTTTGACGCACAGTACTTCACAGACGCCGTATGGGAGCGAAAGCAAAAGATGGAACTGGAAACAAATCGGCTCATCCTTAGGCCGCTCACCTTTGCCGATGCTGAAACAGCCTATTATGGCTGGACCGGCGATAGTGAAGTTGCAAAATACGTTAGCTGGCTCCCACACCATTCTTTGGATGAGACAAAGGAATGGCTGAAAGAAATTGCGTGGAAGCAAAGCAGCACCGGCGCGTTCCCCCTAAATGACAACTATATCTGGGGCTTCGTTCTAAAAGAAACCAATGAGCTGTTTGGGTCCGGCGGGCTCATCTGGGAAGAAAGCTATCAGCTGTTCCAAATCGGGTATAATATTAAAAAAACGCACTGGAACCAGGGATATACCACCGAAGCAATGCGTACCGTCCTTGCTTTTGCCGCCAAAAATCTGGGCATAAAAAGAGTTGCCGGCGGCCATGCAAAAGAGAATATAGCCTCCGCAAAGGTTCTTGAAAAGCTCGGATTTGTTTCCGATAGAGATGATATTACCCCACACGTTGATGGAATTCGGTTCTTTGACAGCCGAGAGTATTATTTATATTTAGATGAATGAATGGGCTTCATACCCCGCGGCAGAACCCTGAACCCAGGCATTCCTCGCAATACTGCAAGAGCCGTTGGAGATCCCTCCAACGGCTCTTGGTCTTCCTTTGTATTTCGTGCCAGCCACAACCTACCGCGCATACCAGTACTTCCTGTCCAGGTTCCGGTACTGCACCGCCTCGGACACATGCGGCGTGTCTATCACTTCCGCCCCGGCCAGGTCCGCTATGGTACGGCTCACCCGCAGCACCCGGTCATACCCCCGCGCAGACAGCCCCAGCCGTTCAAACGCTGTGCGCATCATCTCCTTGGCGCGGTCGGTCAGCTGGCACACCTCCCGCAGGTGGTCCCCCACCAGCGCCGCGTTTGCCACCGGTTCTTCCCCGTCACTGCGCGCCGCTTGAAAATCCCGCGCCTTTTGTACCCGCCGGCGTATTTCACTGCTGCCTTCGCCGCCCTTCGGCGCGCTGATGGCATCATACTCCACCGGCTGCACCTCCACGTGCAGGTCTATCCGGTCTAAAAGCGGCCCGCTCACCTTCTGCATATACCGTTCCACCGCGTTTCCGGTGCACCGGCACTCCCGGCTGGGGTGGCCATAATACCCGCAGGGACAGGGGTTCATTGCCGCCACTAGCATGAACCGGCTGGGATAGGTCACGCTGCCGGCCACCCGGCTCACCGTCACCACCCCGTCCTCCATCGGCTGGCGCAATATCTCCAGCGCGTCCCGCTGAAACTCCGGCAGTTCATCCAAAAACAGCACGCCCTGGTGCGCCAGGCTAATTTCCCCGGGCCGCGGCTGGGTGCCGCCGCCGGACAGGCCCGCCGCGCTCACCGAATGGTGTGGCGAGCGGAACGGCCGGCTTTGCACCAGCGCGCTCACCTGCCCGTGTTTCTTTTTCAGCAGGCCCGCCACCGAGTAAATCTTGCTCGCTTCAATCGCCTCGGCATGGGTCAAGGGCGGCAGAATACCCGGCAGGCGTTTTGCCAGCATGCTTTTCCCGGCGCCCGGCGGCCCCACCAGTATGATATTGTGCATTCCCGCCGCTGCTATCTCCATTGCACGGCGGGCTTCCGGCTGGCCGTGCACGTCGGAAAAATCCGGCACATCGCCATCCGGCGCCAGGTTCATCGGCGTTCTGGGCGCTGCCGTCACTTCACTTTTTCCCTTTAAATGGTTTATTACCTGCCGCGCATCCCGCACAGGATATACCGCCACCTTCTCTACCACCGCGGCCTCCAGGGCATTCTGCTCCGGCACAAATAAATGCCGGATCCCCTGTGCCTCGCACGCCAGTGCCATGGGCAGCACGCCGCTCACTGGACGTACTGTGCCATCCAGGCTTAATTCACCAAGAAAGGCATGGTCTTCCGGCAGCGGGGCAATCTGCTCACTGGCCGCCAACAGTCCCAGCAGCACCGGCAGGTCATACACCGGGCCGGTCTTTTTGATGTCGGCCGGCGCCAGATTCACCGTAATCCGGCTCACTGGGTATTCAAACCCCAGGTTTTTCAGCGCGCTGCGCACCCGATCGGTCGCTTCCTTCACGGCGTTGTCCGGCAGCCCCACCACCGCAAACTGCGGCAGCCCGCCGGATATATCCACCTCTGCCGTCACCACAAACCCATCCAGCGCCGCCACCCCAAGGCTGTGCAGCTTTGCAAACATGCCTTCACCTCATCACACATTGTCGAAATTTGTCTACACACCATATTATTATACGAACCCTGGCGCCATCCGTAAAGCATTCTGCGCGGTTTTCTTCTTCGCCGTACCGGAAATTTCCCCGATACAGCTGCCCAGGCACTGCCCACACGCAAAAAACGGTATCCTCTTCCAATGGAAAAGGATACCGAAACAAAACATCATACTTCCAAATACTGCATATTTTGCCATGTTCCCTAAACCTGCTTTCCTTACATAAACGGCAGCTTGGTGCCCAGTTTTTGCTGCCATGCGTTCTTATATACCACATATCCCCATGCCACATCCTCTACACCCATTCCGCCCAAAATCAGCAAAATCTTCTCCTTCCGGCTTTTCCTGCCGCCGCTGCCGCCCTCTATCACTGTGCCCAGCTCCACAATATTCTTTTTCTTCAGTTTGCCTTTCTCCACCATGCGCACCACACGGCGAATCATATCTTCCCTTATTTTTTCGTCACCCGGCCATTGTTCGCGCTCCTTGGCATACTCCACAAACATCTTCCAGTTGTCCGCCACTATCTTCATAGACGAATAACATTTTTTCTCCATCATGCAGTCCGACGCCGCAATCACCAGCGCACCGTCCTGTATCCATTTATATTTTATCTTCGGCAGTTCCTGGCCGGACAGCGCTATATTTACGATATCGCTCCCCTCCACCGCCTGCCGGATATCATGGCACACCTGCACCGTCACGTTAAACTTTTGCTCAAATTCCACGGCCAGCTCCCTGGCTTTTTCTTCGGTACGGTTAAACAGCTTCACCAGCCGCACATCGGGACAGGCGCTCAAAATCGCCTCACCACTCACTTTCCCTATAGCGCCTATTCCCAATAGCGCCAGGCTTTGTCCCTTGGGCTGTGACAAATACTTGGCGCCCAAACCGGCCATTGCCCCAGTACGCACCGCACTCACGCCGTTCCCCGCCAGTATGCACAGCGGCAGCCCACTGACCGCGTCATTCAGGACAATCATGTGGTTCGCTCTCGGCAGCCCCTTTTCCCGGTTCGCCGGGTTGGACCCATACCATTTTATACCGCACACCCCAAACCGTCCCCCCACATATGCCGCCAAGGCCATAAACCGCTTGTCCGCGCCTGCCAGCGGCATTCCCGCAAACCGGCTTTCCTTTGGGAAATACAGCTTCATACCATGCTGGTTGCCGCCCGGCCCGCCCATGATATAGTCGCCCGCTGCCACCAGCCGCAGCACTTCTTCCATTGTCTGCATGCACTCCGTAACAGTATATGCTCCGGCCTGCCCGGCTTCCTCCTCCGACAAATACAGGCATTCTATCGACGGGTTCATCACATCACCTCCCAGTATTATTTTTACTATACCATCCTCTTTTTTCTCATTTGTGTCCAGGGTATAAACTTTCAGTGTCCAGCGCCACAGCTGCTTTTGCATACAGTAAATTCGCGCCCCAAATTGTTGACATTGTCCCGTATATTTGGTACTATATCTAAGCGAGGTTTTCGCACGAAACCCACCATGGGGGCGTAGCTCACCTGGGAGAGCGCTTGACTGGCAGTCAAGAGGTAAGGGGTTCGATCCCCCTCGTCTCCACCAACAAAAACCACCCGTTAAATCGTTCGATTTAACGGGTGGTTTTTGTTTCGCCATATCACAGGGCCAGTACCTTGTCTGGTACTGGCCCTGCTGTGTATAGTAACAGTATTTTACTTGAGATGCTTTTCGAAGCATTTCGCAGCAATTGTTCAGGTCATTCCTTCCGCGTCTTCTGCCTCTTTGGCGCCCCAGCGTTTTTTGACCGCCAGGTAAATGGCCACCAAGACGGCGAAGCCTGCGAACACCGCGGCAATCAGCAGCGTCCAGCGGTTGAACCACACCATCGGCTGCGAAATGTCATCCAGCAGCAGGAACAATGCGCCGGGCAGCAGGCCCGCAAATATGCTCAGCAACCACAGCGCCAGCGGACGGCGCTTTTGAGTAGCACCAGTGTCGGTGCCTGCTGTGTCATTGTCTCCGGTTGCTTGTGCGTACAGGCTATCCTGTTCGTCGTCACCACGGCGCTTTTTTGCCAGGCCGGTAACCAGCAACAGCACGCTGAGGAAGAAACCCAGCACACCCAGCAGCAGGCTGACAAAGCTCCAGGCAGAAACCACGTCCAGGCCGCCGGTAGGTACCCGGCCGTTAAAGATATCGGTGAGGGGGTTACCGCTCTGGTTGCTGAACGCTTCGCTCAGCGTCGGCGAAAGGATCACCCCGCTGGTTGGCTGCGGCGCGCTAGCCGCCGAGGTCGGCGCCGGGGGCACGCTTTCCGTAGAGGTCACCACCGGCACGCTGGCCACAGAGGAACTGGCCAAACTGCTGGAGGAAACACTGCGGGAGGTGCCGCTGGAAGAACTGGCCGCACTGCTGGAGACCGGCACAGACGCCGGAATTTCCCGCCACACCGCCACCAGGGTGATGTCATTGTTCGGCATGGTATAGGTGGCGAAATTCACCGCGCCGGCGGTCCCCTGCAGCACCCAATGCTGGAAGGTATAGCCATCACGGCTGGGGGTAAAGCTGGGCACCAAGGCGCCGTAGTTCACGGTTTTGGTGTCCAGTGTGGCGCCCTCGCTTACATAGGTTACCACGTGGCTGTTCAGCGTCCACTTGGCTTTCAGCGTCAGGTTGCGCGCCGGCATGGTACCGGTGGCAAAGTTCCACGCATTGCCCTGCTCGTCAAACCAGCCGCCAAAAGCGTATCCGGTGCGGGTGGGGTCGGTGGGTTTCGCAATAGAGTCTTGATAATATTTTGTCTGTACCGCATTTTGCCCGGCGCCGTTGTAGTCAAAGGTCAGCTTGTAGGCAACCGGCAGATACTGTGCATACAGGGTGGTGCCGCCAATCGGGGCAGTGTCCTGTGCGAAATCCCACGCATTGCCCCCGGTGGCCGCGGTGTACCAGCCTTTAAAGGAATACCCTGTCTTGGCCGGGTCGGTCGCGGGTTTTACCACCAGCGTACCTGGCAGCAGGTTCTGCTCCGCCGGTACCGGGGTGCCGCCCTGTGTGTCGAAGGTAACGGTACAGCTGGCCGGGCCCCAAATGGCATACAAGGTCGCGTCCGCGTTCACCTGCAGGGTGAAGCTGTCTTCATCGGTATAGGTCGGCGTTTCGGCCGCTGCGTCCTCGTCCCAGCCCAGGAACACACTGTTCGCCAGTGTGTAGGTGTTCGCGGGCAGCGTCACCGTCTCGCCTTCGCGGATGCTCACATCCGCCATGGGGGTGTCGGTGCTGCCGTTGCCGTCCAGCGTCAGCATACGCGCCACACTGCGCACCAGGAACACCACCGTCTGTTTCAGCCCGGTCTCGCTCCAGCGCAGCGTGCACTCGCTGGTGACGGTCACCAGCGGGTCTTTGCCCTCATACCCGGCGGGTATCGCCGTGCCCAGCGTGGTTCCCGGCGTCAGGCTCATGGCGGTGTTCAGGGCATAGTACCCGCTCACCACATCTTCGCCTACCTTGGCGCCTGCGGCGGTGTTCAGCCGGTACTCTATGGTAATTTCGCCCATCGCCTTCAGGCCGATGTCAAAGCCTGCGGTAGCGGTGGCCATAGGCTGTACCGTCACCACACTGGAAAAGCCGGTGGTGGGGTTCACCGCGCTGCCGGTAAT
>JAVBPZ010000021.1:0-16797 GCA_031549285.1 Oscillospiraceae bacterium | reverse complement strand
CCCGGCCTCGCGCTTCGCGCGTTTCCCGCGGCAGCCCGTAGGCCGCCATCCCTTTAATCTCTTGGGCGAAGACCGCGGGGTATTATACCCGTTGTCGCCCTCCTTACTCTGCCATGAGAATGCAAGCATTCGCGTGGCACTCGCTTCGTCGGGCAATAAAAAAACCACCCCAGGTCCGGCAGCTGCGGCATTCGCACCGCACTGCCCACACCCGGGGTTCTTTTTTGTCTCAGCGCCAGCGCCAGGACACTTCTATCCTTCTTTGGTGTCCGCCAGTTTTGCCTTTTGCAGCGCCAGCACTATCGCCGGCAGCAGCACCAGCTGAATCACAATACCCGGCAGCGCCGTAACAAACGCCGCCACCACCCACACCTGTAGGGAATACGCCCCCGCCACAAATATTACTGCGTTTAAAACGCCAAACACCACCCGCCCGGCCAGCATCGCCCCCAGCAACGAAATATAAATATCCGCCACCCGGCTGTGTGTGTTTACATATCGCATCAGCAGCCCTCCCGCCAGGCCATACACAGCCAGCTCGCACACCATTCCCGGCAGGTACGCCAGCGGCGGCATCCCGGTAAACAGGCAGGACAGCACCGGCGTCAGCAGCCCACAGGCCAGCCCCCACAGCGGCCCGCACAGCAGCCCGCACAGCAGCACCGGAATATGCATCGGCAGCAGCACGCTGCCCGCGCTCGGCACCATGTGCAGCGAAACCGGCAGCACCACCCCCACCGCCATCAGCAGCGCCGTCGTCACCATCTTGCGCACATTGTTCTTCACTATGTTTTTACTCATATCGCCCATCCCCAAAATTATTCCGCGTCGAACTCCCGCCGGCGCATTGTCGACATTTTAAACATCTCTTGCAAACCTTCTTTGTCACCATAGTTCAATTTTTGCTTTAACTGCTCCAAACAGGTCACAAACTCTTCTATCTCGTTTGTCAGCGCCGGCGCGTTTGCCAAAAACAGCTCGCTCCACAATACCTCGTTTATGTCTGCAATTCGCGTCAAATCCCGGAAGCTATCCCCGGTCACCTTTGGCAACAGCGGGTCGTCGTTCGCATTCATCAGGCTCACCGCAATAGCATGGGTCAGCTGGCTCACATACCCAATCATCCGGTCGTGCTCCTCCACCGATAGCTCGGTGATACGCGCAAATCCCAGCGTTTCCGCCAGCTCCCGCGCGAACGCAACGCCCGCTCCGGTGTTGTGCTCGGTCGGGGTAATCAAAAAATTGGCCCCCGTAAATATCGCATCATCCGCATTTTCTATGCCGCTTTTTTCCCGGCCCGCCATCGGGTGGCTGGGTATAAACTCGTGCCCACTCCCCAGCAGCTCCTGTGCCTCCGGCACAAAACATCCCTTCACGCCGGCCAGGTCGGTCAGCATCGCTCCCGGCTTCAGGAACTGTTTGTTTTTTTGCAGCCACGGCAATATATCGCCCGGATACAGCGCCATTATAACATAATCTGCCGCTTTTAACAGTTCTTCCGCAGGCTCGCCGTCCACGGCGCCCAGCGCAATCCACCCGCGCCCCAGCGCATACTGCAGCACCGTCTCGTCCCGGTCTATGGCGCTCACCATGTATCCCCGGCGCGACAGGCCAGCCGCATAACTGCCGCCCATCAGCCCCAGGCCCACTATCAGCAGTTGGTCCCTTGTGGTCATCCGCCCCGCGCCTCGCTTTCTTTTTCGCTGTGAATGCCTATCTCCGCCAAATCCTCAAAAAAACTTGGCCAGCTTTTTTGAATCGCCTCGGCTCCCTCTATGGTTACCGGCACCCCCGCGCACACCGCCGCCACCGCTATCGCCATCACCACCCGGTGGTCATTGTGCGATATAGTGGTTTTGTTCGGCAGCAGCGCACCGCCGCCCTCTACCACAATACTGTCCGCGCCTGACGACAGGCGCCCGCCCAGCTTTTTCAATTCACTCTCTACCGAGAAAATCCTATCGCTCTCCTTTATACGCAGCCGTCCCGCGTCCACAAATTTTGTGGCGCCGGGGCAAAACAACGCCAACGCACACAGCACAGGCCCTAAGTCAGGGCAGTCCGCCAGGCTCACTTCACCCGCCGCGGCCAGCCCTGCCTTCCCTGGCGCCACCGTCAGCAACCCTTCCCGCCAACCAACCTCGGCACCGCATCGCTGCAATATTTGCAAAATAACCTTATCCCCTTGCATCGATTCTTGCGAAAGTCCCGAAACAGATACACCGCCGCATACTGCGCCAATCACCGCAGGCACCGCCGCCTGGGACCAGTCTCCCTCCACAACAACCTGCCGCGGACGGTATCGCTGTCCACCCGGCACCACCAAGGTGTTTTCATCCTGCCACCGGCTTTCAACACCAAACATCGCCTGTGCCGTCCGGGTCAGCTCCACATAACTGCGGCTCTCAAACGGCGGCGCCACCTGTATCACGCTATCCCCCGCCAGCAGCGGCAGCGCAAACAACAGTCCCGAAATAAACTGGCTGGAAACATTCCCCGCCAGCGCATACCGCCCACTGCGCAGCGGCCCCTGTATCGTCAGGCTTTCGCTTCCCGGCGCAAAAACCAGCCCCTGCTCCCGGAACATTTCCTCATATACGGTCAGCGGCCGCTGGAACAGCCGCGCCGCACCCGTAAAGGTAACCGGCCCGTCCGCCAGCGAAAATAGCGGAATTAAAAACCGCAAGGTGCTGCCGCTTTCGCCGCAATCCACCGGCGCTGTAATCTTGCCAAAACTCTGTTCTTTGGCCCGGTCCGCCGCCCTGCCGGATCCCTCACCCAAAAATGTGTCTGCCGCGCCGTCCACCGCCACATTGCCGCCACTGTACTGCATCCCCGCGCCCAGCGCGCGCATGGCGCCCATGGTGGCCATAATATCCGCCGACAGCGCCACATTTTCCACCCGGGACGCTCCCCGCGCCAAGGCAGCACAAACCAGCAGCCGGTGCGCCATACTTTTACTGGGCGGCACCCGCATCACGCCGGCGGGTTTCCCCGGAAGTATCTGTACGGTCATGCCTCACATCTCTCTTCCAATCGCGCGGGCCACTCCCCGGCATTTTTCCACCAATTTTACAAATTTTTCCGGCTTCAGGCTCTGCGCGCCATCACTCACCGCCGCCTCCGGATGGTCGTGCACTTCCAGCATCAGCCCGTCCGCGCCCGCCGCCACCGCCGCCAGCGAAATGCTTTCCACCAGCCGCCAGTCCCCGGTCGCATGGCTGGGGTCAATAATTATCGGCAGGTGTGTCTTTTGTTTTAATATCGGCACCACGCTCAAATCCAGTGTATTTCGGGTATATTTTTCAAACGTTCGCACCCCGCGCTCACAGAAAATCACATTCGGGTTTCCCTCGGCCAAAATATACTCCGCACTCATGATCCACTCTTCAATGGTGTTGGCCAACCCGCGTTTCAGCAGGACCGGTTTTTTCATCTTGCCCACAGCCTTCAGCAGATTGAAATTCTGCATGTTTCGCGCACCAATCTGCACCAAATCCACATAGGTTTCAAATTCTTCCACCCTGTCTTCGCCCATCAGCTCACTCACAATCGGCAGCCCGGTTGCTTCCCGCGCCGCCACCAAATCCAATATCCCCTCGGTTTCCAGCCCCTGGAACGCATACGGAGAGGTCCTTGGTTTATACGCCCCACCGCGAAATAGCACCGCGCCGGCCGCCTTACATTCTTTCGCCAGGCGCACCGCCATATCCTTGTCCTCCACCGCGCACGGTCCGCCAATTACCACTACCGGCTCGCTGCCGCCCACCTTAACGCCGGCCACATCCACTACCGTGTCCGCCTCGTGAAACACGCGGTTCGCCAGCTTATACGGCGCTGCCACACGGGTCACTTCCTCTACCCATGGGTTCGCGCGTATCTGAAATTCATTTATTTTGGTGGTGTCCCCCACCAGACCAAAAACGTTATAGTCAGTCCCCTGGATCAGGTGCACCTGCACCCCTTGCGCCTCCAGCATCCCTACAATTTTTTTTACTTCCACGGCCGGTGTGCCGCGCTTGGTAGAAATAATCATACGTATAGTTCCTCTCTTCTTACCTATTAAACCTGCTTCTTATCCGCCGGCCTCAAACGCCCGGACAAACCAGCACCACTTCGCCTATCCGTCTCCGTCCCGCGCATCTCGGCCCCAAAATCGCAGCCATTTCCCCGGCACGAACACCACTTCTGCCCCTCACCCGGCCGCAGGCCCCTGTGCCAAAGCCCCTTTGGCACAGGCCCGTCGGTGCTGCGCCCCGCTGGGGCCCGCGCTGCGCGCGGTCGGCCTGCGGCCGTGCAGCCTGCTCCCAAAAAATCACCGGAGCTGTCTTTTACCCAAACATACTCCACTTCACTCTTTCTCTATCCGCTGCCCCAGTGTTCCCTGCCTCTGCGTCAGCAGATCCAGCAAACCTATCGCCACCATCGCATCCACCACCGCGCGGGCCCGCGGCAATATACACGGGTCATGCCGGCCGGTTATCGCCAGCGTCACCGCTTCTCCCGTTGCCAAATCCACCGTGTTCTGCGGCTGCGCTATGCTGGGGGTGGGCTTCACCACACACCGCACCACCAACGGCATCCCGTTGGTTATTCCGCCGTTCACACCACCGTTGTTGTTGGTCACGGTTTTCACCCGGCCATCCTCCAGCACAAAGGGATCATTTACCTCGCTGCCGCGCCTTTCTGCAAACCCGAACCCCAGGCCAAACTCCACCCCTTTTACCGCCGGAACGCTAAACAGCAATGCCGACAGCACACTCTCTACCGACCCAAAAAACGGCTCACCCCAGCCGGCCGGCAGGCCCATCACCGCTGTCTCCAGCACGCCGCCCACGCTGTCCCCGGCTTCTTTCGCCGCCAGAATGGCTCTGCGCATTTTTTCGCCCGCAGCTTCATCCTGCACCGCAAACATCTTGTCATTCAGCGCCTGCAGCGCCTCTTTCAGCGCCGCTCCCTCTGTCGGCAACGCCGCATCCGCAATCCCCGCGCACGCCTCTATATGTGTGCCTATCAACACTCCCTGCTGCGCCAGTACTGTACGGCAAATTGCCCCCGCCGCCACCAACGGCGCCGTCACACGGCCGGAAAAATGCCCGCCGCCACGGGCATCCTCATACCCCAAATACTTCACATGCCCGGTATAGTCGGCATGCCCCGGCCGCAGCGGCTGTTCTGCATAATCGCCACTGCGCACATTTTGGTTTTGAACCACCAGGCAAATGGGGGTCCCGGTGGTATACCCATTGTACACCCCGGATAAAATCTGCACCGCATCCTCTTCCTTGCGCGGCGTGGCCAGTTCGCCCACCGCGCGGCGCTTTTGCATCTCTCGCGCCAACCCTTCCTCCTCCACCGGCACCCCCGGGGCAATCCCGTCCAGCACCGCGCCCACCGCAGGCCCATGGCTTTCCCCAAACAGGGTCACGGAAATAGCGCTGCCAAAGCTGTTTTTCATCCGGCATCCCCCTTCACCAGCAAGCGAATCTCCTCGAAACCCACCTTTTCCAGATACCCTTGCCCCGGCACTTTCACCCGCACAATCGTATAGGTATCGTCGCTGCGCTTCTTGTCGCTTTGGATATACCGCAGCACGTCTTCCTTATTATAAGAATACCGCAGCGGCAACCCCAGCTTTTTCATCACCGCGCGGGTTCGCCTTGCCAGCGTTTTGCTTTCTATCATCGGCAGCATTCCCATCGCAATACATTCCCCGTGCAGCAAACCGGACAGCCCGCCCGCCGCCTCTATCCCATGCCCAATCGTATGCCCAAAATTCAGCAGCATCCGCTCATTTTGCTCGGTCTCGTCCCGCTCTACAATACTTTTTTTCGTCCGCAAGGACATATACAAAATACGCTCCAGGTTCGGCCCTATTTCTTCCTTCTCCATAATATCAAACAGATCACCGCAGGCCACCAGCCCGGTCTTCAGCGCCTCTGCCAACCCGTTCGCAAACTGCCGCGGCGGCAGTGTATCCAGCGTTTTCGGGTCTATCACCACCAGCTCCGGCTGCCAAAATGCCCCCACAATATTTTTGGTTCCCGCCAGGTCTATGGCCACCTTCCCGCCAATGGAGGAATCCACCTGCGCCAGGGTTGTGGTGGGAAACTGGAAGAATGAAATTCCCCGCATATAGCTGGCCGCCGCAAACCCGGCCAGATCCCCCACCACACCGCCGCCCACCGCGGCAACGGCATCGCTGCGGCCAAATCCTTCTTCCAGCATATGCGCTAAAATTCCCTGCCAGCACTCCACGCTCTTGCTGGCTTCGCCCTGTGGCACCACATGCACAAACCCCGCCTCGCACTGCGCCAGCAGGGTCTTCACATACGCATCCGGCACCCCGTCGTCGCTTACTATCATCACCTTGCGCGACAGGTTTGCCAGCTGATTCGCTTTTTTCAGCGCGCCATTTTTCAAAACAATATCATAGCTGCGCTTTCCTAAGTGCATGGTCAGTTTCATTCGCTGCTCCTGCTTCTTTTCTGTCCGGCAAACTTCTGCCGCATTGGCAATATTTATTCTTTATTATACCTCTATTGGGTCTAAACACCCATTTTCCCTTGGTTGCTTTTTCTTCCCACTCGGTTCCATCTACAGCTTTCGGCCCCACCTCTTTGGCCTTTGCCCACCGCACCCCCGGCCGAATGCCCCCTGGCCAAAGCGCCGCTTTGGCCAGGGCCTGCCGCAGGGGCCACACTCTCTTGCCCCGCGCAAAACCATCATCTTATCCGCTCTTCACTACCACGCACACCCGGCCGCCCCTGCGCCAGGTGGCGGCGTCCCGCCGCCCGGCCTTCGGCCATCTTCACCATCAGCCAGCGCCCGCACCCAGAGCCAAGCACCCGCGCCCTCAGCGGCCGTACACGCCCAGCAGCCGCACAGACAGGCTCGCCTTCTCCATCTTCGCCAGCAACTTCTGTGCCGCCTCGCCGTGCGCCTCCCCCACCAACTCCATATAAAAATAATATTCCCATGGACGCTGCGGCAGCGGCCGGCTTTTGATGTTCTCCATATCAAAACCTTCCTGCGCAATAATCCCAATAATCTTCGCCAGGCGCCCCACGCCGTTCTCCACCGTCACCAGCAACGAAAACCGGTCGCCGGACAGCGCCGGATACTTCGAAATCACAATAAACCTTGTCGCATTCCCCGCCGTATTGCTAATATCCTCGGCCAGCGGCACCAGCCCATACATCGCGCCGGCTTCCTCGCTGCCCACCGCCGCCAGGGTTTTGTCCCCTGCTTCCGCCACATATTTCGCCGCTACCGCGGTGTTCTCGCTCGGCACCAGCCGCACCCGCAGCGCGGACAAAAACCGCTTGGATTGCTCCAGCGCCTGTTCGTGGCTGTACACGGTCTTTATGTCGCCCAGCGCCGCCCCGGCCAACCCCAGCAGGTTCTGTTTCACCGGTAAATCAAACATCGCCGTCACATGGCAGCTGTGCGCATAGCATAGATCCAGCACCCCGGAAACATCCCCGGTTGCGGAGTTTTCAAACGGCACCACACCAAACGCCGCCTCGCCGGCCTCCACCGCGTCAAACACATCGGCAAAGGTCGCTTTCGCCAGCTTCTGTGCATGCGGGAACAGTTTCCCCGCGGCCAAATACCCAAACCCACCCTCGGCGCCCTGGTACGCAACGCTTCCACGCCCCAGTATCTGCGCCTGATACTCGCGCGACAGGCGCATCACCTGCCGCAAAAAATCATCATAATACTGCCCCAGCGCCGCATCCTGCAGGTACCCCCCGGCCCTGCGCAGCACCTCGGCCTCCCGGCCAGTATCGGTAATCGCCGTACCGGTCTGCGCCTTATACAGCGCCACCGCCTGCACCGCGCGCATGCGCGCTTCAAACAGCTCCGCCATCTCGCGGTCAATTTCGTCAATCTCCCGCCTGGCGTCTTCCAGTTCTCCCATGCGCTGCACACCCCTTTACACGGCCATCTTTCGCGGCTTTACCGCACAAAAAAGTATAGCACAACCCCGCCGGTGAAACAAGGCGCCCGCCACATCTGCACATCGGTAATTTTTTTGTCAAATATTTTCTCATTGTGCTGTATATCCATATTGTTTTCACATTTACGCTCCAAATCTTTCACATTCTGCTCTTAAACTAATACAAAAGGACTTGTATCAGCCCTTTTCATCCACACAGAATCCCTCATCGTATGAACAGGGATCCTGCACGCTATCAAAATTCAAAAGCAATCGCTGCCCTTCGCGACTGCCTAAGGGAGACGAAAATGAACTATACTTATCCTACCAACCCATATTCCACCAATCCATCCGGCGGGCAGCCACAGCAACCAGCTTACCCCCATTCCCCGCCCACTGCCACACCTGTCAGCGGCACCCCCGGCGGATACCCCCGGCAAAGCACCGCCCCCTACACCGCCGGGCAAAGCACCCGCTACCCCACCACCGGAGCATACGGCACCTACCTCGCGCCGGCTGCCACACCACCCACCCCGGTAAAAGCTTCCGGCGCAAAAAAAGGCCGCCGCTTCCTGGCCGGCCTCGCGTTGGTGGTCGCTTGCGGGTTTGCCGGGTTTGGCGGGGGCGCCGCTGCCCTTTCCTATTTTGCACAGCCCGCCTCTGTGGCGGCACCCCAGCAAAGCTCCACCGTCGTCTATAAGGCCCCCTCAGAAACCGGCGTCACCACCCCATCCATAGCATCCACCGGCGCCCCCATTGCTGAAGTAGCGGCCCAGGCAATGCAGTCGGTCGTTTCCATCACTACGGAAAACACCGTCATGGACTACTTTGGCGGCACCCATGTTGCCTCCGGCGCCGGCAGCGGCGTCATCCTCAGCGACGACGGTACCATCCTTACCAACAACCATGTGGTAGAGGGTGCCCGGAACATCTCGGTCACACTGGCCGACGGTTCTGAACACGCCGCCACCCTCATCGGGCGCGACCCTTCCACCGATGTTGCTGTCATCCAAATCGCGGCCACCGGCCTTACCCCGGCCGTCATTGGGGACTCCTCCTCCCTACAGGTCGGGGATTTCTGCCTCGCGATCGGCAACCCGCTGGGCAAGCTCGGCGGCACCGTCACCGACGGCATCATTTCCGGGCTGGACCGTGAAATCAACATCGGCGGCGCCCCCATGCACCTGCTGCAGATGAGCGCAGCCGTCAGCCCCGGTAACTCCGGCGGCGGCCTGTTCAACGCCACCGGCCAGCTCATCGGCCTGGTAAACGCCAAATCCGGCGGCGACGGTGCCGAGGGCCTGGGTTTCGCCATCCCCATCAATGACGCCCTGCAGGCCGCCCAAAGCCTTATCGAGGGCGGCCAGGCGGCCACCGCTGCCTAAAAGTGCTGCCGCACGGCAACACCTTATTTGTACAAGCATATACTCCTTTTACCTATATAATATGCTGCAGCATTCCCAACAATCGCCTGGCCCCCCGCCGGGCGATTGTTGCGCTGCACCTCTCTGTGTAACTATCCCAAAATCTCATTCTACCCCGTGCCTCCCCGTAAAAACCATCTTCCCACCCTCCCCCACCCCGTGCAAACCCGCTCTTTCACCGGCTTTTTACCGCCCTGTGATAATATGAACAATTTATGAACTCATTCTTTTTTGTTGTCTTGCCTCCTCTTCATTCTTAAAAGTTTTGTAACTTTTTCATCCTTTTGCCCAGCTGCCGTCCTCTCCATCTCCAGTTCATACATTCTAAATAATATTTCGTTACATCATGATTTTTATCTTTGCGTCCTCACCCATTTTTTTCGCCCTTTCTGTAAAAACGTCAAACCTGATAAAAATTTTGTAATAATTTGTGCAAAAACCAGAAACTTCTTTTTATTAACAGTTTGTTCATAATTAAGTGCTACCATAAGCGGCACACTACTAAAACATTCAACGTGGCTGCTTGCGGCCCACACCAATGAAAGTAGGGAAAACCTTGCAGAAAACAGTGTATCATTCGGGTGATGTCACCAAATCCGGCACATCCGTTTCCTCCACCGGCCAAATGCACACCGTGCAGATGGCCGCCGTAAAAGTTCGCCAGCAGCGCCGGGTACATAAAATGGCCCCCTTGCTGCTCATCGGGTGCCTGCTGCTCGCGGTATTAACCGTTCTGTTCGTGCCCATGCTGGTGGATGGCGCCGCGCCGGTTTCGGCCCCTGCCGCTACCACTTCTACGGTGGAGCGCACCGTCGCCGAATACTCCACCCTGCAGGAAGCCGCCGATGTCCTGGGCTTCACGCCGGTGTGGCCCTCGGTTGTCCCGCCGGACTATCACGTAACAAACTACCGCGTGGTGGACGGCACCATGTTGGAAATCGTGTTCTCCTCCCCCAGCGAATCGGTTGTGTTCCGCATGGCGCCCGGCAGTGATGACCTCAGCGGCATCAGCACAGACTACGCCTATACCGTCACCGAAACGGTGGACGGCATTACCCGCAGCTACGCCGGCATCTCGGCGCAAAAGCTGAATATGGCTGTCTGGGCGGACGATTCCTTCAGCTATGCGGTGGTGGTCACCGCCGGCATAGACGCCACCCAAATGCGTGCCGTAGCCGAAAGCATCGCCTAATCCGCCTCTGCCACTCGCTTTCTTTTTAAAAACTGCAAGCCCTGTTGCTGCTTTCGCATGCCGTCGAACATTCGGCAGCAGAAAGCAGCTTTTTTGTTGCACTTTGCCAGGCGATAGGCTATAATGGATACTGGTGTGATGGTTGCCAGTATGGCAAATTTGTGAGTGACAGGGGGATTGGACTGTGCAGGTCGAAAGCATTAAGGTAGAAATGCTTGGCAGTTTTTCTGTTTGGGTAAATGGGGATCTTGTGGTTGATAACGCACAGAAATTGACAAAACCATGGCAGTTATTTTGTTATTTGATCCTGCACAGGGAAAAGTTTGTCACCAACCGCAAGCTCATTTCCATGCTGTGGGCCGATGATATGCTCACCGACCCGGCCAACGTTTTGAAAAACGCGGTATACAGCCTGCGAAAAGAACTGTGCGGCGGCGAAAGCTTTACCGACAGTCCAATCATCTATTCCACCGGCGGCTATCGTTTCGACCCCGCCGTGAAGCTGGACCTGGATGTGGACCGCTTTGCAGACCTGTGCGAAGAGGCCAAAGCAGGCACCGGCAGCCCGGACCAAAAAATGCAGATGTTCCGCGACGCGGTCACCGCCTATAAGGGCGATTTCCTGCCCCAGCTAGATCAGGAACTGTGGGCGGTCCCTCTCACGCTGGACTACAAGCGCCGCTATTTCGAGTGTGTGCACGACCTGTGCGAGATGTTGTGGCAAAAGCGCCTGTACAAGGAGCTGCTGGACGTCGCCAACACCGCCATTAAATACGAACCGCTGGACGAGAAAACCACGGTGTACCTGTTCCGCGCCATGGACGCGCTGCGCATGTACCGCGTCATCGTCACCACCTATTCCAAAATTGCCCAGCAGTACAACGACGCGCTGGGCGCGGAACCGCCCATGGAGGCGCAGCGCACCTACAACGCCGCCAGCGAGCGCATAAATAAAACCGAGCAGGACATCATCGTCATCAAAACCGAGCTCACCGGTGCCGAGCAAGCCGCCCGGCCGCAGCGCGGGGCCTATTTCTGCAGCTACAGCACGTTAAAACACATGTACGCTTTCCTAAAGCGCGCCGCCGAGCGCAACAACCAGGTGCTGGTGCTGGCGTTGTTCACCCTCACTTCGGCAAAGGGCGTGGCCGCCACCCAGTACGACCTCACCCGTGCCATGGCCGAGTTCAAGGTGGTCGCCATGCACAACCTGCGTAAGGCCGACGCCATCGCGCGTTATTCGCACAACCAGTACGCCATGCTGCTTTCGGTAAACTCGCTGGATGACGGCCGCCTGGTGCGGGACCGCATCCGGGAAAGCTTTGCTTTTGCCGCCGCCAGCCGTAAAATGGTGGTGGATGTAAAGCTCACTGAAATCTAATTTTGGCTTTTCCAATACAAGTCCTCGGCACTTTTTTCCAAAAACACCAGGGCCACCCCATAAACTATACAGCCGCCGTCCCTCGCATAGAGGAACGGCGGCTTATTTTATCTGTTTTTATTTGGCTTACAATCCCGCCGGCGGCTTGCGTTCCGGGATCCACCGCAGCAGCGTTCCGGCCACTACCCCCGCAAACGGAACCCCCACCAGCATCAACACTATATAGGCGCCCCAATCCGGCCCCTCGCTAACAGTCAGGAACACCACCCCGGCCAGCGCCAGCAATATCGGCACCAGCGCCGCTAGCGCCCACACCTTTCCTTTTCCCCGAATGCAGCGCATGCCCGCCACCATCGGCAGCGCAAAATACACCACACACAGAAAAAATGGCAACAGCACCTCGGCGCTGCTCATTCTTTCTTCGCTCAGCACCTGCCACAATGCAATGCCAAAGAATGCCAGAAACGCCACCGCGCCCAGCCCGCCAACAATCAAAAACACCACGCCGGCCGCCACCTGCCTGCGGGTCCCTCTTTTCTTGTCCCCCGGATTTCTCAGAACATCCGCCGGCTTTTGGTAGGCACTATATGCCGCCGGATATGCCATCGGCGCGCCCATCGCCGGGTAGCTGCCCACGGCTCCATTCATCCCGCCATATCCCGTTACCGGCTGCTCCGGTTGTGGGTACCGGTACCCCATCACCGGCTGCCCCTGCTGCAGCGGGTAAGCATCCCCCGGCTGCGGCCAGCCTGGCAGCCCAGCGCCCGCAGGCGGCACTGGGTGTCCCATCGGAACATACCCTTGCCCCGCCGGACTATATGTTTCCCCCGGCATTTTGGCCACAACTTGTATTGCCGGCAGCTCCACTCCCGGCGGCAGCATGTGCGGCATATACAGCGGGCTATCCACAGCTCTCTCGCCCCCGGCAGCCCTCTCGGCCCCGGCAGTCGTCTCGGCCCCGGCAGGCATCTCGCCCTCCGCCGCTCCAGCCTCTTCCAGCTTTTTCGCCACCCCGCCCCCGGCGGTCATCTCGCCCTCTTCCGCCACCTGCGCCGTTTCGGCTCTTCGCGCTCCACCGGCTTCCTTGGCCTTTTCCGCCTCCGCCGGCCACATTTCTTCCTGCGCCGTTCCCTCTTTTATCACCGGCACTTTTTCTTCCGCCATTGGTTTCTCCTTCATCCCATCCGCAGAATCATCACGCTCCAGCACACTTTTACGCCAAACCCCTTACTCTTCCGTCATTTCCTCCACCAGCTTATGCTGCGCGTCAAAGCGCACCGGCACCACTGTGTTGCGGGTCAGCCGCACCATCTCCTTCAGTCGCTTCGCCTCGTCCGGCATATACAAAATATACGCCACCCCTTCTTTTTTTGCGCGGCCGGTCCGCCCAATCCGGTGGGTATAATACTCGTTCGACGCCGGCAGGTCATAGTTCACCACCGCGTCCACATCCTCCACGTCAATGCCGCGCGCCGCCACGTCGGTAGACACCAGCACCCGCAGCTTTCCCGCCTTAAAATCTCCCATTATCTTGTTGCGCTCCGCCTGGGAAAGGTCCCCATGCAGGCAGTCCACGTTAAAATGCAGCCGCGCCAGCTGGTTCGACAGCATACCGGTCGTATACTTGGTGTTACAGAACACCATCACCCGCTCATACCCGCCCGCCACAATAATCTCCGCCAAATCCGCCAGCTTGTCGCGTCCGGTGGTCAGCAGGGAATACTGCCGTATCTTTGGCATAGACTGTTCCACCGGCTGCACGGTAATCTCCACCGGGTCGCGCTGGTACAGCCAGCCAATATCCATCACCTCGCGGCTAATGGTCGCCGAAAACATCCCCAGCTGCTTTTTGTTTTTCAGTGAATCCAAAATCTTGCGCACGTCTTTATAGAACCCCATGTCCAGCATTTCGTCCGCTTCATCCAGCACCACCCGCGTTACCGCGGTCAGGTTCACCGTGCGCCGCTGCATATGGTCCATCAATCGTCCCGGGGTCGCCACAATAATCTGCGGCCCCTTCTTCAGCTGGTCAAACTGTTTGGTAATGGCCTGCCCGCCATATAGGCACGCCACGTGTACTTCCGGCAAATACTTTGCCAAGTCCTCTAAATCCTCGGTAATCTGCTGGGCCAGCTCCCGCGTCGGCGCCAGTATCAGCGCCTGCGCCTTTTGGGCCTGCCGGTTCAAATCCACCAGCAGCGGTATACCAAACGCACAGGTTTTCCCCGTCCCGGTCGGCGCCTTTGCTATCACGTCCTTTCCCGCCATCATCGGCGGAATAGCCTTCTCCTGTATCTCGGTCAGCTCCTCAAACCCCATCCGTTCCACAGCCCGGCGAATCTCTCCCGGCACATTCAACTCACTGTACAGCATTCAAAAATATTCCTCTCCGTAATTTCTCTTTTTATTGCAAAACATTGGGCGCCTCTCACACCACACCACTTCTGGCACGGCTTTCCGCGCTCTTGCATAGCACACATCAATACAACAGATACTGCAGCACACTCGTCAACGCCGGCAGCACAATAATCGCCAGCAGGGTCAGCAACGACAGCGTCCCCGCCAAGGACAAAAAGGTTATCATCCCCGCGTTCCCAAAACAAATTTTCCCCGCTGTCGCCGGTTTTTGCGGCGCCACCGGCACCGGCGCTGGCATCGGCACCGGGTAAGAATACACCGGCACATAATACGGCGCACCACCATACATCCCGGGGTACGCCTGCCCATACGCCGGCGTACCAACCCCATATCCCGGCACCCCATAATTGGGAACCGACGGCAGCACCGGCCCGCCATAGTACGCGTTGTTGGTGCCTGTCGGCACAGCACCGCCATAATACGGCGCATACCCCTGTCCCCCCGCCACCGGCGCAGGGCCCGCACCCATTGTACCGGCACCCGGGTCACCATACGGCGACGGCACCATACCCGGCATCACCCGGTAAGAAACAATCTGCCCATCATTTCGGAACGGCCCGTTGGGGCTGTTCGGCTGGGGCGCCGGCGGCGCCATGACCGGCATCTGCCCCGCCGTCTGCACCCCGGTTTCCTGTATACCTGTGGTCATCTGCACGCCACCGGCCTCCTGTGCACCAACCGCCCCCTGCACACCGGCCATCGGCGCAAACGGCATTCCGCCACCCGCGCCAGCCGCGGCCAATGCCAGTCCACCGGCATTCTGCGCCATCTCTTGTTGTTTCCGCTGCCATTTTGGCACCCGATACGGCCAGCCCGGTTCGGTTGGCGGGCTCAGGGTGGCGCGTATCCTTTTGAAGAACACACAAAACAGCACAATAGCCAAAATAATCAGGCTTCCCATCCAAATAAACAGCGCCACCGCGCCGGCCACGCCGAAATAATCCAACATCGGCATCAATATCCCGCCAAACAAATTGTACAGGAAATGCAGCCCAATGGTATACCAAATCTTGCCGGTTTTCACATACACCCAGCCGAAAACCACCCCAACAATAAAGGTATACGGCAGCATGCGAATATCCAAATGGAACAAGGAAAAGCATAGCGAGCTAAACAAAATATACACCGTGTCGCTGCATCCGCCCAGCTTGCGGCGCAGCATATACCGGAACAAAAACTCCTCCACCAGCGCCGGAAAACATGCCAGGAAAACAAAATTAGACACCAGTTCCCGTATGCTCGGCAGCGCTGTCACCGTCTCTTCCACCAGCGCGCTCCCCTGCCCCATCAATTGAAACGGCAGCAACACCAACGTCATCGCCACATTCGCCGCATAGCTGGCCCCAAAACAAAACAGTAAAATCAAAATATACTTGCCGGGGTTCATCTTCATCGGCTGCGGCTGCGTCGCCTGCACCGACGGCACGCCCCGCAGAATCAGGAAAAACGCGCCCGCGCCCAGCACATACAGGGCAAACGCGTTCATCGCATACAGCCCCTCGGTGCTCATCAGCCACTCCAGCACCACACTAGACGGATACATATACCCGGCAAACAATACCGGCACCACCAGCAGAACGCTCGCCACCAGCTGCACCAACATCATGGCAAACAAAGCAAAACCAATCCTGGAACAAACCTTTTTCAGGTCTCTTGTCGCCACCAAATTCATACTCACGTACCCTTTCCTGCGCGTCGCCTCTTTTGGGCAATACCACACACTATTTAGTTTACCACACTCGCGCCGGCAAATAAAGAGTATAAACCATGGAACAAAGCCTGCCCCGCTTATCTGCCCTCTCCCCCGTGCACCGCACTTTTTCTCCAAAATCCGCTTTACTCTGCCCGCCGCTCGGGGTATACTAATGGCAAAGAACCTATTTTCAGCACGGAAAGGAGCATTACCATGCAACCACTCACCCTGTTTTATCTGGAAAGCTGCCCCCACTGTAAGCGCGCCCGCGGCTACATGGCCGAATTATGCAGCGAAAATCCGGACTATGCCGCCATCCCTGTAAAAATGGTGGAGGAGCGGGAACAAAAAGCCCTGGCCGACAAATACGATTATTTCTATGTCCCCTGCTACTATATTGGCGATGAAAAAATCTCCGAAGGCGCTATCGACAAAGAAGGCGTCCAGGCTGTTTTTGACAAAGCGCTGAAGTAATTCCGGGGCGCCGGATGCGCAGTACCGCCTGTCCATCCGTGCCTTTCCCGGCTCTTTGGTATCCTTCCTTTTTTGTCTATGCTTTTTTCATTTGTTCCCATCTTTTGCCGGTGCTTTGCGCCGGCTTTTCTTTTGTAATTAGAACCACCGGCTTTGCCGGTGGGGGGTCTTGCTTTAGCTTTGCCCAAGTCTCTTGACCTTGTGTTAATAAGGAGGCAAAAGATTAACACAAAGACAAAAAAGATAATCATTGCCGTTTCAACGGCGGTGGGG
>JAVBPZ010000015.1:0-107325 GCA_031549285.1 Oscillospiraceae bacterium | reverse complement strand
CTTTGCTTTAGCTGTAAGGCCCTTGCCCTTTGTGTTAATAAAGCGGCTATCAGTTACCAATGAGCTAAAAAAGAGCAGTTTTGCCGTTTCAACGGCGGCAGGGCAAGAGATGCAAGAGACATGACCTTTTCGGTGCGCCCTAAGGCGCCGGCCGGTACCAGCGCCTTCCAGGCGCTGAGCAAGCCACCCGCTGAGCGGGTGGTCATGACATTTCTTTGGGTAAGTGAATAGTAAGGGAGTATTTACCGGTTTCCGTCCAGCGGCCGCACCTCGTCGGTAACCTCCGGCGGCGCCTTGAATCGGATCATTGCCAGGCGTTTTTTCAGCTGGAAAAAGCGTACAATGCCTAGCGCCAACAGCAGCGGCGCCATAGCGGTAAAGACCCACCCAATAGCTACAAACACCTCGGAGTCCACAAATTTAATAAGGCCGACCCCCGCAGCGAAAACCCCAATAAAGGAACTGAAATAAGACAGAAGCGTGCGCTCATTGGCCAGGCGTGTGCGGTCCAGCGCCAGATAATCCCGCAAAATCGCGTTTTCGAAGTCCTCTTCATAATACGTCATGCTAGGCTCCTTTCCCTGCGGCAGTTTAGTTATCTTTAGAATACCACAAGCGGCTGCAAAAAGCATCGAAAAAATGCAAAATCCTGCAAAACAGGCTTTATCACGTATTTGTGAACAAATTTTGCTTGCATCAAATTTGGTTTTGGTTATAATGTAAACTAAGTAAACGGCGGTCTATCTGTGCCGGCCTGGAAGCATCATCTTTATAATAAAGGAGAATTTCTATGGCACAAGCAATTATGGAAGTCTTAACCCCGGCAATTGGTATCCTGATCAGTCCGTTTCCCATCGTGGGTCTCATCCTTATCTTGCTCAGCGATAAGGCCCGCTCCAACAGCATTTTCTATATGTTGGGGTGGATTATTGGCAACACGGCGGTGTTTTTAATTGCTCTGTTCTGCATGGGGGCAGGCATGAACACCGGCGACCCCAGCACAGTGGCGCGTATTGTGTTCCTGGTGCTGGGCATTTTGCTGCTTTTGCTGGCGGTGCGCGAGTTCATGAAACGGCCCAAAAAGGGCGAAGCGCCCAAAACCCCAAAATGGTTTGCAAAAATGAGCAAGATCGGCGTAATCGGCGCGTTTGGGTTTGGCTTTTTCCTGTCGGCCATTAACCCCAAAAACCTGATGCTGGGCCTGTCTGCGGGTGCTTCTGCGGGTGCGCTGGGCTTGTCCGGCGGCGAGGATACGGTGGTTACCATCGTGTTTGTGTTGGTGGCCAGCCTGCTCATCATTCTGCCCACCATTGCATTCCTTATTGCGGGCAAACGCCTGGAGAAAGTACTGAACGAAGTGCGCGAATGGCTTATCCATTATAATGCCATTATCATGTCGGTACTGTTTTTGTTTATTGGCCTCAGTGTTATCAGCAAGGCGTTCTGATTGCTCCCATAGCCTATCATTGTGGAATCTTCCAGTTTGTTTCAGATGCAAAATGCAGGCTCCGCGCCCGCGCGGCGGGCGAACAAGATGAGGAGGATTGCGGATGTTCAAGTATGTGCTCACATCGTTGCAGGGGTATAAACTGCGCAATTTAAAAAATGATATTATTTCGGGTATCATTGTGGCGGCGCTTACCATTCCGGTGGCCATGGGCTATGCCCAGGTGGCGGGCCTGCCCCCCATTTACGGGTTGTATGCGTCCATCTTTCCGGTACTGGGGTACATCCTTTTTGCCAGCTCGCCGCAGCTCATTTTTGGCATAGACGCCTCGGCCAGCGCCATTACAGGTTCGCTTTTCGCTGCCTTTGGCATAGCGGCTGCCTCGGCCGACGCGCAGGCGGCGGCGCCGGTATTATCGCTGTTCACCGGCATTTTCCTGGTTGTGTTCGCGGTGTTCAAGTTAGGGCGGTTTTCCGAATACATCTCCATGCCGGTCATGAGCGGCTTTATCTCCGGCGTGGCGCTGTCCATCATTGTGGGCCAGGTGCCAAAGGTACTGGGGCTGGATTCCGATGGTACCAATTTCTTTGGCAACATGTCCATCCTCATCCAGCAAATTACGAAACTGAACTGGATTTCGCTGGCGATGGGCGTCGCCAGCATAGCCATTATTCTATTGGGGAAAAAGTTCCTGCGTAAGATTCCCATGGCGCTTATCGTGCTGGTATTGGGCACCGTTTTGTCTGCGGTATTTACACTGGACCAGCAGGGTGTGGTCATCGTGGGAACCATTCCCAGCGGGTTTCCGCCGCTATCATTGCCGCAGGTTTTTTCTATCGGAAATCTGCCTCGCTATATTGGCGGCGGTTTCATCATAGCGGTGGTCATTTTTGCGGACTCACTGCTTTCCTCCAACAGTTTTGCCATTCGGAACGGGTACACGCTGAACACCCGGCGGGAAATTTTTGCGTTTGGCACCTCCAACCTGATGGCGGCGTTTTCCGGCTGTTCGCCCACCAGCGCCAGTGTTTCGCGCACGGCGGCGTCGGAGCAGTTCAAAGGCAAGACCCAGATGACCTCCATTGTGGCGGCGGTGCTCATCACCTTCGTTACGGTTTTCCTCAGCGGTCTTTTATACTACATGCCACAGCCGGTGCTCAGCGGCATCATCATTGCGGCGCTGGTGGGGGTGGTGGACTTTGCCGCCCTGCGCGATTTGCTGCGCCACAGCCGGCGTGAGGCGGCGGTGTGGATTGCTTCCGCGGCGGGCGTGCTGCTGGTGGGTGTACTGTTCGGCGTGTTGATTGGGGTGCTGCTTTCCTTCATCAACGTTATCGCCCGGCTCTCTTCGCCCCCGCAGGCGTTCCTGGGCACCATAAAAGGACGCGAAGGCTATTATGATTTGGCTAGCCACAAGCGCGCAAAAGCCGTGCCCGGCGTTACCATTTACCGTTTCAGCGCCCGGCTGTTCTTTGGCAACATTAATGTGTTTGTGGATAGCATTAAAAAGACCATTGCGGATGAAAAACCCCGTATGCTCATCATTGAAGCGTCCGGTATCAATGAAATTGACGTCACCGCGGTAGATGGCCTGCGGGAGATTACCACTCTGCTGGAAAAAGAAAAGGTGGACTTTTATTTTACCGGGTTAATCCAGCAGGTGGAAAAACAAATAGAAAAGCTGGGTCTGGGGCCGCAAATAGGGAAGCGGCATATTAAAAAGACGATTGCGGAGGCGCTGGCACTGCTGCCGCCGGAAGCGGAAAAACCCGCGGAAAAGAAAAACAACACCAAAAGCCCTGCCGCGGTGAAAGCACCGGCAAACAAAAACGGTACCACCACAAAAGCCACGGCAGCGAAACCGGCGGGCAAGGCAAAATCGGTGGAGAAAAAGCCCCCCGCACCGGCAAAACCAAAACCGAAAGAACCCAAAAAATAAACCGGCTGCAGGCAGCCAAATTAAAAACACCCCGGCTGCGGCCGGGGTGTTTTAGCCTATGTAAGGAATGAAGTACATGTCGCACACACAAAGTTGTGAAATTTTCAAAAAAAATTCAAAATAGGGGTTAAGAAATAAACACTTGTGCCGATATCCATTATGGAAGGGTGTGTCCCTGCTTGAAATATGGCCGGTATACCGGTAAGGAGTGAAGGAATATGGCAACTGGTATAGACGCGTATTTGAACTCGTACCTCAGCCCCAGCCTGCTGTCCTCGTATGGCACCAGCTCTACGTCGCAGACCAGCAGCGTGTTCGATTATCAGGCGGCGCAAAAGACCGCCAAAACACAGGCGGCGGAGCTGCTGGCATCGTACAAAGAAAGCAAAGCGACGGTGTCCAGCCTGAAAACTGATACCGCAAAGTATCTGGACCAGTATGCCCTCAGCATGAAAACACTGGGCCAGTCTGCGGACAAGCTGCGTAACGGAAACCTGGACAAATTGCTGTATGACAAAGACGGCCAGGTAACCGATGCCACCGTGGAAAAAACCGTGAAAAGCGTGCAGGACATGGTGGACAAATACAACAGCAGCCTGAAACTGCTGAACGACAACGCCGACCGTGGCCCCGGCACCATGAAGCAGCTGTCCCGCATGGCAACCGACCCGGCCCCGGCGGCCAGCATGAAAATGGTAGGCGTCACTGTCAATAAAGACGGCACGCTGGCGCTGGACAGCGAAAAAATGACCGAGGCGCTGAAAACCACAAATTCGGACCAGCTGAAGCTGTACAAGGACATCATTGGCGGATACGGCGGCATTGCCGACGGCGCACACAAGGATGCCCTGTTCGGCTCCAACATGTCCGCGCGGGAGCTGATCCAGAACGATCTGGCGTCTATTCAGACCGCTCGTCAGGAAAACCCGTTCCGCGAAATGTATGATTCTTTCCGCGGCAATGTGTTTACCATGAATAATCAGGCGGTCACCGGTATGCTGATGAACCTGTTGGTTTAAAGTTTTTTCTGTCGGCCGTTACTATAACACCAAGCACCCCGCTGTCCGGCAAAACTGCCGAACAGCGGGGTTTTGTGTGTCGCATATAAAGGCTGCCGTGGGGCAGGCCCACTATAAAAAAACCACATACCAGTGGCCACCGTGCAGCGGGCCAGTAACGGAAACAACAAATCGGCAAATTCGCCGGTACTCTAAATAACACCCTGCCAAATTAGCACCGCCAGCACCAGGCTGACCAGCACCACCCCGGAAACCACCAGTACCACCCAGTTGATTTTGCCATTTGCAGTATTTTTCGAGGGAGGCACCAGGTGGCCTTTTCGCAGCGCCAGCACCAGCGGCTTATACAGCAGCATGATAAAGGCGGCGTTCAGCCCGCCTTTTATCAGGTTGAACGGCAGGAACACCGGCAGCAGCATATCCGCCACCGCCTGCCGTGGCACCCCCATATAGTATGGGGTGATGAAGTAGTTCCACAACAGCATCATGCCGGTCATGGCAGCAATACCGGCCAGCAGGCCCAGCGCCGCGCCGGCCAGGGTCTGTTTTCTTTTATAAATGAATGCGGCGGTGCAGGCAAAGGAACAGGACGCCAGTACGTTCATCACCAGCCCTATCGGCCCGCTGTCACTGATGGTGACCATCTCCAGCAGCGAGACGATCAGCGAAATGATCGCCGAGGCCAGTGGTCCATAAATGAACCCGCCAATGGTGATGATGATATCCTTTGGGTCATAGGTAAGGAACGGCGCGGCCGGTACCAGCGCCAGGTGGATTACTGCCATTACCACATAGGCGACGGCGCACAGCATGGCCATGGTGGTCAGTTTTTTGGTTCGCTCGGTCATAGAAATGCTCCTTTGCAAAAAAATAACACCGGAAGGAAATTTCCCTCAGGTGTCATATGAAGGCGGCAAAAAAACACCACCACACATATCTTCTTTCATCCAGACTGCTGCCCAGCGGGATACGCGGCATTGCCGCCCTCCGTTTGTGGCTTCACTGTCGGTATTGGAGTTTCACCAATTCAGCACCATGTGGCGCGCGCGGACTGTACCGCCGGTCGGGAATTTCACCCTGCCCTGAAGACAATACTATTCTGTTTTCGATATTCATCATAGCATACCGCCGCGACAGATGCAACGGTTAGCAAACGCTAACTTAACGGCCGCATAACAATCCGGCGCCGTTTTACAGGAACAACTGGCCAATTTTTTTCATGTCCGGCAGCGCCGCCAAAAACGCACAGTTGCCCGCCGGCATGTTGTTTGCGTACCGGATATACTCACACTTGGGGTGGTTGCGCCCATTTTGCCCACTGATCAGGAAATTTTCCTGCTCTGAACGATACAGGTTGCACACCAGCCAAAACCGGGTGGGGTCGGAAAAGTCTATGTTGTCCAAAAGGCAGTCCAGTTTATACACCGACAATGCGTCCTGCGCCGTTACCACAATGGTTTGGTTGGCATAGGCCATCATTTTGGTGGTCTGCTTTGATAGTTCATTTGGCGCGTCTACAATAACAAAATCATAGTCGCCGGCCTTCTTGATACAGTCAATCAGGTGGATAATATGCTCGGCCTCAATGCCCAGCGAGGCTGGCGCGCTGTCAAACGGCGGCAGAAAGTCGAACATCTCCGCCACAATGAACGGCTTTATGGCCTCATACACATAGTCGCTTTTGCTTAGCAGCGGCTTTTCGCTGCCCAGCTTTATGCGGGCGTCGCTCTGCATAAACGCGCCAAATGTCTGCAGGCTATCCATGCTGATGAACAGTACCCGCCGAAAATTTTGCGCCAAAACGCTGGCCAGGCCGGCCGCAATGGTGGTTTGTCCCAGGCCGCCACCGGCGGAAAACAGCAAAATTACCCGTGCCGCATCGCTGTGCAGCCGCGCGGCAAAGGTGGCGCCGGACATGCTGACGATAGCGTCGTAAATTTCCTTGGCGCTGGTGTACTTATAAATGGCATGATAAGGTTCCGCTGTGTCTTGCTGCGGGGGCACCTCCGACAGTACAAAGAAATTTTGGATGTTGTGGCGCATGAAATCCGGCGAGTATAAATCGCTGCTCACCACAAAAATATCAATGCTTTGCTGTACGCTAAAAAACTCGGCAAGGTAGGCTGGGTCGGTAATCACATGGATGTTGGCATCGTATTTGAATTCCTCTACAAATTTCCGTTCCAACGGCCCCAAATACCCCTCATCTGTGTCCACCAGTACAATCTGTGCCTTTGCCATTGGCGCCCTCCATACATTGCTGCGGTTTTTTGGTTTTGCCTGTGTACTTACTGAAAAAACTTCACGGGAAATGCGTATCTTATTCAGGCATCCACCCGGACGCTCACGGCGGTAATATTGTCGGTTTCGCCCATCATTTTTGCCGCCGATATCAGTGACGCGCAGGCACTCTGCATCCGTCCTTTTTCTTTCTGGACTATTTTGCCAATCTGCCCGGCGGACAAAGTCTTATACACACCGTCGGAGCATACCAAAAAGCAATCTTTCCCATGCAGCTGGCCGCTGGTTTGCGCAAAGGAAAATGTTTCGCTGTAGCCCAGGCACGAGGTAAGCATGTACCGGCCGCGAATAGTACCATCGGTGGCTTCCTGTGGGACAAAGCGGGAGTGGTCCTCGGTCAGCTGCTGCACGTCACCCTTGCCTTTTGGCAACAGATAAATACGGCTGTCCCCCACATGCAGCAGGTAATAATATCCCTGGTGCAGCAGCAGAACATCCAGCGTGGTCCCCATTTTCACCCCGTTTTTGGCAGACAGGGCCAGCACGTCCTGGTTGATTTTTTGCGCTGCAACCAGCAGGCTTTCCTGCAGCATTTCTGGAGAGGGGTAGTATTTGCGAAACGCGGTTTCCCACCAGTTCCCCAAATGATACACCGCAATGGCGCTGGCCGTTTCGCCCGCCTGCAGCCCGCCAATACCGTCTGCTACCGCCAACATGGCGGCGTAGCTGCCGCCGGCATTCACCACTTTATACAGGAATGCGTCCTGGTTTACGGTCTTTACCGCGCCCACGTCGGAAATGCCCCACACATCAAACCGATAGTTTTTCATGGCGCCCTCAAATGGACTGAATGGAGAAGTTGCTGTTGGCTAACTTCACCTTGTCGCCGGGTTTTATGGGGGTGGGGGCGTTGGCATCCAGCTTTTTTCCGTTCAAAAAAGTACCGTTGGCGCTGCCCAGGTCTACCAGCATGCTTTGCCCGTTTTGGAAGCAAATCTTGCAGTGGCTGCGGCTGATGGCGTTGTTAAAAGCCAGCGACCCATCCACGGCGGCGGCGTTTTTGCCAATCAAGAACTCCGGTTTTGCAATCAAAAACTGTACCGGCTGTGGCGTTTGTACCCCTACAAAAACGATGGTGGGAACAAACATATCGCCCAGTACCTCGGTGTCGCCACCATCCACATCAGAAGAAAAGCCACCGTTCGCAGGGGCCTGTTTTTGTTTACGGCCAAATAGACCACCGGATTTTTGTTTTGGTTCCTTGGGCGGTTTTGGCGGCTTTGTTTGTTTGGCGGGTTTTGCCGCCGGGCCGCCGGGTGCCGGGGGCGCTTCCTGCACGGGGGCATTCCCGCCGGGCATTTGGTAGCCAGGGCCGGCAGGTGGCGCATACCCCTGGGGTGACGGTGCGGCATATGCCGGCTGCGCCATGGGCGCATACCCAGGCATAGCGGGCATGCCCGGCGCCGCCATACCTTGTGCTGTGGCGGCCGGCGCGGCCCCCATGGAACCCGAACCGCTCAACTGCGCCGAGGCGGCCGGCGTGGCGGCTGTATGCAGTTCCCCGCTGGTGGCGGAAAAATTCTCGGAAGTATGCCGCCCGGAAGACGCCTGTTGCCAGGTGTTTGCGTCGCCTTGCGGCTGGGCCGGCGCCAGCATTTTGCGAATCTGCGCCAGGGAAGAGGTAGGGTCATACAGCGCGTTGTACAGCGGCCAGGTTGCCTGCGCCTGCAGGTTGGCGTGCTGCTGAATGGCGGTGAACAGGTTCGTTTTCAGCCGCGCCTCAAAGCTTTTTTCCAGTTCGGCCGCGTGCGGAATAACAATGGGCAGGTACACCAAATGGACACTGAGACTGCCGCTGTCTACGAAAATTTTATCCAGGCCGGTCTCGATATTACCCACCTGAATGAACCCGATGTTCCAAACATACGCCACCACCGACAGCAGGTTGGCGACGACGGTCAAAAAAGACTCCGGATACAGTGATGGCAGCAGTGCATCCAAAGATGAATAACGCGAAATATCATATACCAGCTTGTCCCGTCCGTTGTGCTGCACCCGCACGCAGGGCAGCAGGTTGGCGCTGGTTTGGTTTTGCATCACCTTGTAGCCGGTCGCAAACAACATCTCCGGGGAGGGCAGCATGTACGAAAGGCTCTGCATATCCCGGGTTTCATATAGTGCATTTTGGCCTGCCATTGGTTCCATAAATCCGCGCCTCTCTGCATGGTTTTGGTGTCCAGCCGGGGTTTACCACAACGGAAACCCGGTTTCACCCGGGTACCTGTTTAGAGTGCCCGGGCCGCGCACTGTGTGCGCGCGGCCCGGGCGAAAGACATTCTATTTTTTCAGGGAGCAATCTGTTTGGGCATGCTTAGTTGGTTTTCTGTGTTGCCTTTTGTTCTTCGTCCTCTTCTTCCTTGCGGCGCTTTGCCAGCAGCAGGATGAGGAAGAAGATGCCCAGTGCCAGCACCGGCAGGCCGATGACCAGCGAATAGAACAATGCGGGGTTGGTGGCACGCAGCGACGGGCCGCCGCCGGGGTTCGCCCCATCGGTAAGCAGCTGTATCAGGCCGCCTGCCTCAAAGCTGATGTCATAGGTAATGCGCCCGGTTTCGTTGCCCACGTCGTCGGTGGCTTCCAGCACCAGCGTGTAGTTGCCGTGGCTGGGCAGTTCAAAGCTGAACGGACCCTCGTTGTTTGTGCCGGACAGCGCGGTATCTTTCAGCACGTTGCCTTTGTCGTCCAGCAGCTGCAGCTTGGTGAAGCTGTCCGGTTTTTCGTCGCCCATATGGATGCTGGCCAGGCTTACCTGAACGGTGGCTTTGCTGCCGGTCAGGGTGGTGGTGCCGCCTGCGGTCAGTACGGTGCCGCTTTCGGTATCCTGTGCGGTGGGCTGCGGCGCCGTGCCGTCGATGTAAATATCATAGCTCAGCGGTGTGGCGGTGTTGCCGGCCATATCTTCCGCGGTCAGGAACACGGTCTTTTTACCCTCGGTAATCAGCTCGTCGTCCATATCCCAGTCATTCACGCCGTCCTGGTCGGTAATGCTGCAGATGATATCCTTGATGTACAACTCTTCAATGGAGAAGATTTGGTTCGGGGTGGTGCCGCTGATGAAGGTGTTGCGGTCCAGCAGTACCTTGATAACCGGTTTGGTTTTGTCCAGTATCACACTGGCGGTAGCATCCAGCGCACAGCGGTTGCCGGCCATGTCGCTAATGGTTCCTTTCAGGCGGTACTCGTTGTCCTTGGTCAGCTCAATACTCTTCGAGAACGAGGTGCCGCTGGACGCAACCGCGCGGTCGGTGCCGGTAATCTGTTCCGCGTCGTTCATCAGGAAAGAGATGGCGTTCGGGTCCATATGCTCGTCCGCATACACCACCAGGAAGCTGATGTCCTTGCCGGAGAAGCCGCTGTACACAGGCAGCAGGGTAACCACCGGCAGGGTGCGGTCATAGGTGACTTGCATGTTCTTGCCGTCGTCCGCCTTGTTTACGGTCAGGGTGTTGCCGGCCGGGTCCTGCAGGGTAATGCTGAAATTCAGCTGTCCCTCGGGAATGCTGGCTTCGCCGCCGGGAATCAGATATTGGGCCGAAGGCGTAGTGGTCAAATCGCCCAAGGAGGTACCGGCGCGCCCGGCAATGGTAGAGGCCGTAATGCTGGTTTCATGGTGGGTGCTGGCGCTTACGGTAATGGTATCGCCGTTTTTCGCCCAGGTGCTGCGGGCGTTGTTGGAAGAGATGCCCACCGTGGCAGTAATCGCTTCATAATAGCGAATCTGGCTGGTGGCTCTGCCCTGGCTGGTGGTGTTGCCGGCCGGGTCTTCCAGCTTGAAAGCATACTCTACAAAGCCCAGGTCCGCCACGTCGCCGTCCGCCAGCGCGCCGGAGGTAAAACGGTACAGCCAGGTGCCGTCGCTGTTCTGCCGTACAGGGTTTATGCCCAGCTTGTCCACCTGGTTTTGCACGGTACCAATAGTACCAGGCGCGTCTTTATCCAGCATGTGGTTGGTGGTGAACTCCACCGTGATGGTGTCGCCGGCTTTGGCATACATGGTGGGGGTAGCGTTGCTGCTGGACACCACAATGTTGCTGAAGGTTATCGGCGCAAAATACTGCACCGGCACAAAGCCAGGATCTTCGGGATCTGCAGAGTAATACGGAACACCCGTTTCTACATCATCTGTAAAAATATCCCGCGCGGTAATTCTTACGTCCAGGAAAGACTGGTCCAGCATGCCTTCGCTCATGCCATTTACCACGCCGTTGTCCGGCAGCTGGTAGGTGATGGTATAGGTGTAGGCCGCGATGCTCTCTTCATCCACGCTCTTGGCCGGGGTAGCGCTTGCCTTTTGCGAGGTAATCTGCCCCAGGGACTTGCCGCCCCAAATGAGCTCATAGTCGATATCACTGCCGGCCATCAGCGGGTGGCCGGTGGTAAAGGTGATGGTCAGCAAATCGCCGTTTTTGGCCAGTTTCACGTCTTTCGGGGCTGGCGTGCTGCTGTTCACCACGTCCACGTTGTTAAAGGTCAGCGGGGCGTAGTAGGTGACGGTAGAGTTCGGCTCGCCACCATAGGTATAGGTGACATCCTCGTTCGCGCCGTCTGACATTTTGAAAGAAAAGGAGATGGCGGTGTTATCTTTCAGGTCTAGCCCCCCGGGCGCGTCGGCGGCGGCAGGGTCCGGCAGCGTATATTCAATGGTCCAAACCTTGCCGTTATACGGGGCCTCGTCGTGGCGCACCATCGCTTTATCACCTGTCAATAGTACACCGGCCACATACACATCGGTCAAATCCACCGGGTGTCCGGTTTCCAGCAGGATTGTCAATGTACTGCCAATTCTTGCATATCGCATGTTTTGCAGGACTTCGTCAGAGCTCATGGATACGCTTTCAACTTTAATTGGCGCATAGAAGGTGAGGACATGATTATTTTTTGCTGTTGGCGCAAAGTCATTGATCGTCTTGTTTGTAAAGCTGAAATACGAATCAGACAAATCGTTCGCGCTTACGGTGAAGTCCAGCACGGTATTATCAACCCAGTTAAAACCTTTCGGCAGCTCAAATTTGGCGGAGTAGGTGGAAACGCCTTTTGTCGCATTAAAATCCATGTCCAATTCTTGCAGTATTTCACCGCTGTTTCCCATTGCCAAAGACATAACCCGGTGGGGAGCAATGGTGGTGTCGTCAAAAGAGAAGCTTAGCTGGTTGCCCACTCGCGCGACAGAGGCGCCGGCCACAGTGCTCAGCTTCACTTCGCTGGGTTCCCCGTCTTCACCCGGGGTCACATATTGCAGGGTTTGGGAACCGTTGGAAATGGGGTTGCCTGCCAGGTCATACAGGGAGAAATGCGCCCAAAGATCCACCGGATCCGTTGCTGTCAGGTCCGGGACGACGAAAGAAAGGTTTACAGCAGAAGCATTGCTGCCGAGTATGGCATCATAAACGGCCAGGTCAGTTTGGGCACCGTTCTTTTTCGCCGAATACGCAACCGCGACAGGAGCGGCGGTCAACGTAACCGGGCGGTCAAACGTATAGTCTAGAATCAGGGTGTCCCCGGCCGCAATCAGTTCATAAGGCAGGGGCTGCGCGGCGCCTGCCGTATCCTCATAGGTGCCGCTTATTTTCACAGACGTATTCTGTGTGTTGTTATCCAGGAATACCACCATTTCCGCGGCATCTGTCTGCGTAATGGTGAGGTTTTTTCCCCCACCAAGGGCCAGATTTATGGTAAACGGAATAGGTCCCTTATGGGTAAGGCCGCTGCCCAATACCGCGGTGAAGGTGAACTTTCTGGCGCTATCGGCGCCATCTGACGACCAGCTGCAGTTTATTCCGCCGATGTTGGAGCTAGAAATGTTACCCGGCCAGCCGCCGCCTTCATTGGCATCGCACACGAACGAAACCTGCACCGTGTCGCCGGCTTTGGCATATTGCGCGTCAATTATAGACAGGTTGCCATCTTTGTCCGCGATTTTCTCAAATGTGATATCCCGGATGTTGTTGGGGTTTTCGGTGACATCTTCAGAAACAGAGGTCTTATAGTAAATTTTGCTGAAATCGGTGTTGGATACTGTAACAGGGTTTTCCTGGTCGCCCCCCGTCAGGGCAAACCCAAACCACAGTTCGCCCGCCGTGTTGGTCCGCTGGGTGGGCTTGCCGCTTACAGTGTACGAAAACGTTACACTGTACATACCGTTCGCGTCCGGTTCACCGGCATAGGAAACCTGCTCCAGATTGTTCAGCCCGTCACATTTGGCGGTGTTGTTTGCAAAGGTCACCCCAGCCTGGTTTACCAGCAGGTTGACAAAGACCTTCTCGCCGGTTGCGGCACGGTTCGAGCCGTTCTGGGTGGTCACCGATACCGGGGTGACAGCCAGCGCTACCGGGGTGGGGTCTTCGCCGTTTTCCTCTCCGCCGCCTTCTTCGCTGGTGGAGCTGGAGCTGGAACTGGTATCGCTGCTGGTGTTGTCGTCGCTTGAAGACGATGCCGCAGCCGGGATCAGAATCTCGGTAAAGGAGCGTTCACCTACCATGTAAACGCCGTCCACATTCTGTATTTCGTTTGTGTCCACCACTTCGGGACCCACCATGCAGGCATAGCACGTTTGGTTTGCAGCCGCCACAAATGTAACCGTGTTGCCCGGGTTTATGGTTATAGTGCCATTGGGGTCCACCAGCGCCAGTTTGTCGTCCGGCGCGGCACTGCCGCAGGTAATGGTTACCGTATTGTCTTCCCCAACAATGTTGCTGGAGACCGTGAACGGGCCGATAACACTGTCCTCCGCAAACGCCGCGGGCATCATCAGAAAGGTGCCCACAAACGCCAACAGCAAAAAGCCGATGACAACCTTTCTGGCCATGGAAAAAGTAGAATGCTTACGTGCGGTTTTGTTCATCATTCTTTACCCCTTTTGTTTCGTATTTCGTTCGATGCCGCCGTGCCAGTAGAAAAGTTCCCTTAGGTAAGCGATGATTAAATGGCGGTGCGGGCTGGGGGTGCAAGTTTGACCGAGGGTGCATCGCAAAACCGCAGGCAATAATGGATTTATTGTCGAGGATTTTGCGGCGTGCCATTCGGGCAAAGATGTGCCGCCAAAACGTGCCGGGCTTTAATCAGCGCTTACTTAGAGCAAATCCCCCCAGAATACTATTTTGAGCAAATCAACAAAACATTGCGCACGCATCCCCGGCAAAACCGGCTCTATGCTTCGTTCCAAAACCTCGCAAGGCACAAAGCATGGTTTCGCTTTTGCGCCTTGCCAAAAGCCGGTTTTGCTCGGCGCTGCATGGCCCAGGGTTTTATTCATCTGCTCTAATACGTTTCACTTTGCAGTTCCCTTGCAAAGAGTAGAAAACAAAATGAGAAAAACAGCGGAGAAACAGAAAATGGTTCCGGTCCTTCCGGGCGATAAAACACCCGGCCTTCCCTCACAGTTCAGGTAAAATCTCCGTGCGGTCCAGCACCTCGGTAATGCCCTGAACCACCCGGCCGTCGCCGGTTTCCCGGCTTACCACATCCAGTACGGCGGTGCCGTCCCCACCCTGGTGCAATGCGCCCTCCAGCAAGGAGGTCGGCATGCCATAGGTGTCCTGTTCGCCGGATATACCATAGCTGGCCGCGTCCATCACGGTGGTGCCACCCTCCTGGATATCAATAAACTCGGTGGGGGCGCTGGTGTCTACCGCCAGGCGCGGCGCGGTGGGCCGTGCTGTTTTTTTCAGGTTTCCGGTCTTTTGGGCCAGGGGCGCGCTGCTTAATATGCTGGTACGGCGATACTGTGTGAAGTAAACGATGGCCGCCGGCACCCGCAGGTAAAAAAACAGAAAGATGGAAAGTAAAAACAAGGTGGCAGCCAGCGCGAATCCGCCATAATACAAAATTACATTCATGGCGCTACCTCCAGCCCGGCGTTTTCCATCTGCGTTTTCAGGCTACTCAGCTGCATCATTTCCGCGTGGGACAGTTCCCGGTTGCCGCTTTTTAGCTGCAACACCACCTGATACGCGGACAACGTCTCGGCAAATATTCGCTCATCGGCGGGCTTTACCAGTTCCCGGTCCAGCAGCGCCTGCGTCAGCGCGATGTTCCCCAAAAGCGAGTCCGGGAACAGGCGGGCCACGTCGCGGTATATGACGATTGCTTGCTCCAGGCTGGCGTGCGCCTCGGCGGGAATGCGGGTTTGTTCGCCCGGCTGGTTGTGCACGTCGAAGATTCCTTTGTAGGCGTGCCCTTTTTTCAGCATCATACTTTCCGACAGGTCGGTGCCCAAACCCTCCAAATAGCCAAACCATTCTATGCTGTTTTGGTAGGCCTGTTCCTTTTTGTCCGGGTCCTGGTACAGCATGGCGCTGTTGTACTGTCCCAGCGCAATCAGCTCGTACATCGGCAAAATTTGGTTAAAAGCCAGTTCTTCGTTCACGTTGCTTTCCAAAATGACTTTTGCCTTGAACCCTATCTCATATGCCTTATCATACGCGCCGTTCAGCGAGGTAGGATAGGTGCTGTACATCTTAATAAGGATATAATAGTTGCCCAGCCGCTCATCCGGGGTCAAATCTCCGGTATCGGTATACGCCTCCAGGCTGTCCAGCTCGGTCTGGAACTTTGTGAAATCCGCATCGGTTGCATCCTGCGCTATATACGAGGCAATGACCCCCAGCGCCTGTACCTCCCGCGCGGAAAATGCGCCGCTTTTGTATTCACCGCTGCTGTAGATTAAATCGATATATCCCAGCGCCAGTGTGGCGTGTTCCGGGGTTTCCAGCTCTACACATTTGCGCACCACCATGTACATCAGCTGTGGGTCGTGGTACATAGGGCACTGTGTGTTGTCCAAATATCGCTGGCAAAACTCCGTAATGGCTTCTTTGGTCATTTCGTCCGGGCTGGCATCCTCCGGCTTTGGCAGGATGGAATTGAAAAACAAAATATAGGTTTCCCGGTTGCCGGGCTTTGCGGAAATCGCCTTGGAGTAAAGCTCCGCCGCCTTCACATAGTCGCCGCTGCGGTCGGCCTCGGTGGCCCCCTGGAACGCTACCTGGTAGGTGTCTTCCAGGTCGATTTGCACCCAGCGCAGCCCCACCAGCCCCACCAGCGCAAACACAATGCTCATCGATAAACAGGCAACAAAGGTGGACAGCCGCCGGGCCATCTGCCGCCGGTAAGAGCGGGTCAGCTGCTCTATGTTGTCAAAGTCTGCCCGTACCTCCGCAATGCTTTGGTAGCGGTCCTCCGGCGCGTCGGCCGTGCATTTGGCAACGATATATTCCAGTCCCTCAGAGCAGCCCGGCGCTACACTGCGCAGCGGGGGCACCCCCTTCGGCGGCTTTTGCGGTACCGCGCCGGTGGCCAGGTAAAACAGCGTCGCGCCAAAGCTGTAAATATCGGTGCGCTCGTCCAGCAGGTTGCTGGCGCCTTTGTACTGTTCCGGTGCGGCGTAGCCTTTGGTGCCTATGTTTTCGCCCTGCAGCTTTTCGCCATGGCGTATTTCTTTTGCTATGCCAAAATCAATCAGCTTGATGCGGCCGGACTGGGTCAGCATGATATTGTCCGGCTTCAAATCGCGGTAAATGATGGGGTTGTCCCGCACGGTGTGCAGGTATTCCAGTACATCGCACAGCCCTTTGCCCCACTCCACCACCAGGCGCTCTGGTTGCGGGCCGGTGGCCAGCACCAGCTTGGACAAAGACGTACCGTCGATAAAATCCATTACGACGTAATAATCGTCGCCTATCTCTATACGGTCCACAATGCGCGGGATGTCCGGGTGGCTAAGGGTGGAAAGCAGTTCCACCTCTTTTTTAAACGCTTCAAACTCCACGCTGGAGTTATTTTTTACTTGTTTTACAGCCCAGTAGGAATCCAGGTTCAAATCTTTTGCCAGGTAAACGGTGCTCATTCCGCCGTGGCCCAGTTCCGCCACAAACTCATATCGGTCACGCAAAACCAGCCCAATGGAACTCATACTGTTTTCACCCCACATGCCTGGCTTTTGCACCGCATTTTTTGACGAAATCGTCAACTTTTACCAACAAACCGTAAACATTATTATAATAACACGATGCTGGGCAAAACGCAACCGAAACGGGGTGCAAAGGGGCGCTTTTTTCACGTCGGTCACATTTTTGTGCATTTTGTAGAAACAAAGCTGTAACGTCATTATAATCGAGCGTGGTAACAAAACAGTAACGCAAGGTATTTCACGTTACTATTCTTGCGACTGGGCCGTCCGGAGGGAGGATGTTGCTCTGTCTTTCGCTTGACAGGCGGCGTGCCTGCCTGTTACACTCGGTGTAGTGTATTGCATATAGAAAGGCAGGCGCTGTGCGGGTTTGCACCCCGGCGGGCCTGCCGGCGAAATATACGGCAGGGAGGCAAAAATATGCTGCAGAAAAAATCCATCGGGTTTGTGGGCGGCGGCCAAATGTGCGAGGCGATCATCAGCGGGCTGCTGCACAGCGGCATGGTGCCGCCGGCCAGCATTACGGTAACAGACCCGGCCACCAGCCGGCTGCAATACCTGAATAAAAAATACGGTGTGGCAACCCTGGAAAATGACGCGGCGGGCCCCGGTATCCAGCGCCTGGCGCAGCAAAGCGATATTTTGCTGCTGGCGGTGAAACCGCAGGTAGCGCGCGAGGTACTTTCCATTTTGCGGGATGCCGCGCCGCCCGCGGGCCTGGTTGTTTCCATCATGGGCGGGGTGCCGCTGTCGCTGCTGGAGGAGTATCTGCCCCAGACCCCGGTGTTGCGTGCCATGCCCAATACCCCCATGCTGGTAGGGAAGGGGGCTTGCGGCCTGGCCGCCGGGAAAAACGCCACCGAACAGCACTGCCAGCTGACCCGGGCGCTGTTTGATGCTGTTGGCCTCACGTTCCTTGTTCCGGAAAAGCTCATCGACCCGTTAACCGGGCTCAGCGGGTGCGGCCCGGCGTTTGCCTACCTGTTTATCGAGGCGCTGGCGGACGGCGGCGTTGAACAAGGCCTGCCGCGGGATATGGCGCTGCAGCTGGCGGCGCAAACGCTGGCCGGCGCCGCTGAAATGGTGCTGCAGACCGGCGCCCACCCCGCCCAGCTGAAGGATAACGTTTGCTCGCCCGGCGGCAGCACCATCGCGGGGGTGCATGCGCTGGAAAACAGTGCGTTCCGCGCGGCGGTAATGGATGCGGTAAAGCGCAGCTGCGAGCGGATGGAAGAGGTAGGCCGTAACGCATAGATGCTTTCCCCCCATTCACCTTGCCAGCAACATGGCCGTAAAAGCCTGTAAAGTGTCAGTATTTGGCAGAAACGCGACTCCCGGCAAAAGACAAAATGCAAACAGCCGCAGCGGAAACTTTGACCGCCCGCGGCATTTTTTTGTCGTTTTGGGTGGAGAAGTGGTGAATGAAAAACAAATAATAGCATAGAATCGGAATAAAAATGGGATTGCAAAAGCAAGGAAGACATAGTATAATACGTGCGATTTTTAGCGGGGTCATTTTTGTGCCGCCCAAATCATGGGTTTTTGGCATTTGCACTTTATAAATGAAATATCCACGATAGGAGTTGGGGACTATGAAAGGATTTCGTGCTTCGATAGCCAAAAAAACCACCACCATTTTTGTTTGCATGGTTTTTGTCAGTTCGCTTGCGGTGGGGTTGTTTGGTTATTTTCTGTACCGGGGGGATTCCATCCAGGCCGGTGCGGATAAGGCACTGGCCATTGCGGACTCGGTAGCGGCTTCCATTGATGCCGACCAGTTTGTGGCAACGCTGGCTTCCGGGGAAGAAAATGCGTACTGGGAGACCGAGGCCGCCTATGTGAATGATGTAGCCGCGCGCACCGGCACGGAATATATCTATGTGTTGGACGCGAACTATGACGACCAGGTGTATTATTTTGCGGAAGGTGTGGATACTTCCATAACATCGTCAGATTTCCGCCTGGGCACAACAGAGGCCATTGTGGGCGAAGATGGTGAAGACATTTATGCCGTGGAAATGTTTGATACCATACGGACCGGCCAGCCCACCGTGACAGAGGCGTATCCGTCCGGCGAATACGGCACTATGGTTTCCGGCTTTGCGCCCATTTTGGCGGATGACGGCACCGTGGTTGGCGTAGTTGGCGTGGACCTCAGCATCCAGTCGGTCACCGCCGCGGCCAATACATTTGGTCTCATCACCATCATCATTGTGCTGTCGTTCAGCGTGGTGTTCGGCATTGCCAGCTGGCTGTTTGTCAGCAAGACCATTGGCAAACCCATCAAAGCAGTCACCGAGGCATCCGGCAAGATTGCCAAGGGCGATATGGATGTGGATATAAGAACCAAATCTATTGATGAGATTGGCCAGCTGGCCGAGGCGTTCCGTACTATGGCGGCAGCTACCCGCGTGCAGGTGGAGGCGCTGGAGCGCCTGGCCCACGGTGACCTTACGGTAGATGTACAGCGCCGCAGTGATAAAGACCTGATGAGCATCTCCATGCAGGAGACTATCGACAACCTGAACCGCCTGTTTAAGGAAATTTACGCAGGCACCGAGCAGGTATCCAACGCGTCGGATCAAATTGCTTCCAGCGCGCAGTCACTGGCGCAGGGCGCCATAGAGCAGGCGGGTACGGTGGATCACCTGGCCATTACCATTGCCGAGGTGGCGGACAAAACCCAAGAGAATGCGCAGCAAGCTACCAAGGCGGCCCAGCTGGCCGGGACCATCCGCGATAACGCGGAAACCGGAAAGGGCCAGATGGAACAGATGGTGCAGGCAGTTCGCGAAATAGACGAGGCCAGCCAGTCCATCGGCAAGGTGATTAAGGTCATCGACGACATTGCATTCCAGACCAATATTCTGGCGCTGAACGCCGCGGTGGAAGCGGCCCGTGCCGGCCAGTATGGCAAGGGATTTGCGGTGGTGGCGGACGAGGTGCGCAGCTTGGCGGCAAAGAGCGCCGCCTCGGCGAAGGACACGGCCTCGCTTATCGAAAACTCGCTGGAAAAGACCGCCCTGGGCGTGAAGATTGCCGGCGAGACCGCCTCGTCGCTGGATGAGATTGTCAGCGGTGTAAACGAGAGCGGCCAGATTGTGGAAAATATTGCAAAGGCATCCGAGGAGCAGAGCACCTCGCTGCTGGAAATAAACGCCAGTGTGGAGCAGGTGTCGCATGTGGTGCAGCAGAACAGTGCCGCGGCAGAGCAAAGCGCCGCCACCAGCGAGGAAATGAGCGGACAGGCATCCAGCCTGCAGTCGCTGCTTTCGCAGTTCCGCCTGAAATCCGGTGGTGCAGAGTTGCCTGCCGGAAACCCGTCGCCGGTGAAAGCCCTTCCGGAAAGCATACCCGAACCGGAACTGGCGCAGCTACCGGTGGCCCCGGCGCCCGGCGAACCCCTGTTCTAAGTAACCGCTGATTAAAGCCCGGGACGTTCTGGCGGCACATCTTTGCTCGAATGGAACGCCGAAAAACCCTCGATGATAAACCAATTATTGTCTGCGGTTTTGCGATGCACCCTCGGTCAAACCTGCACCCCCAGCCCGCACCGCCAGTTAATCATCGTTTGCCGAAAAGTTTTCCTCAATAAAAATTAAGGGTCCCCGCCTGATTTTGGACAGGCGGGGATTTTGTTTTTCACCAATTACAGATTGTTGTCCATAGAGAAAAAACACTGGAATCTTCCGTGGTGGCAGACACAGGCAACCTTTACTTTGCCCGGCGGGCAGGGTACAATAGAGGAAATTAAGATGGCTTTTTTCCGGGGGCGCACTGCCCCCGTGTTCTGCAAAAAAAACTACATACAAAGGATGGGGTGTGTTTTGCAATGACCATTTTTTGGAATGGACAAAAAACCGCGCCGGAAGACCTGCGCCTGACCGGGGCCGGCCAGCTGGTTTGTTTTTTTAGTTTGGAGGAAGCGAAGGCCGCGCCACAGGAGACAGAATTTTCCGCCCTGTACCGGGAGGATTTATCCCAAAACGACACCACCCGGTTTGAGAGCCGCATGGGGTTCGACTATCTGTCGGTAAATATTCCGGACTACGATGACATCATGGACGACACACGCCGAGTGGAAATTTATTACGCGCCCCAGCGGCTGTATTTTGTCTGCGATGATTGTCTGGTTGCCACCGAGGCCCTGTTGCGGGATATTGCCGCCGAGCGTGAGGAGCCTTTGTCGCCGGGCAAGGTGCTGTTTTTGTTTTTCAGCCACCTCACGGAAAAAGATGCCGACCGCCTGGATGCCATCGAGGAAGAAATTGCAGATTTGGAAGACGCGCTGGTGTCCAAAGAGGTGGAGGACTGCACCGGGAAGATCAGCGCCCTGCGCAAAAAGCTGTTGGCGCTGAAGCGGTATTATGAGGGATTGTTCGACCTGCTGGAGGACCTGGAAGAAAACTGGAACGGTCTATTCACAAAGGGCGAGATTAAGGCGCTGCGCATTCAAACCAACCGGGCCGACCGCCTGGCGCACGCGGTTTTGAACCTGCGGGATTATGTGACACAGGTGCGGGAAGCATACCAAAACCAGCTGGATATCAGCCTGAATGAAACCATGAAGCTGTTCACGGTCATCACGGCGGTGTTCCTGCCGCTTACGCTGATAGCCGGGTGGTATGGCATGAACCTGCGCATGCCGGAGTTCAGCGCATCGTTTGCCTATCCGCTGGTCATTTTGTTCAGCATAATGGTTGCCGCTGTGTGCCTGCTGATCTTCAAAAAGAAAAAGTGGTTTTAGGCATTCGTGAAAATGCAAATGGAAACGAGGAACATTGTGGACGAACGAATACCCCGAGGAACTACCCCGCCGGATGGATTGTGCATTCGGCCTGCGCAGCCGCAGGATGTCAAAACTCTGTTGGCGCTTATCCGCGAGCTGGCCCTGTATGAAAACCGGCCCGATGCAGTGTGTGCAGATGCAAACCTGTTGACCCATTGGCTTTTCAGCGAAAAAGCTGCGGAAGTGTTGTTGTGCGAATGGCAGGGGAAGCCGGCTGGATATGCCATGTTTTATCCCATCTTGTCTTCGTTTGCCGGGCGGCCAAAATTGTACTTGGAAGATATTTTCCTCTGTGAGGAATTTCGCAAAAAAGGGTTTGGCAAGCGCTTGCTGGCGCAGGTGGCGCTTGTTGCGCAGCAGCGTGGGTATGCCGGTATGCAGTGGAGCTGCCTGGACTGGAACGCCGAGAGCATCGGGTTTTATGCATCACTGGGCGCGGTGCAAAAGACCGGCACGCTTACATTTTTACTGGACGAAAAAAGCACTGCCGCATTGGCTCACCTCGGCCCGGCATCGAGAACGTAACAGATGGATTTTATACAGAGTAGGAAAAAAACAGCTGGCGCGAGAAGATTCATGCTTCCTGCGCCAGCTGTATATATTCCTGCGCTACCAGCAGGTTTTCATCCTTTTCCGCATCGGTTAGCGGGCGCACCACCCGCGCCGGGCGCCCAAACGCCAGCATGCCTGCGGGAATTACCGTCCCCTCCACCACCAGCGACCCAGCCCCCACAATACAGCCCGCGCCCAGCTCCGCGCCGTCCATAACGATGCTGCCCATGCCCACCAGCGCGCCGGCACCAACGGTACAACCATGCAATATGCACCCGTGGCCGACGCTGGCGTTTTTTTGCACCACCACCGGGTGGCGCCTGCCGGCATGCAGTATGCAGCAGTCCTGGATGTTTGCGCCCTCCTGCACAAAAATGCCGCCGCTGTCCCCGCGCAGGACGGCATGGTGCCACACGCTGCTGTGGGCGCCCAGGGTTACCTCCCCGGTCACGATGGCCCCGGCCAGAATGCGTGCAGTGGGGTCTATTACAGGTTGCTTCATGGTGTTGTCCCGCTTTCTTGGGAATGAATGGCAAACTTGGTTTATCGCACATACCGCGCGCCATCGCTCTGGCGCTGGCGTTTAAGCGGCTGGTGTTTGGCCAGAAATACATGTGGGAAAAATATTCTTTCAGGTGTCCGCGCTGAAACTGGCGTTGAAGGCAGCGCAGAAGCCAGCCAACAGAGCGGAAAAGCCGGTTTTTCTGTTGGCGCGGAAGCCTGCCTTGCACCCGGCTATATATGCAGGTCTATTCCCACAAAACCGCCGCGTTGCTGGTGCCAATCCGCGCCGCCCCGGCGGCCAGAAATGCCTCCATGGCTTCCTTTGTCCGTATGCCGCCGGCTGCCTTTACCTGCACCCCGGGGCCCACATGTTGCCGGAACAGGCGAACATCCTCCAGCGTAGCGCCGCTGGGGCCAAACCCGGTGGAGGTCTTGATAAAATCCGCTCCGGCGGTGGTAACGCACCCGCACAGCGCAATTTTTTCCGCGTCGGTCAGGGCGCATGCCTCCACAATCACCTTTAGGCATTTTTCCCCGGCCAGTTCTTTCAATGCGGCAATCTCGCGGGTAATGGCATCGAACCGGCCGCTTTTCACGTCGCCCAGGTGAATGACCATATCAATTTCATCCGCGCCGTCCTGCAGGGCCTGGCGGGTTTCATACACCTTTGCCGCGGTGGTGGTATACCCCAGCGGGAAACCTACCACGGTGCACAGCCGCAGGGTTTCCGGCCCTTCCTGCCGCGCCTTTTGCACAAATGCCGGCGGAATGCAGGCGGACGCCATACCCCAGCGAACGCTTTCTTCACAGATTCGCTGTATCTCCGGCCAGGTAGCGGTCGCCTTCAGCAGCGTGTGGTCCAGGTGCGGGAAAATTTGTTCTGCAGTCATGGTGTGTCTTCCTTTTTGTCGGCGGCGTTTTCGCCGTTTCTTTTTTTGCTGTTGCTTCCGACGCGTGGGGCTGGCGGGGCGGTATCTTTTCGCTCATCGGGGCCTGCTTCACCAGCCGTCGGTGTTTCTTTTGGTTTCTTCCGCTTTATCAAAATGGCGCGGGCCTGCTGCAAAAGCCGGTTCTGGGTTTGGCGCACCACCCGGTCCACGCCGCTTTCTTCCTCTTGCGCGGTGCCAAAGCGGTATTGCGCAATGGAAGCATTCAGCACCGCCCCCACGATGATGATCATGGCGGTAAACTCCAGCCAGAACATCAGCACAAAAAAAGCGCCGATGGCCCCGTAGGTGGAAAAGGACCGGGAGACAAAACGCAGGTACAGGCTGAACCCCTGCACCAGCAGCAACATGCCCACCGCGGCCAGTGCGGCGCCCGGCAAGGCATCGCGTATGCGCAGCTTCACGTCCGGCGTCACCCGGTATACCAGGGTAAGTAGGCAAAAAATGAACACCAGCGCCACTGGCCATTTTAGGTCTCCAATGGTTTTCGCCGCCTCACCCGCCCAGGGGAAAACCGGTTCCAGCCAGTCCATAATTGTTTGGCCAAAGCCAAACACAATGACAAATGCGGCCATGAGCAGCAGCATCAGCAGCACGGTGATAAGCGAAAGCACCCGTTTGGTAATGGCGCTGTTGGTGGTGGAAATGCCATACGCCTTGTTAATGCCGCTGCTTAAATGCGCGACCCCTTTACTGGAGGACCAAATGCCCGCGATGATACCCACCGACAACAGCCCGCCACTGCTAACGGTAAGCAACTGCTGGACGACAGGGTCTAAAATGGTGCGCACCGCCTCCGGCACCACCGCGTCGATATAGCTGATAACGGTGGCGGGGTCGATGTGCAGGTAGGGAAGGATGTTTCCCACCACAATCAGCAGTGGAAAAATAGACAACAACAAATAGAACGCGATCAGCACCGAAGTGTTGGTAATGTCGGAGCCGGAAATGCGTTCTTTTATAATATCAAAATAGCACAAAAATTTCTGTTTCACAGGCTTTGGAATCACCTCACTGCAAAAAAATGGCCTCCCGCATGGAACAGGAGGCCATCCGTCAGGAATATTTTAGCACAAATCGTGCCGGCTGTCTGCCCCGGCACGCTGTAGCGTCACACTTCAGCCGGTCGCGGCCTTTTGCGCCATCTGTGGCGCGCCCTCACTGGCCAGCCATTGCTGCGAAAAACTGTCTGCCGGTACCGGCCGCCCCAGCAAAAAGCCCTGCAGCAAATCCACAAAAGACTCTTTCAAAAACGACATCTGTTCCTCGGTTTCCACGCCCTCCACGCATACCTTGTACCCCATGCTGCGGGTCAGGTCCGCCACCGAGTGCAGGATGCGCCGCGCGGCGCCGTCGTCCGCCACGTCCGCCAAAAATGATTTGTCGATCTTAATCACGTCGGCCGGTAAGCTGCGCAGGTAGCTCAGCGAAGAATACCCGGTGCCAAAATCATCCACCGCAATGCGAATGCCGGAAGAACGCAGGGCGTTCAGCACGCCAATACTCTGCGCCGTTTCCACCAGAAAGGAGCTTTCCGTAATTTCCAACACCAGATTTTTTGGTTTCAGGCGGTTCTTTTCCAGCACGTCAAACACGGTGTCCACAAACGCCCCGTCGTCTATCTGCAACGCGGACAGGTTCACATGCACATAAAAATCTTCCCGCGCGCCCTCGTCTATCCAGGCGCGGCACTGCCGGCACGCGGTGTCCAGGATCCAGTACCCGGCGGTAATAATTAGCCCGCTGTTTTCCAGCACCGGCACCACCGTCAGCGGGGAAATGTCTTCCCCGCTGCGCCGCTGCCAGCGCAGCAGCGCCTCGGCCCCCAAACAGCTGTCCGACACCTGAGAAAACAGTGGCTGGTAATGCAGCGCAAACCCCTTGAAACCAGTACGCACCGCCTCGGCCAGTTCCTTTTCCAGTTGGACGCTTTGCATGTACTCCACCTTATCTTCGGCGGTGAACAGGCGGAAATTCTGTTTGTGTTCCAGCTTTGCTTTTTGCAGCGCAATATCCAGGTTCAGCATCAAATCATCCAGGTCGTCCTGCCCGCCGGTATAGGCAACCGCCCCCACGTTGAATGCGATTTTCAGCGAAATTCCCTTCACCGTTGCCCCATAGGTGGCAAAAAACTGCTGCACACGTTCCGTCAAAAACCGTACCTCAGCCTCACTGCAACCGGCCAGCAGTACCACAAACTTGTCCACTGTATAGTGGTATACCTGTCCTTTATCGCCGGTAATGCGCCGCATGAGCGTGCCCACTTTTTTCAGGGTGCGGTCGCCGATGGCATGGCTGAAAATCCCGTTGATAGACTTAAAGCTATTGATGTCAAACAGCACTACATACCCGGCGCTGCCCGGGTGGCCCAGCACCACACGCATATCGGCATGAAACTTTTTCCGGTTGGGCAGTTGGGTCAGGGTGTCCAGCATGGCCTGCTCGTGGGCATAGTTGCTGTAATCCAGCACATTCTGAATGCTGAAAAAGGACCCGCTGGCAATCTCCAGCTGGCCGTCGGCTGTGTACAGGCATTTCAGCCGGATGGCCACCCAGTTTTTGTGCCCGTCCGGCGCCACCAGCCGCGCCTCGGTTTCCACCGCGCGTTTTTGTTCATCAAATGCGCGCCGTAGCTGTGCCGCAACATTGGGAATGTCCTCGCTTGCCATGGGAATGTTTTCCATCACCTTTTCCAGCGAAGGGGTCGCAATGCTGTGCGGCATGCCCAGCAGTTCCTGCGAAAAATTAGAAAACTCCAAAATGCCATGTTTGCGGGAATACACAAAGGTGCAGTCCAGGTTAAACCCCTTGAAAGCCTGGCGCAGTTGTGCGGAATCGTGCAGACCCGGCGCGGTGTTCTCTTCGCTTATTTCCGGACGCAGCGGCCGGTTTTCTATATTGCGGAACACATTGCTGGCCGGGTCCACATGTACCAGGCGGTTCCGCCCGGCGGCCTTGGCGTAATATAGGCACTCGTCGGCAATATTCACAATGGTGTCGTGCCCCAGCAGTTCCTGCATATTGCGGGTGGCAACGCCCAGGCTGATGGTGAGGTATGGTGTGGCGCTGCTGTCCGGGTTTTCAATGCCCAGTGCCTCCACCTGGCTCCGTATACGCTCCGCCAGTTTCACCATATCGGCATGCTCCTCAGCAAAGGCGACCACCACAAACTCTTCCCCGCCATACCGTGCGAACAAATACCCCTCGTTGTGCAGACAATCGCTCACAGCTTTCGTCACCTTTACCAGGCAGCTGTCCCCCGCCACATGACCAAACCGGTCGTTAAAAGCTTTAAAATGGTCTATGTCAATCATGATAATGGAGACGATGCCACCGCGTTGCTGCTCGCTGGGCCAGGACATTTCCATAAACTGGTCAAAGTCCCTTCGGTTAGACAGGCCGGTCAGCTGGTCGCGTCGGGACAAAATATCCAGCCGGGCGTTCGCACGGTTCAGCTCTTCCAGGGCGGCCTGTTCGCCCCGGTCATGCACGAAATCATTTACAAACGCCGAGTAGATCATGCTGGAGATAACCATGCTGCAAATAAAAGTTATACCTATGTTTAAAAAATAAAATGCGTACCGTGCATACTCGCCATACATGGTGAAGACCAAAAGATAAAAATTGAACACCACAAAAATAGAGCTTTGCAGCACGATGGAACGGTTTTGTTTCATAATAGAAACCGCACCGATGATAAACGGTACCGCGCAAAACCGGATAAGCGTGCCCAGTTTCTGCGGTCCGTCGGCAAACAGGAAAAACTCACTGACGGCGTAAACAATGGGAAACAGGATGTCGATGTTTCTATCTAAAAAATGCTGACGTTTATACGGCCGCTGCTGACGGAAAAGCAAAAAGAAAAAAAGGGATACCATCAGCATAATTTTGGCAATTTGCACCCAAAAAAATGCTGTACTGGCGCCCCCTGTTTGAAAGTTATATATCAGATACACCACCAGCGAAGTGATATCCACGATGGCAACAATGGCGGACAGGGTGGCGAAACGCGGCAGGTTCGCGTGGTATACCGTGTCGGCAAACTCGCCGGCCAAAGCGGGCGGAACGCTGGCGTTCAGCTGGGTATCATACATTTCACGCAACATTTTAAAAGCATTCGGTAGCCGCCCGAACGGTTTCATGTGCCGCCCCTCCTCCCCAGTAAAAGCAGTGGGATATGCATTTTGACCCCTTTAAAAGCTGAATCATTAAACCATATTCTGCGGCGTAATACAAGGGGTTTTGTAAGAATTGACAAAACGAGTAGAATAGGCTCGATGGGAGTCGAAAAAATGTATAGACGCGCGAATCGCCAGACGAAAGCAAACATAAAAAAGCCGCGGACATCCGTGTCCACGGCTATTCCAAAGAAGACAGAGCAGAACTGAAAGCCGGCTGCAGGTACAGTTTAGAGGGTGCACCCCCACGGGTGCGTGGCAGATGGAAGGTAGAAGCCCGGCATTAAATGGCCTGACCTACAGTGTTCTGCTCTTGGGAAAGGCTTTCCGACATCATTTTAATCAGCGCCAGGGTACTGGGAAAATACTGTTCCGGCAGGTTGTTGAAAGACACCTTTCCCTGCCAGCTGGCGTTTTGCCGCAGCTGCACATGAAGGGCAAAAACACCGGGTTCGTCCGGCTGCACCACACAGTTTTGGTCCCCAATAAATTTCGGGACCGGCACCTTTTTGTTGCGCGCGGTTTTTGGGGAAACGGAAATGGGCAACATAAAGCTGCGATAGCTGGCGGCGGCCACCGGAAACCCGATAGTATCAAAAACCAGGTCCATAGTGTCCACCATATCCATAATGTCCTTAAAGGTAGCGCCCCGTTCCAAATACGGGCTGTACAGCCGCCCCGCGAAACAATTTTCCCCGAACGCATCCACCCGTACCAACAACTGCGAGATGGTGCTGGGCTGCATGGCCCGGCCCCGCATAGGCATATACCGCATCCCCCTCGCACAATAAACTAAAGCGTCCGGCTTCCTGCGCCGGGTTGTCTTCCAACACACTCTGCCAAAAGTATAGCAGTGTCCAGTAACACTTTGGTAACAGCCGCGGCAGACAGTCCCATCCCCATAAAAAAAACCAGAACGTGGGGTACCCACGCTCTGGTTTGGGAAAGCTAATCAGAGAAAGGATCCAGTGGCTGAATGCGTGCATCCAGGCGGATGGAGTCGAACGGAACGGTGCGCTCAAACTTTTTAGACACCCGCCGCAGCACCATCTCGCCGTTTTCCACCGTGATGGTGGGCAACATTAAAATATACTGTGACAGGCTGTAGCGTGACACCACGTCGCCCCGGCGCAGCCCACTGTGAATAGCCTCCAACAGCAGTGCCATGGATTTGTTCAGCATCTCTGCCTCCGGTGGGGAGCCGACCTTGTCAGTCAGGGTGAACAGCCCAATGAACACCGACTGTCCCGCGCGCTCGGCGGTGCGGGCCTCCAAACGGTACAGGTTGCGGAATATTTCAAAATCACAGTAAAATGCGTCGTTGGAATATTCCCGCTCGTTCATTTTTTCCTTTATCAGGTGCAGATCGGTCTGCACATAGTCCGCCACCTGGCTGATTTCGCTATACAGCTGCTGCAGTTCCTCGCCCGGAATAACCCCCAGCTCCCGGAAGAACATATCCGCAATGCTGTCGTAATACGATGCCGCGGCATTTTTTTTGTTTTGGGCAATCAGCGCCTGCATATAGGCCAGGTGCATTGGCTCGGCATATTTGTCCACCGTCAGCGCCCGGCTGCACACATCCTCAATATCCTCGTACAGGTTTTCCTTTTCCAGCAACGGCAGAACCTTTTCCACACATTTCAAAAACAGGGAGTGATAATAAGCATTGAACGGTAAAATCCAGTCCTCATAGGTATGCTCCGCCAAAAAATCGCCCTGGTACAGGTCGATGGCTTTTTTATAGTTCGCTATCCGCTCTCCCGCAGGCAGATTTGCTTCCGATGCGTGGCGGAAATATTCTTCAAACTGCTCAAAGTCAATAATCCACGGGATGTTGTTGTTCAGGTAGTAGTTGCTGTTTTTGTAAAGGATAACATCCTGCGCAAACGGGACCCCCATCTCGGCGAAATAGGTTCGCACGCGGTATACCAGGTTTTTCAGGGCCTTTTCCGGCTGGTCGCTGCCGCCGTCCGGCCACAAGGCTTCCATTAACTGCTGGCGCGAGATGGTTTTCTGCCGCGAAACAATCAAATACTGCAACAGGCTCCACGGCCGCCGGGTGCGGGAGGAAGACTCATTTATGACATGCCCGTCCACCGTAACGCGGAAATGACCAAAAAACTGCACATAGACCGGCTGATCATACGAAAGCTGGTTTGCCTGTTCCATCGCAGACATTCTCCTTCCCGGCGTTTGTGGCGGTGGCAAAAAAAGACCCCACGGGCCCACTACCCATATTATATAGGTTTTGCCGCGGCGGGGCAAGTGGCAAATACCAAAGAAGTAATTTACATAGCGGTGCGCTCTTTCCCCTACACAGAATCCGTGTTAAAATGAAGGGGACAATATTTCTGGGAGGGTGAAGAAATGAAAAAAAGCGAGTTGCTGAATGCCGAAATAAGCTATGAAATAGCAAAGCTGGGCCACACACAAACGCTAACCATTGGTGACGCGGGGCTGCCGGTGCCAAAAGATGTGAAACGCATCGACCTGGCGGTGGCCAAAGGGATTCCCACCTTTTTGCAGGTGTTGGATGCCGTGTTGACCGAGATAAAGGTGGAAAAAATAACACTGGCAGAGGAAATTAACGACAAAGCACCCGCGTTACGGGAGCAAATATTGCAGCGGTTTGCGCCCGGCGAAGTGGCCGTAGAGTATGTAAAACACGAGCAGTTCAAAAAAAGGACCGAACAGTCCGCGGCGGTTATTCGTACCGGCGAAACAACCCCCTATGCAAATATTATTCTCACCTCCGGCGTTACGTTCTAAGGCTGAAAAAGTGATTTTGCGCAACCTTGCTTCGTTGCCCATAAAACCCCATAAGAAATGAGTGGTACACATGTTACTTGTTTTGGGCAGTATCAATATTGACCTGACCACCACCACGGCCAGGATTCCGGGCGTGGGGGAGACGGTCATCGGGAAAAGCTTTGCCACCTACGCCGGCGGCAAAGGCGCCAACCAGGCGGTGTGCGCAGCCAAACTGAAAGCGGACGTTTGCTTTTTGGGCCGGGTGGGCAGCGATGGCCACGGCGATTTTTTGCTGAGTGAAATGGCAAAGGCCGGCGTGGATGTTGCGCGCATCGAAAGAAGCGATGCCTCTACCGGCACCGCCGCCATCAGCGTGGACGCCGCCGGCCAGAACAGCATCATCGTTGTGCCGGGGGCGAATTTTGATATCGACACCGCCTATGTCGACCGTCATGCGGACGCCATAAAAAACTGCGACATCCTGTTGGCACAGCAGGAAACACCGGTAGCCGCCACGGAATATGCGTTCCGGCTGGCAAAATCCTGGAACAAAACAACGATACTGAACCCCGCCCCGGCGGAAAAAATATCCGAGGAAATGCTGCGCGCCACCGATATCCTGGTGCCCAATGAACATGAGCTGTCGCACCTGACCGGGGTGCGGTGCCATTCCATAGAAAGCATCGCGCAGGCGGCGCAGCTGTTGCGGGCGCAAGGCGCCCGGGCGGTCATTGTTACCATGGGCCGGGAGGGGGTGTTCCTGGCGGACGGGAAAACCGAACATGTTTTTCCCGCGTTTCAAACAACCGCCGTGGACACTACCGCCGCGGGGGACAGTTTTCTGGGCGGCTTTGCGGTGGCATACGGGAAAAACCGGGACATGGCCGCAGCTATTATGTACGGACAAATGGTTGCATCCTATTCCATCCAGCATGCGGGCGCGCAAAGCTCCATGCCGTCTTATGAGCAGTTCACAGCGTATCAAAAAAACTTTCCACTGTAAAGAAAGCGCAACCAAGCAACAGTTTAAAAAGGAGTGTGGGCTGGTATGCCGACTAAAAATTATAGAAGTGAGCTAATAGGGCTGTTTGGCTGCCCGGTAGACGAAAATGCCACCGTGGTTATCATGGAGGCTGCCTTTAAGGCGCTGGGCCTGAACTACCGCTACAACACCACGCTGGTATATCCGCAGGATCTGGAAACCGCTATAAAAGCCCTGAAAGCGTTCAACATGAAGGGAACCCACATTACCATTCCACACAAGGTAGCGGTGCTGCCGTATCTGGACCACGTATCCGAGACCGCCGCGCTTATGGGTGCTGTGAACACCATCTATCTGAAAGACGGCGAAACATATGGGGAAAACACCGACGGGAAAGGGTTTATTACTTCGTTGATCGACGCCGGCATTCCGCTGGCGGGACAGCGGGTTGTCATACTGGGGGCAGGCGGCGCAGCCCGTGCCATGACGGTGGAGCTGGCCGGCGCAGGGGTTTCGCATATCCAGGTGGTGAACAGAAACGCGCAGCGCGGCCAGGCGCTGGTGGATATGCTAAACCGCAAAACCGCCGCAAATGCGGAATACGTTCCGTGGGACGGTGCTTTCGCGGTGCCGCCGGGGACAAACATCCTGGTAAATGCCACCAGCGTGGGCATGTATCCGGACCCAAACAAACCCAACATAGACTATGCCACATTGCACGACGGCATCATTGTATGCGACGGCGTGCACAACCCGGTGCAAACGCCATTCCTGAAAGCAGCCGCGGAGAAAGGCTGCCGAACGCTGGACGGGTTTTCTATGCTGATAAACCAGGGGGCGGTCAGCTTCACACTGTGGACGGGCTGCCCGGCGCCGGTAGAGGTGATGCGGAACGCGCTGGCGCAGGAGCTGGGTGTGTAAAAAGGCCAAGGCGGCGCGCTGCTGTGCGGTATAATAAAAAATCGCCCGCGCAAAGCGGGCGAAAAGTAGGAGTATTGGCCAACGAAGCGAATGTCGCGCGAAAGGAAACTTTCGCCCGCCTTGCGCAAGGCAGGCCGGGAATACCAACATACCCCAGGGCTTGCCCTGGGGTATGTTGGTATTTATTCATATTCCAGATCGTTTTCCATCGCGTCCACTTCTGCCACTTCCTTGGCGTCCTCCGGCAGGGTGAAGCAGAGCCGCTGCTGCCAGGGTTTCAGGAATTTGGCAATCAGGCCCATCACCGGCCCCACGGTCAGCGCGGTGACAACGGTTCCTTCCCGCACCACACCGGTGGCAAACCCGGCGGAAAAGCCCAGCCCCACCAGCAGCACCAGAATCGCCATCAGCACACTGGCGCAGTCCAGGATGATTTTCAGGTTGTGGAAGGTGATTTTGTTGTTCAGTTTTTTCACAATGGCCAGGGTCATTCCTTCCATCGGCATGGGTACGATATCTGCGCCCAGATACAGCGACAGCCCAAAAGCGATGAGCACGATGCTGATAGCCAGCATGAGCAGCTGGCCAAAATAGGCGAAGCCAGCCGGCATTACATCGGCCAGGGAAAAGGTTCCCAAAAGCGCCTTGGACAGGTCTACAAAATAGCCAAAGATGAACGCATAGGTAACCTGCAGCAGGTTTTTTGTCTGAAAGTCCTTGCGCAAAATAACCATCTGCAGCAGAACATAAATAGAAAAAACGATGGAAACACAGATGCCGGCCCGAATGCCGGTGACCGCGCTAATAGCAAACGGAAACGAGTTGACCGGCGAGACACCCAGGTGAGAGTTTGCCGCAAAAGCCACCCCCATGGCCAGTATAAACTGCCCGACGATGTAGAACATAACCCGATAAAACAGCTTCATGATTGCCCTTCTCTCCACAGATACTTGCGGCGCCGCCGAAGCAGCGGCCGCCAAAACCCAAACGCGGCGGCACAGCCACCATCCGGTCCGGGTTTTCCCTTTGCATTCCATTATAGTGACAAATCTTCCCCGGCACAACACATTTTTACAAATGGCACAAAACGCGGTGTTTTCAAACGCCTCGGCCGCGCCGCCCCTTTTCTTTTTCACTGGTTTTATGTATACTAATTAAATGCAAATAAATGACGATGCGGCTTCGCTCAGGCGGGCGCCGCAGGGCAAAGGAAGGAAACGAATGGAACTGATGCTAGGCAACGAAGCGGTTGCCCGGGGCGCGTGGGAAGCGGGCGTTACCGTCGCCACGGCGTACCCCGGAACCCCTTCTACTGAAATTACCGAGGCCATTGCGAACTACAGCGATGTATACAGCGAGTGGTCCCCCAACGAAAAAGTAGCGCTGGAGGTTGCCATCGGCGCGTCCATGGGCGGTGCGCGGGCGCTGTGCTGCATGAAACACGTGGGGGTGAACGTGGCGGCGGACCCGCTGTTCACCGTGGCGTATACCGGCGTGCGCGGCGGCTTGGTGCTGGTGGTGGCGGATGACCCCGGCATGCACTCCTCGCAAAATGAGCAAGATTCCCGCTATTATGCGCGCAGCGCGCACATCCCCATGCTGGAGCCGGCCGACAGCACCGAGTGCCTGGCCATGACCAAGCGCGCGTTTGAATTGAGCGAAGCGTATGATACCCCGGTCATGCTGCGCCTGGTTACCCGCGTGGCGCATTCCCGCAGTTTGGTGCAGCCTGGCGAAAAGGCCGCCTATGAGCTGAAACCCTATGAAAAAGACCCGGCCAAATACGTGATGATGCCCGGCAACGCGCGTGGCCGCCACCTGGTAGTAGAGGCACGGGAAAAGCTGTTGCTGGCGGAGCTGCCGTCCCTGGGGCTGAACCGCATCGAATACGCCGACCGTAAGATGGGGGTCATCTGTTCCGGCTCTGCCTATGAATATGTGAAAGAAGCCCTGCCGAATGCTTCGGTGTTGAAGCTGGGTATGGTGTACCCGCTGGATGAAACCATCATCCGGGAGTTCGCCGACAGTGTGGAAACACTGTATGTGATAGAAGAATTGGAACCTTTCTTCGAGGACGCCATTAAAGCCATGGGCATTTCCGTTTCCGGCAAGGACCGCACCGGCCTGCAGGGCGAGCTGTTCGCGCGCAAGATTGCCACGCTGTTTGGCGGCGCGCCGGCCGCCGGCCCCGCTGAAACCGAGCACATTCCCGGCCGGCCGCCGGTACTGTGTCCCGGCTGTCCGCATCGCGGCCTGTTCCATATGCTGAACAAGCTGAAGCTCACGGTGGCGGCGGACATCGGCTGCTACACGCTGGGCGCGCTGCCGCCGCTGTCGGCGGTGGATTCGGTGGTGTGCATGGGCGCGTCCATCGGCATGGCCATGGGCCTGGAAAAAGCACGCGGGGAAGAATTCGCAAAGAAAACAGTGGCAGTCATTGGGGACTCCACCTTTGTGCATTCCGGCATCACCGGCCTTATTGACGTGGTGTACAACCGCTCGAACGCCACTGTCATCATTGTGGACAACTCCACCACCGGTATGACCGGCCAACAGCCGAACCCTACCACCGGGGAGGATATCCACGGCAACCAAACCACCCAGCTGCATCTGGAAAACCTGTGCCGAGCCATTGGCATCCAGCACATTTCAGTGGTGGATCCCTTCGACCAAAAACAGCTGGAGGCCATTCTGAAAGAAGAAACCGCGCGCCAGGCCCCGTCGGTCATCATTGCGCGGCGGCCGTGCGCGCTGCTCACGAAAAAGCGGGACGCCCCGCTGGCCGTGAACGACGAAAAATGTATTCAGTGCGGCGCCTGCATGCGCCTGGGGTGTCCTGCCATTATGCAGGCAGAGGACAAGTCTGTTTCCATCAACAAGGCCCTGTGCAACGGTTGCGGCTTGTGCCCGCGCGTGTGCCCGAAGGATGCTATTGAAGGAGGGTGCTGAAGATGGAAGATTTAAACATCGTCATTGTGGGCGTGGGCGGGCAAGGCACCCTGCTGGCCAGCCGGGTGCTGGGCAACATCGCCATGGCCCTGGGCAAGGATGTAAAGCTGAGCGAGGTGCATGGCATGAGCCAGCGCGGCGGCTCGGTCATCACCTATGTGCGGTTCGGCGACAAGGTATACTCCCCGCTGGTGGAGCAGGCCGGCGCCGACTATGTGCTGGCGTTTGAGGAACTGGAGGCGCTGCGCGCGCTGCCGTACCTGAAGCCGGGCGGAACGTTTATCATGAACACCCAGCAGATTATGCCGCTGCCGGTCATTGTGCGGGCGGCAAAATACCCCGAGGGTATTGTAGAAACCCTGAACGAAAAAACCGGGGGTAAGCTGGTTGCGGTTGATGCGCTGCCTTTGGCGCGTGCCGCCGGCAACGAAAAAGCGATGAATACCGTTATGTTGGGGGCGCTGGCGGCGCGGCTGCCGTTTGAAAAACAGCTGTGGCTGGAAGCGCTGTTTGCCTGCGCCCCGGCAAAGTTTATCGAGGCGAACATTGCCGCGTTTGAGGCAGGGTACGCGCAATGACTGTGCGATGGGGATGTGCGACGGGGCTAAGCCCCGAACGAACCCCAAACCGCTGCCGTAAAACGCTTGACCGGATAATCCGGTGGTCCAAAAAAACATTACGCGCCAAACCCTGAAACGGGAAACACAGTGGGAACCTTAAAGAAAGGGCTACCGCAAAACCCAAATAGAGCACAACCCCCTTTATGATAATACCGAATGGAAGGCCCAAACCAAAAGGCAAGATAGGGAAGGATAGATACCATGTACTGGAACAAACCCGTAGAAACCATGGACCGCGCGTCGTTGCAGGCGCTGCAGCTGTCGCGCCTGCAGGAGACCATCCGCCGTGTGTACCAAAACGTGCCGGTCTACCGCGAGCGCATGCAGCAGTGGGGCCTGGTACCGGAAGATATCAAAACACTGGAGGACATCCGCCTGTTGCCCTTCACGGAAAAAACCGACCTGCGGGACAACTACCCTTATGGCCTGTTTGCCGCCCCACAGGACGAGATCGTGCGCATCCACGCGTCGTCCGGCACCACCGGGAAACCCATTGTGGCGGGCTACACCCGGCACGACCTGCTGGTCTGGTCCGAGGTGGTGGCCCGGTGCCTGGGCTGTGCGCACGTCACGCGGCAGGACACAGTACAGGTGGCGTATGGCTATGGCCTGTTCACCGGTGGCCTGGGCCTGCACTACGGCGTGGAGCGCATGGGTGGCAAGGTGGTACCCATTTCCGCCGGCAACACCGCCCGCCAGCTGATGCTGATGGAGGACCTGGGCACCACTGTTATTGCCTGCACCCCGTCTTATGCGCTGATGCTGGGCGAAACCATGCGGGACAACGGTTTCCATGTGGAGAACTTACAGTTAAAAACCGGCATTTTTGGTGCTGAGCCCTGGACCGAGGGCATGCGGGACGAGATTGAAAAACTTCTGAACATACAGGCGCTGGACATTTACGGCCTTACCGAGACCATCGGCCCCGGCGTGGGTATGGAGTGCATGGAGGGCCACCACGGCCTGCACGTGTGGGAGGATCACTTCTTCATTGAGATACTGGACCCGGACACCAGCGAACCTGTACCGGATGGTGAAATGGGGGAGTTGTGCATTACCACCATATCCAAGGAAGGAATGCCCACCATCCGGTACCGCACGCATGACCTTACCGCCATCATCCCGGAGCCCTGTCCCTGTGGGCGCACCCACCGGCGCATTCGCCGGCTGCGCGGGCGTACCGACGACATGCTCATTATTCGCGGGGTAAACGTGTTCCCGTCCCAGGTCGAGGCCGCCATCATGGGCATTCCGGGCATTGCGCCGCGCTACCTGCTGGTGGTGGAGCGCACCGGAAACCTGGATACGCTGGAGGTACAGGTAGAGCTTTCACCGGAGCTGGTCTCCGACGAGGTGCGCCGGATAGAGGAACTGTCTCGCACTATCGCCAAGTCTATTGAGCAGGTACTGGGCCTGTCCATAAAACTGCGGCTGATGGAGCCTGGTTCCATAGAACGCAGCGAGGGAAAATCCAAACGCATTTTGGACAAGCGCAACCTGTTTGACGCCGACGAAAAGTAAGCAATAATAGAAATATAGGCTGGTTTGCAGCCTGTTTCCAGTGTCATCAGTGTACCTACCAAAAAACCCAAAAGGAGGCGCGCAGTGTTTATAAAGCAAATCTCGGTATTTCTGGAAAACCGGCAGGGGCGGCTGGAGGAGTTCACCACCCTGCTGGGGGAAAATAAAATAGACCTCATCGCCCTGTCCATTGCCGACACCACGAACTTTGGTATTTTGCGGGCCATTGTGGATGACAACGAAAAGGCCAGCCGTGTGCTGCAGCAAAATGGCTACACAGCCAACCTTACGGATGTTTTGGCGGTGGCGGTGCCGGATTCCCCCGGGGGCCTGGCCGGGGTGCTGCGCCAGCTGGCGGATGGCGGCATCTCCATAGAGTACCTGTATTCCTTCGTGCGGCGCATTGACCACGATGCTATCATTATCTTCCGGGTGGACAAGCCCGAAGAGGCCGCGCAGCTGTTGACGCAAAAAGGCGTGCGGCTGCTGGAACAAAGCGAGGTCGCCGGCGCGAAGAAGTGAGCGGCCATACGCCGCCAGAAGCCTTGCACCACAAAAAACCAAAGAAAATAGTTCCTTGGGATACTTTGAATATGTCCATTTTTTACACGGACCCATTCATAACCATCCCAAGGGCTTTTTTGTTTTTGCAGGGCTCGCACGAATGTCTTCATAAAAACAGTTTCACACCGGTGCCCTTTTGCTGGACAGCACCCCCCGCCCCGCGGTACAATGAAAACAAATTCAGCAACCAATATACCCATTCATTTGGTAAATTCAGTTGGCAAAGGAGGAAGGTATGCAAACATTTCTGCAAATGGCAAACTCGCCCACCATGTACCTGATTGCCGGCGGGGTCATCCTGTTGGTAGTGGCCATGTCGGTGTTTTTCATGGTGCGGGCCTGGCGCGAGGGGGTACGCATCGGCATGGACCGCAGAAAAATGAAAAAGGCCATCACCGCCAGCGCCACCTTCACGCTGGTGCCGTCCATCGGTATCCTTATCGGGGTCATTGCGCTGGCGGGCTCGCTGGGGGTGCCGGTTCCCTGGCTGCGCTTATCGGTCATTGGCGCTTTGCATTACGAGACGATGGCCGCCGACGTGGCCGCCACAGCCGCCGGCCTGCCGTCCCTGTCCGCGGAGTACATGACCGGCAGCGCGTTTGTTTCCATCATCACCGTCATGACGGTGGGCATCATCTGGGGCGCCATTTTCTGCATCTTTGGCCTGAAAAAGTACCAAAGCAAGGTTATTAGCAAGGTGGGCGCCAAAGACAACCGCTGGGGGCCCATCCTGTTCAACGCCATGTTTGTGGGTATGGTGTGCGCGTTCATCGGCGCAGGGTTTGCAGACCTGCGCCACGGCAGTTTTGTCAGCCTCATTGTCATTGTGGTGTCGGCGCTGTTCATGGCACTGTTTACCTGGCTGGCAGAGCACAAAAACCAAAAATGGCTGGAAAGCTTTTCGCTGTCGTTCGCCATGGTCATCGGTATGGCCAGCGCCGTGGGCGCAAATGCGTTGGGGGTGATGTGACATGGATACAAATATGAATAAGAACAATCCCACGCCCGAGGTAAAATCCTTCGACGATCAAATGCACTTTTATGGCCGTATCTGGTCTGCGGTGGCGCTGCTGGCCATGCTGATGGTACCGGTACTGGTGGCGGTTTACTTCCACGCCGTGCCGGAGGTACAAGGCCTACTCATCGGCCTCGCCAGCATCTGTCTTATCTACCTGCCCTCCAGCATTGTGGAGGTGGTCACTTACGCGCCCATGCTGGGCACCGGCGCCACCTATCTTGCGTTCATCACCGGCAACCTGACCAACCTGAAAATCCCCTGTGTCATGAACGCCCGTGAAATTGTAGGTACGGAATATGGTACCAAGGAAAACGAGATTATTTCCACCCTGTCGGTGGCGGTGTCGGCGCTGGTCACCTGCCTGGTGCTGGCGCTGGGGGTATTGCTGCTGGTGCCGCTCACCCCGGTGCTGGAGTCGCCTGTCCTACAGCCGGCGTTCGGCATGGTGGTGCCGGCGCTGTTCGGCGCGCTGGGGTATAAGTATTTTTCCAAAACCCCGTTGGTCGCCATTGCGCCGTTTGCGGCCATGACGCTGTTGTGCCTGTTGGTTCCGGCGGCCGCCAGCCAGGTGGCTATCCTGGTACCGGTGTCGGCACTGCTTTCCATCGGCGTGGCGCGCATTCTGTATAAAAAGGGGAAAATTTAACCAGACTCCTCTAGCCGGGCTCAGTGGACACGTATTGGTTTGTGCCGCAGGCACATTGGTTTGGTGCCATGTTTTTTCCTGATACCCAACTCCATTCAACCCCACGAAAAGAGGTGTCGTGCATGATTGTTCTATACATCTTCCTATGTCTGCTGGGTGTTTTGCTGCTGCTTGTTTTGGCCGCGTGCGTGCGTGCCGCATTGCTGCGGCCGAAAACGCCGCTGGCCGCTGCGCCTTCGGTGGACGAGGCACAGGCCCAAAAATATGCCGGGCATCTGGCAGAGATGATCCACGGCGAAACGGTGTCCTCCCCGGACGTCCCGGAAGAAGTACGCCACAAACACTTTGCCGCATACCGTGAAACGCTGCAGCGGTGCTATCCGCTGGTGCATGAGAAAATGCAGCGGACCCTGTTTGGCGACGCCATGCTGTTCCGCTGGCAGGGGAAAGATTCTGCCCGTCCGGCGGTGGTGCTGATGTCTCATTCCGATGTGGTGCCGGCCGAAGGTGACTGGAGCCACCCGCCGTTTGCTGGCGACATTGCCGACGGGCAAATTTGGGGCCGGGGCGCCATGGACACCAAAGGTTCCCTGTGCGCCATTTTTGAGGCGTGCGAAGCGCTGCTGGCAGAGGAATTTATGCCGCCGTGCGATGTATACATTGCCAGCTCTTGTAACGAAGAGGTAATGGGCCCCGGCGCGCCGGACATTTTACGGTATCTTTTGGACAACGGTGTAAAGCTGGCGCTGGTCAGCGACGAAGGCGGCGCCGTGCTGGAGTCCCCTCTGCCGGGCCTTGCGGTACACAGCGCCATGCTGGGCATTGTGGAAAAAGGCTATGCAAACGTACGTTTCACCGCGCGCTCCGGTGGCGGCCACGCCAGCACCCCGGGCAAAAACACACCGCTGGCGCGCCTGGCGGCGTTCATCTGTGCGGTGGAAAAACACCCGCCGTTCAAAAAGAAGCTATCCAAACCAGTAAAAGATATGTTCGCCGCACTGGCGCCTTACATGAGCTTTCCGTTCCGGTTGCTGATGGGTAACCTGTGGTTGTTTGGCCCGCTGGTCCAGCTGGTGCTACCGGCGGTCAGCGCCGAGGGCGGCGCCATGCTGCGCACCACCTGTGCCTTCACCATGGCCAGCGGCAGCGCGGCGCCAAACGTCCTGCCGGAGGCCGCCAGCATTACCGCCAACCTGCGGTTCATCATGCACCAGCAACAGGCTGAGTCGCTGGCCATCATTACGTCACTGGCTAAAAAATATGGCCTCGAAACCGAGGTGCTGTACGCGCACGATTGCTCCCCGTTTACCGATACCACCGGCGCCATCTACCATTTTATGCAGGCTTGCGTGCGGGAAGCGTTTCCCGAAGCGGCCCAGGCGCCATACATCATGCTGGGTGGTACCGATGCGCGCCATTTTTCCCATCACTGTTCCTGCACGGTACGCTTTGCGCCCACCGTTTTGTCCAAGGCGCAGCTGCACGCCATGCACGGGGTGGACGAGCGCCTCAGCGTGGACGCCCTGGCGCGCGCGGTACACTTCTATACCATCCTGCTTACACGGTATCAGTAAGCAGAGGCTAACTACTGTTCCCCGCCGCGCGTTTTCTCCATATATATTTAAAATAAAATCGAATTAACGAAAAATATAGCACATTCGCTCGCGTAAAGATTTAAAAAATAAGCGCCTCGTTTTCCGGGTGTGCAGCGCGTCATATTTTTTGATAAGTTAGCAATGGGCAACTTTGCCGGTTTTCCTTGTATCCATAGCAGCAAGGTGTTATAATGACCCTGTTCGGGTATATTGTGCTGTGATGTGCACGGACCACTTCACAAAAATATACACGTATATATGCGGTTATTTCTAAAAAAAGCAGCAGCCGGGGAAGGAATCTTGCCATGACCGTCTCGTTTCAGGAATTTATTGGACAGCTGGTTTCAAACCCGGCGCTGCTCATCACTGCCATATTAACCCTGGCGGTCATTTTGGTAAACGGTTGGACCGATGCGCCAAACGCCATCGCTACCTGCATTTCCACCCGCGCCATGGCGCCCCGCCCCGCCATTTTAATGGCTGCTGTTTTTAATTTCCTCGGCATCCTTGTTATGACGTTTATCAACAAAACCGTTGCCGAAACTATTTATAATATGGTGGATTTCGGGGACAATGCGCATGAAGCACTCATCGGCCTATGTGCCGCCATGGTGGCCATTGTTTTATGGGCGACACTTGCCTGGGTTTTTGGCATTCCCACCAGCGAAAGCCATGCGCTTATCGCGGGGCTTTCAGGCGCCGCCATTGCGATGCACAACAGCCTTGCCGGCATCAACGGCAGCGAATGGATAAAGGTAATATATGGCTTGGTGTTGTCTACCTTGCTGGGTTTTGTCATGGGCTTTGGGGTGGTAAAGCTTATTGAAGGGCTTTTCCGAAAGGCCGACCGGCGCAAGGTCACCGGCCCGTTCCAGGGCGCGCAGATTGGCGGCGCGGCGGCAATGGCGTTTATGCACGGCGCACAGGATGGCCAAAAGTTCATGGGTGTTTTCCTGCTGGGCATTGCGCTGGCAAACGGCCAAACCCAGACCACCACATTTTCCATTCCCTTCTGGCTCATTCTGCTGTGTTCCATTGTTATGGGCCTCGGCACTTCCATTGGCGGCTACCGCATCATTAAGGCGGTGGGCATGGATATGGTAAAGCTGGAACAATACCAGGGCTTTGCGGCGGATGCCGCCGGCGCGGGGTGTTTGCTGGTTTCTTCGCTCACCGGCATTCCGGTTTCCACCACCCACACCAAAACCACCGCCATCATGGGCGTGGGGGCCGCGCGGCGGTTGCGCAATGTAAACTGGGGTATTGTGGGGGACATGGTGCTTACCTGGGTGCTCACATTCCCGGGTTGCGGCCTGATTGGTTTTTTGATGGCAAAGCTGTTTGTATGGCTGTTTTAACGCGCGCGGGACGCTGCGGCGCGCAAAAGGCACAGACAGATATGATGTTCCGGGTTTTGCATATCTTCGCATATCCAAGTAAGGAGTGGTGGCAGTATGGCTAAGAAAAGCAACGAATATTTTGACACTTTTGCACGCATGATGGGCCTTGCGTGTGATGCTGCGGTGTTTTTGCAGGAGGCGCTGGAAAAGTATGATCCGGTAAAACTGCCGGAACTGATGCGGAGCCTGCACGAGATAGAGCATGCTGGCGACGAGGAAAAGCACCGGATGATGAAGCGCTTGGCAAAGGAATTTATTACCCCTATCGAGCGCGAGGACATCATCCAGCTGGTCAACGAAATAGATGAGGTAATCGATCTTGTAGAAGACCTGCTCATCCGTATGTATATGTATAATATCCAGGAGATTCGTCCGGCGGCGCTTACCTTTGCAGACGTTATTGCCCGCTGCTGTGTGGCGCTAAACACCGCCATGAAAGAGTTCCCGAACTTCCGCAAATCGGTTCCCCTGCAGGAAGCCATCGTAGAGGTCAACACCCTGGAAGAAGAGGGCGATGCCCTGTATATCGAGTCGGTGCACGAATTGTTTGCGGAAAATGGCGACCCGGTGAAGACCACCGCCTGGAATGCTGTTTTCGATAGTTTTGAGGAATGCTGCGATGCCTGCGAGGACGTGGCGGATGTGCTGGAAAGCGTCATCATGAATAACTCGTAAGGCGCTGTCCCATCAGGAGATTCCCGCAAAAAGCAAAAGGAAGAACCGAGCCCGGCAGCCAATGCTGCCGGGCTCGGTTTCATCTGGTAAGTATTTCAGAACTTGGCAAAAATACACAGCAGGGTTTGCGTGTTCGCTTGGTATCCGGCCTTCGCCCGTCACAGCAAAACTCAAAGCGCACGACCGACAAAATAGGGGATAACATAGGTAATGGTCAGCATGATAGCGCAGGCGCCCAACACACCCAGGCAGATGGCTGGTGCCGAACGTTTCGGCGGCAGGCCCAGGAACGCGGCAATCAACGCGCCGGTCCACGCGCCGGTCCCGGGCAGAGGAATGGCCACAAACAGAAACAGCCCCAACTGGATACGTCGGGGATATTTTTCCATCATCTCCGCGCCTTTTTTCATTGCCTTTTCTTCAAACCAGGTGGCTATTTTTTTAATAGGCCCATGCTGCTGCAAAAACTTCAGGATGCGCTCAATAAAAAAGATGATGAACGGTACCGGTAACATGTTGCCGACCAGGCAGATGGGAACGGCAATCTGCCAGGGAACCCCCATGAATGCTGCTGCCAGCAGCCCGCCACGCAGCTCTAAAATAGGCAACATAGATATAATAAATACAATCAGTTCTTTGGAAATGTGATGATCTTGCAGAAAAGTACTTATTGTTTCAACCAAAATGGGATCCTTCTTTCCGTGCAGTCTCTGGTCGGCGCCACAGCCCCGGCAAGCGCTTGTTTTATGGAGTTTGCGACAAACGGAATAAAGCAGTGGCCGCAAAAAAGTGGAGGATGTTTACAGACCATACCCCGTTATTATATCCCATGCTGCACGCTTTGACAAATCTTGCTCTGCCCAAACCCAGATTAGGCTTTTTGCAGGGACTTATTCCGGAACTCTTTCGGAGTAATTCCTTCGCTCTTTTTAAAAACATGGCTGAAATAGTTTGGCTCGTTGTAGCCGATCTCCATGGCGATGGCAGACAGCTTCATGTCGGTCTGTGCCAGAAGAGCCTTCGCTTTTTCAATGCGCAACGACGTTAGATAGCTGATAAATGTTTTTCCGGTGGTCTGCGAAAATATGGTGCTGAAGTGGGCGGGGCTCAGGCCCACATGCTTGGCAACGCTTATCAGCGAGATGTTGGGGTCGCAATAATTTTCCGAAATATAGTTTTCTGCCTGGCTGATGACATGGCTATGCCTTATATAACTTGGGTTTTCCTGTTTCATGCGAACAGCTTCCTGCAGCAGGTCCGCCGCCATTTTTTCAAATGTATCGCGCGCGCTGGACGCAATAAAAATATCGTATGCGTTGCTGAACTGTGCCGCAATATCTTTTTGATCAATATCGGGTTTTGCGCTGGCCACAATCTGCACCGCCGTTTTTAGAATATCTATCAGTGTATAGTAGCGATACAACAAGCTGTTGAATCGCTCGCTGCCGGCCTCGTCCCAAAATGCGCGCAGCAGTGCCGGCACATCTTCCTCTGTAGCATACAAAAGCTTTTGCTGGAACTGTGTGTCAAAAGAGGTGTTGAAGCTGACAATGTCAGTGGTAATCTGCGCTGCGTCGTTGATATCAATAACCTGGCCGGCATGGATGGTGTGAATTTTTTTAATTACTGTATCGGCGGCACTGTACGCGTCTTTCACCTCGCTGATGCGTTCTACAACATTGCCGATGACGGTGGTAATGGTTACGCCAAAGTCCGCCAGCTCATGGCGGATAATATTGACGATTCGATATATTTTTTCGTTCAAAGCGTCTCTTTGTTTGGCCAGCGCCAGCAAGACCATCTGGTCGGATCCATTATTATAATGTAATATAGTACGGTCACTCTGCAAAACCTCGGCTATTTTTTGGCGCAGGACCCCGCTGCTGCCGTTTGTGTCAAATCCGGAATCAAAATGGAACAGGGCCACCTGATAAAACGGATACAGGACGTCGATGTCCAGCAGGCGGGCCCGCTCCAGCAGGCTGCTGGTGCTGAGGTCGCCCCAAAAAAGATAATGCATGAACTGCTGGTAAAGTGCATTGTGCAATTCATTCTTATCATACTTTGCCAGCAGTTCATCCTGTGTTTTGCTTTTTTCCAGTTGGGCGGCAACATCTTCCACCGCCTGGCGCAAATCATCCGGCCGCAGGGGTTTCAGCAGGTATTTGTCCACACCCAGCGAGATAGCCTTTTGGGCAGATTCAAACTCATCATACCCGCTGATGATGATGATTTTCAGCCACGGCATCATGGATTTTGCATGCCGTATCAATTCAAAGCCGTCCAGGAAAGGCATCTTTATATCGGTCAGCAAAATATCCGGCATCAGGTCCTGCATCATAGAAAGAGCCATCTCGCCATCTGCTGCTTCGCCGCAGAATGCGTAAGGCCCCCCCATGTTCTCGACCATATTCCGTATATTTTGTCGAATCAGGATCTCGTCTTCCACAACAAAGATTTGATACATATCGCTGCCTTTCCCTTTTTTTGGAGTAGACGCAAGGAAAATGAATGATTTCATTATACTGCAAATACAGAATCTCGTCCATATCAAAAAAAAATGTCATTATTCCGAATGAAAGTGTATATTTTAACATTTTAGACAAGATATCCTAAAATAGATGTCACAATTCCGAAAATATTTTAATGTCTTGGGGACAAGCGCCAGCTATAATGAGATGACAGACAACCGGGTTGTCCGTGTTGTCGATGGTTCGAAACGAGGAGTTCAAAACAAAATTTTTGGAGGAGAAAAAATGAAAAAGCTGTTTTGCATCGTTCTGGCCCTGACCATGGTTTTTGCTCTTGTTGCCTGTGGCAGCACCACCAGCTCCAGCACCCCGGCGGCTGCGGTTGATAGTACTTCGACTGCTGCTCCTGCTGCTACTGGCGAGCTCATCAAAGTTGGTATCGTTAACAACCCGCCTTCCGAGTCTGGCTACCGTGAGGCCAACGTAAAGAACTTCGAAGAAGTCTTCACCGAGGACAACGGCTATCAGGTATCCACCTACTACAGCCTGAACAACGACGAGCAGCTGAACGCTGCCCAGCAGTTCATCACCGACGGCGTTGACTATCTGCTGCTGTCTGCTGCTGCTACCGACGGCTGGGATGCGGTTCTGACCTCTGCCCAGGAAGCCGGCATCAAAGTGTTCCTGTTCGACCGTATGATCAACGTTGACGAGAGCCTGTATGAAGCCGCTGTTGTTTCCGACATGGCTAAAGAAGGCGAAACCGCTGTTAACTGGCTGAAAGCCCAGAACCTGGATGAATACAATGTTATTCACATTCAGGGCGCTATGGGTTCTGACGCTCAGATCGGCCGTACCGGCGCTCTGGATGCAGAGTTTGCCGCTGGCACCATGAACAAGGTTGTTCAGCAGACCGCTACATGGGACGAAGCCGAAGCGAAGAAAATCGTTGAGTCTGTGATCAACTCTGGCGAATCCTTCAACGTTATCTATGCTGAGAACGACGGCATGGCAAAGGGCGCTGTTGCTGCTCTGGACGAAGCTGGCATTACCCACGGCGTTGACGGCGACGTTGTCATCATGGGCTTTGACTGCAACACATGGGCTTTGGAAGAACTGCTTGCTGGCAACTGGAACTATGACGGCCAGTGCAGCCCGTTCCAGGCTGCTGTTATCGACGAGATGATCAAGAACCTGGAAGCCGGCGGCACCATCGCTGACAAAATCGTTATTTCGGAAGAAAAAGGTTTTGACGCTGCCACCATCACCCAGGAAGACATCGACCAGTACGGCTTGGGCTAATTACTAGAAGTATCGCAAAAAGTTCTAATAAGTTAGTCTTGTTCTAGTAACCAAATCGCGCGGTGCGGAGTATGTGGAAAATTTCCGTATACCCGTACCGCGCTTTTTATGTTAAAATGTATTGGAAGCGCAAACATGTTGCTGGCATCGCAAAGCACCCGGGGGACGAAAGCCGGGCCCGGCCGGGCGGCCGGCCGCCGCGAGCAACTGCACAGGGTGTCCTAAGGGCAGACCCCATCGATGCTGTTTTGCGAGAAGAAACCGTTTGCGCGTCCACCAGCGGATTCGCCCTATGGTAGATGTTTTGAGGAGGAGGGATGCTGCATGCAAAATGATGTTGTTTTATCTATGCGAAACATATCCAAAGCATTTCCCGGCGTACGTGCCTTGCAGAATGTGGATTTCACGCTTCGAAAAGGCGAAATTCATGCCTTGATGGGCGAGAATGGCGCTGGCAAGTCGACCCTGATAAAGGTTTTGACCGGCGTTTATCAGAAGGACGAAGGGGAAATAAACCTGGAAGGGTGCGACAAGCCCATTCACATTCGTTCGCCCCAAGAAGCGCAGAACCTGGGCATCAGCACGGTGTACCAGGAAATTACTCTGTGTCCCAATCTGACCGTTGCGGAAAACATGTTCATTGGACGTGGCAAGTACACCTTTGTGAACTGGCGCGCCATGAAGAAAAAGGCAAAAGAGATCCTGGATCGTCTGGGTATTCCAGCGCGTCCCTCGCAGCAGCTGAGCAACTGCTCTATTGCGGTGCAGCAGATGGTGGCCATTGCCCGTGCTGTGGATGCGGAGTGTAAGGTACTGATCCTGGATGAACCGACATCCTCGCTGGACGAGCAAGAGGTCGCGAAGCTCTTTAAGCTGATGTGCGATTTGAAGGCCCAGGGCGTCGGCATTATTTTTGTCACGCATTTTCTGGAGCAGGTATATGAAGTGTGCGACAAAATAACGGTTTTGCGCAATGGCGAGCTGGTTGGCGAATATGAGATAAAAGACCTGCCGCGCGTAAAGCTGATTGGCAAGATGATGGGCAAGGAACTGGAAGAATTGTCCGAGATAGAGCACGAGCCGGTGCCTGTTGGCGATGGTGGTGTGCCTGTATATGAAGCCAAGGGGTTGTCCAGCGCTGCCGGCGTGAAGCCTTTTGACTTTTATATCAATAAGGGAGAAGTTAACGGATTTATCGGCCTGCTGGGTTCCGGGCGCAGTGAAAGCGTGCGCGCCATTTTTGGCGCAGATTCGGTCACCGGCGGCAAGGTAAAGATGGATGGGAAACCCGTGAAAATCACCAAACCCATTCAGGCCATGAAGCATAAGATCGCGTATCTGCCAGAGGACCGCAAACGTGACGGTATCATAGCGGATTTGTCGGTGCGCGAGAATATTATTATGGCTCTGCAGGTAAAGAAAGGCTTTTTCAAGCCGTTTTCCAAGGCAGAGGCACAAAAGTTTGCCGACGAATATATCCAGCTGCTGGATATCAAAACCGCTTCGGCAGACACACCCATCAAGTCCCTTTCGGGTGGCAACCAGCAAAAGGTTATTTTGGCCCGTTGGCTGCTGACCAACCCGGAATACCTGATTCTGGATGAGCCCACCCGCGGCATAGACGTGGGTACAAAGGTGGAAATTCAAAAGCTGGTGTTAAAACTGGCCGAGGAGGGAATGAGTATTACGTTCATTTCTTCCGAAATAGAGGAGATGCTGCGTACCTGTTCCCGCCTCATCGTTATGCGGGACCGCAATATCGTGGGTGAATTGCGCGGCAGCGAAATTTCGCAGGACAATGTAATGAGCACCATTGCAGGAGGGGGAGAGTGAGATGAAGACAGGTTATAAAAAAAGCTCGATGTCCCACCTGATTGTTCCGTTGGTTGCTCTTGGCCTGCTTATTTTGTTTAACTTAATTCGCGATCCCAGCTTTTTTTCTGTAGCAATAACACATAACAACCTGGGGAACCCGGTTTTAACCGGCAACCTGATTAGTGTTTTTAACGGCGCTTCCGAGCTTGCCATTCTGGCCATGGGCATGACGTTGGTTACTGCTGCTTCCGGTGGCCAGGATATCAGCGTAGGTGCTGCTGCCGCCATCGCGGGCAGCGTGTTTGTTAGCGTGCTAAGGAGTGGACCCATCACCGTACCCATGATCATTGTTGCGTTTGTCATTGGTGCGCTGGTTGCCATGGTTTGCGGCGGTTTTAACGGTACGCTGGTTGCGGTGTTTAAAATCCAGCCCATGATTGCGACTTTGATACTATTCACCATCGGGCGCGCCATCGCATACTGGATCAACGGCGGCGCTACGCCCACCGTTTCTGATGCGCGCATTACCGCCATCGGCGGCTTTATTCCGGGGATTCCGGTGCCCACGCCCATTTTTATTGTCATCCTCGTTGGTATCATTTTCGCGCTTGTTTTGAAATTCACAAACTTGGGCCTGTATACCCAGGCAGTGGGCATCAATGAGAAATCCGCCCGCTTGGTCGGCATCAATGTAGTATGGATGAAGCTGCTGGTTTTCATTATCCTGGGCCTTTGCACCGCCATTGCGGGCACCATCAGTGTCAGCCGGTTGGGCCTTATCAACCATGAAACCATGCTGCTGAACATCGAAATGGACGCGATTTTGGCGGTGGCCATAGGCGGCAATGCGCTGGGCGGCGGCAAATTCAGCATGATTGGTTCGGTGATTGGCGCCTATGTTATTCAAGGGCTGACCATTACGCTGTATGCCATGAAGGTTCCTTCCACAGATGTAAAGGCATATAAAGCGATTGTTATTCTCATCATTGTGGCGCTGGGTTCGCCGGTTGCAAAGCGTTTCTTCAGCCAGCTGGGCGGAAAAACGTTTAAGAAAAGGCAAACCGCGAAGGGCAAGGAGGTAGTGGCAAATGTCGAAAAATAACACCTCAACAGCCGGACAGGCCGTAGTGAAAAAACGCAGAGAGCCCCTTACCGACACCAACCTATTGATGTTCATCACCATCGGCATTTTCGTTGGTATGTATGCGCTGGGCGCAATCTTTCTGGGTGGTGGTTTCCGCAACCCCCAGCAGTTCATTGACATCTTTAATAACAATGCATTCCTTATCATCATTTCCTGCGGCCTGAGTATTGTCATGGTCACAGGCGGCATTGATATCTCGGTGGGCGGCGTTGTTGCGCTGGTGACCATGTCCTGTGTGGTCTTTTTGGATAGCGCCCATGGGAATGTTTTTGTCACGTTGTTGCTGGCATTGGGTATCGGTCTTGCCTTTGGGCTGTTGCACGGAACGTTGGTTGCCTATCTGGAAATCCAACCCTTCATTGTCACATTGGCGGGCATGTTTCTGGCCAGGGGGTTGACCACCATTATCAGTGTGAACCCACACACCGCCCAAAACGAGGCGTTCCTTGCCTTGAAAAGCACCAGTATAAGAATCCCATGGGAGTTCCTAGGCTCTTATGGTAAGACGGGGAACTTCATTCCTGCAAAGGTAGAATTGGGTGCTATTGTTGCAGTGGTGGTAGTGGTGGTGATTTTTGCCATCCAGCGCTGGTCACGGTTTGGCCGCAACCTGTACGCCATCGGCGGCAATAGCCAAAGTGCAATAACGCTGGGCATCAACGTGAAGCGCACCAAGTTTATGGCTTACCTGTTGTGCGGGTTACTGGCTGGAATCGGCGGGTTTGTCTACCTGCTGCATACCGGTGCGGGCGATGTTGCAAACGCCACACAGGCAGAGATGAAAGCCATTGCGTCATCCATCATTGGCGGCACCCTGCTTACCGGCGGTGTGGGCACGGTCATTGGCACGCTGTTTGGCACGCTCACGTTGGTAACCATTGACAACATTGTACGCGCGGCCGGTACGGTAAACGCCATCTGGCTGAAGCCCTGGTGGCAGAAGATCACCACCGGCGGCATGCTGTTCTTCTTCATTTTGCTGCAAAGCCTGATTCTGGCGTACCGCGGCAAAGGCGATTTCGCATTTTCGCTTCCCAAATGGAAGCCCAAGAACAAATCCGGCGGCGAAGGCGCGCCGGCGAGCGAAAAAAGTGCGACAGCAGAATAAGTATGTTGGACATCCATCTTAGTGCGCAAATAAATCCCCCTGCTGCAGATAAACGGCAGGGGGATTTTTGTGTCTGTATTTTATGGAAACCGTATTCGTTGTGTCCGGACGGCATTGTACATGCCCTTGCTTTTAATACGCGCGCCGGTCAATCATGTCTTGGTTTACAGTCCGGCAATCAAAGGCGGTTTCCTCCACATAGGTGAATTTCTGTGGTGTCCGGCCCATCTCCAGCTGCTCTATAAGTGCCTGTACGCGGGGCCCGTGCAGTGGGTTGCATTCAACATTGTAGTTAATCTGGCCGGCCAGGGTCAACTCCAGCCCGGTGCGGTTGGCATCGAAAGAAATCAAAACCACGTCGGTGCCTGCACGCAGCCCCACAGCTTTTAGGGCATCAATGACGCCATAGGCCATGTTATCGTTTTCGCAATATACTACGTTGAAATCACTGTACATGTTCAAAAAGCCTTCCATAACCTCCTGACCCTTTGCCTGGGTAAATTCACCGCTTTCACGGGCCACCAGGGTCCAGTTTTCATTGGCAAGAAGACCAGCGTCCAATCCTTCCGTACGGCCAATCTGGGCGGAGGAACCCATGCTACCCTGCAGATGCAGAATTTTCACAGGCTCATCCTCCGGGAAGTGCTTTTCCAGCCAGGTTACGGCGGTGTCGCCCTCCTTGCGGAAGTCGGAACCAACCCAGCAGGTAAACAGGCTATCATCGGAAACCTCAATCCTGCGGTCCACAATAATAACAGGAATGCTGGCGGCTTTGGCTTCCTGCAGCACAGTATCCCAGCCGGTTTCAGTGGTGGGCGCCAACACGATGTAGTCCACTTCCTGCTGGATAAAGTTGCGGATTGCCGTAATTTGCTTTTCCTGTTTCTGTTGGGCGTCATCGTAAATTAGCTTGTAGCCGTTCGCTTCCGTAAGGGCTTCCATCATACTTTTGGTGTTGGCGGCACGCCAGTCGCTCTCGGCTCCCACCTGCGAGAAACCTACGACAATCAGGTCGTCATAATCGTTGGCGGCAGTACCGTCGGCACTCTCATCGGAGACAGTGCCTCCGTTACTGCAGGCCGTCAGCCCCAACAACAGCAGGGCTATTAAGATCGCAATTGTTTTTTTCATATGTTTCCCCTTTGCGCGGCATCGCCGGCATATGCGGCAGTATCCTTGCCTTGCGGTACGGTGTATTCGCCGTTGGTATATAATTCCTTCAATAGGAAAATGGTATTGGGTTATGGGTCCAGCGGAAGGGTTTTAGGCAGCAGGATGGAGGCCGTAGTACCCTCGCCCAATACGCTATCAAAAGAAAGGCCATATTCATCACCACAGTACAGCTTAACACGCTTGTGCACGTTTACCAGGCCAAGGCCGGTGTGACGGTCCTCATATACCCCGGCCCGCAGCGTGTTTAGTTGCTCTTCATCCATGCCCGCACCGTCATCCTTTACCTGCAGCAGCATATCTTCGCCGCGGCTTTCCCCGGTTATGGTAATTTTTCCGACACCGCGCTTGTTTTTGGTGCCGTGGTAGATGGCGTTCTCCACCAAAGGCTGCAGCACCAGTTTTGGCACCGCATACTCCAGCAGCTCTTCCGGGATGCAGATGGTATAATCTAAAATATCGCTGTATCTTATTTTTTGGATATCCAGATAGCTGGTCACCTGGTTGACCTCGGCCCGCAAAGTAATAATATCCTTCCCTTTGCTAAGCGAGTTACGGAAAAATACCGACAGGCTGGTAACCATTTTCACCACGTCCTCGTCCCGGTGAGAGTCGGCCAAGATAACAATGGAATCCAGCGTATTGTACAGGAAGTGCGGGTTGATCTGCGCCTGTAGCAGCTCCAGCTCGGTTCGATGCAGATAGTTTTGGTCTTCTATCTGCTTTTCCATCAAGGTATTGATGCGGCCCACCATTTCATTAAAGCCGTTGTCCAGCGTCTGAATCTCGGCGCTCTTTGTGTTGATGGGCTGCACGGAAAAATCCCCCTCGCCCAGCCGACCGGCCTTTTCCGCCAATGCGTCAATTGGCCGCGTGATACGGCGGGTAAAGCGCACTGAGTAGAGCAGAATGATGACCACTAGAAAACAGGAGGCAATAATCGTAAGCATCATGACAATCAGCACTCGGGTGCTGATTTCACCTTGCAGCCGGGAAAGTTCACGCACTTCGTCGTCGATGTAGTCGTGCATATAGGTCTCGATGTGGACGGTCAGGCCGGTTTCCCCACGGATATTTCTGTCCAGCAGATCCATCCGGTCATCATACAGGGGCGTCTCGGCAATCTCTATCATATAGTTCCGCAGGTTTTCACACATGTTCAGCATGCTTTTTATGCGCCAGCTATTATCCCGTTGGGTCGTGGTTTTTTCCAGACGATGCAGTACTTCCACGGCATCGTCCAGTTCCTGCATGGGCAGCGTATCCACCGACTGGGGACTGCGCGGTTCAATAACATGGTTCCACATTTCCAGGTCCATGCTGTCCTTGAAATCCTTGTTAAAATCTGCGGCAATGTTGGCATTTTGCAGGGCGTTCGTATACTGCTGGTTGATGGACGCCAGCATGACGATCAATATACCGACCATGAGTAGCATGGGAAGAATGACCATGGCCAGCAGCTTGTTCATCTGGCGCTTAATGCTGGTTTGTGAGGCGGATTTTGGGAAGCGATTTTTTTTCATTGCGAGCACCTCCTGCCGCGCGAGGCCTGGGGGAAGGAACCGGTGAATATGACAGAATCAGCCTGCTGTCGACAGCCGGAAGCGGCGCAAAAATGTGCTCTGCCGGAAATATGCCGGCAAAGCGTCCCGCGAGCAAAGTAGCCGCCCATCAGAAATATGTCGTACATTTGGTCTCCCTGTTTTCGCTTCCAGTGCCGTTTGTCTCTAGTACAGTATACCATATTTGGGAGCGCTGGTGAATATACTTCCGCGCGCGGCAGTGGGCACCCCAGCGAATATATATACGGTAGGTATGCTGAAAACATTACGTCGGGTTTTTGAAAAAGCATTTTGAGTGTGCACAGTAGAATAGGGTGTACAGCAGCGTTTTGGGAAATACGTATAAAATTAAAAACCGCGAATTTCTCACAGGAAAGCGGTTTTTCCATAGTGGGAGAGGATGGATGCCTCCTGGTACGCTGCGCGTATTTCTCGGCTGACCCATCGATGGTTCGAATCCATCGTAAAAAAATAAGCACACACAAAAGTGTGTACTTATTTCATGGTGGGAGAGGATGGATTCGAACCATCGAAGCAACTTGCAACAGATTTACAGTCTGCCCCCTTTGGCCACTCGGGAACTCTCCCATAAAGGTGCATAAAGGCACTTGACCATTATATCAGATGACACACATGGATTGCAAGCCCTGTCGGCGCTATTCGAGAGAAATGTTCTTCTGCAGTGAAAAAAGGCTACAAAATGCTCTTCCCTTAGCGGGGACTGGGTGGCGAATATCTTGATTTTCTGATGCCGGTTTGATATACTTAGCCATGTTCCATGCTGGTGTAGCTCAGTTGGTAGAGCAGCTGATTTGTAATCAGCAGGTCGGGGGTTCAAGTCCGTCCACCAGCTCCACAGATTTCCGCTTTGTATCGTAAGATGCAAGGCGGAAGTTTTTATTGCCCGACGAAGCGAGCGCCATGCGAATGCTGGCATTCTCATGGTCGAGTGAGGAGGGCGACAACGGGTATAATACCCCGCGGTATCTGCCCAAGAGATTAAATGGAGGGCGGCCTACGGGCTGCCGCGGGAAACGCGCGAAGGGCGGGGCCGGGGCTCCGCCCCGGGGTTAATACCCGTTATTTGTCGGTTTTCATACGGTGGTTTCCTACACTACAAAATTTTGTTTTTTGGCCAGCCAGCATCCATGCGCCTCTGCAAGGCATCGAAAGGCTCAAGACCGCTCAAAGCATCATGCGCCGATAGGCAGCAGGCACCGGTTGCAACCGCAAACCGCATACATTGTTCCAGGGAATAGCCCTTTAACATGGATGTCAAAAAGGCGGCAATGCTGGTATCGCCTGCCCCGGTACCCGACACGATGCTATCTGGCAGATAGCTGTGCTCAAAACCGCTTTTATCAGCCCATTCCGCAGCGTTCAATCCACGCTGTTCACATAATGGTGCCATCTGCACCATCGTTGCCGTTTTATAGTACATGCCCGGTGCGCCGCATTTTAGTATCACGACCGTTGCGCCAAGTTCCTGCAACTCGTCGGCCAGCGGGCAAACATCCTCCTCGATGCACAAAACGTTTGTGATATCGCCACCATTGGCCTTTTCACACAGCAATCGGTGCTTATTTCTATCCATCATATAGCAGGTTTCCTCAATACTTGGCAGATAGAAATCAACATATGGAAGAACTTTTTCCAGTATGGCGCGCCAATCCACCATTCCCGCTGGCGAAGCCGGATCCACAGCAGCCATGTCCAATGATGTGGTAATGCCCTTTAGTTTTATTCGTTTGAACAGCTTTGCCAGTCCTTCACCACCGTCCTCAAACATATGGCGCATAAGGGGAGGGTACCCAAAGTGAAAATGCGTAATACCATCCAGCAGTGCATCCGGTATATCGCTTTCAACAAAGGTATTGTTGGCACCGGGATGGTGTAAAAACAAACGATCGATTCCCGGAATGGCAAGCACTACCGAATAGGAAGTGCCGGCTACTGGATCCTCAACAAGATGCAGCGAAACATGGTGCGCAGAAAGATTTTCACGGATGACCTGTCCAAATGAATCATTGCCTATTTTGGCCAGCAGTGTTACGTCGGCGCCAAAAAAGCGCATGGCCAAACCCGTATTTGAAACGGCCCCACCGGTGTGGATATCTGCTGGCCCCACCTGCACCAGTTTGCCAGGAGCCAGGATGTCGCTTAATACTTCTATAGGCTCATTTTGAAAAGTTGGTGCAATGTCCAGGCAGATGTGTCCTGCAACCATAACCGTTGCCATAATAATTCCCCCTAAAAATATTCATAAATGCGGCTGTTTCCTGGGCAAACAGGCATAACCTTTACGGGTGTGTCCGCTTCTTCAGCGCCCCAATCCTGATGTTTTTTCTCTTTTCAACTATATCATATTGTATGGGATCCAGATACTCCTGTACGCGATCCAGTTTTATTGGAACCCGCAACGGCTCCTTAAGATGATATCAGTGGTATCGATATGCGCCCTTCGCAAAAATGTCAAAAAAATTACGAAATAGTAAGAGCGCATTACAAATTCTTTACAGTTTGCAAAACAGCAACACACGCGGCACGATAACAGATATAATGAAAGCAAGCGAACCGCATTTTGAATTGGCAAATGATTCAAACATTTCCATTGTGCGAATAATTTGTGCTATAAAAAAGGGGTGTGCCTTGCATTGAAGAAAACGAAGATTGTTGGTTTGGTTAGTCTGGTTCTTGTTTTCGTTTTGCTGGCTTCGGGCGTCTGTGCCTATTTTATTGGCAACCCGGGCGGCAGTTTTTCTTCCATGATGAGCGACGGAGGCAGTTTTGCGCTTTCGTTCTATTACAAAAATGCAAAAATTGAGTTTGTCAAAGAAGACGGCACGGTTTTTACAGTGGCGGGAAAAGATATCAACCTGAAGCCCTCGCTTTCAAGCAGCGGCGGGGTTTTTGATGTTACGTTTTCGTTCAGCGAGGCGGGGCTGAAAAAACAATTGCAGATGTTGAACCGGAATGCAGTCCCCCCGGGGGACGCCTATTTCCAAAAGCAAGCGTATGATTTTGTATTGGTGCCTGAAACAAATGGAACCTTGGTGGATATAGACAAATTGTGTGCGGCGGCTAGCGTTGACATCGCCAGCAACAAACGTTCCATTCATATCAAGGACAAAGACGCATATGTTTTGCCTGCCGTTACGTCCCAATCCCAAACCATAGTGCAATTGGCCAATCAGCTGGAATACCTGCGGCAGCTGAAAGTAACCTGTGTTTTTCCGGATGGAGACCAGGTGCTGGATTACGACAATTCCCTCTTTCACTGGATAGATGTGATAGAGAACAAAGTTGTGGTGGACAAACAGGCTGTGTTCGATTTTTTGCAGTCATACGAAGAAAATCGGGAATTTGCTGACAGCTTTATTACCACCGATAACCAGGTTATTGCCATGCAGGGCATTGCAACACAGTACTATTTTGATAAAGAGGATTTTTTCAAGCAGCTGGAAACCATGGTGCACAACGGAGAGGGAACGACGGACACCATCCAGCCGATTGGCCACAAAGAAGTGACCCCAAACGGGCGAAGCTTAAGCAATACCTATGTGGAAATCAGCATTGGACAGCAACACATGTGGGTATATAAAGATGGGGAATTGTTGGTGGACACCGATATTGTCACCGGCGCCGACGATGGTGTTTCCAATACACCCACCGGGGTTTTCCGTGTATTGAACAAAGAGACAGACCGCTATTTGGAGGGGTATAACCGGGACGGCAGCAGGTACAAAAGCTGGGTTAGCTATTGGGTGCCTATCAACAATTCTGGCATCGGTATTCACGACGCCACCTGGCAGTCCAAATTTGGTGGTTCCCGATATCAGCAAGGCTATGGTTCGCACGGGTGCATCAACACGCCACTGGAAATTATGGATATTATTTATTACAATATTGATGTAAACACCCCGGTTGTTGTGTATTAGGAAAGCGGTGCTGCCAAGGTGACATAATAGTTGCCGATGGGATATCGAAAAACATAGGGAGGTCGTATACCTCATAGTCTGGTTTTGCGCGGCAGCATTCCAGCATAAAACGAATAGACAGGAACGAAAGAGGAAACGGCAAAACCCTGGGGGACAAGGGGGTTCGCGGTTTCAAAAAAACACGCCCTTTGGGGGGCGCGTTTTTGCGTCTGGTGGAAGTGCATTTCGCAACAGCGCTGCCGGAGGGTGGGCTTTTACAATTTTGGTAGAGTGCAAACGATCCGCTTCGATTACAACAGATACGATACCGCAAGGGGAATGTATCCAAAGTCCTGTGGCTGTGCTGTTTGCCATGCTCAAATCGTACTCGTCAAAATCCGGTACGATCGTCTTTTGCGAAGCCTAAAGGGCTAGCCGCCTGTTGTGTAATTTTACTATACATGATACTATCCTATCAGGCAACCGGCGGAAAGAGCGAACCGCAGGAGCATGTGTGTTCTCCGGTTATCCTATGTGAAAATGGTGCAGAAGAGTAGGGGGACAGAGCGAATGAAGGACAGCGGCACGCTAAACGTGGCGGGCAAAAGCGGGAGAAACATCCTGCAGAAAGCCTTTTGGGTGTTGTTTATTGCTTGCTTTTCCCTTGCCTTTGTGGCCAGCATCCGCGGGAACTGGATGCGTATCGTGTATATCCTTCCTGTTTTGGCACTGCTTTTTTTGTTTGCCGCTGCCTACCGGCTAAAGGGGAAATACTTGCTGATAGCGTATGTGGCACTGTTTGCAGCGACGTTTGTCTTTCAGTGTTGGTGGGCCGCCACCCAGTATTATGTACCCAAAACCGGTGACATGGAGGCGATATACACTGGGGTGAACGAACTGATGCAGAACGCAAAACTTACCCTCAGCAACCCATATTTTTTGCGCTACCCGCATCAAAACTTCACATTGGTGGAGCTGTACGTTTTCAGAAGATTCATCGCATTGTTTGGCATTACCCAAGGTCCTGGTGTCTACCAGGCATATGGGCTGCTTACGGTACTGGGCATTGATATTGCGGTGGGCGCGTTTACGCTGACGGTGAAGCTGTGGAAAAACACCAAAGCGGCACTCATTAGCGGAATGGCCGCCCTGGCCCTGTTCAGTCCGCTGCGTTTTGCGGTCACCTACGCGTACACCCACATGCTGGCCTACCCCTATCTGTTTTGTTCCATTCTGCTGCTGTCTATGGCGGTGGTGCGCAAAACCGGCAAGCGATGGCAGAAGGGGCTGTTGCTGCTGGGCAGTGCTGTTTTATTGGCACTGGCGGCGCTGGCGGCTGGGTCAGCCACGGTGGTGCTGGTGGCGGTGGGAATTTTCCTGTTTTTAAAGCTGCCGATAAAACAGGCGCTGGTATCCATTTTGATTTTTCTGGTGGGGTTTGGCGGTACTCAATTTCTGTTCAACCAGGCCTGGCACCACAGCAAATATATTGATATGAGCACCTCGTATGAGGAGGTTTTGCCATACACACACTACATTGCCATGGGGCTGAACCGGGGCGACGGTTCCTGGGAAGGCACCTACAACGAGGATGATTATCAGCAGACGGTGGCCATTCAGGGCGAAAACGAAAAGAAAGCGTATCTGGAGGAAAAAATCGCCGAGCGGACGCAAGAGGCCGGATATGCAGATCTTATTAAGCACCAGTGGAATAAGCTGCAGGTGCCCTGGGGGTACCTGGCCCACCAGGGAAGTATCCTTTCCGTGCGGGGTGTGGCGCCGTTCAATGTAATGAATGAAGGGGTGCTGCCGGCCTGCATCCTGATGATGCTGGTGAATGCGGTATTTTTGCTAAGGAAAAAGAGCGTGCGGGAAGGCGATGTGAATTTGGTTTTCTTGTGTTCGCTGGTGTTGCTGGGGGTGCTGCTATTTCTTCAGATTTGGGAGGCGAGCTTCTTTTATCTGTTCCCTTACCTGCTGTTTTTCATCCCGCCTGTTTTGATGGGCACCTTTGGGGTGCTGGAAAAGGTGACGCCATTGTTGCCGAGGGTCGGGAAAAATAGACGGCAACCGGGCGATGGAAAAAATGTTGCGTAATATCAGAAAAAAGGCGGATATTTGACGGTGTGTATTCCAGCCCACCACCCGTGTATTGGGTGGTGGGCTGTTGTTTGTACGCTTTTGTGTGAGGCGGCCACCGGCATAGCCGCAGGTTGACATGCTGGTTGCTTTCGCAGTTAGGCAAAACCTTTTATGCACATGGGGAAGGGCTGCGAAAAAAAGATGAAAGTGTGTAGAATGTGTGGTAAAATGCTACTTTGGAGCCAAATGTAAAAGCTTTGTGATAATTCACGGCAAAACTGTCAAAGCTTTGTGAAATATGTGGCGCAACGCTTGTATTACAGCGCCAAAATAGTATGATATCTATGCGAAACAAACGGGTGAGCAAACCTGATGAAATCCATCGAGTTGTGCCCCGGAACGCATATTACAGGAGGAAACCACACCATGAAAAAAAGGAACACACTGGCCAAAAGCATTGTTTCTATCTCGCTGGCGCTGCTGCTGGTAGGGGCTATAGCTCCGTTGAGCGCGTTTGCGGCGGAAGATGACTTGACTGCTGGCGGCGTGTCGGAAAGCGGCGCGGAAGTGGTAGTGCTGCAGGACGAGAGCGGCGAGGATATCACTGTGGATGTGGCGGACTCCAGCGAAACGCAGAGTACTGTATACACAGTGTCCTTTATAAATGAAGACGGCAGCCTGTTTGAGCAGGCGCAAGTTACCGCTGGCGCCGAAGTTGCCGCGCCAGCCACCGAGCCCAGCCGTGACGGCTGTGTGTTCTTGGGCTGGTATGCGGGAAATGCCGCCGACGCCTATGTATTTGCCGGCAGTGCCGCGAACAGCGACATAACGCTGTATGCCCGTTTTGAAGCCGTTCCGGCCGCCCAGAGCACGCCCGCGCCGCAGGCGAAGGTGGTTGCCACCGCAGCGCCCGCCGTACAGGCAGTGAAAAGCGCGAACAGCACCGACGCAGAGCATCTGGTGACTTTCCAGGTGAACGGCGAAAATTATTACGCCGAAAACGTATTGCATGAGACACTGGTCACATTGCCACAGAGCCCCACCCAGGCCGGTACCCATTTTGTGGGCTGGTTTACACAGGGCGGCGTTCCGTTCAATGCCTATCAGGTTATTACCGAAAATGTGACCCTGACCGCCAAGTTTGACAACAACACCGTGCTGGTAACCTATCTGGATACCAACGGCATGGTGCTGGAAGTGACAGAAGGAACCATTGGCGAAGCGGCCCCCGCACCCAGCGCACAGCTTACCCTGAACATGGGCGAAGAGCTGCGCTGCTGGGCGCTGAACGGCAGCACTGAGGCCTTCACCGCGCCCCTGAGCAAGGACGTTACACTGGTTCCGGTACTGGCAAACATTTCTATGGCCGTGTTCGTGACCGGCGGCAGCGAAGTGAGCCCCCAGGCCGGCCAGGAAGGCTTTACCGCAAAGCGCCCTGGAACCGACCCCACCCGTGACGGCTACATCTTTAACGGATGGTCCGCAAATGAAGACGGCACCGGCGATTTCGATTTTGCCGGCACCCCCATTAATGGGACTGTATTCGTATATGCGCGCTGGACAGCGACATCGGCGAACTACACCGTGAACATTTGGGTGGAAACGGCTGCAGCTACCACGCTGGGCGACCCGATGCTGGGCGACCGCACCGGATACGAAGTGAAATACACCACCGTGAAAAGCGGCGAGACCGGCGCCCAGGTAACCTACACCGACAGCGAGGCCCGCGCGGACGCTGCGGCGAATACCGACCTGAAAAATCTTTTGACCTACAGCACCTTTGCCGCCAGCGAAACCCGCGCCCTGTCCGGGAATGGCGACACCACAGTGAACATTTATTACACCCGCACCCGCTTCACCTATAACTTTGACGTGAAAGCTGCGGGGGGCGAGATTTTCCTGCAGGATGGTACCAGCAAGGGCAGCAACTATACCCTGACCGTAAAGCTGGAGCAGGACGTGAGTGCGGTGTGGCCTTCCAGGGTTGCTCTGCCAAATAACCTGTACTTCCTGAACTGGAGCGGTTACTACTCAAACAACTCTGCGCGGATCGCCTACAGCCACATCTCGGTGGCATTCGCGGCTCCCACCGCCATGCAGACCAATTTTTACTATGACATTACCACACCGCGGCGGCATGAAGTGACTTTGACCCCGAAAACCGCCGCAACCTGCTACACCGAGACCCGGGTGTATTACCTGGAGCTGACCGACGCGGAAAAAGCGACCTATCTGGAAACCGGCAGCCTGCCGGGCGAAACGGTGCGCGAATGGACCACCAACCACGCGACATACGGCGGCACCCGCTATTATAAAAAGGCTTTCACTGCCGGCACCAACAACCAGTCTTCCGACCCAAAGAAAAACTCTACCGGATGGCCCGGCCGTGATTTTGAAGGCTTTGAGGTGGTGGGTTCTACCTCCGGTGTGGTGCGCACCGACAAGTTCCAGGAAACCGTCCTGAACAGCGGCAAAGATTACACCATTAACTACTTCATGCCGCGTAAAAGCAACACCCTCACCCTGGTTACCGGGAAAGGCACCATTGTAAACCCGAACAGCCAGCTGACCGCCGGCACCGGCGTGTACACAGCTACCGTGAAATATGATGAGCCGGTGGCCACGCTGTTGCCCGCCGACGTATCCCTGACAAACTATGTGTTTGAGGGCTGGTACCTGGACGACAAGTATGAAAACGCTTACACCGGCGCCACCATGTCTGGCGGCAACCTGACCCTGTACGCCAAATATCGCGGTGTGGAAGTAACAGTGCAGTACACCGACGGCCAGGAGATTGTGACCCGCTCCTATGCCCGTGGCGAAAAGCTGCTGGCGCACAACCTGTCCGGCACCGTTTACGCCGGCGCGAAAATAGGCGATGTGATTCCCGGCAAGGGCACCTTCATGGGCTGGTACTACGAAGTGGGCGACACCCAAAAAGCCACCGTGGAGTTCCCGCTGGGCCTGGCCCTGACGCGTGACAGCTATGTGGTAAAAGCACAGCTGCTGCCTGCGAGCTACACCGTTACCTTCCGGGGCAACGAAGACGGCAGCCAGATTACCTATACCACCCAGACGGTGCATTCCGGCACGAATAACACCCTGGCCCGCAGCGGCCATACCCGGTATGCTCCCGTTGCCCGCGAAGGCTATATCTTCAAAGGCTGGTCCACCACCGCGGACGCCACCGTGGCAAACTTCACCACCGCCACACCGGTGCTGGCGAACACCACCGTGTACGCGGTGTGGGAGCTGCAAAATGTAACGCTGAACTACGACGCCAATGGCGGCGAGCTGGTGGCCGACAACGCGCAGCAGACTGTGGCATACGGCCAGTCGCTGCAGGATGCGGCGCTGCGCTTGCCCGGCGCGGTATACACAGACAACAGCTTTGATGGCTGGTACACCCAGCCGGTGGGCGGAACAGAGTTTACCGTAGAGAAAAAACTGACCGACGACACCACCGTGTATGCACACTGGACCCAGGACGCAGCGGAAACCCCTGTTGTGTCAAACCCGGCTGACCCGGAAGACACCATGGACCCGGCGGCGCCGGTTACCCCGGACGACGTGGTAACCCCCGACCCGGCCACCCCGGTAGCAAATGCCCAGATTATTGGCACCATTGCCACGGCAGAGAACCTGGCAACCCCCGCAGGCGAACAACCCCCTGCCTACGCGGTTATCAATGATACGGCCGGCGACGTGGCCGCATCCCTGAATGACAACCTGACCCCGCAGGCCGGCCTGCAAAGCCAGATTGGCACATGGTCGCTGCTCAGCCTGATGTTGGGGCTGGTAGGGCTGGCAACCGCACTGATCCTGATGGTAAGCAGAATGGGCAGCATGGTGGCCGGTAAAGGTGAAAGCCACAAGTACACCGGTATCCTGCGCGCAGCGGCGCTGTTGATGGGCCCGCTGGCCGGCATCGTGTTCCTGGCCATGAACAACCTGGCCATGAAGATGACCCTGGTAAATGCCTCCACCCCGTGGGTGGCGCTGGCTCTGGCGGCGACGCTGGTGCTGGACGCGGTATATGTCATTGTCCGGCGCAAGGAAATTGGCCGGCAGAAGGCAGCCGTGGAAGAAGGCATGGAAGAATAAGAACAACCGTATACCAATAGTATCGATAAAAGCAGCGCCCGGTGAGTAATCACCGGGCGCTGCTTCATATGCAAAAGGTTTAGCGGAATTCATTCAAAAGCAAGCGCCATCGGGCGAGGGTATGCTTTTGTTCTACAGAATAAGGGTTCCTTACGCAAACTGGCTGTTGTACAAATCGGCGTAGACACCGGCGGTCTGCATCAGTTCGTCGTGGCTGCCCTGTTCCACCAAATCGCCGTCTTTCAGCACCAGGATGATGTCCGCGTCGCGGATGGTGGACAGCCGGTGGGCAATCTGGAAGTTGGTTTTGCCGGCGGTCAGGCGGGCCATCGCCTCGCTAATCATTTTCTCGGTACGGGTGTCCACGCTGCTGGTCGCCTCGTCCAAAATAAGGATATACGGGTTTGCGCAGAACGCGCGCGCGATGGTAAGCAGCTGCTTTTGCCCGGCGGAAAGGTTGCTGGCGCTTTCGTCCACCAGCGTGTCATACCCCGCCGGCAGCGCGGTGATGAAGTCGTGCGCATTGGCCATGCGGCAGGCGTTTTCCACATCCTCGTCGGTGGCATCCGGCCAGCCGTAGCGTATGTTGTCTCGAATGGAGGCGGAGTACAGCCAGGTATCCTGCAGCACCATGCCGAACAGGCGCCGCACGTCCTGGCGGGACATGTTGGTGGTGTCGGTACCGTCTATTTTTATCACGCCGCCATTTAAATCATAAAAACGCATCAGCAGGTTTACCAGCGTGGTTTTGCCCGCGCCGGTGGGGCCGCAGATGCCAACCTTCTGTGCGGGTTTGATATCCACATTCATGCCGGTAATCAGCAGGCGGTCCGGTGAATAGCCAAAGCGCACATCCTCGAAGGTGACCCCGCCGTGCACCGCACCGGGTGTTTGCAGGTCGTCTTTTTCGGGGGATTGCTCCGGTTCGTCCAGCAGCTCGAACACGCGCCCGGCTGCCGCCAGCGTGGACTGCAGCAGGTTCACGATGTTCGCCGTTTGGGTGATGGGCTGGGTGAAGCTTTGCATGTACTGAATGAATGACTGGATGGCCCCTACGGTCAAATTACCGTTCGAGGTCATGATGCCACCCAAAACACAGATGCACACATAGCCCACGTTGCCGACCAGGTTCACGATGGGCATCATGGTGGAGGAGGCGAACTGGGCCATATGCGCGTCCTTGCGCAGGCTTTCGTTCATGGCGCCAAACTCTTGCTCGCTGTCGTCTTCGCCGCCATACAGCTTCACGATCATATGGCCGGAGCAGTGCTCCTCCACAAAGCTGTTTACCGCCCCCAGCTGGTTTTGTTGGTTCGCGTAAAACCGCTGGGATTTTTTTACGACAATGCCGCACAGGCCCAGTGCCACCGGCAGCACCAGCACCGCAATCACCGTCATCTGCCAGCTGATGGTCAGCATCATGAGTAAGATGCCCACCACCGTGAGCGCCGCCGTGATAAACTGGCTTAAAATCTGCTGGATGGTGGTATTGATGGTTTCAATGTCGGTGGTGGTGCGCGACAAAATGTCGCCGTGGGTGTGGGTGTCATAATAATTCAGCGGCAGCAGATGGATTTTCTGGTCCACGTCTTCGCGCAGGTCAAACAGGGTGCGCTGTGCCACCCGGGCGGTTATTTTTTGCTGCAGGTAGGTGAAAATGGCGGACAGGCCGTAGATGAGCACCAGCGCGCCCAGGGTGATGTGCAGATGGTTAAAATCAATGTTATTGCCGACGATGCCGCCGCCGGGGGCGTATTCAATGCCGTCCACGATGGTGTTGGTGGCGCTGCCCAAAATGCGCGGGCCCAGAATTTGGAAAAACACACCCAGCAGCGCGCACAGCAGCATGGCCGCCACCGAGATTTTATACGGGCCAAAATAGCGCAGCAGCCGGCCAATGGTGGAGCCCATATCGCCTTTGCTTCTTCGTTGTTTCTTGTTCATGTTTGGCTCCTCCTTTACCCTAGTTGTGTTTTGGCGATCTCGGCGTAGATAGGACAACTTTCCAGCAGTTCGTTGTGGCGGCCACGGCCTACGATCTCGCCCTTGTCCAGCACCAAAATCTCGTCCGCGTTCATGATGGTGTTCACCCGCTGCGCCACGATGATGAGGGTGGCGTTTTTGTAATTGTCGCGGATGCCCTTTCGCAGGGCGGCGTCGGTTTTGAAATCCAGCGCGGAGAAGCTATCGTCGAACACATAAATGTCTGCCTGGCTGGCCAACGCCCGTGCTATGGCCAGGCGCTGGCGCTGGCCGCCGGAAACGTTGGTGCCGCCCTGGGCGATGGGGTCGTCATATCCCAGTTTCTTTTCCCGGATGAAGCCGTCCGCCTGGGCAATGGAGGCGGCTTTATATACCTCGGTGTCGGTCATGTCCGGCTTGCGGTAGGCAATGTTTGAGAGAATGGTGCCGGAAAAAAGATTGCTGCGCTGTGGCACATAGCCCACACGTCTGCGCAGTTCCTTTGGGTCGTAGTCTTTCACATTCACGCCGTCTATCAGCACCTCGCCCGCCGTGGCGTCCCGCAGGCGGGGAATCAGGCAGATGACGGAGGATTTACCGCTGCCGGTGGCGCCGATGAGCGCGGTTGTTTTCCCGGGTTGCGCGGTAAAGGAGATATTCTGGATGGCCTCGCGGCCGTCGTCACTGTAGCGCAGCGCCACATTTTTAAATTCCACCAGGCCTTCTTTGGTGATGGGATAGGTCGGTTGTGCCGGCGGCAGAATGGCCGGCGGGGTATCCATCACTTCGTTAATGCGGTTGGCACAAACGTTCGCCCGTGGGAAGATGGCCAGAATCAGCGACATCATAATCAGTGCGTATAGGATGAGCGTAAGGTACTGGATGAACGCCATCAAATCGCCAACCAGCAGGCTGCCCGCCGCCACCTGGTTGCCGCCGATCCACACAATAAGCACGGTGCAGAAGTTGACCACGAACATCATGATGGGCATCAGGGTAGACACCAGCGTCTGCGAGCGGGTGGACGCGGCGGTCATATCTTCGTTGGCGTCTTCAAAGCGGTCTTCTTCGCGCTCCTCCGCCGTGAACGCGCGGATGACCCGCACGCCGGTCAGGTTTTCGCGCAGAATCAGGTTCACGCGGTCCAGCTTTGACTGCTGCGAACGGAACACCGGCAGCACCCGGCGCAGCACCAGTACCAGCACCACAATGATAACCGGGATGCAGCAGGTAAGCACCAGCGCCAGTTGCGCGTTTTTCATAAAGGACAAAATGATGGCCCCGATGCACATGACCGGCGCCAGGATGATGACGCGGAACATCATAATGGTGAAGGTTTGCACCTGCATGATATCGTTGGTGCTGCGGGTGGTCAGTGACGAAGCGCTGAACGTGTCAAACTCCGCCAGGGTAAACCGGTTGATGTGCTGGAACAGTTTCCGGCGGGTATCGGTACACAGCCCCACGCCGATCTTGGACGCAAGATACCCCACGCCGATGGCGCAGCCGCTGCCAGCCAGGGAAATGCACAGCATGATAAGGCCCATCTGTACAATGTACAGGATGTCCCCGGTGATGACCCCGTTGTTCACAATCATGGACATCATGTTGGGCAAAAACAGCAGGGAAAACGTTTGCCCGCACAGCAACAAGAGCAACAAGAGAAGCGAGCCCCAATAGGGCTTCAGGCCACGGTACAATTTCAGCAAAAGACGACCCCCTTTTGATATGGTATTAAAAACATTCCATGCGACAATCTAATGAAAGAGCGAGAAAACCATAAATACCCCCGTGCCCAGCAGCGCCAGCACGGTGGCAATGATACCGCAAATTTGGTCGAGGCGGGCGGGCTGCCGCATGCGCCGCCGGCCCAGAATGACCGCCGCCAGCGCGCAGGCCAAGCCCACCCACCAGACAAAGCCCGGCAGCAACATAAGGAACGACAGCGCCCCCAAAAGAATGGAAGCAGCACACAGCAGTTTGCTTTTGTCCAGCGGGTGTGCCCTCCTTTTGTGGTGCGTGTTTTCATTGGTCAAAACGCACAAAAATGACAACAACAATTTAACTGTTATTATACATTTTTTTGCGAAAAATGGCAACCGCTGCAAGAAAGGGGACTGCGGTGGAAAAGCAACAAAAAAGACACACATAGGACATAAATATCGGTTGACAATCAGAAAGTTTGTGGTATGGTATTGATGTAAAAACGGTGGGTGGAAAACCCATTTGGCGGCAGCGGCTTTTTGGCCGGGTCGCGGTGTTTTTTGTTGGCGTTCGGCGCCACAATATGATTGAATGTGAGGGGATCTTTTATGAAGGTTTTTCTGCGCATCCTGATGTTCCTGGTGGTGCTGGTGCTGCTGGCGGGGCTGGCGGCGGTTTTGTCTGTGTTTGTGGCGGTGCCGTGGCTGTCCGCGTTTGTGGCGCAGCTGCAGACCGCCTACAGCTGGCTTTCGCTGGCGTTTGCGGTGGTGCTGCTGGTGCTTGGCGCGGCGTGCGTGCTGGCGCTGGTGCTGCTTATTTCGGTACCCATACAGCAGCCGGTGTACGTGGTGCCACGCAACATGGGGAATATTGAGATTACCCGCCAAAGCATAGAGTCTGCCGCGGGGCACGCGCTGACCGATGTGGAGGACATAAAGCAGTACACGGTGCAGCTGAAGGGCAATCCGCTTCCGGAGAAAATACGCCTGGCGGTACATGTGGAACCGCGCACCGCCGCGGTGGATATGGTGCAGCTGGGGGACCAGGTACAGGCCGCGGTGCGGGAAAACCTGAAGAAGTATTTGGAGGTAGACCCGACCTTTGTGAATGTGAAAATTCAGCTGTATAGCCGCGGAGAAGTAGAAAGCCATGCGAAGGCCGGGCGGGTGGTATAGCCCTGGTGGTGCCCGAGGGGGGTGCTCCTGCCGGGTGAGCTGTGTATTTTGCGCAGATAGCCCAACCAAAAACCTGCCGGTTTCCGGCAAAGAAGGTGAGGAATATGGTCAATTTTATCGCAAAGTTTTTACCGGAGAAAATGCGGCCGTATGCGGGGCGCATTGTGTGGACGGTGGCGGGGCTTTTGGTGGCTGTTTTCTTTTTGACCATCGGGTTTTGGCGCACACTGTTGGTGCTGCTTTTATGCGGCGCCGGCTTTGTGGTGGGCCTGTGGCGTGACGGCAAGCTGGACCCCGACCGCATGCCGTGGAATCGAGGGCAGAAGCCCTGAATATGTTAATAAATCTTCTTACTATTTTCTTTACGGTGGAAGAAAAAGCAGAGAGTACTTTTAATGCTTCCCTACAAAATAATCATGAAGAAAGAAGGGTATAAAAATGGATGAAAACACAAACAAAAAAACGGTGGCGGTACGCAAGGATTTGAGCTATGACGACAAGGTGATTAAAAAAATTGCAGGCATTGCCACCGAGGGAGTAGACGGTATTATTACGGTAAGCGGCGGCCTGGTGGGCAGCGTGACCGACCGTATGCGCACCGACGACAAAACAAAAGGAATAGCCGCCGACGTGGGCAAGCGCCAGGTAGCGCTGGATTTGAACGTGGTATGCGAGTATGGCAAGTATGTGCCGGGCCTGTTCGATGCGGTGGTGGCGAATGTGTCCAAGGCAATACGCGAGATGACCGGGCTGGAAGTGGTGGAAGTGAACATGCGCGTGCAGGATGTACTGCGCAAGGCGGAGTTTGAGTCCATGCGCCAGAAACGCATTTCGCCGCCGGAGGAAGAGGAAGAAACGGCATTGGCACCCGCTGCGCCGCATTCCCGCGTGGAGTAAATATGTGTGGCGGGATGTCATTGGTGGGAGCATTCCGGTGCAATGAATGGTAGCATACCGCGGGCCAGCCCGTGGGCCGCCATCCTTTTATTCTATTGGGTGCGCCGCAGGGTATTATACCCGTTGTCGCCCTCCTCACTCGGCTATGAGAATGCAAGCATTCGCATGGCGCTCGCTTCGTCGGGCAATAAAAATAGGAAAAAGCCCCTGGCGATAGTGTGATTGACCACTATGCCGGGGGCTACTGTATTTTGTAAGGAGGGACAGTCTCCCCCCATAGATATTTATATTTTGCCTTCCAACCAGGCCTGGCCCGGGGCCAGGTTTTTTGCAAATATTTTTCCCAGATTCTGCGGGTGGTGCGCCTCGTGATATTTGAACAGCATATCGCCGTTTGGCGCATGGCCTAAAATTTCCAGCTTGCCGGTAACGTGGGACATGCAATAGCGCAGGGTTTTCCCCAGGCCGCTTTGTGTTGTCTTGGCTTCCTCCACAATAGCGTATCCCTGCGCCAGCGGCACCTGGAAACGGCCCTGCACCCCGGTGACCGGGCGGCACTGAAAGACATAATACGGCCGCACCCCCACCGACACCAGCCGCCGCAAAAGCTGGCCCAGCACCGTGGGCGTGTCGTTCACACCCTGCAACAACACCGCCTGGTTCAGCACCGGCAGGCCCAGCTTTTGCAGCGTCAGCACGGCGGCGGTGGCCTCGGGCGTGACCTCGCGCGGGTGGTTGAACTGTGTGATGAAATGCAGCTGTTTTTGCGCGCTGAAATGAGCCAGCATCTCCTGTAATGGAGTGTCCTGTAAAATGCGCTGCGGCAGCACCACAGGAATGCGGCTGGCAATGCGAATGGTATCCAGGTGCGGGATATCGACAAACAGAGATATAATATCCCGCAGGCGGCCACTGGGGTTCATCAGCGCGTCGCCGCCGGAAATCAGCACGTTGTTAATCTCCGGGTGCGCCAACACATAGGCGCGCATGGCGGGGAAGTGGTTCGCAATTTCCTCGTCGGATATTCCCACCAGGCGGCGGCGAAAACAGTGCCGGCAGTACATGGCGCATTCGTTGGTGGACAGTACCATGGCTGTTTCCCGGTACTTGTGCTGCAGGCCGGTCACCACGGTATTGCTGGCCTCGCCGCTGGTGTCCAGGCTGCCGGAAAGGTCGGTTTCATCCGGCGACGGAATGCACATTTTCCGGATGGGATCCAGTGGGTCGGAAAAATCAATCAGCGAAAGGTAGTATTCCGGTATGGACATGGGAAACTGCTGCAGGGTTTGTGCCATTTTTTCTTGCTGGGGTGTGTCCAGGGGCACAAATCGCAACAGGTCCTGTGGTGTGCGGACGTTGTGCTGCAGCGCTTCTCTCCACGCCAAATCGCTCACTTCCTTTCACAGCCGGGCCTTGCGGTGCTATGCTTCTATAGTTTAAGTATAGTCTATCCCGCCGGTGTTGACAAACTGTTTTTGGGAACTATCATAATAAATAAGGGTATTGTATGTGGAAATAGTTCAAAAAAACGATACGGCTACCGAGGAGGAACAAAGAATGGAACGGATGCCCGCAAAGAAGCTTTTCAGCAGGTTGGGGTTTGGTATGGTGATTTTTTTCGTCCTGCCAGAGGTGCTGTTTCTGCTCATATACACACTGGTTGGTTTGCTGGCGCCCCAGGTTTTGGAAGCCAGCTGGTTTTTGTTGGTCGCCATGTACGGCAGCATGTATTTGGTGGCGTTTCCGCTGTTGCTGCTGGTGTTTCGCAGCATCCCGAATGGAACCGGCGGGCCACAGGAAAAGGTGAAACTGTCCGCCGGGCAGATGTTGGGGCTGGTGGCGGTTGGCTTTGGCATGGTGGGGCTGCTCAGCTTTCTCAGCAATCTGCTGGCGCAGGCGGTCAGCCTGATAAAAGGCAGCCCGCCGGTGAACACGGTGGAGGCGGTGCTGTCCGGCGGGAACCTGTGGGTGAACTTTTTCATTGTGGTATTGCTGGCGCCGGTCATGGAGGAGCTGGTATTCCGGGGGCTGCTGTATAAAAAGCTTATCCCCTATGGCGGCAAAGTATACATTTTCTTCAGCGCGCTGTTTTTTGCATTGTTCCATAAGAACATCTATCAGCTATTCTTTGCATTTGCGCTGGGCTTGCTGTGGGGTGCCGTCACCTACTATACCGGCAGCATTCGGTATTCCATTGTTTTGCATATGGGGCAGAACTTCCTGGGCGGGGGGCTGGCCATGCTGCTGCAGGCGTTTGCCCCCGAGGGGGCACTGGAGGTTTGGGGTTTTGTCAGTCTGGGGCTGATGCTGGCGGGCGTGGTACTGGGCATCGTGTGGCTGCTGCGCCGCCGGCAGGACATCGTGTTTGCGCCGGCGGGCGAGGTGCTGCCGGCAAAGCATGTGTACCTGTTGGGCCTGGGCATGATCTTTTTCTGGTTGGTGGCGGCATTTTTTCTGGTGTCTTCGCTGCTGGTTTAGGCGAAGCAAGACACAGGCCCTTTCATCCCTTTGTTTCTAATGAAATACGGCAAAAAAGGAGCCCCCCTTCCGGCAAAGGCCGGGAGGGGGGCTGATTCTATCTATTTTTACCCATACTGTAATACAGGCGAGGATAATACGGCGATGAAACGGGAAGAAGCTGCGAAAGAAAGTGATTCAGCGCTTGTGTTAGCCCTTTACCGCGCCAGCCACCACGCCTTTGATGATGTGTTTTTGCGAGAACAGATAAAAAATGATAATAGGCAAGATGGATAGCACCAGCATGGCCATCAGGCCGCCCATGTCTCGCCCGCCATAGGAACCGGTAAATATTTTTTGGATGGCGATGGGCAGCGTGAGGTATTTGGAATCCAGTACCAGCGATGGCAGCAGATAGTCGTTCCAAATCCACATCACGTTCAAAATGGCCACGGTGATGGCGGTGGGTTTCATGATGGGCAGCACCACCCGGAAAAATGCCTGTATGGGGTTGCAGCCGTCTATGATGGCGGCTTCCTCGATATCAATGGGGATGCTTTTCACAAAGCCGGAGAACATGAACACCGACAACCCCGCGCCAAACCCCACATACAACAGCAAAATGCCCCATGGGTTGCCCAGGTGCATTCGGCTGGCCATCCAGCTCATGGTGTACATAACCATTTGGAACGGCACCACCATGGCAAAAATAATGACATAGTACAGTGCACTGGTCACCTTGCTTTTCACCCGCACCAGGTACCACGCGGCCATGGCGGTCAGCAGTACAATAAGCCCTGTGGAGCACACCGTAATGAACAGGCTGGTGGCAAACGCGGAAAAATATTTCATGCGGGTGAAGCCGATGGCATAGTTGGCAAACCCCACAAAGGTTTGGCTGTTTGGCAGCGCGAACGGCTGGCTGGAGATAAACAGTTTCCCCTTGAAGGAGTTGATGAGGACGAAAAGGAGCGGCGCGACAAACAGCGCCACCAGCAGCACCAGCACCGTGTAGATGATGACCTTGGACAACGTGCTTTGTTTTCTGCCTTCCATCAGCTTTCCACCTCCCTGTTACGCGTTAAGCGCAGCTGGATGAACGCGATGACCCCCACGATGAGGAAGAACACCACCGCCTTTGCCTGTGCCGGACCGGACCAGCCGTTGCGGCTATAAAATGTACGGTAGATGTTCAGCGCCAGCATCTCGGTTTGGCCTTGTGGCCCACCGCCGGTCAGCGCCAGGTTTTGGTCAAACAGCTTGAAGGAATTGGTCAGTGTAAGGAAGGTGCAGATGGTGATGGACGGCATAACCATGGGGATGGTGATGCGGAAAAGCGTTTGCCGCCGGTTTGCGCCGTCGATGGAGGCGGCCTCCAGCAGGTCGCCGGAGATATTCTGCAGCCCGGCAATGTAGATAATCATCATATAGCCGATGAGCTGCCAGTTCACCACCAGTACCAGGCCCCAAAATCCATACCGCGCGGACTGCAGCAGCGTCACCTGAAAAAACTGGCCCAGCAGTGCGTTCAGGATGGTTTGCCACACATACCCCAGCACAATGCCGCCTATAAGGTTCGGGGTAAAAAACACCGAGCGAAACAGGTTGGTGCCTTTCAGCCCGCGGGTCAGCAGCAGCGCCAGCGCAAACGCCAGCACGTTGATGCTGATGACCGAGACCACCGTGAACAGCGCGGTGAACCCCAGCGAATACAAAAAGTTGCTGCTGGGGTCGGTGAAAGCGCGCACGTAGGTGTCTATCCCGACGAACTGCGCGTCGGTAACGGTTTTAAAATCACAAAATGAAAGCCAGACACCCATCAGGAACGGTATTAGAAAAGAAACCAAGAACGCCAATAAGGTGGGCAGTACAAACACCGGAAAATATTTTTTCAAGGTTTTTTGCATGCTCGGCACCCCTTTTCTGAAAAGATGGTGTAACCGGACCGGCCGCAGCGGACATTCAAGGGAAAATGCGCCGCAACCCTTTCAAAAAGGGCTGCGGCGCAATATGATACAGGGTTCATCTCTTGCGCCTAGAGCAAATTCACAAACGGTAGTGCACAGACACAAGCATCCTTGTAGCGGGTATGTCTTAGGCGGCAGCAGCTTTTTCCGTTGCCCAGCTGGAGACGGCGGCATCCTTCACGTCGCTCCATTCCATCTGGCCCTGTGCATACAGCAGTAGGTTGGCGCCATACTCATTTTTCCACTGCTGGCTGGGGAACACGGTAAAGTTCCACGGTACGTTCTGCACGTCGGTGCGGGCGTTCCATTCCATAACCTGCTGGCCCAGCGGGTCGGACGGTTTGTCCGCGTCGGTGAAGGTGTCGAACGGGGCAATGAAGCCCAGGTCGTTGGTCACATAGCTCTTGCCTTCATCGGTGGTATACAGCCAGGTCAGGAAGTCCAGCGATGCCTGTTGGTCGGCTTCGCTTACCTGGCTGTTGATGCAGAAGAAATTCTCGGTACCGATGCACAGGCCCTGTGTCTCGTCGTCCGGCATGCCGGTGTACAGCGGGATGAAGGTGACATCCTCTGCCGCTACGGTGTTGCCGTCCACGCCCGAGATCTGGCCATAGGCCCAGTTGCCGTTTTGCACCATGGCTGCCTGGCCCAGGGCAAACTCTGCCATAGAGTCATCCACTGTTTTTGCGCCGGTCAGCGCCGGGACAATGGTGGAATCGTTCAAGTACAAATCGAACAACGCCTTGAAGTTATCGCTGTACTCGAACGTGATGGTATCGGTGGCGGCCGGGTCGCTCAGGTCCACGTTGTTGTTGTGCCACTCATAATACATGGGTACGTTCATCAGGTGGGTTTGCCAGCGCCAGTCTTCGCCCGGCGCCAAAGAGGTGGAGGCGAATACGCCGTCGATGCCAAGGTCGGCTTTTTTCGCCTGCATGTCTTCCACAACATCCTTCAGCACGGTGAAGCTGTTGATTTCATCCAGGCTGGTGGCTTTGGCGCCATCCATGGCGAAGTATTTGTCCATGATCTTGTTGTTGACGATAATGCCATAGCCCTCGATGGCGAACGGGATGCCATACACGCCGTCACCCTCGGTGACCGCCAGCGACTTGTCCGCCAGATGGCTGTAAATCTCAGTACCGGACAAATCGGCGGTATAGTCTTTCCAGTTGTTGTAGCCCACCGGCCCGTTTATCTGGAAGATGGTGGGGGCATCGGCCTTGGAAATTTCGTTGCGCAGCTGCTCTTCGTAGGTGCCGGAGGCAGCGGTGACAACCTTCACCGGCACACCGGTTTCCTCGGTGTATGCAGCGGCAATCTCCTGGTACGCGGCATCCTGTTCCGGCTTAAAGTTCAAAAAATATACGCTGCCGCCGGTGGCGTCGGGGCCGTTGCCGGCGTCGGTGATGGTGCTGCCGGACGGGGCGGCGCCGCTGCTGCAGGCGGCCAGAACGCCGGCCAGCATGGTGGCGGATAGTGCTACGGCAAACAAACGTTTGATTTTCATTAAGGTACCTCCTAAAATGTGAGCTTCCTAAATTTTGACATCTATATCAAAATCCGCTTTGCAAAAGATGCAATAGCGGCATGATACCTGTAATAACGAAGCAAAAGGGGGCGGAACACCCTGTGATGGCGAGAAGCGCGAGGAGCAGTGGGCAAAAAAATAACCCTCGCAGAAAACAGCACTCCGGAAAAGGTCGGGAAAGCACATACGCCTGAGGTTGCCCCCAGTATACGCGCCACAGGAGCACAAAGCAATGGACTTGACCATATGTTTAAAGAAAATTAATAGCTTGTAAACATTTGGGGGGATTTTGGGGCGCTATCCGGCGCGCTTGGTCAAAAAGTGCGGTGGAGAGCATACAAAAAAAGAACCAGCCAGGAGCAATACCAGGCCGGTTCTTTTCGTTGTTTCGGGAAATAGGGGCAGTAGGTCAGGCACCGGGCGCGTCCAGCGCGGCGGCATTGCCGACCTCCCATTTCAGGCTGTCCAGCCATTCCACCGCCTCATCCGCTATCAGCGGCGGGGCAACCTCGTCGCGGGTCCAGATGGTATCGGTTTCATTGTTGTTTTCGTCCACCCAGGTGGCGGCCAGGACTGGTTCTCCGCCTACCGTTTCGCTATGGAAGGTCCAATTCACGCCATTGATTTCGATGTCCATGTATTCTTCTTCCTTTCTTTTGGTACCGCAGGGTGTGGCGCCGCTGCACGGTGGTGTATCCGGCGGTGCCATAGGGGATACTGCCATTATACGCTGGAAATGCCTGGCTGGGAAGGGGGAGCAGCAAAATTTCGCGGGGTGCAGCCGCAAGAACCCGGGAAATACTTGGGGAAAGTACAGAGGAAACAAATATCCCGCCGGCAGCGTTACTGGCGGCGGGATATAGAAATGTTTGGGTAAGCGGGTGCCGGGGTGCGTAGAAAATGTAAAAAGTACTTATGCCTCCACCGACAGGCTGCCGGTACCCCCGGGCGCGGAAACCGCGGCCCCCTGCGCGGTATAGGTCGTGGCGGTATAATTTGCTGCTACCGTGTTGCCGAATGCGGCTTCGCTGCCGGTACCACTGGTGATTTCCACGGTGGTGGCCCCGGCGGTGTCTGTAGCCTCAAACAGCTCTGGAAAAGCGTCACGCAGGGCTTTTTCGGGGCCGTCGGCCAGCAGGGCGCGCAACAGGCGCTTTTGTTCGGTGGTGGGGTCCGGCTCATTTTTTTTATGGCGGGCCTCGGCGTCTTCGCTGCGGTCCGGCAAGGCCCGATACTCCGGTGTGTCTTTAAAATCGGTATATTCCTTCAGTGCGGCGTTCATGCGCATGCACAAAAAGTCCAAAAGTTCTTTTTTCTTCGCTTCCGGGATACTGGCATTGTTCGAGATGGTCTTGGCCTCGGCACAGAACTGCGTCAGCTTCCGCTGGTTCAGTTTTTCCACATCTTCCTTGCTGGTACATTGCCGCAGTTCTTTCTGGTATGCTTCGCGCTCCTGTTCTATCTGCATGGCCTTTTCGTAGTAATCCGGCGCGTTGGCCCGCAGATATTCCAGTTCTTTGTCGCTCAAGCGCATGCCGGCCATCATTTTGCCGTACAGGCCGGAAATACGCTGGCCTTTCCGCGCGGACTCCGCCTGTCCTTTCAGCTGGGCAATCTGCGGGTCCTCTTGTTTCACTTTTGTTTTTTGTGGGTTGTCTTTTTTCTGCTGCCACTTTACGTTCAATGCCACGTTTTTCACGTAGCTTGACAGTGTGCCCACCGACAGGATATTCACGCCGCGCGCCCCCTTTTTATGCTGGTATCCTACATATAGAACATCGGCCGATGGACGAAAAACTTTAGTGTGGGCCGGAAAAGGAACGGTGCGAACGGCAACAGCACCCATTTGCGTGGGTGGCCGCGCTTTTAAAACAACCGGTTTTGTAGTATACTTTTTAATAAAGCAGTGTGCAATTTACTCCAGGGAAGAAGCGAAAGCCATGAGCGCGAAACTGAAACTAATCTTGTCTATGTTGATTTTTGGCAGCATGGGCTTATTTGTGCGGGTGATACCCCTGTCCTCCGGCGCCATTGCCCTGGCGCGCGGGGTAATTGGCGTGGTGTTTTTGGGCATTTTGTGTGTGGCGACCAAACAGAAGATATCCGCCGGTGTTCTGCGCAAAAACGCGGTGCTGCTGGTGTGCTCCGGTGTGGCGCTGTGCGCGGACTGGGTGTTCTTTTTTGAGGCGTACAAGCGGACAACCATTGCCACCGCCACCCTCAGCTACTACCTGGCGCCCACGTTTCTCATCGTTGCGTCGGTCATTTTCCTGAGGGAAAAACTGACGGTGCTGAAGGTGGTCTGCGTGGTGGTGTCGCTGTTTGGCATGGTATTGGTTTCCGGTGTGCTGGGCGCCCCGGTGGATAGCTGGCAGTCGCTGGCCGGCATTGGCTTTGGCATTGCGGCGGCTGTTTCCTATGCCAGCCTGACCATGATGAACAAATTCCTGAAAGGCATGTCCGGCATGGAGGTGACGCTGGCCCAGCTGGGCATCGCGTCGATATTGCTGCTGCCGTACACCCTGCTGACCCAGGATTTTGGCAGCATTTCCATGGGGTGGCAGGCGGTGGGGGCGCTGCTTGTTTTGGGCGTGGTGCACACCGGGTTTGCGTTTTGGATGTATTTTTCCTCGCTGCAGACCCTCAGCGCGCAGACGGTGGCTGTGTTCAGCTATATAGACCCGGTTACCGCTATTTTGCTGTCGGCGCTGTTTTTGCAGGAACAGATGGACCCGGCGCAGATTCTTGGCGCGGTGCTTATTTTGGGCGCCACCTTCGTCAGCGAGTTGTTTGGCAAACGGCAGGGGACAAAGCAGCCGGCGCCGGAACAGGCGCGGAACGAAACGGAACAAGCGGCAATGCGCAGCGAACTGTAGTGTTCCAGCCGCGTTGCAAGCCCTGGTTTCCATATCGTCATGCTTACCATTTTTACATATTTCTGGTTTCGCTGGCCTGTAAAGACGCGAAAAGAGACGCCGTGCAACCTAGGTTGCACGGCGTCTCTTTTAAAAAACACAAAATCATTGTAGGGGGTCCTCAGCGTCCCAGCATTTCCTTCACGCGGGCAATGATGGTGTCGCTGGTGAGGCCGTAGATGCGCAGCAACTCTGCCGCCGGGCCGGAACGGCCAAAGGTGTCCTGCACGCCGACGCGCGACACCGGTACGGGGTGCTTTTCCGCCAGCAGCGAGCATACCGCTTCGCCCAGGCCGCCGATGATGCTGTGTTCCTCCGCCGTGACAATTTTCCCAGTCTCCCGGGCGGCCTTCAGCACCAGTTCCTCGTCCAGCGGCTTGATGGACGCCATGCCGATGACCCGGATGTGGATGCCCTCGGCGGCCAGAGATTCGGCCGCGCGCACCGCCTCGGCCACCATGATGCCGGTGGCAACCACCGTCAACTCATCCCCATCCACCAGCACGTTGCCTTTGCCAATTTCCAGGGTGTGGCCCTCGTTGTATACCTGCGGCGTGGCGAACCGCGAAAAACGCATGTATACAGGGCCGTCGTGGGCATAGGCCGCGCGCACCGCAGCTTTGGCTTCGGCGTCGTCCGCGGGGCACAGCACCACCATGCCCGGAATAGTACGCATCAGGGCGAAGTCCTCGTTACACTGGTGAGACGCGCCGTCCTCGCCCACGCTGATGCCGCCGTGCGTGGCGCCAATTTTTACGTTCAGGTGCGGGTAGCCAATGCTGTTGCGCACCTGTTCAAACGCGCGGCCGGCCGCAAACATGGCAAAGGTGGACGCGAACGGAACCAGGCCGCTGGCGGCCAGGCCTGCGGACACCGCCATCATGTTGCACTCGGCAATGCCGCAGTTAAAGAACCGCTCCGGGTACTCCGCGCGGAACACAGCGGTTTTGGTGGCGGAGGAAAGGTCTGCATCCAGCACCACGATTTCTTTATGTTCACCGCCCAGAGCGGCCAGGGCCTTGCCGTAGCTGTCGCGTGTGGCAATCTTTACTTGTTCATCCATCCTATTTGTCCTCCAATTCCCGAACCCGGCACTCTACTTCGTCAATAGCGGCGTCATATTCTTCCTTGTTCGGGCCCTTGCCATGCCAGGCAGCTTTGTTTTCCATGAAGCACACGCCCTTGCCCTTGGTGGTGGTGGCCAGCACACAGGTGGGACGGCCCTTTACCGTGCGGGCTTTTTCAAACGCCGCAACAATCTGCGCAATGTCGTTGCCGTCAATCTCAATCACTTCAAAGCCAAACGCGCGCATTTTGTCGTTCACCGGCGCCGAGTTCATGACCTCTTTGGTGGGGCCGTCTATCTGCAGGCCGTTCAGGTCGATGATAACGCACAGGTTGTCCAGTTTGTAATGCGCGGCGAACATGAAGGCTTCCCAACATTCGCCTTCTTCGATTTCGCCGTCGCCCAGCAGGGCGTACACCCGATAACTTTCGTTTTTCACCTTCGCCGCCAGCGCCATGCCGCAGGCCGCAGAAATGCCCTGGCCCAGGCTGCCGGTGGACATGTCCACACCCGGGGTGGATTTCATGCTGGGGTGCCCCTGCAGGTGGCTGTCCGGCTGGCGCAGCCGCAGCAGGTCGGTCACGGGGAAATACCCGCGCTGGGCCAGCGTGGAGTACAGCCCCGGTGCAGTGTGTCCTTTGGACAGAACAAACCGGTCCCGATCCGCTTTATGCGGGTCCTTTGGGTCAATGTTCATCTCCTCGAAATACAGCACAGTAAAAATATCCGCCGCACCCAGCGAGCCGCCCGGATGGCCGGATTGTGCCGAATAGGTTTCATCCAGCACGCCGTGGCGCACATGGCAGGCAATGCGATCCAGCTCATTTACGCGTTCTTGTGTCATACCCTCACCTCTATACAATACTAATAAAGAACAAGTGCAGTATAGCTTTTGCGGGCGCTGCTGTCAAGGGAAGAAGGCGGAGGCGCATAGGGCAAATGCAGCCGGTTTTGGCAGGCACGCGGGTACCAGACACAGGGAGAAAATCGGGACGCAATGTGCAGGTGCATATGCCTTTAAAACAGGCAAAAAGAATGATGAAATGATATTATTTTACCATGCAAACAATTGCGGTTTGCGTTGTTCCAAAAGATATCTTTTTAGCGGGGGCGGAAAGCAATTGTTAAGTTGTATTGTGCAGACTAGCAAAAAATGGTAAAGTTGTATTGTAGTTGTATACAAAAAGTTGCAGATGAACGGAATTTGCATTGACGGATACGGGTGTTTCGGAGTAAGATGACGGTGTCGAGATAGGTTTTGGCAATGATAGAAAAAGTTGTATTGTCGCGCGTGCGGCAAAGCCGGCCTGCTGGAGGTGAGCAGTGGAACAGCACAAATATGTACGGCTGGCGAACCACCTGCGCAGCAGCATTCTGGGCGGGGAATACACCGCCGGCCAGCGCCTGCCCAGCGAAAACGAACTGACCCGCGAATGGGGCATGAGCCGCCAAACGGTGCGCCAGGCTATGCAGGTGCTGGAAAGTGAGGGACTGACCCAGCGTATACGCGGCAGTGGTACCTATGTAAAGACGACCGAAAAGCGGGCGAAAAGCTACAATGTAGCGGTGATTACCACCTATATAACCGATTATGTTTTTCCCACCGTGCTGAACGGTATAGAGAAAACACTGGCGAGCAAGCAGTATACCTCCATGGTGGCTTCCACCCAGAACCGCGTGGACAATGAGCGCCGGCTGCTGGAGGATTTTCTGGAAAAGAACATAGACGGGTTTATTATAGAGGGGACGAAAACGGCCCTGCCAAACCCGAACATAGATTTGTACCAGCGCATAGAGGATATGGGCCTGCCGGTGGTGTTCATCAACGGGTACTACCCCGAGCTGCGGCGTCCGGTGTATGTGATATCCAACGACCGACAGGGCGGGTATGACGCCTGCCAGTTTTTGATAGACAAGGGCCACCGACGCATTGCCGGCATCTTTAAGAGCGATGACGCCCAGGGCATGGGCCGGTACGCGGGCATGACCTCCGCCATGATTCATAACGGGCTGGTGGTGCACGACGAAAACGTCCTGTGGTTCACAACCGTGGACCAGGACAAGCTAATGGATACTCTGGCGCTGGAGACGCTTCATAATTGCACCGCAGTGGTGTGCTACAACGACATGGTCGCGGTGAAGCTGGTGGAGCTGCTGCGCGCCAACAGTATTTCCATCCCAAAGGATATGGCAATCATCAGCTTTGACAACAGCGCCTTTTCTGATATTGCGGCGGTGAAGATCACCTCGCTGGACTACCCCAAGGAACGCCTGGGACAGGTGGCTGCGGAAAAGCTGCTGAATATGCTGCGGGGTGTGCCGGAAACACCGGCCCTGCTGTCCTGGGGCTTTACCGAGAAAGAGAGTACATGAATATTTTCACGGAGAATAACGCAATATAAAGATGGAAGGAGAGCGAAAAGTGCACCAGAATGAGGAGATCGTAAAGAACATAACGAACGGCAGCACGTACATGGGCATCGAGTTTGGCTCCAGCAGAATTAAGGCGGTGCTGATTGGCCCGGACTATGTCCCGCTGGCCAGCGGCGTGCACGACTGGGACGGCCGGCTGGAAAACGGCATCTGGACCTATAGCATGGAAGATGTGTGGGCCGGGGTGCAGGACGCCTATGGCAAGGTAGCGGCGGATGTGCAAAACCAATACGGCGTGGCGCTGGAAACGGTTGGCGCCATCGGCATTTCGGCCATGATGCATGGGTACCTGCCGTTTGACGCGGCGGGCAACCAGCTGGTACCGTTCCGCACCTGGCGGAACACCATTACCGAGGACGCGGCGGCCAAGCTGACCGAGGCGTTCCAGTTTAACATTCCCCAGCGGTGGAGCATTGCCCACCTGTACCAGGCTATTCTGAACAACGAGGCCCATGTGGGGGACATTTCGTTCCTGACCACGCTGGCCGGGTATGTGCACTGGAAGCTGACCGGCCAAAAAGTAATGGGTGTGGGCGAAGCTTCCGGTATGTTCCCCATAGACAGCACCACCTGCGGGTACAATGCCCGCATGCTGGAACAGTTCGACAGCATGGTGGCGGGGCGCGGGTTTGGCTGGACGCTGCAGGATATTCTGCCAAAGGTGCTGGACGCCGGCGATGCCGGCGGGGAGTTGACCGCCGAAGGGGCAAAGCTGCTGGACCCCACCGGAAAGCTGCGGTCCGGTATTCCGTTGTGCCCGCCGGAAGGCGACGCCGGCACCGGCATGGTGGCCACCAACAGCGTGGCGCGCCGCACCGGCAACGTGAGCGCCGGAACCTCGATATTCGCGATGATCGTGCTGGAGAAGGAACTGTCGAAGGTATACACCGAGATTGATATGGTGACCACCCCGGGCGGCAAGCCGGTGGCTATGGTGCACTGCAACAACTGCACCAGCGACATTGGCTCCTGGGTGAAGATATTCAACGCGGCGCTGAACTTGTTCGACGTGAGCATACCAAAACCGAAGTTGTACGATGAATTGTATTTCCAGGCGCTGAAATCCGACGCGGATGCCGGTGGGCTGGTCAGCTATAACTACTTTTCCGGCGAGCCGATTACCGGCCTGGACGAGGGGCGCCCGATGTTTGTCCGTATGCCGGACGCGACCTTCAACCTGCCGAACATGATGCGCAGCCTGTTGTATTCTTCTATTGCCACGCTGAAAATTGGCATGGATATCCTGACCGAGCAGGAGCATATCCAGCTGGAGCAGCTGCTGGGCCACGGCGGCCTGTTTAAGACCAAGGTGGTGGGCCAGCAGTTTATGGCGGCGGCGCTGGATGTGCCGGTGTCGGTCATGGAAACCGCCGGCGAGGGCGGCCCCTGGGGCATGGCGCTGCTGGCGGCGCACATGGTGGAAAAAGCCCCGGGCGAAACGCTGGAAGATTTCCTGTCCAAAAAGGTGTTTGGCGCGGCAGAGTGCGAAACAATAGAGCCGAACGAGACCGACAAAAAAGGGTTCGAGGCATACATGAAACGGTACGTGGCCGGGCTGGCTGCGGAAAAGGCCGCTGTGGAAGCATTGAAGTATTAATTTTAGGAGGGAATAGAAATGGATTTGCAAAAGTATAAGTTTTGGTTTGTGGTAGGCAGCCAGTTTTTGTATGGGCCGGAGACGCTGGCCGAGGTGGAAAAAGATGCCCGTGCTATGGTAGCGGGTCTGAACGAGGGCGGCCGGCTGCCCTGGCCGGTGGAGTACAAGGATACCATGAAAACCGCCAGCGGCATTGACGAGCTGGTGAAGCAGGCGAATTTTGACGATACCTGCGCCGGCATCATCACCTTCTGCCATACCTTCTCGCCGTCCAAGATGTGGATTAACGGCCTGGCAAAGCTACAAAAACCCTGGCTGCATTTCCACACCCAGTTCAACGAAGAAATTCCGAATGAATCCATCGACATGGATTACATGAACCTGCACCAGAGCGCCCATGGCGACCGCGAACACGGCTTTATCGGCGCGCGTATGCGCCTGCCGCGCAAGGTGGTGGTGGGGTACTGGAAAAATGCCGCCGTGCAGGAGAAGATTGGCCGCTGGATGCGCGCCGCCATTGGCGTGTCGGTCAGCAAGTCTTTGAAGGTGATGCGCTTTGGCGACAATATGCGCGAGGTTGCGGTTACCGAGGGGGATAAGGTAGAGGCGCAGATCAAGCTGGGCTGGCAGGTGAACACCTGGCCGGTAGGCACGCTGGTGGAGTACATGGACGCTGTGTCCGACGCCGAGGTGGAGGCCCAGATAGAAGAGTATAAAGTGAACTATGTGCTGGCGACCGAGGATGTGGAGGCCGTGCGCTACCAGGCGCGTGAAGAGGTCGCCATGAAAAAGATGCTGGAAGAGGAAGGCTGCATGGCATTCTCCAACACCTTCCAGGATTTGTATGGAATGCAGCAGCTGCCGGGCATTGCCAGCCAGGACCTGATGCGCCAGGGGTACGGTTACGGCGGCGAGGGCGACTGGAAAGTGTCTGCCATGACCGCGATCATGAAAGCAATGGGCCAGGGCATGGGCGGCGGCAGCGCCTTTATGGAAGACTATACCTATGATTTGAAAAACGGCATTTCGCTGGGCGCGCATATGCTGGAAGTGTGCCCGTCGCTGGCGGCGGACAAGCCCCGCATAGAGGTGCACACCCTGGGCATTGGCGACCGCGAGCCGCCGGCACGCCTGGTGTTTGAAGGCAAAGCGGGCGATGCCATTGTGGCCAGCCTGGTAGACATGGGCGGCCGCCTGCGGCTGATTGTGCAGGACATTTTGTGCGTAAAGCCCACCCAGACCATGCCCAACCTGCCGGTGGCCCGCGTGATGTGGAAACCCATGCCGGACCTGGCCGTGGGCGCCGAGTGCTGGATTTTGGCCGGCGGCGCGCACCACACGGTGCTGAGCTATGACTGCGACGCCGAAATGATGCGCGACTGGGCCCGCATGATGGATATCGAGTTTGTGTACATCAACAAGGACACCGACCCCGCGAAGTTCGAAACCGAACTGCTGAACGCGGACCTGGTGTGGAAACTGAAAGCCTGATAGAACACGAAGGCCGCAAAGCTGACGGCAGCTTTGCGGCCTTTTTTACAAAGAGGTAAGGAGGTTGCCAATGCTGGAGCAACTGAAGAAAGAAGTTTTCGAAGCGAACATGCTGCTGCCAAAATATGGACTGATTACCTTCACCTGGGGAAATGTCAGCGGGGTGGACCGCGCGCAAGGGTTGATGGTTATTAAGCCCAGCGGGGTAGAGTACGACACCATGACCGCCGACGACATGGTGGTGGTGGACCTGGCCAGCGGGGAAGTGAAGGAAGGCCGGTATAAACCGTCCTCCGACACCACCACCCATATGGAACTGTACCGGCAGTTCCCCGATATTGGGGGCGTGGTGCACACGCACAGCCGCTGGGCCACCACCTTTGCACAGAGCGGCCGGGGCATTCCGCCGCTGGGCACCACCCATGCGGACTATTTCTATGGGGAGATTCCCTGCACCCGGAAAATGACGCCGGCCGAGATAGCGGGCGAGTATGAGTGGGAAACCGGCAAGGTGATTGTGGAGACCTTTGCCGGCAAGGACCCGAACGCAGTGCCGGCGGTGCTGGTGTACAGCCACGGGCCGTTTGTGTGGGGTACCGATGCGCACAACGCCGTGCACAACGCCGTGGTGCTGGAAGAGATTGCGATGATGACCTGGCAGGACCTGCTGATGCAGCGGGACATTCCGCCCATGCAGCAGGAACTGATGGACAAGCATTACCTGCGCAAGCACGGGAAAAACGCCTATTATGGGCAGGGATAACAGCCGGCGATAGCGGTGGACACAAACGCCGCCTATCGGACAAAAACTAAAAACGAAAAAACCGTACCACAGGCGCAGGGATGTACTGCGGCCGTGATGCGGTTTTTTGTTTGGCATACCTGTTTTTTTGGAGCTGTCTTTCACAGGAAGTGGAAAAAGTGCTGAATCCAGCCTTCTCTGCGAAGCTGCCCCCGCCCTTCCGGGTGTCCAAAATAGCGGGCTCGGCGGTTTCTTTGGCTGTTTTTATTCCTGTGCAAATAGCCTCCACGTCAGCCCCCCTTCACCGATTGTGCTCTTATCTAGAGGTTTTGAGCTTGGCGGCGATATGCAGAGCAGGGCGATTCTCATCCAGGCGGCCATCCACATATTTCATGAAAAACTGCCACCCATTAGAACACAAAGGGTGACAGTTTTTTTGTATGCGGTGCGGCAGCCGCCTTTTCCCGATTTTTTTGTAACTTTTGTGTAACCAATCTGTAATCATTTGTAACGGTATTGTGTGCGATATCCATGCTATATTGTGTATAGTCGGAAGGATACGGCAAGGATATCTTTTTACAAAAAGTGGTAGAAAGACTACAGGTTGGCTTGCAAGCAGGAGCCACAAAACACTTCAAAAAGCGGGAAAGGGGCGCGGTGCTGTCAGGCAGTGCCTTACGCAGCGCTGGTGCCCGCCGGTGTACCGGTAAGGTTGCCGGCAAAGGCAGACAGGTCGGCTTTAATGGTCTCGGCGGTGTCTGCATCGGCAAAGCCGCGCAGCACAATCAGCTGGTCGCCCATCGGCATAATCAGCACATACGCTACGTCGCCGGGGTTGCCTTCGGTGCTGTCATCGGCCACCGTGCCGGTTATGAAGATGGCCTCCTGGCCGTTCACATCCTGCTTGGTTACCTCATAATCAACATCCAGCCCCTCGGCGTACTGGGCGGCATATTCCCGCAGCTGTGGCTCATCCGCTACCAGCGCCGTGTAGTAAGCGTCCAGTACGGCGTCTTCCACAGTCTCCGGGATATACAGAATCTTGCCTACTTCATTGCCATCCAGTGTGAAGGTAACCATTCCGCCGCCATCAATGGTTTCGGTATAGCCATCCGGGGTGGTCCAGGTGATGGTAAGACTTTCATAATCCGCCTCAGCGGTTTCCGGCTGGCCATCCTCCGGGGTGATGGTATCTTGCTCGGTGCCGATATGAGACTCTGTTACCACAACCTCTCCACCGGCAGAGGTGCTGATATCCGCTACGGTATCGGAGCAAGCGGCAAGGGCAAAAAGCCCGACGACAAGTGCTACTGCAAAACATATACTTTTTTTCATGGGGTTCTCCTTTGTTTCAGCTGTTTTTTGATTCACCGTCCACTATTGCCACCAAAGCAGGGCCTGGACAAAAGATTGGTTTTTTGTTTGCTTCCCTTCCATGCTGGCCTGCAAAAGGCAACCTGCATACCGGCGATGCCGCTTAAGATAGATTCCCAATCGGCAGCATGTTTCTCCGGGTGCAAAAGCCGGTGGCAAATTGCATGTTTAAATTATACGAGCGCAATGCGAAAAAGGATGAAGCGCCCATGTATATTCAGTAAATATTCGAAGGACATTTTTTGAATATTTTTTTGCCATTGCCGGGGTGCGTGTGCGGAATCAATGGTTTTGAAAAGTGGAGGGATGTATGGAATTTGAGGTTGATGCGACAATACCCACGAAAGTTAGAATGTTTTGATGATGGCTGGTGATTGAATCTGCGCGTATACGAACAAAAATAGTATGGAAAGTGTGAGGAAGAATCATGCGGAAAAATGTAGTGCGGCTATTTACTCTGGCGTTGGTCTTTGTGATGATATGTATGCTGGTACCGGGTGGTTTTTTGCCCGGCGTGTCGCCGGCCGGTCTGTCCCCCTCCAGTGGGCTGCCGATAAGTGATGATATCCTGCCGGGGGCATCCGGAGCGGGGAATGGCGGGGCAGACACGTATGTACCCTATGAGGTTTTGGCACCCGCCGATTCTATGGACCATGCACAGCAAATAGCAGAGGCATACAGCCTGGAGCTGGATTCCTATGCCTATGGGATAGCGGTTTTGATTGCGCCAAACCCGGAACGGGCGGTGGAAATAAGCGAGCAAATGCAGGAAGAGGGCATCCCGCCGCTCAGCCTGAATTTGCTGTACCAGACCAGCGAGGCGACCGTGAGCACGCACGATGAGGCGGATGCGGCGGGGGAAGATGCGCCGGAACGGGATACATCGGTGGAAAATGTGCCGGAGTATGGGGCCTCGGCTGTGGCAACACCCTATGGAACCTTCACACAAAAATATGTTCCCGGTAGTGCGGAGGAACTGTATAAATTCTATGGGATACTGCCGGATGATTTGAGCGTACAAGCTGCACTGCAGTCGGAAGATTCGCCCACGGCAGATGCGGCAGACGAAGGGGAGACAACGCTGCAATGGCAGCACGACGAAATGAACACTGAGCTTGCGTGGGGGAAAAATGCCACCGGCGCGGGTGTTGTTGTTGCCGTTATTGATACAGGCATAGACGTGGATCATCCGGTGTTTGCGGGGAAAATTTCCCAGGAATCGTACAATTCGCACACCAATGAAGTGGGCCCTGAGTATGTGGATGATGTTCATGGCCATGGCACGCATGTCAGCGGCATTGCCGCTGGGCCCCGGGTTTCTGCGGTACCCGTGTATGATGCAGAGGGGGGGGGATCGGGCTACCAATATACCGAAGAAGAAACGGAAGAGGGGCTTGCCTGGCTTAGCGGCATCGCGCCAGACGCGCAAATTCTGACGATAAAAGCAGATATGCCGTCGGCGCCGGGCCTCTTTAATGAGGCTGCGCTGCTGCGTGGCATTAACTATGCGGTAGAACATGGCGCAAATGTTATTAACATGAGCCTGGGCCGGCAAGGCGACCCCAGCTGGCTGGAGCGCAAAACCATTGCCAATGCGGTGGCAGCGGGCGTGGTGGTGATCTGCGCGGCCGGCAACGAAAGCACCCGGGTGGGGTATCCGGCGGCGTATCCGGAAGCCATGGCGGTTTCCGCCATAATGCCGGGCAGCATTTTTGATTATAGTTACTCAAACTATGGGGCGGACGTGGATGTTGCCGCCCCGGGCAGTTCCATTTACTCCACGGTAATGGGTGGCGGGTTTGAAGCCTGGGACGGTACCTCCATGGCATCGCCAACCGTGGCGGGGGTTGCCGCGCTGCTGCTGGAACAAAACCCCGGGTACCGGCCGGGCGATGTGCGTAATATCCTGTGCCAAACAGCGCGCGACGCGGGCGATATGGGCAGAGACGACTATTACGGGGATGGCATTGTGAACGCGTATGCGGCGGTGCTGGGGCCGGACGCGCTGTTGAACGTGACCTATGACTTTAACGATGGTGTTCGGGATGCGGTTACCGTGAAGGTGGCGCCGGGCAACAAACTGATAGAGCCGCCGTACCCGCAAGGCGAAGAGTATGTATTTGATGGTTGGCGCGTGCGCGAAACAGGCCAAACGTTTGACTTTAACGAACCGGTTACCGACAACATAGTGCTGGAGGCGCAATGGATTGAGGCGCGGCAAGGCATGTATGCGGCGGCATTCCCAGATTTGAACCTTCTGCGTGAAGTGCTGCGGCTGATGAATCAGGACGGCAACATCAGAACACCCAGCTACATACTGGATGCGAGCGAAAAAGCGGCACTGGCGGAGATACAGTCGTTGGATGTGCCGAATAGGAAAATAAAAGACATGACCGGATTGCAGTACTTTTCCGGGCTGGAAAGCCTGTATTGCCCCGGCAATCAGCTGACCGAGCTGGACACCTCGAAAAACCCGCTGCTGCAAGCGCTTAGTTGTTCCGACAACCGGATTTCCCAGCTGGATGTGTCGAAAAACCCGCTGCTGCAGGGGTTGTGGTGCCAGGTGAATGACTTGACGCAACTGGACGTGGCTCAAAATGGTGCGCTGGAATTCTTTAACTGCGGGGAAAACCCCCTAACAGAACTGGATGTTTCGCATAATCCGTTGCTATCGGTTTTTGGGTGCTACCTTTGCCAGCTGCCTGAACTGGACATATCGGGTAACCCGGCGCTACAAAACTTCATTTGCGAAGGCAACCAGCTAGTGGAACTGGATGTATCTGGCAACCCTGCGCTTACAGAGTTATGGTGCGACTATAACCAGTTGACCGATTTGGATGTGTCCAGCTGTCCTGAGCTGGTGTTCTTAAACTGTGCTGTCAACCAGCTGACCGAGCTGGATGTGACCGCCAATGCAAAACTAACAACCTTGGTTTGCGAATTTTCGCGCTCGTTGCGTACGGTGGATGTATCTGGGAGCCCCGCGCTGGCGGAATTTTGGGCGTTCTCCAGCGGCCTTACCGCCCTGGATTTTTCCAACAACCCGGAACTGCAGACGGTAATCTGCTCTTACAACAACCTGCAAACGCTGGATATAGGCAATTGCACGAAGCTGCAGATTGTTCAATGTGACAATAATGGAATCGGAATGTTGGATATATCGAATCATCCGGAACTAATCAGCTTGATCTGTATGTCCAACCGCTTGAATACGCTGGATGTTTCGCACTGCACCAGCCTGGAGGATTTGCATTGTGGCAACAACCAACTGACAGAGCTATCCCTTCCGAACAGCAGTGCGCTTCTATCCTTGGGCTGCGGGTACAATGACTTGACCGCGCTGGATGTATCCGGTTGTGCCGGTTTGAAAAGTATTTCCTGTGGCGATAACCAGCTGACCGAGCTGGATGTGTCAAACAACACGGCACTTTTGGAATTGTATTGCGAAAGCAATGCATTGAGCGAACTGGATCTGTCGGCCAACACCGCTCTCGAGAGTTTGTATTGCCCATACAACCGGCTGACAACGCTGGAAGCTTCCGGCAAAACCCGGTTGACGAATTTGGATTGTGGCAGCAATATGCTGAATGATTTGGATGTTACCGGTGACAACGCCCTGGTCCACTTGGACTGCAGCTGGAACAACATGGGATGGATCTATGATGTTTCCGGCTGGCAGGAAATAGGCCTTATATTGGAAAAAACCTTCTTCTATTACCCCCAGAACGCTCTGCAAAAACCGTCTATCACCATCACCTCACAGCCGGAAGCGGCCATCACGGTACTACAGGGGGATCCCACCAGCAGCCTGACGGTAGCAGCGGCATTTAGCGAGGAACTGCAGTATCAGTGGTATAGTGGGAACATGGCGGACAAGAATATCGGCGGGGAGCTAATAGAAGGCGCCACCGACCCGACGTTTATGATTCCGGTAACACAGGAAGTGGGTTTTCATTATTTCTATTGTGTGATAAGCACACAGGCGGAAGGGATACCCAGCATTACCAGCAATGTTGCCTGCGTGGAAGTGGTGGCGGAATGGCTGGATAATATGTATTGCGTGGAATTCCCCGACCCGGCCTTCCGTACCGAGGTGCTGTGGATGCTGAATGAAATAGACGGCGGAGACAGAACCGGCGGCAGTGCGGTTACGCCCGGCGACGTAGAATTACTGGCAATGTTTAGCTACCTGTATCTTCAGGGTGAAAACATTCGCGACATGACCGGCCTTACGTATTTTACCGGCCTGGAAGAACTGGATTGCAGCAACAACCTGCTAACCGAGCTGAACGTATCAAATAGTACGAGTTTGAAAGTTCTGCAGTGTACCAATAATCAGTTGACATCGCTGGATCTGTCGCAAAACCCGCAACTGGAGGTTTTGTGTTGTTATGAGAATCAACTGACATCGCTGGATGTGTCGGAGAATCCTGACCTGGTGGAACTGTTCTGCGGCAATAACCAGTTGACAGAAATGGAGGTAAAAAGCAACACCGGCCTGGAACAGCTTGCGTGCTACGGAAACCAACTGAGTGTGCTGGAAGTGGCAGACAACATCAACCTGGAATGGTTGGATTGCGGCTTTAATCAATTGACCGTGCTGGATGTGTCCAGCAATATAAACCTTAAAAACTTGAGCTGTGGATACAATCAACTAACCGTGCTGGATGTGTCGAACAATACCGCGTTGGAAAGTTTGGATTGCTCGTACAATCAGCTGACCGAACTGGACGCAAAAGCGTGCACCGAGCTGACAAATCTCAGCTGCCGAGGGAACCCATGTACCATAATAGAATATTCCATAGTCGGGCAGCCGTGTTTGGTTGTTGCGAACGGCAACGGTTATGTGGGCGTAGTGGCATATGAATATTACGACGGGATATATTCCCAAATATCTGCCTGGCCCGGTGAAGGCAGCCGTTTTATAGACTGGACGGTGGATGGAGAGAAGATTGCAGGGGATGAGGAGTACGGCTGGATCAACTATAGCTTCGCTTCTGCAACGGGGTATGATGCTATCGCCAACTTTGACCCGGCAGGTACTATGGTACTGAGAAGTCTTTCGGTAAGCAGCCTGCCCGCGAAAACAGCCTATATCGTAGGCGAAACGCTGGATTTGACAGGGCTGGCCGTCACCGCGATATACAGTGACGGCAGCAGAAATGCGGTGACCGGCTACACCACCAGCCTGGCGGACGGTGCGCTGCTGGATGCGATGGGCTCGCAGACGGTGATGGTAAGCTATACTGAGGGCGATGTGACCAAGACCGCCAGCTTTACGGTAGCGGTAGAGAGTAAACCGGTGGTGACGGCGACGCTGGAAAGCATTGCCGTGAGCGGCGGCCCGGCAAAAACGGCCTATACCGTGGGCGAAACGCTGGACATTACCGGCCTGGTCATCACGGCGGCATACAGCGATGGCAGCAGCAATACGGTGACCGAGTACACCACCAGCCCGGCGGATGGCGCACTGCTGGATGAAGCCGGTACGCAGACGGTCGTTGTAACCTATACCGAGGACGACGAGACCCGGACCGCCAGCTTTACGGTGGCGGTAGAAAACACGTCGGTAGTGCCGGGGACACTGGAAAGCATTGCCGTGAGCAGCAACCCGGCAAAAACGGCCTATACCGTGGGCGAGGCGCTGGATCTTGCCGGGCTGGTCATCACGGCGGCATACAGCGATGGCAGCAGCAATACGGTGACCGAGTACACCACCAGCCCCGCGGATGGCGCAATGCTGGATACAGTTGATACGCAGACGGTCGTTGTAACCTATACCGAGGGCGACGAGACCCGGACCGCCAACTTTACGGTGGAGGTGGAAAGCGCGCCGGTAGTGCCGGTGGTGTTGACAAGCATTGCGGTGAGCAACACGCCGGCAAAAACGGCCTATGTCGTGGGCGAGACACTGGATCTTACCGGGCTGGTTGTTACGGCAATATACAGCGACGGCAGCAGAAACGTGGTGAGCGATTACACCAGCAGCTTGCTGGACGGCGCAGTACTAGAAACAGCCGGCGCGCAGATAATTGCGATAAGCTATACCGAGGGCGATGCGACCGCGACTGCCAGCTTTACGGTGGCGGTGGAGAGCGAGCCGGTAGTGCCAGTGCTGGACAGCATTACCGTGAGCAGCGTCCCGGTGAAGACGACCTATACCGCGGGCGAGGCGCTGGATCTTGCCGGGCTGGTCATCACGGCAGCATACAGCAATGGCAGCAGCAGTACGGTAACAGGATACACTACCAATCCGGCGGACGGAACGCTGCTGGGCGCGGTGGGCACGCAGACGGTCGTGGTAAACTATACCGAGGGTGATGTGACCGCGGCGGCTGTCAGCTTCACGGTGACGGTGGCGGCAGCGCCGGTGGTGCTGGAAAGCATTGCGGTTGGTGGCATGCCGTCGAAAACGGCCTATACCGTGGGCGAGGCGTTGGATCTTTCAGGCCTGATCATTGTGGCGTCCTACAGCGACGGTAGCAGCAGTGTGGTGGCTGGATATACCACCAGCCCGGCGAACGGAACACGGCTGGGCACAGCCGGAACGCAGACGGTCGCGGTGAACTATACCGAGGGCGGGGTAGCCAAAACTGCCAGCTTCACGCTCACGGTGGCGGCACCGGCGAAGGCGCAGACACCTTCCAGCACACAGGCGCCAGCGCCCACACAGACACCTGCTGCAGGTGCGGCCGGAGGCTCACGACCGGCTGCCACACGTCCGGCAGGCGCTGCCACTGCGCCAAAGCCTGCTTCTACGGTAAGCGGAAATTCTTCTGAGGCAACGGTTGTTTCTTCTGCGCCGGAACAGAGCGCTTCTTCCCAGGTGATTTCGGAGGATATTTCGAACAGAGAGGTACCGCTGCAATCGCCAGCGCAAATCAGCCAGGGCGGTTTCCCATGGTGGGGTATTGTTATTGGCGTATCCGTTCTAGCGGGCCTGATTGCTGTCGTTTGCGTTCTGGCAGCCCGCAGGAAGCAACAGCAGTAAAATTTTTATCTGATCGCGCAGCAGCAGCGATGGTTTTGCGCGCAAGAAAACACGATGGGTAGGCCCCCTGAGGTAGAATGGCAAACTACATCAGGGGGCAAATATATTTTCGCGTGTATGCTCTGAGGATGATTTGGGCTTCATAATAGAGAAAACCCGCATGGATTCGCAGATAGAAATGCGAACCCATGCGGGTTTTGTGTGGTACGAGTGGAATTACAGGGCTTGGAAACCCAACAAAAATTCAACAAAACCGCGGGCGGAATAGGCGATGTCACCCTTACTGCAAATGCTTTATGTAAGCAAACCCGGCAAGGCCGCTTTTGGGATCTCTCATCTCACCAGTTTTCACATAGCCCAAAGATTCATAAAAATGGTGCAGACCGTAGTTTTCGCGCAGTACATCCAGCTTCCAGTTTTTAATTTTCGGGTACCGTTTTTCAATTGCCAGCATCGCCTCATACCCATACCCCTTTTTCTGGTGGGCAGGGTCGATAAAAATTGAACCTATCTCCCCGTTTTTTCCGATGGTGGCAACAAAAGCTGCGCCAACCATTTCATCATCAGCTAAGATTACATTGCCAAAGAGAAGAGGCGGCAAAAATCGTTTTTTCTTTAGGTTGAGTACCGGCGGATAAAACCCATATTTTTCATAATCGGGTGTGAATGCGCGCAATGCCATATCATAGAGCGCTGGTGCGTCGCCTTTTGTCATTTTTCTCACCGTAATCATTACCATTACCCCCAGCTTTATGCCACACAAATACTCGGTGGTAAATGTCGCGGCTTACCAGTACTGCCAAAATAATTATATCACACGGAGGGTTCGAGTATCCTTAAAGGATTTTCTCAAACAAAACAAACGAAAAAAGGCATAAAAAACAGTCGGCAATTGCCCAATAGGCAATTGCCGACGTGGTCGGGGCGACAGGACTCGAACCTGCGGCATCTTGCTCCCAAAGCAAGCGCGCTACCACCTGCGCTACGCCCCGTGATGAAATAGTAGCAACTACATTATTATAAGAGAATGCGTTAAATCCGTCAACCGGTGTGATGATATGTGGTGGTGGGTAGGCATACAAAGAGAACAGCTTGGAAATTTCCCGTTGCAGGCTTGACAGTGTGCGCGGCGAAACCGTACAATAAGGCGAAGAAGATTGCGAAAAAAGGAAATATTGCCGGGAATGCGGCATGTGGAGGGAACGGGATGGAAAACACCAAAAAGACGATGGACACAATTACCGCGCTGTGCAAAAACCGCGGATTTATTTTTGCCGGCAGTGAGATTTACGGCGGCCTGGCAAACAGCTGGGACTATGGCCCGCTGGGTGTAGAGTTTAAAAACAACGTGAAAAAGGCGTGGTGGAAGAAGTTTGTGCAGGAGAGCCCCACCAACGTTGGCCTGGATAGCGCGATATTGATGAACCCGGAAGTATGGGTGGCCACCGGGCATGTGGGCGGTTTTTCCGACCCGCTGATGGACTGTCGCGCCTGCAAAACCCGCTACCGCGCGGACCAACTGATAGAGCAGCACGGCGGCAACCCCACCGGTATGAGCTTTGAGGAAATGAGCGAATATATCCGCGAGAATGGTATTGCCTGTCCGGGATGCGGCGCGAAGGATTTTACTGATATTCGTAAGTTCAACCTGATGTTCAAGACGTTTATGGGGGTTACCGAGGACTCGAAAAATGAAGTGTATATGCGCCCGGAAACCGCGCAGGGGATCTTTGTGAACTTTACCAACATACAGCGATCTACCCGGCGCAAGATTCCGTTTGGTGTGTGCCAGGTGGGCAAGGCGTTCCGCAATGAGATTACCCCGGGCAACTTTTTGTTCCGTCTGCGGGAGTTTGAGCAGATGGAACTGGAGTTTTTCTGCAAGCCGGACACCGACCTGGAGTGGTTTGCCTACTGGAAGGGTTTTTGCAATGAATGGCTGATGAGCCTCGGGATGAAGCCGGAAAACATGCGGATGCGGGACCATGGGGCGGAGGAACTGTCCTTCTACTCCAAGGCGACCACCGACATTGAGTACCTGTTCCCGTTTGGCTGGGGCGAGCTTTGGGGGATTGCCGACCGTACCGATTACGACCTGGGCCGCCACAACGAGCACAGTGGCAAGGAACAAAGTTATTTTGACCAGGAGTCCGGCGAGCATTATATTCCCTATGTGGTGGAGCCGAGCCTGGGCGCGGACCGTGTGGCGCTGGCGTTTTTGGTGGAGGCGTATGACGAGGAAACACTGACCGACGAAAAAGGCAACGAGGACAAGCGTGTGGTCATGCGGCTGCACCCGGCGCTGGCGCCATATAAGGCGGCGGTGCTGCCGCTGTCCAAGAAGCTGTCCGACAAGGCGCAGGAACTGTATGCGCGGCTAACAGACAAGTTCATGGTGGATTTTGACGAAACGGGTTCTATTGGCAAGCGGTACCGCCGGCAGGACGAGGTGGGTACGCCGTATTGTATCACCTATGATTTTGAATCTGAAGAAGACGGCTGCGTGACCATCCGCGAGCGGGACAGCATGGCCCAGGAGCGGGTGCCGATAGCGGAGGTGTCGGCCTGGCTGGAGGAAAAAGTGGCTTTCTAAGTATGGGCGTTTCCGTATTTTGGTTGGTGGCCGGCGGCGAGATAATCTTGGCCACTGGATGTAGTGGATGCTTCAATCATTTGCTTATATTAAAAATGTCCCGCTGGTTCGTCTGGTGCGGGACATTTTGTTTTGATGGCGCCGCTTACCAGGCGTGAAAAATTTTTTGTGGCAAAAAATAGATATAGCGTTGCATTTTGCTACCAGAAAGTTATAATAAGGAATAGTAGATAATGGAATGACTATAGTTTGGGTGGTGTGGCTGGAGCGGCCGGGCATGCCGCCCACTGTGGTTTTTGTAAAAATGCAATGATGCTGTGAAAAAAGAAGGCCCTGCCGATAGGGGTGTGCGGGCCGCCTGCGGAGGAGATAGTGTGAAAGAGCATGAGCTGAGGTTGTACGCCGACTTTGCGGTAAAGACGGCGGTGAACCTGCAAAAAGGCCAAACACTGGTGATTAACTGCCCGGTGGAGGGTGCATTTTTTGCGCAGATGTGCGCGGTGGCGGCATATGAAGCCGGTGCGCGCGAGGTGGTGGCGCATTATGCGGATGAAAAAATGGGCAGGATACGTATGGAGCGTACCGAGCTGGCGGTGCTGGAAGACATAAAGCCGTGGCGACTGCGCAGTTACCTGGATTATGCCGAGGCGGACGGCGGTGTGGCGGTTTTGAATATCTCTGCGCGGGACCCGGAGATATACAAGGGGCTGGACGTGACCAAGCTGAACCGCGCGAATGAGGCGGCCAGCCGTGCGATGCGCCCGTGGTGGGAAATGACCATGTCCAACAAGGTGCAGTGGAGCGTGGTGGCAATTCCCAGCGATGCGTGGGCCGCCCGTGTGTTCCCCGGCGAGGCCGCCCCAGCCGCCGTGCAAAAGCTGTGGGACGCCATTTTCCAGGTGTGCCGTGTGGATACCGGTGACCCGGTGGGCGCGTGGAAACAGCATGTGGCCGAGATGAAAAAGCAGCGAGACTGGCTGCAGAGCCTGGACCTGGTGAGCCTGCGCCTGCAGAGTGAACTGGGAACCGATTTGGTGATTGGCCTTGCAGATGATAACTTGTGGGCCGGCGCGGAAGAAAACTCCACCGGAGGGGTGCCGTTTTTGGCAAATATTCCTACCGAAGAAGTGTTCACAGCCCCCCACCGCGCCCGCGCCGAGGGTGTGGCAAAGAGCAGCCTGCCCTATGTGTATAACGGCAATTTGATTGAAGGCATCACCGTGTACTTTAAAGAAGGCAGGGCGGTGGAGGCGACCGCGGAAAAAGGGAACGACCTGTTGCAGCAGATGCTGCGGGTGGATGAGGGCGCGACACACCTGGGTGAGATAGCGCTGGTGCCGGCCAGCAGCCCGGTGAAGCAGACGGGATTGTTGTTTTACAACACCCTGTTTGACGAAAACGCCGCCTGTCACATGGCGTTTGGGGCGGGATATCCCACCACCATTTCCGGCGGCGGTGAGATGAGCCGCCCGCAGCTGGCAGAAATGGGCCTGAATGACAGCCTGATTCATGAAGATATCATGATTGGCACGCCGGGCATGGCGGTGACCGGCACCACCAAAAGCGGCGCGGAGGTACGGATTTTCCAGGCGGGGAACTGGGCGCGGTAGGGCGAACAGCACCGGGATGGTTTGGATATTGGCGGCAGGCCAAGTGTAAACCCACTGTGGCTGCGCAAAACACTTGCATCCGCCGGGTGGGTATGGTATAATCCTGTTGTACGAAACCAACGCGAAAGAGTGGGCAAAGCCCGCTCTTTCGCCGTGTATAGGCTATTTTGTGCCTGTGTGCGTGCTGGCCCGGCGGTGTCTTTTGGGGTTCCGTAATGGGATGGCGGGTACGCGGCAGTATATGATATTCAGCAGATGCGCGCAATTTTTGGAGGGCATTGATGGCAAAAGGTAGCGGCGGCAACGTAGCCGCACAGGTGGAACAACTGGTGCGCCCGGTGGTGGAAGGGATGGGCCTGCGGTTGTGGGACGTCCGGTTTGAAAAAGAAGGGCCGGAATGGTACCTGCGTATCTTTATTGACCGGAACGAGCCGCTGGATACCGATACCTGCGAAAAAGCCAGCCGGGCGATAGACCCGCTGCTGGATGCGGCGGATCCCATCAGCGAGAGCTATATTTTGGAGGTGGGCAGCCCGGGCCTGGGCCGCAAGCTGACGAAACCTGCGCATTTCGTCGCGGCACAGGGCAAAAAAGTGGCGGCACACCTGATACGCCCCGACGAACAGGGACGGCGGGAGATAGCGGGGATATTAAAGCAGGTTGCAGACGATGTGGTGGTGCTGGACACCGATGCCGGGGAAGAGGCTGTGGAAATAAAAAAGGCCAGCTATTGGAAGCTGTGTGACGACGAGAATTTGTTTGGCACGGGTGGTTGAGGGGCTGGGCGATTCTGAAAAAGAGGATACGGCACGGTGCCCGCGGCAAAAGGGAAATATCCGCCCGGTTTTTTGAAAAGGCGGCAGGCGGTAAATAGAAAGTAAAATAGTAAGCCGGAATATGGCAGAACGGAAGAGGAATGACATGAACGAGGAACTGTTTGGCGCACTGGAGATGCTGGAAAAAGAGCGTGGAATTTCGGCGGAGTACCTGCTGGAGAAGGTGAAGAACGCTATTGCGATTGCGGTGCGCAAGGACTATGAGGTGGAAGAGGAAAACGTTTCCATCGTAATGGACCCCGAGAGCGGCGCGTTTGAAGTGAAGCTTTTGCAGGATGTGGTGGAAGAAGTGGAGAACCCCCACACGCAAATTTCGCTGGAGGACGCGAAAAAGATAAAGAAAAAATACAAGGTGGGCGACCAGGTGGAAACGGTGCTGCAGACCACCGATTTTGGCCGCATTGCTGCGCAGACGGCAAAACATGTGATCCGCCAGGGGATTCGCGAGGCGGAGCGCAGCCAAATGTATACCGAGATGCAGTCCAAGAGCCACGAGATTGTGACTGCGCTGGTAACCCGCGTGGACCCGGTGCGCGGTGTGGTGGCGCTGGAAATTGGCAAAAACGAGGCGATTTTGCCGCGCAATGAGCAGGTGCCGGGCGAGGTGCTGCGCGAAGGCGAACGTGTGAAGGTGTATGTGGTGGACGTGGCGGTGACCGAGCGTGGCCCGCGCGTGATGATTAGCCGCACACACCCGGGGCTGGTGAAGCGATTGTTTGAGATGGAAGTGCCGGAGGTGTTTGACGGCACGGTGGAGATAAAGGCGATTGCGCGGGAGGCCGGCCAGCGGACAAAACTGGCAGTTTGGAGCAAGGACGCGAACGTGGACCCGCGCGGTGCGTGCATTGGCGCACATGGTTCCCGCGTGGCGAACATTGTGGAAGAGCTGGGCGGCGAGAAAATAGACGTGGTGCTGTGGAGCGAGGACCCGGCGGAGTTTGTTGCCGCGGCGCTGAGCCCCGCCACCGTGGTGGATGTAGAGATATTGGATGGCGAAACCAAAAGCTGCCGTGTGACGGTGCCGGACAACCAGCTGTCGCTGGCGATTGGCAACAAAGGACAGAACGCCCGTTTGTGCGCCCGCCTGACGGGGTATAACATTGACATCCGGCCGGAGAGCGGCTATTACGGCGAGGAAGAGGCCGAAGAGGAAACCGTGGAAGAGGAAGCCTGATTTGGGGCTTCTGATAGTATGGAAGAAAGCATCCATACTGTTTGGATAAGGAGGCGTGCCGGTGGGAACCAAAAAGATTCCCATTCGCCACTGTGTGGGGTGTGGGGCCGGAAAACCGAAGAAGGAATTGAACCGTGTGGTGCGCACCGCCGAGGGGGAAATCTCCTTTGACGTGACCGGCCGCAAAGCGGGGCGCGGCGCCTATCTGTGTGCCGACGCCGCATGCCTGGCAAAAGCGCGCAAGAAAAAAAGCCTGGAGCGCGCGTTTGCGGCGCAGGTGCCAGAGGAAGTGTATGTGAAGCTGGAGGCGGAGATTGCGGAGAAGATGGACCAAACATAACGCATCCAGTATACCGGCGAAATGCTCTTGGTTATGAATTGGTACAAAAGGCGGGTGAAAAGAACGGATAAGCTGTTGGGTGCCATCTCCCTGTGCCGAAAGGCCGGTAAGCTGGCGGTGGGGTTCGACACCGTTCTGGCCGCGGTGCTGCGGGGCGATGCGCAGCTGGTGCTGCTGGCACAGGATGTGTCCGCCGCGACCGAGAAGCGCGTGATGAATGCCTGCGGCGGGGAATGCAAAACTGCAAAGCTGCCGTATACACAGGTGCAGCTGGCGATGGTGGTGCGCAAGGCGGCCGGGGTGCTGGCCGTGTCCGACGCGGGGCTGGCGCAGGTATGCCAAAAGGCGCTGCAGGAATGGACAGGAAATGAAGAAAAGGGCAAGAACGAGGCGAATGTGGGCGCGGATGCGGCGGTGCACGATACCGCCGAACGATACCCGGAAACGCCCTGAAAATATATAGGGACACAAGCAAACACCAGAGAAAGAAAACGCCGGCGGCGGGAAAACCCTACCCCGGACGAGGAGGAACCGGTTTGGTCATTAAGTACAAAATTAGCGATTTTGCAAAGGATTTGGGCGTTCAGAACAAGCAGGTACTGGACCTGCTGAACGACAAATACGGCGAAATGAAGAAACACACCACCCCCTTAAGCGAAGAGGAGCTGGACTACCTCTTTGACTGGTATACCCGCGGGGCGGAGGTGGATAATTTTGAGGAGTATTTGGCAAGCGCGCCGCCGCCGGCACCCAAAAAGCCGGTGGAAAAACCTGCCGAAAAAACGGACAAGGCGCAGGTAATGCCGCAAGAGGCCCAAAAAGGCCCGGCCAAGCAGCCGGCGGCGCCCGCGCGTCCGGTGGCCAAACAGCAGCCGCCCAAAAAACGGGACGGCCTGGGCCGTATACGCGAACTGAAACCGGAGAATCCGGACAAACCCGCCGCGCCAAAACGCGAGGTGGTGACCCGTACCATCGAGACCCGCGCGGTGGACGTGAACCTGGACAAGTTCAACGAAAAGTACACCGATCTTGCCTCGCAGAAGACAGTGGAGAACCGCCGCAAGCCCCAGCAAAACCGCCAGAAACTGCGCCAAGGCGGAAAATTTGGCAACCGGCAGGCGCCGTTTACCAAGAAACGCGAGACCGAGGCGGAACGCCTGCAGCGCATTCAGCTGGAAAAAGCGCGCAAGGCGCAGCTGAAGGTGTCTATTCCGGACGAGATTACCGTGGGTGAGCTGGCCAGCCGGCTGAAGGTGAACTCGGCGCAGGTGATAAAAAAGCTGATGGGCCTGGGTGTGATGGCCAGTGTGTCGGAGATGGTGGATTTTGACACCGCGACCCTGGTGGCAGAGGAACTGGGCGCAAAGGTGGAGCACGAAGTGCATGTGACCATAGAAGAGCGCCTGTTTGATGTGGATGAGGACCGGGCGGAAGACCTGCAGCCACGGCCGCCGGTGGTGGTGGTCATGGGCCACGTAGACCACGGTAAAACGTCTATTTTGGATGCGATTCGCGCCAGCAAGGTAAGCGAAGGGGAAGCCGGTGGCATTACCCAGCATATTGGCGCGTACCAGATAAAAAAAGACGGCAAGCCCATTACGTTCCTGGATACCCCCGGGCACGAGGCGTTTACCTCCATGCGTGCGCGCGGCGCGAACCTGACCGATATTGCGGTGCTGGTGGTGGCGGCGGACGACGGGATTATGCCGCAGACGGTGGAATCGATCAACCATGCGAAGTCTGCCGGGGTATCTATTATTGTGGCCATTAACAAGATGGACAAGGAAACCGCGAACCCCGACCGGATTAAACAGCAGCTGACCGAATATGAGCTGGTGCCGGAAGAATGGGGCGGCGAGACGGTGGTGGTGCCGGTATCGGCGGCTACCGGGCAGGGTATTGACGACCTGCTGGAAATGATTAACCTGACCGCCGACGTGATGGAACTGCAGGCGAACCCCGACCGGCGTGCCAAGGGTACGGTGATAGAGGCGCGGCTGGACAAAGGCCAGGGCCCGGTGGCCACCATTTTGGTACAAAAGGGCACCCTGAACCAGAGCGACGTGGTAATTGCCGGAACCACGGTGGGCCGTGTGCGCACCATGCGCGACGCCGACGGGAACCTGCTGGAACATGCGGGCCCCTCCACCCCGGTGGAGATTACCGGCCTGACCGATGTGCCGGCGGCGGGCGATTTGTTCGACGCGGTAGAGGACGAGCGGCTGGCCAGAGAACTGGCTGACCGGCGCCAGGCTGAAAAGCGCGAGGAGCACCTGGGCAGCTATACCAAAGTGACGCTGGACAACCTGTTCAGCCAGATTGCCGCGGGCGAAATGAAGCAGCTGTCCATCATCGTGAAAGCGGACGTGCAGGGCAGCGCCGAGGCGCTGAAACAGAGCCTGGAAAAAATATCCAACGAAGAAGTGCGCGTGAAGGTAATTCATTCCGGGGTGGGCGCCATCAACAAGAGCGACGTGATGTTGGCGAATGCTTCGGGTGCGATTATCATTGGCTTCAACGTGCGGCCGGATCTCATTGCCAAAGCGGAGGCGGCGCAGGACGAGGTGGAAATGCGCATGTACCGCGTGATTTACGACGCTATCAACGACGTGACCGATGCTATGAAGGGCATGTTGGCGCCGAAAATTCGCGAGGTGGAGCAGGGCCGCGTGGAGGTGCGCCAGGTGTACAAGGTGTCCAGTGTGGGCACCATTGCCGGGTGTTATGTGCAGGATGGCAAGGTTACCCGGAACTCGAAAATTCGTGTGGTGCGCGACGGCATCGTGATTACCGAGGACGGAATTGCGTCGCTGAAGCGGTTTAAGGATGACGTGAAGGAAGTGGCCACCGGCTACGAGTGCGGCATTACGCTGGATAAGTTTGCGGATATTAAGGAAGGCGATATTTACGAGGCGTTTATTCTGGAAGAATACCGCGACTGAGGCCGTGCTGCGGCAGGCCGAACACTGTGAAAGGTGAGGCAAAGCCATGCCCAGAAAACCTGTTTCTAAGACAAACTCCCGCATGAACGAAGATTTGAAACGGGAGCTGGTGAAGATTATTGGCGAGATGAAAGACCCCCGGTTGCAGGGGGGACTGGTTACCGTGACCCGGGTGGAGGCTGCGCCGGATTTGTCCAGCTGCAAGGTGTATGTGAGCATGCTGGGCCCGGGCGGCGGCGCCAAAGAGGTGGCCGCCGCGCTGGAAAAAGCAAAGGGCCACGTGCGCAGCGAGGTCGCGGCGCGCATGCATATCCGGCGCGCGCCGGAGTTTTCCTTTATAGCGGATGACGGAGCCGCATATGCGGCGCATATTAACCAACTATTGAACGACCTTTAGTGGTGGTTTGCGGTGTTTTTTTGCGGCCGGTCGGAAGAGGGCAGATGGGCGTGAAACGTCGCGGTGGGGAATTTCTTCTGCGGGGGTTGACGAAGTATGGTTCCGGGAGGTGGCGCATGAGCGAAAAAATAGAGATGTCGGATGCGATCGGCCGCCTTTTAAAGGCGGAGGATATCTTGATTCTGTGCCACAAAAACCCCGACGGCGATACCATTGGCGCCGCCGGTGCTTTGTTTTGGGCGTTGCGCAGCTATGAGAAAAGCGTGGCGGTGTTCTGCAGCGATACCATCCATCACCGGTACGATTACATGGAACTGGAAATGTTTGTGGGACAGTTTACGCCGCGGTTTATTGTGGCGGTGGATATAGCCGGAACCCAGCTGTTTGGCGACGGCGCCGCACGCTGGGCGGAGAAGGTAGATTTGTGCATCGACCACCACAGCTCTAACAGTGGATATGCCCAGGAGCTGCTGTTGGACGCGTCCGCCGCCGCTACCTGCGAGATCATATATGATTTGCTGGTGTTGATGGGGATTCAGCCGGATGTACGCATGGCAAACTGCCTGTACACTGGGGTTTCCACCGATACCGGATGCTTCCGGTTTGCCAACACCACTGCGCGCACGCACGTGGTGGCGGCGCGTTTGATAGAGCTGGGCGCAGAGATAAAAATGCTGAACGAGCTGTTGTTTGAGAACCGCTCGAAACAGCGCATCGCGGTGGAACAGCTGGCGTTGTCTACGCTGGAATATCATTTTGACGGGCGCTGCGCGCTGATTTTGCTGACCCGCGAACAGATTGAACAAATTGGTGCCAACGAGGCGGATTTGGAAGGAATTACGTCGTTGCCACGTTCTATTGAGGGCGTGGTGGTTGGTATTACCATGCGACAGCAGGCGTCCGGCAGCTACAAGGTAAGCGTGCGCACCAAGGTGGGTATTGATGCGACCCATATTGTGACGGGCCTGGGCGGCGGTGGGCACAAACAGGCCGCCGGGTGCGAGATTATTGGTGGCCTGGATAACGCGAAGGCTGCTATTCTAGAGGAAACACGCAAAGCGCTGGTGGCGCCGCGGGAAGAGTGAGGCTACCCGGCATGAATGGAATTTTGGTGGTGGACAAACCTGCGGGGTTTACCTCGTTTGATGTGGTGGCAAAACTGCGCGGGATTTGCGCGACAAAACGGATAGGACACGGCGGCACCCTGGACCCTATGGCGACCGGTGTGCTGCCTGTTTTTTTGGACCGCGCGGCAAAAGCGGTGGACCGCCAGCCGCGCCAGGACAAAACCTATGTGGCTGAAGTATTGTTTGGGCTGGCCACCGATACTGGCGACGTGACCGGCAATGTGCTGGAGCAGGCCCAGGCGCAGGTGAGCGAGGCAGCGGTGCGGGAAATAGTGCCGGCATTCCTGGGACGGCAAAGCCAGCTGCCGCCGCTGTATTCCGCCGTAAAGGTGGCGGGCAAACCACTGTATAAATACGCCCGTGAAGGGCAAACAGTAGATAGAAAAGCGCGCGAGATAGAGATATTTGATATACGGTATCTGGGAACCGGGGGCGAAAACAGGCACACGATAGAGGTGCACTGTTCCAAAGGGACCTACATACGCACCCTGGCGGAGGAGCTGGGGAAAAAGCTGGCGGTGCCGGCTACACTGTCGGCGCTGCGCCGCACCGGTGCCGGGGTGTTTGGCATCGGCCAGGCGCACACGCTGGAAGAGATACAGGCTGCAAAAGACGCGGGGCGCCTGCAGGAACTGGTGCTGAGCGTGGAGCAGGTTTTTTTGCCGTTGCCGGTGCTGGCGCTGGATGGCCAGGTGTTTGCCCGGCTGCAGAATGGTGTTGCGGTTTCCGGTGAGAACAGGCCCGCGGGGCGGTACCGCGCCTATGTGGATGGGCAGTTTGTGGGTGTGGTGCTGGTGCGCGAAAATGCCACGCTGTGTGTGGAAAAGCTGTATTAGGGATGCCCGCGGTAACCGATGATGGAATGGGGCAACACACGCTGCGCTTGAATCAGTGGTTGTCAAAGCCCGGTGAAAGAGGGGACAAAGGTGAAGGTGGTACGAAACAAGGGCGGGTATCCTGGCAGTGGGCCCGGAACCGCCGTGGCGATGGGTTTTTTTGACGGAGTGCATATCGGCCATGCGGCGGTGATACACGCGGCGCGGGAGTATGCGCAGCAGCACGGGCTGGACCTGGCGGTGTTTACTTTTTCACGGGCGGGGCTGGCCGGGGACAAGGGAAAACTGCTGCAGTCCCCACGGCAGAAGCATGATCTGTTGGCCGAAATAGGTGTGAAATATTGTTTCGAGCCTCCATTTGAAAGTTTTTGTGATGTCTCGCCGGAGGCGTTTTTTGAGCAGATGCTGCGCGGAAGATACAAGGCGAAGGCACTGTTTTGCGGGGAGGATTTTGCGTTTGGGAAAGGACGCGCGGGGGATGTGAGGCTGTTGCGGCGGTTGTGCGAAGCGCGGGATATGGCGCTGTCGGTGGTACCGCTGGCCCTGTATGAAGGGGACGTGGTTAGCTCCAGCCGGATACGCGCAGCGCTGGGCGCGGGGGACCTGACGGCGGCAAACGCCATGCTGGGCCGGCCGTATGAAATTGACCTGCCGGTGCGGCACGGCAAACGGATTGGCCGGAAGCTGGGGTTCCCTACGTTAAACCAGGTTTTTCCGGCGTGGCTGCAGCCACCGGAACAAGGGGTATATATTACCCAGACGGTGCTGCGGGACAAGGTTTGGCCATCGGTGACAGGGTATGGTACCCGGCCAACGGTGGGCGGAAAAAGCGTGACCTGCGAGACATATCTGCCGGGATATAGCGGGAACTTGTACGGTAAAAACACAAAGGTTCGTTTCTTTTCACGCATCGCATCGGTGCGGAAATTTTCCACAGAGCAGGAGCTGGCCGCGGCGGTGCAGCATTGGGCACAGCAAGCGGTGGCGTACTTTGGGGAAGTATAGCAATAAACATTGTGGATGCTTTTAGCCGGCGCCGGGATGTTGGGCTGTTGCATAACAGGAAAAAGATTGGTTGCAGGAAAGCCTCTGATGGGTAAAACCATCAGGGGCTTTCTTGACGGTTTGTGCTTTAGCACGAGAACACCACCGGCTATGCCGGTGGTCGGACAGTCCTTTGCTTTAGCTGTAAGGCCCTTGCCCTTTGTGTTAATAAAGCGGCTATCAGTTACCAATGTGCTAACAAAGAGCAGTTTTGCCGTTTC
>JAVBPZ010000011.1:0-133017 GCA_031549285.1 Oscillospiraceae bacterium | reverse complement strand
TTGTAAAGCAACCCCCGGCTATGCCGGGGAGCAACATATAGCTTTAGCGTTGAAAATCACATAAAAACTCCTTTGATATACTGAAGTCTGCGGCCTGTCAACTGCAAACCAAAGATATCAAAGGAGGACATTCGTATGCCGAATGACACAACCAGTCTAGCCCATACCAAATGGAACTACAAGTACCACATAGTCTTTGCACCTAAGTATCGAAGGAAAGTGTTCTACGGAGAGCACAAAGCAGAGATCGGAAAAATATTAAGAGAATTGTGTCGGTGAAAGCAGATAGAAATCATAGAGGCAGAGGTGTGCCCTGACCACATCCACATGCTTTTAGCAATCCCGCCAAAAATGTCGGTTTCCGGGGTAGTGGGGTTTCTGAAAGGCAAAAGCACGCTGATACTGCATGAGCGGCACGGTAATTTAAAGTACAAACACGGAAACCGAACATTTTGGTGCAGGGGCTACTATGTAGATACCGCAGGCAAAAACACAAAGAAGATAGCCGAGTACATCCAAAACCAGCTAAAGGAGGACCAGGTCGCAGACCAAATGACACTCAAGGAGTACGTGGACCCGTTCAAGGCTGACAAATAGCACCCCTGCAGGCGACAGGCCCTGCCATGAGCCTTGAGGCTCCGCTGGCATCATAGCGCTTTGCGCGCATATGAAGACCCCCCGGCTTCGCCGGGGGGTTCCTATTGATACTGTCGTCCATTCACCACTATGCAGCAGGCTATTTCCCTTTGCCGACCAGCGCCAGGGTATCCTGAGCAATCATCAGCTCCTCGTTGGTGGGGATGATCAGGCTGCGGACCCGGGCGTCTGGGGCAGAAAAGTCCACAAATTCGCCGCGCGTTTTGTTCTTTTCCTTGTCAATCTCTACCCCCAGGAATGACAGGCCGGACAGCGCCATGCTACGTACCTTATGGCTGTTTTCACCAATTCCCCCGGTAAACACAATGCAATCCAGCCCGCCCATGGCGGCGGCGTAGGAGCCGATGTATTTTTTGATTTGGTAGGAGAACATATCGTGTACCAGGCGCGCGCGGTCGTTGCCATCCTCGGCAGCACGCTCGATGTCGCGGTTATCGCTGGAAACCCCGGATACACCCAAAAAGCCGGAGCGGGTATTCAGCAGTTTGCCCATGTTGGCGCCATATTCGCCGGTGATGTCCGCCAGATAGGTGGCCACGCTGGGATCCAAATCGCCTGAACGGGTGCCCATCATCAGGCCGCCCATGGGTGTAAGGCCCATGCTGGTGTCCACGCTTTTGCCGCCGTTTATGGCAGTGATGGACGAACCGTTGCCCAGATGGCAGGTGATAATTTTAAGCGATTCCAGTGGTTTCCCCATATATTCGGCCGCCTGCCGGCTGACATAGCGGTGGCTGGTTCCGTGGAACCCATAACGGCGGATAGAATAATCCTCATAAAACTCATACGGTACGGCGAAGATGTAGGCATAGTCCGGCATGGTCTGGTGGAACGCGGTATCGAACACCGCCACCTGCGGGGTGCTTTTGCCGAACACGCGCTGTGCGCTGCGAATGCCTTGCGCTTGCGGCGGGTTGTGCAGCGGCGCCAAGGGTGACAGTTCCTCAATGCCCTCGATGGCTTTTTCATCCAGCACAACGCTTTGCTTGAATGTTTCGCCGCCATGTACCACCCGGTGGCCTACGGCGCCGATGTCGCTTTTGTTTTCCAGCACAGCATCGTTTCCTTTGGTCATCAGGTCCAGCATTTTGTTGAATGCGTCCGCGTGGGTGGGCATTTCCACCTTTACGCTGGTCTCCCGGCCATGCGCCTGGTGGGAGACCGACCCACCCACAATGCCAATGCGCTCGCACAGGCCCTTGCACAGCACCAGCTCGTTTTCCATGTCGATCAGTTGATATTTTAGCGACGACGAGCCGCTGTTGATTACCAGTATTTTCATTCCATGAATCCTCCAAACAATTCTATAGGCAACAAACATATGCTATTATATAATAGGAAATAAACGTTTTCAAGTGGCATGACCGGGAACAGAGAGGGGGCACATGGTGCAGGACGGAATGGTGGCAGGAATTGTGGCGGAGTATAACCCGTTCCACAAAGGGCACGAATGGATGGTTCGGCAGCTGCGGGCCGGGGGGATTCGCGCGGTGGTGTGCGTGATGAGCGGCCCGTTTGTGCAGCGGGCCGAACCGGCGCTGCTGCCCACCGCGGTGCGCGCGCGCGCGGCGCTGGCAGGTGGTGCGGACCTGGTGCTGCGGCTGCCGGTGCCGTGGGCGACGGCCTCGGCCGAGGGATTTGCCGCCGGTGCGGTGGGGTTGTTGAGTGCGCTGGGGTGCGTGGATGTCCTGGCGTTTGGGGCCGAGACGGCGGATGCGGAAATCCTGGGCGCGGTGGCCGATGTGCTGCTGAGCGAAGAATTTAAAGGGCAACTGAAGGCCGAACTGGCTGGCGGGGTACCGTTTGCCGTGGCGCGCAGCACGGCGGCAGACCGGCTGATGCCCGGTGCGGCAGAGCTGCTGAAAACCCCGAACAATATTTTGGGTATTGAATACTGTAAGGCGCTGCGTGGAAGTTTGCCTGCGGAACTGCGCCGCCGCATGCCGGTGGAGGTGCGCAGCCGTGTGGTGGAAGGGCTGTACGGCGGCAGCGCCCGGGAAGAGGATTTGTTCAGCCTGCCGGTGCCGCTGGCGCTGCCGCGGCTGGGCGCGGCGCACGATGGGCAGCCGCAAAGCGGGGTAGCTTCGGCTAGCTGGTTGCGCGCACAGGTGGAAAAAGACGGCATGGCAGCGCTGGAAGCGTGGGTGCCGCCCGGATGCGCGGCGCTGTATCAAAAAGCATGGGATGCCGGAATGGTGCTGGCCCCAGAGCGGTGGGAATTGGCGGAACTGGCCCGCCTGCGCGGCCTGTCGGCGGGGGATTTCGCGGACAGGCCGGGTGCCGGAGAAGGGCTGGAAGCGCGGCTGGCGGGTGCCGCGCGGCGCGCGGGTACACTGGAGGAACTATACACTCTGGCCAAAAGTAAGCGATTTGCGCATTCCCGCGTGCGGCGGCTGGCGCTGGCAGCGGCGCTGGGGTTGCCGCAGGGGCGCCCGGTGCTGCCGCCGTTTGCGCAGGTGCTGGGCGCCAGCCCCACCGGCCTGGCGGTGCTGAAACAATGCAAACAGAAGGCAATCATTCCGGTGTCCGGTTCGCTGGCAAAGCTGGCGCGCGCCGGCGAAGAAGCAGCGTGCCTTGCGCGGCGGGAGGCGCTGGCAGAGGACCTGTACGCACTGTGCCAGCAGCGGCCCATGCCGGGAGGACAGGCATACACCACGCCGATTGCCCTGGCCACCGGCGGCAGGTGAAGCGGGTGCGGCGTGATGTACAGACTGCCGGGAATGGCTGCTGCGGCAGAGGGCGAGAAATGCCTGTGCGGCACTTGCGAAATATTTAACAGGATGGTACAATAATCCTATCTGGCGAAAACAGAAGAGGCGAAGAAACCACGCTGGTCTTCGCGCTTCCTGCGATCGAATTTTATAGAGGGAAAGGTGATACGTGGTATGACGACCAACAAGCAAGTATTGACATGGGTAGATGAAGTGGCCGCGCTGTGCAAACCGGACAAAATTGTTTGGATTGACGGCAGCGACGAGCAGTTGAAAGCCCTGCGGGACGAGGCAATTGCAACCGGTGAAATGACCGAATTGAATCAGGAGAAACTGCCGGGCTGCCTGTGGCATCACACCGCCAAAAATGACGTGGCGCGTGTGGAAAACCGCACCTTCATTTGTGCAAAGACAAAGGAAGACGCCGGCCCCACCAACAACTGGATGGACCCGGAAGAGATGAAAGCCAAGCTGCGCCCGCTGTATGACGGTGCCATGAAGGGCCGCACCATGTACGTGATTCCGTACTGCATGGGCCCGCTGGGCTCTCCCCTGAGCAAAATCGGCCTGGAAACCACCGATTCCATCTATGTGGTGCTGAACATGGATATCATGGCCCGCATCGGCCAGAAGGCGCTGGACCAGCTGGGCGACTCGAACGATTTCGTGCGCGGCATGCATGCCAAAGCCCAGATAGATGAAGAAAACCGGTACATTGTGCAGTTCCCGGATGACAACGCCATCTGGAGCATTAACTCTGGCTACGGCGGCAACGTGCTGCTGGGCAAAAAGTGCTTTGCGCTGCGCATTGCCTCCTACCAGGGCTGGAAAGAAGGCTGGATGGCCGAGCATATGCTGATTTTGGGCATTGAGGACCCGAACGGCAATGTGCAGTATGTCACCGGCGCGTTCCCGTCTGCCTGCGGAAAAACAAACCTGGCTATGTTGATTCCGCCGGAAGTATACAAAAACAAGGGCTACAAAGTGTGGACGGTGGGCGACGATATCGCCTGGATGCGTGTGGGCCCGGATGGCCGTCTGTATGCCATCAACCCGGAGGCTGGTTTCTTTGGTGTGGCGCCCGGTACCAACGAAAAGTCTAACTACAATGCCCTGATGAGCACCCGCAAGAACACCATTTTTACCAATGTGGTGCTGAACAAGGACGACATGACCGTGTGGTGGGAGGGCCTGGACAAAAACCCGCCGACCAACGGCATCGATTGGCTGGGCCAGCCGTGGAATGGGCAGACCAGCACCGAGAAGGGTGCCCACCCGAACAGCCGCTTTACCGCGCCGGCCATCAACTGCCCGTGCGTTTCCAAAGAGTTTGAGAACCCGGCCGGCGTGCCGATTTCGGCCATCATCTTTGGCGGGCGCCGTGCCAAGACCGCGCCGCTGGTGTACCAGAGCTTTGACTGGAAACATGGCGTGTTTGTCGGTTCCATCATGGCGTCGGAGACCACCGCCGCCGCCGCCGGCGCCGTAGGCGTGGTGCGCCGCGACCCAATGGCGATGCTGCCGTTCTGCGGCTACAACATGGGCGACTACTGGCAGCACTGGCTGGACATGGGCGAAAAACTGGGCGACAAAGCGCCGAAGATTTTCAACGTGAACTGGTTCCGCACCGACGCGGAAGGCCACTTCATTTGGCCGGGCTTTGGCGACAACATGCGTGCACTGATGTGGATTTTGGCCCGCTGCAATGACCAAATCGACGCGCAGGAGACACCCATTGGCTATCTGCCGAATGCCGAGGATATCAACATCGAGGGGTTGGACGATGTTACGCTTGATACGGTGCGTGGCCTCTTGAGCGTAGACAAGGACCTGTGGATGGAAGACGCTGCTGGTGTGGAAGAACTGTACGCGAAGTTTGGTGACCGCCTGCCGCAGGAAATGACCAGCCAGCTGGCGGCCCAGAAAGCGCGGTTAGAGAAGTAATTGTCCAAACCGTGATACAGTGAAAAGAGGGCGGCAGTGCATTGTTTTGTGCACAAGAGCCCGCGTTTACAGGTTTCATGGACCGGGTGTGCCGGCAAAAGATTGTGCGGATTGTGGCGTTTTGCGCTGCCGGCGCAGGGACTTTTGCGGCGCGCCCGGTTTTTGTATGGGTATGTTTTGGGCCGGTGCTTGTGAGGAATATGGCAACGGTTTGCGGTAAAAAAGTCGATGTATTGATTCATACAATAGGGAGGCACAGATATGGAACTGAAAGGCAGCCAGACAGAGAAAAACCTGCAGATTGCGTTTGCGGGGGAAAGCCAGGCGCGCAACAAATACACCTTCTACTCGTCCAAGGCAAAGAAGGAAGGGTATGTGCAAATTTCTAATATTTTTGCAGAGACCGCAGGCAACGAAAAAGAGCACGCCGAGCTGTGGTTCAAGGCGTTGCATGGCGGCGCCGTGCCGGATACTATTGCGAACCTGATAGATGCGGCGGCGGGTGAACACTATGAATGGACCGAGATGTACGCAGACATGGCGAAAACCGCCCGGGAAGAGGGGTTCATTGAGCTGGCCATCCAGATGGAAGGCGTGGCAAAGATAGAAAAAACTCACGAGGAGCGGTACCTGGCTCTGAAAGAGAACATTGAAAAAGGCCAGGTGTTTGCGCGTGAAACCGAGGAAGTGTGGATCTGCACCAACTGCGGACATATTCACATTGGTACGCACGCACCGCTGGAATGCCCGGTGTGCAAGCATGCGCAGGCGTATTTTGAATTGCGCCGGGTGAATTATTAAAGAACTTGGTCAAAGGGTTTACGCCCAAGGTAAAAGCGCCGGAAGGCGTACACCAGGTAGTCAAAGAAAGCCTCAGAAGCAGGGAAGGGGGCTTGGGGGAGTGGGGCTGCGGCCCTCTCCCCCATTTTGATAAATGAGCATCCCACCAAAAAAGCAGGAACATTTTTGGTGGGATGGTGCCAAGGTAAAAGCGCCGAAAGGTGTACACCAGGCAGTCAAAGAAAGCCCCAAGAGCAGGGAAGGGGGCTTGGGGGAGTGGGGCTGCGGCCCTCTCCCCCATTTTTGATAAACGAGCATCCCACCAAAAAAGCAGGAACATTTTTTGGTGGGATGGCGCCCAAGGTAAAAGCGCCGGAAGGTGTGCGCCAGACAGTCAAAGAAAGCCCCAGAAGCAGGGAAGGGGGCTTGGGGGAGTGGGGCTGCGGCCCTCTCCCCCATTTTGATAAATGAGCATCCCACTTGATAAACGAACATCCCACCAAAAAAGCAGGAACATTTTTTGGTGGGATGGCGCCCAAGGTAAAAGCGCCGGAAGGCGCTTTTACCTTGGGCGTTTCGTTGACTTTACAGGCGATTTTTTGTATGATTGAAAAGATGATTTGAAGTTATTAGGTACCCACTGATTTATTTCATTTGCCGCAAATTTCGCCGTTTTCGTCCGTCTGCACGGCTGCGTCTCTGCGCGAAAATGCTCGAGAATAAACCAATTATTATCTGTGCTTTTCGCTTGACAGACGAATGAAATCGCCTTTATCGGCGCCAAATTCCATTAAATCAACGGGCACATAGCATCACCTTTGGGAGTGAAAAAATGGACTTTACAGCACTGGCTGACCTGCTGTTTCCGGGCGTTACCGCCACCCCGGCCCAGCTGGAAGAAAAATATCCGCCGCGCGCCCTGCCGGAAGGGGCGAAGGTGACCCGTATGGCGCCCAGCCCCACCGGGTTTATGCACCTGGGGAACCTGTTTGGCGCTATTGCGGACGAGCGCCTGGCCCACCAAAGCGCAGGCGTTTTTTACCTGCGGATAGAGGACACAGACCAAAAGCGCGAGGTGTCTGGCGGGGTGGAGACCATTTTGAATGTGTTTTCCGACTATGGCCTGCTGTTTGATGAGGGAGCTACCTTGGCCGGTGACGCGGGCGCCTATGGCCCCTATCGCCAGCGCCAGCGCGCGGATATTTACCACATCTGCGCCCGGTGGCTGGTGGAGCAAGGCGCGGCCTACCCGTGTTTCATGACCGAGGCGGAGCTGGCCGCCATGCGGGATGAGCAAGCGTCGCAAAAGCTGAACTTTGGCTGTTACGGCCAGTTTGCGCGGTACCGGGACGCGGCTCTGGTGGAAATAAAAGAACGCCTGGCTGCGGGCCAGCCCTATGTGGTGCGTTATCGCAGCGAAGGCAGCATCATGAACCGCGTGAAGGTGACCGACCTGGTGCGCGGTGTGCTGGAACTGCCGGAAAACGACCAGGACGTGGTGATTTTAAAAACCGACGGTATTCCCACCTACCATTTTGCGCACGTCGTGGACGACCATTTCATGCGTACCAGCCATGTGGTGCGGGGCGAGGAATGGATTGCCACACTGCCCATTCATATGCAGCTGTTCGGCGCCATGGGATGGCGCGCGCCCAAATACCTGCACACCGCGCAGCTGATGAAGCAGGATGGTGGCGCCAAGCGCAAATTATCGAAACGAAAAGACCCGGAGCTGGCGCTGGAGTATTACAAGGAAAAAGGCTACAGCGTGGCGGCAGTGAAGGAATATTTGCTTTCGTTGCTGAACTCTAATTTTGAGGAATGGCGGCAGGCGAACCCCGAAAAACCGCTGGAGGATTTTCCGTTTTCCATCAAAAAAATGGGCACGTCCGGGGCGCTGTTCGATACCGACAAGCTGGACGACGTGTCCCGAGGGGTGCTGTGCCGCCTGACGGCGGACGAAGTATATGACGCGGTGCTGGGCTGGGCGCTGGCATACGACTCGCCATTTGCGGCGCTGCTGGAAAAGGATCGGGCGTATGCGGTGCGAATTTTTTCCATTGGCCGGGCCTGCCCAAAGCCCCGCAAGGACCTGACGGTATGGAGCGACGCCAAAGACTATATGGGCTTTTTTTATGAGGAACTGTTCCAGCCGGAATACCCGCTGCCGGAGGCGGTGACTCCCGCATTGGCGAAAGAGATTTTGGCCACATACCGGGATATTTACCAGCCGGCAGACGACCAAACGGCTTGGTTTGAAAAGATAAAGGGACTGGCCGAGGGGATTGGCTTTGCCGGCAACATGAAGGACTGGCGGCAAAACCCGGAAAAATACTGCGGTAATGTGGGCGACGTAAGCATGGTGCTGCGCCTGGCGGTCACCGGGCGGCAGCAGTCGCCGGATTTGTGGGAAGTGATGCAGATTATGGGAGCGGACCGGGTGAATGCGCGCCTTTTGCAGGCGGAGGCGGCATTTTGAATAGAACAATATAATAGAGCATATCCGCATCGGCAAGCTTGGTTTTATGCCGCGGTACAAAATCGCACAATCCACCAAGGATTCTTTCGCTGTTGCGCCGCGCCAAAAACGGAGTGTGCACGGCGCCAAATTGCCCGATGTTTTGTTAATTTACTCTATGATGACAAATTTAGGAGGAGCACCATGGGCGAAACAAATACCGATCTTGGGTCTAATTTTATATATGATATCATCGACGCGGATATTGCGGCGGGGTTCGACCGGCAGATTCATACCCGGTTCCCGCCGGAGCCGAACGGCTATCTGCACATCGGCAGCGCCAAGGCGATCTGGATAAGCTACAGTGCCGCCATGAAGTATAATGGTGTGTTTAACCTGCGCTATGATGACACAAACCCTGTGCGCGAGGATGATGAGTATGTGAAGTCCATTGAGGACGATTTGCTTTGGCTGGGCGCGGTACCGAACGGCGGGGTGTATTACGGCAGCGATTATTTCGACCAGTGCTATGATTTTGCGCTGCAGCTGATTGCCGAAGGTAAGGCGTATGTGTGCGATTTGACCCCCGACGAAATGCGCGAATACCGCGGAACCCTTACCGAACCGGGCAAAAATAGCCCTTGGCGGGAGCGCACCGTGGCGGAAAATCTGGACCTGTTTCGCCGCATGAAGGAGGGAGAGTTTGAGGATGGCGCGCGCACGGTGCGGGCGAAAATAGACATGACTTCCTCCAATATGAATATGCGCGACCCGGTCATTTACCGTATTTTGCACGCCTGGCACCACCGCCAGGAGGACAAGTGGTGCATCTACCCCATGTACGATTTCGCGCATCCCATCCAGGACGCGCTGGAGGGAATAACCCATTCACTGTGTTCCATAGAGTTTGAAAACCACCGCCCGCTGTACGACTGGGTGGTGGACAACATTGGGTTCGAGAAAAAGCCCCACCAGTATGAATTTGCGCGCCTGAACATTACCCATACCGTGATGAGCAAGCGATACCTGCGCGAACTGGTGGAAACCGGCAAGGTGGACGGCTGGGACGACCCGCGCATGCCCACGCTCTCGGCGCTGCGCCGCCGGGGGTACACGCCGTCATCCATCATCGAGTTCGTAAAGCGCGCCGGTGTGGCGAAAGCATACAGCATTGTGGATATTCGCCTGTTGGAGTATTGCATCCGGGAGGAGCTGAACGCAGCCGCACCACGCCGTATGGCGGTGCTGGATCCTATTAAAGTGACCATTACAAACTACCCGGAGGGTAAAGAAGAGACCTTCCCGATAGCGAACAACCCGCTGGAAGAGAGCGCCGGGACCCGCGAGGTGACGTTTGGCCGGGAGCTGTATGTAGAACGGGAAGATTTTGCCGAGGTGCCCCCGCCGAAGTGGCAGCGGCTGCGGCCGGACGGCGAGGTACGCCTGATGGGCGCGTATATCGTCCGCTGTAACGAGATACTGCGGGATGAAAACGGCAATGTGGTAGAGCTGCTGTGCACGGCGGACCTGGAAACCCGCAACAACACGCCGGTGGATGGCCGCAAGGTACGGGGAACTATCCACTGGGTCAGCGTGGCGCACGCGGTGGAAGGCAAAGCCTGCCTGTATGACAACCTGTTCACGCTGGAAAACGTGAACGACCTGCCGGAGGGGGAGAACTATCTAGATTACCTGAACCCGGCATCGTTGGCCGAACTGCCCGCATGCAAGCTGGAGGCGTGCATGGCAGACGCAAAGCCGGGCGAGAGGTTCCAGTTTGTGCGCATGGGATATTTTTGTATGGATACAAAGAACGCAGGGACCTTCAACCGCATTGTGCAGCTGAAGGATAGCTTTAAGGTGAAATAATTCCAGTACCCGCGGCGGATAACGAAGGAGGGGAGCATTTTGTTTGTTTGGCATGCGTTGCTGCACGCACTGGAAGACAGCCTGAAGATGCTGCCCTTCCTGTTTGCGGCATATCTGGCCATTGAGTATATCGAGCATAAAAAAAGCCATACCATAGAAAGATTGCTGGCGAAAGGCGGTAAGTTTGGCTTTGTGCCGGGCGCGTTGCTGGGTATCATTCCGCAGTGCGGGTTTTCCACCATGGCATCTGGCTTTTATGCCAGCCGGGTCATCACCCTGGGGACGCTGATGGCGGTGTTTGTGGCGACCTCCGACGAGGCGATTCCGCTGATGCTGGCGCAGCCGGAAAGCTACCCGGCCATGCTGGTACTGGTTGTGGTGAAGCTGCTGTATGCCCTGCTGGTGGGCTTCCTGATTGACATTGTGTTCAGCCGGTGGATGCCCGCGAGCCTGCGGGGCGGGTATGGCGGGAAAATAAGCGAAGTGGACTGCCACGGGCATGATGAAAAGGAAAATATTTGGCTGGCGGCCATCAAGCATACCGTGAATATTTTCCTGTATGTGCTGGCGTTTACGTTTGTTTTTGGCCTGTTGGTGGAATGGCTGGGTGAGGCACAGATCAGCGCGTTTTTCAACAGCTTGGGCTTTTTACAGCCGGTGGTGGCGGCGTTGTTTGGCCTGATACCGAACTGTGCTGCATCGGTGCTGCTGACGCAACTGTATCTGGATGGAGTCATTCATTTTGGTTCGGTGCTGGCGGGCCTGTGCACTAACGCCGGGGTAGGGCTGATTGTGCTGTTCCGCACCAACCGCAACATAAAGCAGAACCTGTTTATAGTGGGGCTGCTGTTTGCGCTGGGCTGCGCGCTGGGCCTGGTGGTGTACGCACTGGGGTTTTGAGCGGGTGAATATTGCGCGGGCTGACATAAAAAGGGGTGAAGTGCGTTGTGGATTTTGCGCAGGAGCGTGAATATACTTGGCAGTATGCTGCTGGGAAATTTATTTATGCTGTCAATCCTCCTGGATGAGTGGAACACGAGGGCGCAATGGGCTAGTTTGCTTGGTATGGTATGCGCGCTGGTGCTGCCGGGCTTTTTTATTTATTTGAACATACGTCCACGGAAAAGCCGTGTGCCGTCTAAAAAGATAGGCGCGGTGCTGGGCGGCGCGGAACTGCTGTATTCAGCATCGGTTTGCGCTATTTTGCAGGTAGCGGTGTGGGTGCTTCTGGCAGTCTATGGAAGGCCCGATGCGTTTTTTTGGATAGTCGCCGTGCTGAACTTTTTGGCGGTGTTCCTGTGCCTGATACTGAATGGGATGATACGTGTCGCGATAGCCTCCACACAGCTGGGCATTGTGCTAAAGATATTGCTGCTGTCCCTGTGGTTTATTCCTATTGTGAACGTGGTACTGGCCATTGTGGTGGCGCGGGTGGCAATGAACGAGTACCAGCATGAATACCGGCGATACACGCGGAACCAGGCCAGAAAAAGTGAGCAAGTATGCAAGACGCAATACCCGGTTTTGATGGTGCATGGCATCTTTTTCCGGGACTGGAAGGTGTTTAACTACTGGGGACGCATTCCGGTGGAGCTGGCGGAAAACGGGGTTGCCGGGTATTTTGGACGGCAGCAATCCTCCGCCGCGGTAGAGCAAAGCGGTGCCGAGCTGGCACAGCGCATAGAAGAAGTGTTGGCTGAGACCGGAAGCGAAAAAGTGAATATTATTGCGCATTCCAAAGGCGGGCTGGACGCCCGGTATGCCATCAGCCGGCTGGGTATGGCGGACAAGGTGGCATCGTTGACCACCGTCAGCACCCCGCACCATGGCTGTACATTTGCCGGACGGGCGCTGGAAAAGGCACCGGATGCCCTGAAGGGGTTTCTGCAGAAAAACTATGCCCGGTTGTTTAAAAAACTGGGGGATGACAGCCCGGATTTTTTTGCCGGGGTACAGGAACTGACGGTGGAAAAATGCGCACAGCTGAATGCGGAAATGCCAGACGTGCCGGGCGTGTATTACCAGAGCGTGGGATCAAAGATGAAAACAGCCGGCAGCGCGCCGTTCCCGCTGAATGTAGGGTACCAGATTGTAAAGGCGATGGATGGAGACAATGACGGCCTGGTGTTTGCCGAGTCCATGCCGTGGGGGAACTTTCTGGGGGTGCTGACGGCGCCCGGAAAGAAAGGCATTTCGCATGGGGACATGATTGATTTGACCCGGAAGAACATCAAGGGATTTGATGTGTGCGAGTATTATGTGGGGCTGGTTGCGGGGCTGAAAAACAGGGGGCTGTAATAGGGCAAGGCGGCGGTTGTATACAGTGACTGGATGTGCCGGAGTGCCCGGCCCGGTTTGTAAAATAGCGATAAAAAAATCCGCCGTGGGAGGTGTTCCCATGGCGGATTTTTGCAGTTCAGAATTATTTGAGTTCGACCTTTGCGCCGGCCTCTTCCATTTTCTTCTGGATATCGTCGGCGTCTGCCTTGGAGATGCCTTCCTTGATGGGCTTCGGAGCATTGTCCACCAGGTCTTTGGCTTCCTTCAGGCCCAGGCCGGTGATCTCTTTCACGGTCTTGATAACGGCCATCTTGTTTTCGCCAATTTCCGCCAGGATCACGTCGTACTCGCTCTTTTCCTCGGCAGCGGCGGCCGGTGCGGCACCGGCCATCATGACCGGGGCGGCGGCGGATACGCCAAATTTTTCCTCGATTGCTTTTACCAGTTCGTTCAGTTCCAGAACGGTCATCGCCTCTACTTCGGCGATGATCTTTTCAATTTTATCAGCCATTGTTTTTTCCTCCATCCAATTCTATCAGTGTATGTTTGGTTTATGGGACCTGTTTTGTACGGAAATTATGCGGCGCCTTCCTCTGTGGCTTTCTTTTCAGCCACGGCATTCAGGCCGACTGCAAGGCCACGCAGGTTGCCGGTAAGCGCCGACAGCAACATGGACAAAAGACCTTCGCGCCCGGGCAGTTTGGACAGGGCCTCTACCTCGGCGGCGGGGACAACCTTGCCATCCAGGTAGCCAATCTTTACGCTGAACTTACCCTTGGACTTTTCAGCGTATTTGCACAAAATGCGGGCCGGGGCCAGAGCATCGTCCTCGTCCTTTGCCAGAGCCAGGGCAGTAGAACCGGTCAGCGCGCCTTCCAGCTCGCTAAAAGCGGTGTCCTGAATGGCAAGATGCATCATGGTGTTTTTCACCACGGCGTATTCCACGCCTGCCTCACGCAGTTCGCGCCGCAGGGCGGTGTCCTGGTCCACGGTGATACCGATGTAATCCACCAGCACGCCTGCCGGAGCAGCCTCGATTTTTTTACGCAGGTCGGCCACATATTCCTTTTTCTGTGCAAGAATCTTATCACTTGGCATATTCTTGTTTCACCTCGTTTCGTATGCAGGGGTTGCCACGACAATGAAAAAGCCTCTTTCCCATGCGAGAAAGAGGCAAGAATACACAAGGTATCATCAGCCCGTTTCTCGGCAGGACGGGCAGGTGCCCGGTTAGACGCTTCGTTCCCCTTTGAATAAAGCCCGACCTGCGCTGCCAGCGCATGCCGCCCTGTATTCATTGGTTCTCATGGCGTTCCTGCTGTCTTAAAAACAGCAATATTATTCTACAATAAAAACTGCAGTTTTGTCAAGCTGTCAGCGATACCATGCAGGTGTGTTTTACACGCCGTACTTGGTGCTGCTCAGGCGGATGCCGGGGCCCATGGTGGAGGCAACGGTGGCGCTGCGGATGTACTGTCCCTTGGCAGCGGCCGGTTTTGCCTTTACGATGGCATCCATGACGGTGGACAGGTTGTCATCCAGCTTTTCCTTGCCGAAGGAAGCTTTGCCGATCGGCACGTGGATGATGTTCGACTTGTCCAGACGGTATTCAATCTTACCGGCTTTGGCTTCCGCCACCGCCTTGCCCACATCCGGGGTAACGGTGCCGGCCTTCGGGTTCGGCATCAGGCCACGGGGGCCCAGAACCTTGCCCAGACGGCCAACCAGGCCCATCATGTCCGGTGTGGTAATCAGCACGTCGAAATCCACAAAGCCTTCGTTCTGAATCTTGGTTACCAGCTCGGCCTCGCCCACCATCATGGCGCCGGCTTCTTCGGCGGCCTTGGCGGCGTCGCCCTTGGCAATAACCAGCACGCGCACGTCTTTACCGGTGCCGTGCGGCAGCACCACCGCGCCGCGGACCTGCTGGTCGGCATGGCGGCTGTCCACGCCCAGGCGCACGTGCAGTTCTACCGTTTCGTCAAATTTGGCCTTGGCGGTTTTGCAGACCAGTTCCAGGGCTTCCTCGCTGTCGTACAGTTTCGCGCGGTCCACAAGTTTTGCGGAGTCCACGTAATGTTTTCCGTGTTTCATAATTGTACCTCCTGTGGTAATGTCGGAAATTTTCCTCCCACTTTGGGGCCCGGGGCAAAGCCCGGAATCATTTTAATTTCGTTGTGTGGTTCTGGTATCGAGGATGCGTTATCCCTCGACCGTGACGCCCATGCTGCGGCAGGTGCCGGCTATCATGCTGACGGCAGAGTCCAGATCGGCAGCGTTCAGGTCAGCCATTTTTGTTTTGGCAATCTCTTCCAGCTGGGCGCGTTTCAGCGTGGCCACCTTGTCCTTGTTGGGGGCGCCGCTGGCTTTGTCCAGGCCGGCAGCCTTTTTAATCAGGACGGCGGCCGGCGGTGTTTTGGTGATGAACGAGAAGGAATGGTCCGCATACACGGTGATAACCACCGGAATGAGGTAGCCGATATCCTTCTGGGTGCGCTCGTTAAACTCTTTTGTGAACGACATGATGTTCACGCCATGCTGGCCCAGCGCGGGACCCACCGGCGGTGCAGGCGTTGCCTTGCCTGCGGGAATTTGCAGCTTGATGTAACCAATAACCTTTTGTGCCATTTTGCAGTAACCTCCAAACGTGGTAATATAGCGGACGGAGCATATTTCCGCCCTCCCACGGGACCCTTCACCACCGGCATGGCCTGTGGCGGCGAACCCCAAAAACAACAAGTGGGTATGGACCAGAAACGGATTAGATAGGCCGGACCTGTGCCAGTTCCAGCTCGGCAGGGGTTTCGCGGCCGAACATGGATACCTTTACGTTTACCTTGCCGGCATCGTGGTCGATGCTTTCCACCAGGCCGATGAAGCCCTCCAGCGGGCCGGTCAGAACCTCCACGCTGTCGCCCACAGCATAGTCCACACTGGCGGTGGGTGCGTCCACACCCAGCGAGGCAACCTCGGCCTCGGTCAGGGGAACGGGCTTTGAGCTGGGCCCCACGAACCCGGTAACACCGCGGGTGTTGCGCACGATATACCAGCTGTCGTCGGTCATGACCATTTTCACCAGCACATAGCCGGGGAATAGTTTGCGCTCTACCAGGCGTTCCTTACCGTCCTTGATGTCCGGCACGATCTCGGTGGGAACCTTTACTTCCTGAATGAAATCTTGCAGGCGGCGGTTTTCCACAATGGTAAGCAGATTTTGCGCGACCTTGTTTTCATAACCGGAATAGGTATGCACCACATACCATTGGGCCTTGTCCATGTGTGCCTCCTTTAGTGGCTGCGCAGATTACAGTGCTGAAAAGAAGGTGCGAAGCGGCAACAGGGCAGCCGCCACGGCCTGGGATGTAGAAGCGGCATCACCCTCAGACAGCTTTGCGCTGGAGTCCAGCACGAACTTAAGCAGGAAACCGAACGCATAGTCCAGCAGCAAAATAAGCGCCGCAAAAAAGGCGACGAATACCAGCACAATGATAAGGTTGTTACGTACCTGCTTGGCGCTGGGCCAAACAACCTTTTTCATTTCGCCGATGGTGTCACGGAAGAAGCGCGAAATGCCTTTGGCTATGCGTTTGATAATATTGGGTTTTTTAGCAGTTTTTTCCGCCATGATGAATCCCCTTTTCCATACTAAATATCAAATTGAACGACGTGCAGGTATTCAATCTGATGCTGTGGCAAGCGAATGCTACAGCGCGTCTTGTGCAAAAATTTTGTCAAAAACAAAACATATTTTTGACGGATTTCGGGATCACTTCGTCTCGCGATGCGCGGTGTGCTTCTTGCAGAAGCGGCAATATTTTTTGAGCTCCAGCCTGTCGGGAGTGTTCTTTTTGTTTTTGGTTGTATCATAGTTGCGTTGTTTGCACTCGGTACAGGCCATGGTAATTTTTACTGTCATAATCTGGGCACCTCCATTGTTCGGTTGATAAACCTCCCTCATCCGGCAGGAATGTTGACGTACAATGCAAACCTAAATTTGCACAAAAAAATAAGCCCTCCGGCGAGGTGAAATAATCATACCATAGGCACTGTGCGCGCGTCAAGGGGTTTTGGTGGAAAAACAGCGTGGAAATTTACCGGGAAATACGGTATACTAATAAACAGTACAAAAGGGACTATTGCCGGCGGCCCGCGTGTGCGCCGGTTTTTGGAGTTATTTAAAAAGCAAAAACGGCCGGGAGGCAAGAATGAAACTGCGCAAAAAGATGGTGCTGAAAATAGGCGCGGGGGTGCTGCTGATATTGCTCAGCGCCGCCTTCGCTTTTGTCATTCGCGATATGCTGGCCATGCAGCACCCGGAAAATGCGCTGCCGGATATCCAGATTGATTATATTGATACCGAATTGCCCGCCGAAAACTGGATGATGGACTCGTACTCCTGGCGGTTTTTGCTGGTGACAAAGTCCTGGCAGAACGAGGACCGGGACGCCTGGCGTGATATGCCGGCGGCGCCAGTGCTGCCGGGTGCGGCGCTGGATGTGAGCTTTTCCTACCCCTGTGAAACGCTGAAAATAAGCCGGTCGGTGGACAACAGTGTGGAGTTCCTGGAGCTTGGCGGCCAGCTGGAGACCCCGCAGGCGCCGGGAGTCTATACCTATATGGTGGAGGCAGGCTGGGGTGCGCGTGGTTCCATTTTATATTACTTCAAGGTGGTTGTGAACCCGTAAGTGAGCAGGTCCGGTTGGTTTCCGTTCGCTTTGGCGCATTTGCCGGATGGTACAGAAAGGAACAGCAGTATGAAGAAAAGCGAGGGTGCCATACACAGCGGGCGTGCTTTGCGCTGGCTGCTGCCAGTGGTGCTGGTGTTTGCGGCGGGGTTTGTGGTGGCGAGCATTTGGGATTTACCCATAGACCAGGCGCTGTACAGCCCGCAAAATCCTTTTGCGATACTAATGGAATGCTTTGGATGGTACACAGCATTTTTGCCGGCGCCATTGCTGCTGTTGTCCCTGTTTTTTTGGCTGATTTTGGCAAGGCCAGGCGTGGCCGCGGTACGCCCGCAAAGTAGGGGCGTGCGCCTGCTGTTTGGTGTGTTGGCGATCATGTTGGCGGTGACAGCGTGTTTTGTGTTGCTATACTCGTCTGCGCATGACCTGGCCCGGCGCGGGTGGCTAGTGGATGCCGGCAGCGGCAAGGCGGTTTTTCTGGCGGTGGGAACGTTGCTGCTGGTGGGGATGCTGCTGGCTGGGGTCGGTATGCTGTGGGGGAAATACCATCGGCAGCTGTTGTTTGTGGCGGTTTTTGGCACCGCTTTTTTGGCAGTAAACCAGGCGGTGATTCAGCTGTTAAAATGGATATGGGACCGCACTCGGTTTGATGACATGGTGGCGGCGGGTTCTTTTGCCGATTTTACCGTGTGGTTTCGCCCGTTCGCGAATGGTGGCACCTCGTTTCCATCCGGCCATACCGCCAACGCGGCGGGGATTTTTGTGTTGATAATCCTGTGTGATTTATTCCTGGCATGGGACAAAAAGCGCAGGCTGGTTTATGGCATCTGCTGGGGCTATATTGCGCTGATGGCGTTTGCGCGGGTGTTGATTGGCCGGCATTTTTTGTCCGATACGCTGGCCGCCGCGGGGTTAATGGCGCTGGTGTTTTGGGGTATACGGCGGCTGGATATTTACCAAAAAACAGTAGCGCGCCTGCGCCCCGGGGCGCGGGAAAACAATACGGGCACGGACGAAGAAACAGTGGGCGGCAATGTGATATCGGCGGACAGCAGAGTGTAGCAGGGAAATTACCATGCTGCACCGCCAGAAAAAAAGAGTGATGGGAGCGAAGAATGAAATTTCAGTTTGTGGCGCCGTGTTATTTTGGGCTGGAGTCGGCTGCGGCGTTTGATTTTAAGCGGATCGGCGCAGAAGAAATACAGGTGAGCGACGGACGGGTGGCGTTTTGCGGCGATGAGCAGGTGCTGGCAAACGCTAACCTGTGGAGCCGCTGTAGCGAGCGAGTGATGATTTTGCTAAAGACCTTTCCCGCGGCAACGTTTGATGAATTGTTTGACGGAGTTTCGACGATTCCGTTCGAAGAATATATTCCGAAGAACGGCATGTTTCCAGTGAAGGGGTCCAGCCTCTCCAGTGTGTTGTCCAGTGTTCCGGCCTGCCAAAGTATTGTGAAAAAGGCGGTGGTGGAGCGGCTGCGGCGGGGGCACAAGGTGACCTTTCTGCCGGAACGGGGCGAAGAATACCGCATTCGGTTTTCCATACGCAAAGATGTGGCGGAGGTATTTTTGGATACCTCGGGCGCGGGCCTGCACAAGCGCGGGTACCGGCGCACCGCGGGCCTGGCGCCGCTGAAAGAGACGCTGGCGGCCGCCATGGCGGACTTTGGCCGGGTGAAGCGGGACAGCCGGGTGCAGGACCCCTTTTGCGGCAGCGGCACCCTGGTGATAGAGTCTGCCATGAAAGCGCGCAATATAGCGCCAGGTTTGCGGCGGCGGTTTGCGGCGGAGCATTATGCGTTTTTGCCGACGGGGCTGTTTGACGCCGCGCGTGCGGAGGCTAAAGAAGAAATACGCCAGGATGCCGCTTTTGAAGGGTTTGGTTTTGATATTGACCCCGAGGCGGTGGCGCTGGCCGCGGCAAACGCAAAGCTGGCCGGGGTGGGGGATTGTTGCCGCTTTTCGCAGGCGGATGTGGCGGACTTTTCCCCCGAAGCGGCGGCGCTGGTGCTGACGAACCCTCCCTATGGCGAGCGGTTGATGGATGAAAAGCAGGCTGCCGGCTTGGCGAAGACTCTGGGCCAGGCACTGGCAAAAAGCCCGGTGTCCGGGGCGTATATCATTACCGCGGATGCGGAGTTTGAAAAGCATTTTGGGAAAAAGGCGGCAAAGCGGAGAAAAATATATAATGGGATGATCCCCTGCCAGCTGTATATGTATTTTTGAGCATAGCCGCTAGGCTGGATTAAGCAATGTTTGGCCGGGGTTGTCAGGCCCCCGGGCCCCGAAAAGATACAGCAAAAAACCGTCCGTGGTGAAGAAATCCTTCACGGGGACGGTTTTTTTGTATACATTCCGATACTATAATGGGGGTTGTACCGCGGGCATGTGCCTGCCATAGCAGAGCAATCACGGTATCACCTGCTATTTGGAACCGGGTGTTTCCTCCCCAGGCAGGGGGTACTTGCGCGGCCTGCCGCGTGGGCGCTTTGGTGCGTTCAATTCTTCCTCGGTTTTGGGCTTCGGCGGCCTGCCGCGCGGGCGTTTTGGTGCGTTCAGTTCTTCCTCGGTTTTGGGCCTTGGCGGCCTGCCGCGCGGGCGTGTTGGTGCGTTCAGTTCTTCTTCGGTTTTGGGTTTTGGCGGGCGTCCGCGTTTGCGGGGTTGCTCGCCGCCCGGTGCCGCAGTGGTCGCGCCGGCAGCGGTGGCGGCTATGGGTCGTTCGGCCGGCCGTGCAGGGCGCTCCGGTGTGGTGGTGCGGGCGGTGCCAGCGGTAGTTGGCCGCGTGGTACCGGTGCCGTGCATGGCGGCAGGCTCGTGGCCGTGCATGCCCTCGCGGGAAGGGGCGGAAAATGTGCGTCCGGTGGAACCAGTGGCCTCACGAGTGGACGCATGGCTCCGAGAAGTGGGTTCCCGGCTGGGGGCTAGGTTCCCGGTACGGTTGCTGCCGTGGTAAGCATCGGTATGCCCGGCATAGCCTGTGGTGCGCGCAGCGGAAGATGCCGCGCGGCTGCTGGCGGTACCGGTGGCATGGGTTTGCCGGTCAGTGGTGTGGGCATCCGCAGCAGAAGAAAGGCGATGGGACGATGCGCTGGACGCGCGTGGCGGGCGTCCGCCACGGGAAGCAGGATCATATTGGGAAGAAGAGGAAGGTCGGCTGGTGGCAGGACGCTCCCTGGCTTCATTGTGTGCATACGTATCGGCGTGGTGCCGTTCAGGTTCAGGGCGCGCCGTTGGCCGTGCGGCGGCCGGGTAGGCGGGGCGTTCCGGTGCCGCGGCAGGTCGTTGTGGTGCGGCGGGTTGTGTACCGGAAGGTCCGCCAGCGACAGGTGCTGCACCCACGGGAGGAAGCGGCGCAGGGGCGGAAGCTGTGGTACCAGCAGCGGTCGCCGCCGGTGTGGAAGCCGCAGGCGTGCTGGCCGGTGAATATACCCAGCTTCCTGCGTGGGTATCTGGGCCGGACGCATTGGATTTTTCCGGAGTGATGCTTTGTGCTGTGGCGGGCGCAGCCACCGGTGTGGAAGAAGAAATGGCAGCCGGAACAGCGTTGTCCGCAGAATGCTCCCTATGCGTGGACAGATCTGGTGCAGCCGACTGGCGCACCTGCATTTTTTCCCAAATGCTGTTGCCCGGCATTTCGGTAACCGGGGTCTGGGGCGCGGGCGCAGGACGCGATGCCAATACCGGCGCGGGAACGCCGGCGGCGACATAGTTCAGGTTGGGGTCGGTGGCTTCGGCCATTTTTTCCAGGATCTGCGTGTTAAAGGATGGCAGGCTGTCGGTGGTTATGGCGGAAAAGGTTTGGCTGCGGGCGGCATTTTGCGCGGCGCGGCGGCGTGCTGCGGCCACCGCCTCTGCCTGCTTGCGGGCGCTTTCCACCGCCTGGGCCTTGCGGCGGTCAATGGCTTCCTGTTCGGCTTTTTCCTTTGCTTCTGCCTCGGCACGCAGGCGCAGGCGTTCGGCTTCTTCTTCCGCCAGGCGTTGCTGTGCTTCTTCCGCGGCGCGGCGCAACGCCTCGGCCTCGGCCAGGGCTACCTGGCGGGCTTGGTCGTCGGCTTCCCGCGCGGCCCGCTCCCGGGCCTCTTCCTCGGCGGCGACAATGGTTTCCGCCCGGGCCTCGGCTTTGGCACGCTGCTTGGTTTCAATCGCTTCCAGCTTGCGGCGCAGGTCTTCCTCTTCGGCGGCCTTCATGGCCTCATATTCCGCTTGTTTGCGGATGTTTTTCTCATCATCCGCCACCTTTTTGGGGTCGCGCTTTTGCTGCATTTGCTGAATTTCCTGCAGGTCCAGCATCTCGGTTTCCCGGCGGATGGCCGCGTTTTGTGCGGTATGCTGCCGGCGGGCGCTTTCGCCCCGCAGGATTTTTTCTATGTGCTTTTCGCTCAGGGATTCTTCGTCGTGGCGGCGCTTGCGGAAGGCATCCACGATGCGGCTGACACACAAATATACGGTGAATACCATTAAAATGGCAACGCAAACCGACAGCAGCAGCATGATGGCGCGGCCAAAAAATTCCTCATAGGACAACAACAGCGTGAGCGCAAGCGTAAGCACCAACAAGACGGCAAGGCCGCTGGCAAGCGTTACTATGATTTTTTTAGCCAACTGACCACACTCCGTTCTGCGTTATGCAATATTTTTTGTTGTCGCTGAATGCCGCGGGTTTTGCGGTAGTATGCGGCGGAATGCGCACCCACAGGGCGCGGGCAGCAGGGGTGTCCTGCGAAATAACCTCACTCATTTTGTGCCAAAAATTCTGTCGCCGGCATCCCCAAGGCCGGGCACGATGTAGCCGCGGTCGTCCAGGCGCTCATCCAGCGCGGCGATGAAAATTTGGACGTCGGGGTGTTCTGCCTGCAGCCGGGCCAGGCCCTCGGTGGCGGCAATGATACCCACATATTTTATGCTTGTTACCCCCAGCTCTTTCAGCTGGGCAATAGCGCCGCAGGCGGAGCCGCCGGTGGCCAGCATGGGATCCAGCAGAAACACCTGGCAGTCCGCGATATCATCCGGTAGTTTACAGTAATAAGCCACCGGGGACAGGGTTTCATGGTCACGGTACAGGCCAATATGCCCGACCTTGGCAGCGGGAATCATGGCCAGCATGGCGTCCACCATGCCAAGGCCTGCCCGCAAAATGGGCACAAACGCCACCGTGCGCCCCGCCAGCACGCGTACGGTGGCCGGGGCGATGGGGGTTTCTATTTCTACCTCTGTGGTGGCTAGATCGCGGGTGGCCTCATAACACAGCAGCATGGCCAGCTCGCCCACAATCTCCTTGAATTCCTTGGTGCCGGTATTTTTGTTCCGCAGCAGGGAAACCTTGTGCTGTACCAGCGGATGGTCCACAAGAACGGTGGGTTCGATAGGCATGGAAGCCTCCTTTTTGGGCTATCAGCTCTGGCAAGCGACAGAGGTGGCGCCGTCAGCGGCCCTCGCGCTCCTCGATAGCGGAAATTTTATCGACACGCAGCTGGTGGCGGCCGCCCTCAAACGAGGCCGAAAGAAACGCGTCCACCAGCTTTTTGGCAAGGCCGGGGCCCACCACCAATCCGCCCAGGCACAACGCGTTGGCGTTGTTATGGCGGCGGGTCATTTCGGCGCTGAAAACATCTGAGCAGCAGCAGGCGCGGATGCCGTGCATTTTATTGGCGGTGATAGAAATGCCCACCCCGGTGCTGCAAAAAAGCAGGGCAAGCGCACAGCTACCGTCCAGTACCGCGGCGCATGCCGGTACCGCAAAATCCGGGTAATCGACGCTGTCCGGACTATTGGTGCCAAAGTCCACCACCGGAATCCCGCGGGCTTCCAAATGCTGCCGGATGCTGTTTTTTAATTCATAACCGCCGTGGTCTGCGGCCAGGGCTATTGGTTTTTGCAAGATAAAATCCCTCCGAATGGAAGATGTAGCCGCTGTGTTCGTTCAGCGCGCCGTGCCATCACGCAAGGCATCGCGCGCGGCTTTTTCGCGCTCTGCCTGGGACAGGCGCAGGTATACCGGGCGCAAGGCGGCGGCAGAAGGAAGATTGCCGGCGTTCTGCTGTGCAGCGGCGACCAGGGCGGCCCCCCGCGCAATGGGTGGGGGTGGGGCGGCCGGCGCCAGCGTTGCTTTTCCCGCCGAAACGCCTGCTTGCCCATAAGTAAACATATTATAACATATTTCAGCGCCGTCACCAACAAAAAATATTGGGGCGGCGGTGCCGGCCAGGCATTCGGCGATGTCGGCGGCGGGGCCTACGGTGTCCGATGCCAGGCGCAAACAGCCGTTGCGGCGGTCGAACGCGGCCCAGTATACTTCGCCCCGGCGGGCGTCCAGCGCGGGGACAACAACACCGTCAAAAGAGATTGCCATGGCCAGCGCCTCCAGCGTGGAGACCGGCACAACCGGTGTGCCAAACGGCAGGGCCAGCCCCTTTACCAGCGCGGCACCGATGCGCAGGCCGGTGAAGCTGCCGGGCCCGGCAGTGACGGCATACAGGGTGACATCCCCGGACGAAAGACCGCAGGAAGCGAGTGCCGTTTCCAGCAGCGGCAAAAGTGTTTCCGAATGGGTTAGCCCCTCGGTCAATGTTTTTTCATACAGGATGGAACCATCCTGCAGCACGCAGACGCCGGCGGTTTTGCCGGAAGAATCCAGTGCGACAACGGTCTTCAAAGGCCCTCGGCCCCCTCAATCAATATTTCACGGTCGGTTTCGGAACGTGTGTCGATGTGTATCTGCACATCTGCCGGCGGCAACAGCGCGGCGATATTTTCGCTCCATTCCACAACAACAACCGCGCCTTGTGCCAGAAAATCATAGAACCCGGCGGCGTCCAGGTCTTCCTCGGTGGAGATACGCCAGGCGTCGAAATGTGCCAGTGGCTGCGGGCCGCGGTAGTAGTTGACGATAGCAAAGGTGGGGCTGGAGACAGGGTCAATGCAGGAAAGTCCCTCCGCCAGGCCCCGGCAAAAGGTGGTTTTCCCGGCGCCGAGCCCCCCGGAAAACGTGACAAGTTCGCCGCCGCGCAGCAGCCCGGCCAGCCGGCGGCCCAGCTGCGCGGTCTCGTCTGCGGAATGGGTGACATGGCGGCCCATCGCGGTTCCTCCTTTGGCGGGTTTGCTTTCCTTTCGGGGTACCTGAACCAAATCATTATACTCGCTTGTCCCCATTGGCGCAAGTTTACGGGCCCGGGCGGCGTTGTATTCTATGCGAAAGTCCGGTATACTTTTATGTGATATAGAAGTGATGAAGGGTGTTGCACAGGCGGTTAGGCAGTGCACACGGCAAAGCCAGGGAGGTAAACAGATGCGGATGGTGCAAACAGCACGCCGGTATGTGGCAGGCATTGATTTTCGCCTGCTGCTTCTTTGCGTCGTTCTATCTTGTTTGTCCATCGCCGTGCTGTTGTCGGTGGCGGGGTATGGAAACCTGGAACTGGACGGCTGGCTGGGAAACCTGCGGCCTGTTTTCACCCAGATCCTTGCCACGGTACTGGGCATTGCGGGGGCGGTGCTGCTGTCGCTGACCGATTACCGCCTGCTGGTGCGGTACTGGCCGGTGCACGCGGCCATATGCTGGGGCCTGGTGCTGCTTACCTTTATACCGGGAATTGGGTACGAGCCGGCCGGTACCGGCAGCCAAAGCTGGATCGCCATGCCATTTGGCATGAGCTTCCAGCCGACCGAGATTGCAAAAATCAGTTTTTGCATCACCTATGCGGCCCACCTGGCCCGGGTGCGCGACACACTGAACAAGCCGCGCACACTGCTGCCGGTGCTGGCACATTTGGCGCTGCCGGTGCTGCTGATACACCTGCAGGGGGACGATGGCACGGCCATTTCCTTTTTGGCAATGGGCGGCATCATGTTGATTATGGCCGGGCTGAACCGCTGGGTGGTGGCGTCCTGCGCGGCGGTGGCCGCCGTTGCGGCGCCGTTTGTGTGGCGGTATGTGGTGACCCCGCACCAAAAGGAACGCATCTTTGGCCTGCTGCTGCCGGAAGAATACGCCGATACCATCATGTACCAACAGCTGCAGGGCCGTTCGGCGGTGTCGGCAGGCGGGTTGTTTGGCCGGGGTTTGTTTGCGACGCACCAGGACGTGCCCCGCGCGGAAAATGATTTTATATTTAGCTTTTTTGCCGAGTGCTATGGGTTTGTGGGGTGTGTGCTGCTGTTGGCGCTGTTTTTTGGGCTGATGGTCGCGGTACTGCAAAAGGCCCGGAAAGCGCCGGACCGGGTGGGGGCGTACATTTGCATCGGCATATTTGCCACACTGTTTTTTCAGTGCATTGTGAACATAGGCATGAACCTGCTGTTGCTGCCGGTGATGGGGCTTACGCTACCGTTCCTGTCCGCGGGGGGCACCTCGGTGCTGATGCTGTACTTGTCCATTGGCCTGGTGCTGAGCGTGGGGCGGCAGGCGAAAATGGGAGCAGGTCCGGCGCCGGATGGCCTTCCTTTGGATTGAAAAAAATCCTATGATTTGGTAGGATATTTGGTATGGTAACCAAGCTAGCATAAAAAGGAAATACAATGCTTTTTGCAGGCGAGCGCAAAGGCATGGAATACCGGGAGGGAATGTAGCGTATGCGGGAAAACGGATCTGACACGAAAGGCATGTCTGCGGCGGTATGGATCATTGTCCTGGTTTGCCTCTCTGCTATCATTATTTCATTGGCATTTGGCACTGCGTATGCCGGCATACAGGCGGCGCGCACCACCGCGGCAAAGGCCAGCCTGGGCGAAATAGAAACGGTATTTGCCCTGGCGGAAGTACAGGCGCAGGAGGCTGGCCTGACCCCGCCGGCCGGTTCCTACCAAAACCTGCTGAAGTCCTATGACAGCGACACCGCCAGCCTGACCCCCTATGAAAGATATGTGCTGGAAACAATGCTGGAGATGTTTGGCGAACAGCGTGATTTTGATTTTGCGGTGACCCGTTATGAGGACGCCGCCGGGCTGCATACCTATGTTTACTATTTTCCGACCCGGGGGCAAACAGATATGCGAACCGACCGCTATTATGTCATGATTGACAACAGTTTTGAGGAGAAAAATGGCTGAAGATGGCAGATGATGGTGGGAAAGGGTTGTGTCAATGTCGAAAAATGTCGACAAAAAATTGTTGCCATGCGTGATTTTTGTATGCTATACTGGCTCAGTTAATTAGCTGGTAGCCTGGCTGAGATTGAAAAAATGTATGCGCGACTCCACTCGTTGCCGGTGTTCCCGCCGGTGCGCCGAACTGCAGGAGGGCAAGAAGATGGAAAACACCATGAAGCTGCTGATGACCGAAACGTCCCCAGAGCTGTGCCGTTTGTGCCAGATGACCTTGCCCGCCCAGAATATTCAGGTGGACGTCTGCGAGAGAAATGGCAACACGGCCTATTCCGAGATTTTGCAGCAGAAGCCGGATGCGGTGTTGCTGGATGTTTTTATGCCGGAGATGGATGCCATTGCGCTGAAAAAGAAGTATGATGAAAACTATCCGGAAGAAAACCTGCAGTTTTATGTTACGGGCACCTTTCAAAGCGAAGAGATAGAGCGAGAAGTAATGGAGAATGGATTCGCGTTTTATTTCCTGAAACCGTTCGACATATCGGCGTTTGGCGCCCGTTTGCGCCAGAGGGCCGCGAAGGTGAACAAGCAAAAACCGGTGGCGGTGCTGGCCGAGGAAGATATGGTTACCGATATGCTGCGCATGATTGGCGTACCGGCTCATATTAAAGGATACCGTTTTCTGCGGGATTCCATTTTGATGGTGGTGGCCGACCCCGCGCTGATAAACGCGGTGACCAAGGTGCTGTATCCCGATATTGCCACCAGCCATGCCACCACCGCTTCCCGGGTGGAGCGGGCGATCCGCCACGCCATTGAGGTTGCGTGGGACCGGGGCGATATTGAAATATTAAACTATTATTTTGGCTCCACCATCCATTCGCTGCGCGGAAAACCCACCAACAGCGAATTCATTGCTATGCTGGCCGACCGTGTGGCTATGGCACAGAAGCACAAGGCATAGCGCCAGGTGCCAACCAAACAATAACGAACAAATAAAAATAAAGACGGGGGCCCCGGGCAGCGCAGTGGCTGTTTGGGGCACCTGCTTTTTTTGCATGGAACGGGTGCAGGGACTTTTGCCCCGCAGTCTTTTGTGGTACAATCAAAAAGCGCCGTTCCATTTTGGCCGGCAGCCGGCACGACGGTGAAGATGCCGACGCCAGGTCCTTTTTCATGATAGGAAAAGCAAGGGAAAAGGCGGCTGTGCGTAAAATATTTTGTGAGGGAGGGCGGACGCAGTGTATCGTGTGGTGCAGAATACCGGGGATATGCAGGCGGTGCCGCGCCTCCTTTTTTCAAAGCTGACGGCGCCGGGCGCGGACGAGGCCCGGTTCCGGGTGGCGCTGTATGTGCTGGGCCAGGGTGGCGGCGAGGTGGCAGAGATAGCCGCAGCACTGCGCCTGCAAAGGAAAGATGTAGAAAAGGCACTGGTATACTGGGAAGGCGCGGGCCTTTTGGAAAATGAAGAGGCGAGCGCGCCAGCTGCGCCGCCGGTTTCGCCGCGCCGGCGGCTGAGCATGCCGCAGGTGACCGCGGCAGGACAAAGCGATGCACGCCTGGGCATGATGCTGGCGGAACTGCAGCGCATTTTTGGCGGGGTGCTGAGCGAGAGCGACGTGGTGATTTTTGTCACGCTGTATGCCGCGGACAAAATCCCGGCGGATCTGCTGTTGACCGCGGCTACCCATTGTGTGGCAGACGGGAAGATCAATGCCCGGTATATAGAAAAGGTGGTGCTGTCCTGGCAGCGCCAAGGCATTACCGACGCCGAAGCGGCCGACCGGTTCCTGCAGCAGGAGGCGCTGCGCGCACAGCGCGAAGAACTGGTGGTGGGCATGATGGGCCTTTCGGGGAACCCGTTTACCTTGGCGGAAAAACGCAGGATTGCCGAGTGGTTTGAAGGATACGGCTATGGCCGGGAGATGATAGAAGCCGCGCGGTTGGCGGCCGGGGACAAGCAAAATGAGGTGCGGTATCTGGGCGCCATTTTGAAAAAATGGAACAGCAAAGGGTACCGTACCCCACGTGATGTACAGGACGCCGGCGAAAACCGCAACCTGCGGGTGCAAAGCAGCCGCACCGGCAAAGCGGAGGATATGCTGCGGGATATTGCAGAATATGTGCCGATGAAACCGCGGAGGAAAGCGCCATGAGACGGCAGGAACTGTACGAAAAGGCAAAAACGGAAGTGGAAAAGCGCCGTCTGAAAGCGGAAAAGGAAGCAGCCAAACGCAGAGAAGAACTGGAGCGCACCCTGCCGGAACTGCGGGAGATGGCCGGGGAACAAAGCGCGGCAGGCGCCGCTGCCGCCGCGTTGGCCGCCGCCGGAAATACCGCTGCCGCGCAGAAAAAGCTGGCCGAAATGCGCGCACTGGCCCAAAAGCGGGCAAAAATGTTGCAGAGAATCGGCTGGAAGGAAGCGGACCTGGCCCCGCGGTACACCTGTGAAAAGTGCGCGGACACCGGCCGGGCGAACGGTGTGGTGTGCGTCTGCGTGCAGGAAGAGGTGAAGCGCCTGCGCCGTGGCGAAATAAATGAATCCGGGCCGCTGGCGCTGTGCCGGTTCGAGACTTTTGTGCTGGAAAAATATCCGGAACGCATGGCGGACTCGCCCATTTCCCCACGGCAAAACATGCGCCGTATTCTGCAGGACTGCCAGGACTGGGCAGAAGAATTTGGCCCGCACAGCCAAAGCCTGTACTTGTTTGGTGACGCGGGCCTGGGCAAGACCCACCTGGCGCTGGCCATGGCGGCGGTGGTGCTGGACAAAGGGTACGATGTATTGTATGTCAGTGCGCAAAAAGCCTTTGCGGCCATTTCCGCCGACCGGTACGAAAACGGGGACGACCTGTTTGCATCCATGCTGGCGGCGGACCTGTTGGTGCTGGATGATTTGGGTACCGAGTATCTGGATGCCTATGTGCTCAGCCGTCTATATGAACTGGTGAATACCCGCAGCAAGCACCCCACCATTTATACCACGAATATATGGCAGCATGGCATGCTGGAGCAGCGGTATACCGAAAAAATTGCTTCAAGGCTGCTGGGAGACTGCCACCCCATGCGCTTTTTAGGGGTGGATATCCGGTTGCAGAAGGACTGAGGGAAAAGGTAAACTACCAAATGATGGCGGCGTGTCTGCCTTTGTGAAAAAGACGTGCGATGATTCGCGCGTCTTTTTCTGTGCCGGCAAAGTGTGTATGCGGGCGTACCTATACGGTGTATACACCGGAGGGTGAAACTCGCGCAAAAAAACAAGGCTTTCCAGGAAAGCCTTGCCAGCAGAACACTATAGGTAAAACAAGGACGCGCTATAAAGGCAAAGTGATTGGTCTTCCCAAACCTACGCCTTCGCTTCATCAGCCAGCGCGCGGTCCAGCATGATGGCGGCAAAATCCAGCGCGTTATACAGGCCGTTTTTCACGCTTTGCTTGGCAATGCGGTCCTTTGGTGCCAGCGAGGTATCGGTGGACAGCAGCATAACCATCACCTTGTCGGGCATATCTTCGCCATTTTCCTGCTTGGAGGACAATACCTGCAGGAAGACCACAAAGGCATCCCCCATGTCCCCGTAATACATTTCGTTTTTCGAGCGGACAAGCGGATGTCCCTTATATTTCAGTTTGGCCTCAAATGCCATTGGGCAGAGCTCCTTTCCTGTGCAGGATGCCTGGTTTTGGCACCCGATAGATTCCGTCTATTCTTTACTCACCAACATATCATACCCTAAAATGGAACCTGGCGCAACCCAAAGGTGCGGCCGGCCTAAGAAGATGTGGTTTGGCCGGATTCTTTTTTGCCAGGTTCGGCGGTGCCGGTTCCGGCACTGGCAGATAGAGAGGTTTGTTCCTCCTCCAGCTTTTGGTCCAGCGCCAGTTTTTGTGCCAGCAGCTTCACCTTTGCATCCAGCTGGGAAATGCGCACGGCAGACAAGAAGGTTTGGATTAGCAGCAAGAAAATGATGAGCAGGAAGACGAAGTTGATGGGAGACTGAATGCCCAAAAGACCGGCCGCCAGGCCCGCGATATCGGGAAAGACACTGAGCAGCAGCAGAACCAGGGAAAAAAGAATCCAAAAAATGGAGTCCCGAATCTGTATCTTTGAGTTGCGAATGCGGCGCAGCATGAGCCCCACCGTAAACAAAGAGCCCAAGATTAACAAAATGCGCATGGGGATACTGATCATGCCCGCTCACCTCCTTTGCGTCTGGGCAGGTCTTTTTTTCGGAACCACTGGATTAGCAGGATGGAAATGGTCATCTCCGCCATATAGCGGATGCTGCGGGTGACGTTAAAATAGCTTTGGCCGGCGGTGCGGTCGGCCATCTCCACCTGTATTTCGCACACCTTTGCGCCGCAGTGAATCAGGTAGCTGATGGTGTCCGGTTCCGGGGCAAAGTTCAGCTGATAGGCAAATTTTTCAATCATGCGGCGGTTGAAGATGCGCATGCCGCTGGTGGGGTCGCAGATGGCGCGCCGGGTGGTACAGCGCATGGCCAGGCTGATGAGATAGCTGCCAAACATGCGCAGACTTTTGGGCTTTTTTACCGAGACGTACCGGCTGCCGATGACAATGTCGTAGCCTTTTTCCAGCTTTTCCAGCATGGGCTGGATGTATTCCGGCAGGTGCTGGCCATCGGCATCGAACTGGATGGCGGCGTCGTAGCCTTTTTCCGCCGCGTAAAAAATGCCCGCCTGAAATGCGCCGGACAGCCCCAGGTTTACCGGCAGATCCAGCGTATTGTACCCGTTTTGGTGGCAGACAGCGCCGGTTGCGTCGGTGCTGCCGTCGTTTACCACCAGCAGGTCATATTCGGGACAGGCCGCCTGTAATTGTTCCATGACGTCCGGCAGGCTGTCCTGCTCGTTGTATGCGGGAATAATAACCAGTAATTTCACGCAGGGGCTCCTTTCGGGGGTGATAGGCGGTTCGTGATTGTTGATGATGTATATCGGCTCAGCCGTTGGCCGGTATGCTTGTCTCGGCAATGGTAAGAAGAGTTGTGGCAGTATTTTCCCAGGTAAAGCGTTCGCAGACCGCTTGCTGTGCCAGCTTGCCGGCGGCTTGCCGGAAAGTGGTATCTGCCAGGGTACGCGCCAGAGCATCACAGATGGTTTGCGGCCGACGGTCCGGCAGCAGAATGCCGGAAATACCATCCTCGATCAGTTCGGTGCTGCCGCCGGTGGGGGTGGTGACGATGCAGGTGCCCACGGCCGCAGCCTCCAGCACTGTGCTGGAAAAGCCTTCTGAAACAGTAGGCAGGCAAAAAACGTCGCTTTGCGCCATCAGCGCCACGCATTCATCATGCGGCAGTGTGCCGGCCAAAATAACCCCGGGGGTTTGCTGGGCCTGCACAGCGGAAAACAGCGGCCCGGTGCCCACCATGACCAGGGTGGCCTGTGGCTGCAGTGTGCGCAGGGCGCCGAATGCTTTCAGCAGTTCCGGAACGCCTTTTTCCGCGATGAAGCGGCCGATGAACACAACAAGCGGGGTGCTTTCCCCAAGGGAAAGCCTTTCCCGGAACAGGCAGGGCGAGGCCGCGGCAATCTGCTGCAGGGCGGCAGCATCCACGGCGTTGTACAGCACCCCTTCAGCGGTTACATGGAAATGCCGCAGCCAGGCATTGCAGGCCAGCGAGACCCCATAAAAGTGATTGCAACGGCGGCGCATCAGGCGCATGGCGATATGTTCAAAGGCATTGCCAAAGATATTTAAAAAGGCACTGTCTAGAGATAGGTGTTTGGTGCCGTGCTCGATGACGATGGCGGGAATACCGCGCCGCCGGCACTGTTTGGCCGCCCACAGGGACAGCGGGTAAAAGCGGGTGTTGATGACCACGAAATCTGGCTTTTGTTGCCACAGCGCAGCGGCCATGCGGCGAAAGCCGGCTGAAAAACGGGGGGTAGGGAAACGGCTGTTCAGGTACAGGTACGCGGGCAGGCGGAAGATATCGATGCCTTCTTCTGTTTGCTCTTGTTCCGGCAGGCCGGGCAGGGCGCTGGTGGCCACACCGGCCGCATGGCCCATGCCCACCAGGGTTTTGGCCAGATGATGGGTGTATTGTTCCACGCCGCCGGTGGTGGGCAGGTATTGCGCCGAGAAAAATAAAAATCGCATGGAGCACCTACCTTCCGGGCGCGGGGCGCCGTGTGTGGGACAACGCGCGAATCACATCTTGATAATGGTGGTAAACGCATCCAGCTGGCACAGCACCACCAGTGCCGACATGGCAAACAATAGCGGGCGGACGAGTGGTTTGCGTAGGTGCAGGTTGGTTCCGCGCGCCGCCAGGAAAACCAGCGGCAGCACCGGCAGGAAGTACCGGCCCTGCACGCCGAAGATGTTGGTATAGTTGATGGGGGTCCAGGTGATGCAGGCAAAAATGAACAGCGCACTGACCGCCAACGCAATGGCCAGCGAAGCCAGGCGGCGGGGCAGGTCCAGCACAATGCGGTCCCGGGGGTCCGGTACGGCGGCTAGGCACAGCACAAACAGCAGTCCGATGACGAAAATCCAGTTTATCTCAATGTGAATGGCAATAATCTCGCCCAGGCGGCCGCCCAATGTACCCTGCAGCCAAAGCGGGCCCTGCTCCCATATAGTCTGGCCCAGCAGCTGGGCTGTGTGCGGAATATGCCGCAGGATATAGGTGGGGGTGAATTTTTGTATAGCGTCGCCGTTTGGCGCAATCTCTATTTCTTCCCCCGTTTGCTCCAGAATCATGCGGGTGTTGGCCGGGGCCTCAGGTTCGGCAGCGGTGCTGCTTCCTTCTGTGGAGGGGGCTGCCGCATCCTCCGGCGCGGTGCCGTTCTGCGTGGAAACGGCAAGATCCACACCTGCACCTTCGACGGTTTCTGTGGCAGACACGGTGGTTTCCGCCACCGGCTGGGTAGTAAATGGGCGGACAACAAAGGTCTGAACGCCGGCCAAGTTAAACACCGCCCAAAAGGCCACCGCCGCCGCCAAAACTGAAACGCGGGAAATAATGCACTGTTTTCGGGTTTGGTATTTGGCCGCAGGAATGAACAGAACCAGCGGCACCAGCAGCAGATACACGGTTTTCGCCGGTGCCAGCAGCAACGCCAAAATGCCCAGCGCGACAGCATTTTTCACCGACATGCCCTCCGGCCGGTAGGCGTACTGCAAGCACAGGGCGATGAAATAAAAGCTGAGCGCAATGACATAGGTATCATAAGAGAAAGAAGCAGCCAGCTGCAGGCACATGGGCAACAGGCCCAGGCAGGCGAGCAGCGGTTTTGCCACCGGCATGCGTTTCACCGCGCGGGAAAGCACCACCGCATAGAAAATAAGGTTTGCCAGACGGCCGCACAGCAACAACCCCACCCGGCCAAACCCGAACAGCCGCGCCAGCGCAACCCCCAGTGTCTGCACAAAATACAGCGGGGGAAAGAAATTGCTGACCCGCGCGGGAATGACCACCGCGTCGCCGCCGGGCGCGCGCGCAAACAGGTTTTCGTACATGTCCTGGTAGGCGAAAATGCCGGTACCGTCATAGTCATAATTTTCCAGCATCATTTCGTCGCCGGCGCGCACGGTCAGGCTGCCCTCTGCACCCAGTTCCGGCTGGCCAAACAGGACGTTTGTGTTGTGATAGGTACTGGCAATATGCACATATTCATCCGGCGCGGTGCGCGGGGGAATCAGGAACAGAAACACGCTGCCCAGCACCAGTGCACAGAACAAGACTATGCGGTGGACAGGCGTTTTGCGAACAAACAACAAAACATATAGCAGCAGGAAAAATGCGGTGAGTACCGCCGAAAAGAAAGCGTAAGCGCCGATGATGAAGTCCCCGGAATAGGCCGTGAGGTATTGCAGTGCCAGTGTACCGTCCACGGTGGCGCCGTTTTCCGCCAGAGTGAAATCTCGCAGGTCATAGGTGGGGGTGGCATCCTTTGGGGTAACGATGTCCCGGGCGGGGCCGTCGCTGCGCCAAAAACCCAGCACATCCTCCGCTGTGGCGGGGGACGACGTAATAACCAATGTGTACCGGGCGCCGCTGCCGGCATCTACCGGGGCGTCGAACGCAAAGCCGTGAAAGGTGTTGTCCAGCAGCGTGGTCATGTCGGTGTCATTTTGTGCCACCACATTGCCAGCATCGTCCACCAGCCGCAGATGCAGTGTTCCCTGTGCCACGCGGCCATAGGTAGCAACGTCCAGCACCACGCCGTATAGTTCCCCCTGCACCACCATATCCTGGCGCAGCTCGTCCCCGGCGGATAGCGGCCCCTGTGCCACAGAATAGTCATCGTTCACCAGTACCCGCTCGGACCGGCCTATGCCATCCGGCAGGTAGGTGGCCCCCACCCACAAAAAGATGCCGACACAAAGAATAAGGATGACCGCCAGTGCGATGATATGCCGGCGTAAGGCAGGACGCTTTGCCTGCAGCTGCGGTGTGGCGGCATCGCTCATGGTGCATTCACTTCCTTTTGTCTTCATTTGCGGGAAGGCCGGGCCGGCCAAAATACTAGGAAGAAAGACCGGCCCAAAACTATCATTTAGTATAGCAAAAGCGGCAGTGCATTGCAAACAAAGCTGTGCCCACTGCTGCCAGGGTGTCGCCGCTCGGCAGGGCATATTTCTGTATATTTTGTCAGAAAAAGTTTTTTGTTTACCGGGGCCTATATGTTAATGTGGAAAACCCGCCCAAGACTGGGCAAAATAAAACTGCCCCGGGGACAGCGCCCGGGGCAGTGAACAATTTGTACTCATTCACCAAGATAATTCTTTACAAGCTCCTGCAAGATATCATCGCGGTCTACCTTGCAAATTTTGGTGCGTGCGCCACCATAGGTAGTAATGTAGGTGGGGTCCTCAGAAAGGATATACCCGACAATCTGGTTAATGGGATTGTATCCCTTTTGTTTTAACGCGCTATACACTTCGGTCAGGATCTGCTTAATCTCACTATCCGCATCATCATATACGGAAAAAATGGTGGTGGTGGAGTCGCTCATACAGGTCCCCTCCTTAATTATGATCCCCGTCCTTTGGAACCATATTATAGTACAAACCCAGCAAAATTGCAAGCGTCGGTCTTCGATGGGGAGAGGGGATTTTGCCAAGCAATGTCGGCAGAAAAATAAAATCGCAAACAAGGAATTAAAAGCATAAAATTCGAAATTAATATAAAACATGATGTCATTAATGCAAAACATGAACGGTCTTATAGAAAAGAAGCCACCCAGTGCGGGAACGGACGAAGCAGCCCGTGGTGGCAAAATGGTTTTTTGATGGCAAGGGTAGCCGCGAAGATTGTATCCACATAAAAACCTGGCTTTGAAATGACGAGTTCTGCCAGCTGGGTACGGATAGAAACGGTGAATGGCACAAACGGACAATATTCATATGGATATATATCTTGTCATATGTCGGTACAAAAAATCAATACCGACAAAAACAAAACCGCCGCCCAGCTTTTTAGCGAGGCGGCGTGAAAAAGAAGCAAGCTTTAGCTGCGTAATACGACCCCAATGTCCGTCAGGTTTTTCAAAATCTTTGTGGTGATGGCATCGGCGTCCTGGTCGGTCAGGGTGGTGTCCGCATCGCGAAGCACCAGATTGTATGCCAGGCTTTTTTTGCCGGTGCCCAGCTTTTCGTCGGTGTACACGTCGAACAGAGACAGCGCCTCCAAGCGCTTACCAGCGGCTTTGCGGATGATGGCAACGATATCGGCGGCAGGCACAGCGGCATCTGCCACCAGCGCCAGGTCCCGTGTAGTGGCAGGGAACTTTGGCAGCGGCCGGTACTGCGGTGTAGCGCCGCGTACGGCAAAAAGGATGTCCATGCGAATTTCTGCCGCCACCACACGCGGTTTTATACCATAGGCGGCGCATACCGCCGGGTGGATTTCTCCGATGGTGGCAAGCTTATGTTCTGTGGATGCACCGCCTGTGGTGTCCTTCGCCGGCAGCGACACATATATGTCCGCACAACGGCCGGGATGGTAGCTGGTACCCGTGCCGTTGCGCCGGATGGTGAACTCCTGGATATCCGCGGCGGCAAACAGTGCCTCCACCATGCCTTTCATGGAAAGGTAATCCCACTCGCTGCCATAGGCCGCCAGCGTCATTACCGGCCACTCGTCCGGCAGGGCATTTTCGTCTGACCCGGGAATATACACGGTGGCCGGCTCAAACACGGCGCAGCTTTCGCTGCGGGCAGCCCAGTTTCGCGCGGCTACCTCCAGAATGCTGGGCAGTGCGGTGGTGCGCATGATGGAGGTGTCCTCGCCCAGCGGGTTCATGATTTTTACAGCGTGCCGCAGCGCATCGTCCTGCGGCACGCGGATTATATCAAAGCATTTGGGGCTGTAAAAGCTGAAGGTCTGGCACTCCCATAAGCCGTACCCCGCCAGCAGCGTGCAACACATTTCATCGAAAGTTTGCCGTGCGGTGGGGCGGGCGGCAGCAACGCCGCGCATAACTGTGGAAGGGATTTTGTTGTACCCCACAAACCGTGCAACCTCCTCTGCCAGGTCGCAGTCGCGCGAGACGTCGGCGCGGGCGGTGGGAATCACCACCAAATCCTCCTGGATTTTGAAATCCAGCGGCAACAGCAGGGCAATCATTTCCTGCCGGGATAGTTCTATCCCCAGCAGGTTGTTAATGGCATCCACACGCAGCGGTATGGCGCGGGTTTCCCGCGGCGCGGGGTAATCGTCCAAGAGTCCCTCCATTACGTCGCCGGCGTCCAGTTCCGCCACCAGTTCCAGTGCCCGGCGCAGCGCCGGCGCCACGTTTTCAGGGTCCAGGCCTTTTTCGAACCGGGTGGAGGATTCCGTGCGCAGCCCCAACTTTTTGGAGGTAGAGCGCACGCTGGGCCCATGGAAACTGGCCGATTCAAACACCACCTGCTTCGTGGTATCATACACGCCGGAATATTCGCCGCCCATGATACCCGCTACCGCGATGGGACCCTGCTCGTCGGCAATCACCAGCATGTCTTCCTCCAGCGGGCGCTGCACGTCGTCCAGCGTTACAATCTGTTCATTCGCCCGGGCACGCCGCACCGTGATGGCCCCGCCGTTCACATAGGCGTAGTCGAACGCGTGCATCGGCTGGCCATATTCCAGCATGACATAGTTCGTGATATCCACGATGTTGTTGATAGGCCGCACACCGGCATGGCGCAGCCGCTCCCGCAGCCAGCGGGGACTTTCTTTTATGCGCACGTTGTCCACCATGGCGGCGGAATAGCGCATGCAGATGTCATCCGCCTCTATTTTTACCCGCAGCAGGGTGTGGCTATCGCCGCTGCCGGCGGACAGGGTGGGAATATGATCCTCGAACGGCACGCCATAGGTGGCGGCGGCTTCCCGCGCAAGCCCCCGTACCGACAGGCAGTCCGGCCGGTTCGGGGTAATTTCAAATTCAAAGGTCACGTCGTCCATGCCCAGCGCCACGGCGGCGTCGGTGCCGGGGACAACGTCTTCCTCCAGCGTCAGGATGCCGTCCTCCACCGCATGCGGGAAATCGCCCAGGGTAAGGCCCAGTTCCGACAGGCTGCACAGCATGCCTTCGGACTCCACCCCGCGCAGCTTGCCGCGTTTTATCTCGGTGCCGTTTGGCAGTTTGGCACCATGCAGCGCCACCGGGCACAGTTCGCCCCCGGACAGGTTTTGCGCCCCGGTTACGATCTGCACGCTGGCGCCGTCGCCAATATCCACCCGGCAAATCCATAAATGGTCTGAGTCCGGGTGCCGTTCTATAGCGGCAATGCGCCCAATGACTACATTTTTCATTCGCCAGGCTTCGCTGTCATAGGTTTCCACCTTGGAGCCGCTCATGGTCATCTTCGCGGCGAATTCCTCCGGTGTGGTGGTGAAGAACGCAAAGCTTTGCGCCCATTTCAGTGGTAATTTCATGTTTCGCGTTCCCCTTTCAAAACTGTCGCAAAAAGCGCAGGTCGTTTTCGTACAGCAGCCGCATGTCGTCTATGTCGTAGCGCATCAGCGTGATGCGTTCCAGCCCCACGCCAAAAGCGAACCCGGAATATTTGGCAGAATCGATGCCGCAGTTTTCCAGCACCTTTGGGTGCACCATGCCGCAGCCCAATATTTCGATCCAGCCCTCCTGCTTACAGAAGGAGCAGCCCTTCCCGCCGCAGCGGAAGCAGCTCATGTCCATTTCGGCGGACGGTTCTGTGTAGGCAAAATGATGCGGGCGAAAGCGGGTCTTGGTGTCCGGCCCGTACAGCTGGTGGATAAACACCTCCAGCGTGCCTTTCAGGTCGGTGAAGGTGATGCCCTCATCCACCACCAGGCCCTCTATTTGGTTAAAGAGGGGGGAATGGGTGGCGTCGGCGGGGTCGCTGCGGTACACCCGGCCGGGACAAATGATGCGGATGGGCGGTTTCGTTTCCATCATGGTGCGTATCTGCATGGGGCTGGTCTGGGTGCGCAGCAGGATGTTTTCGGTGATATAAAAGGTATCCTGTGTGTCGCGGGAGGGGTGGCTTTTGGGCATGTTCAGCATTTCAAAATTGTATTTATCATACTCCACTTCCGGCCCGGCCACCACGTCGAACCCCATACCGAGGAAGATTTCCTGCAGTTCCGCCAGCACCTTGCTAAGCGGATGGCGCCCGCCCATGGGGGGCAGGCGGCCCGGCAGCGTGACATCGATGGTTTCCTGCGTCAGTTGCTGCTGCAGTGCCGCGCCGGCCAGTGTTTCGCTGCGGCTTCGGATAGCCGCCTCTATTTCCTCACGCACTTCATTTGCCAGCGCACCAATGATGGGCCGCTCCTCTGCCGACAGCGCGCCCATCTGCTTCAAAATGGCGGTCACCTCGCCTTTTTTTCCCAGGAAGCGTACCCGCAGGCTTTCCAGCTGCGCGGTGTCCGCGGCATCGGCGATCAGCGCCGCGGCCTCTGCACGAATGTTCTCCAGTTGTTGTTTCATCTGCACCACCCTGTTTTTTGTTTTGCGTATTCTGCTGTGTGAAAAACCAATGAATGGTATCATACCGCGGGGGCAAGCCCCGCCCCCGCGCCGTTTGGGCGCATGTTCCGCGGCAGCCCGTAGGCCGCCATCCTTTATTCTATTGGGTGCGCCGCGGGGTATTAAACCATTCTCGGCCGGCCTCGCTCGACAATGCAAAACTTTGTTTTGCGCGGCACTCGCTTCGTTGGCCAATAAAAAAAACAGCCTCATCCCCCAAAAGGGACGAAAGCTGAAACTTCCGCGGTACCACCCTTGTTTTTGCCGTATGGCATTTGCCCGGCAAACACTCGCAGATGTGCCCAATATAGGTCACATCCATGCCCCTGTAACGGGCGGGCCCGTTCCGGCCTAGTGCGGGAAAACCCGGTTCAGCCGAACCGCTCGGAAGGGAACTTCACGCGCTTTGCACACCGGAATGCTCGCAGCCAAGGCATTCTTCTCTATCGGGCACGGCGCCCGGGCGGCAAAACGGATACTTTCCTTCGTCATCGCGTTTCCTGGGGGAAGTATACCACGGTGGCCGGGTTTTGACAAGGGGGAGGCCGCGCGATAAAATAGTATTTAAAGCATACGAGCACATTTGATATAGGAGGGGGGCGGCGGTTATGATCTATGGGCTGGGAGTGGACTGTACCCAGGTGGAGCGCATAGCCAAAAGCATGGCGAAACCGCATTTTGCCGCGCGGGTGTTCAGCCCGGCAGAGCGGGACCTGTTTGCCTCCCGCGGGGAAAAGCACGCCGCCGAAAGCGCCGCGGGGTGCTATGCGGCGAAGGAAGCGTTCCTGAAGGCGGCAGGCAAGGGCCTGGGCGGGTTTGCCTTGGCGGAGATAGCGGCCCTGCGCCAGGCTTCCGGTGCGCCGGTTTTCCAGCTGTCCGGCGCGGCAAAAGCCTGGTGCGACGAAAACGGCCTGACGGCGCACCTGTCGCTGACGCATGACGCCGGTCTTGCCATCGCGTTTGTGGTGCTGGAACGGTTGTGAATTTTGTCTCGGTATTGTACATCCCCCGGGAACCTGTTCAACAGGGTCCCGGGGGATGTTCTGTATATTCTGCGCGGTGCTGCTATTCTGCGCCGTTGCCGCGACAGGGTGCCGTTACAGCTCCATCATTCTGTGCGCGCATTTGTATATGTCGCCACAGCCCAGTGTAAGCACCAGGTCCCCGGGTTTTGCGTGGGCCATCACGTACTGCGCCACTTCTTCCTGGGTTTCAAACCACACACTGCCCGGAATTTTGGCGGCCAGGTCCGCGGTGGTAATAGTATAGTCTTCTGCTTTTTCCCGGCCGCCCATGATGGCGGTCATCACCACGTGGTCGGCAATGGGCAGCACCGCGGCAAAATCGTCCAGCAGCATCTCGGTACGGCTGTAGGTGTAGGGTTGGAACACCGCCCACACGGCACCATAGTCCATTTCTTTTGCGGAGGACAGTACGGCTTTCAGTTCGGTGGGGTGGTGGGCATAGTCATCGGTAATGGTAATGCCGTGGTTTTGTCCCAGCACCTCGAATCGACGGCCGGTGCCACCAAACGCAGCTAGCCCCATGGCGCAGTCCGCCGCGGTGGCGCCGGCTCGGCGGGCACAGCCGTAGGCCGCCAGAGCGTTGTATACATTGTGCTGGCCGGGAACGGACAGTTCTATCCGGCCGGCCTCCTGTCCATTTTCCAGGACGGTGAACCCCCACAAAGCGGGTTTGTGCTCTGCCAAATCTACTGCGCGCAGCGCGCACCCCTCCGCCAGGCCGAACGAAGTGAGCGGCACCGAAAGGCCGGCCACCACCTCCCGGGAGTTTTCGTCGTCGCCATTGTACAGCACCGCCCCGCTGGCCAGCGCGCAAAACTGCCGGAACGCTGCCTTCAGGTGATCCATATCACCAAAAAACTCCAGATGATCATCGTCTACATTTAGCAGCACGGCGGTGTCCGGCCGCAGCTCCAGGAAAGTGTTGTGGTACTCGCACGCCTCCACCACAATAGCTTTGCCGGTGCCGCTTTTGCCATACCCGCCTATTAACGGCAGCTGCCCGCCAATGACCGCGGCGGGATCCAGCCCGGCCATTTCCAAAATTTGCACCGTCATGCCGGTGCAGGTGGTTTTCCCGTGGGTACCGGCAATGCACAGCGGCATGGCGTACAGCGACGCAACATACCCCAGCATCACGCTGCGCTCAATGCACGGAATGTCCAGCCGGTATGCTTCGCTGCGTTCCGGGTTGGTGGCGGGAATGGCCGCGGAATATATTACCAGGTCTGCGCCGTGCACATTTTCCGGCGCGTGGCTCATCAGCACCCGGACCCCTTGCTTGCGCTCATAGTCCAGGATGCTGCCTTCGTTCACATCGCTGCCGGAAATGTGGTGCCCGGCCGCCAGCAAAATTTGCACCAGCGGATACATACCGCTGCCCCCCACGCCAATGAAGTGGAGGTTTTTTGGGGTTTTTAGTGTATCACTGAGTGAAAAGGCCATGCGGCAACCTTCTTTCGGGGTATGATGCCGTAAATTTGTTCTTACCAAAGTATACCACAATTTTGTCCGAAATGGCAGATACCCTCGTTCATGGGATGCGAAAACCCTCCCCTAAAATATGGTATACTATGGGTGGGTTTTTGTGAGAGCTCCAGTAGATTTCAATATACCATTTTTGCCGGATAAGGAGGTGCTGCCGGTGCGGATAACACTGCCAAAAGAGGCGGATGCCCTGCTGGCTGCCATACGCGCGGCGGGCGGGCAGGGCTATGTAGTGGGCGGTGCCCTGCGGGATTTACTGCGCGGTGAAACCCCGGCAGACTGGGATTTTGCGGCCACCTTGCCTACTGAAACCCTGCTAAAGGTATTGCCGGGCGCCCGCCTTATTGGCGGCGTGTGTGGCACGGTACAGCTGCCGTTTGGCGCCGCAGTGTGCGAGGTAACCCCTTGCCGTACCGAGGGGGCTTATTCCGATCGGCGCCATCCGGACACGGTGCATTTTGTGCCGGACATCCGGGCGGACCTGGCCCGCCGCGATTTTACCATAAATGCTATGGCTTGGGATGGGCAGGAACTGACAGATCCCTATGGCGGCCGGCAGGATATAGAAAACCGGCAGCTGCGCTGTGTGGGCAGCCCGGCCCAGCGGTTTAGCGAAGATCCTTTGCGCATTTTACGCCTGTTCCGCTTCGCGGCGGTGCTGGGCTTTTCGCCGGAAAAGGCTACCCTGGCCGCGGCAAAGAAGGCCGCCGGAAGCATCGCCACACTTTCCCGCGAGCGGGTGCGCGCGGAGCTGGAGCGCATTTTGCTGTCGACAGACCCGGCGGCGATGGCGCCGCTGCTGAAGGCGGGTGGTCTTGCCGGGTATGGCCTTGCCTATGACCAGCCACTCGCGCCGCTGGCGCAGATGCCACGGCGCGGCCTCTGCCGGTGGTGGGGGCTGCTGGCGCTGTGCGGCGCAGACACCGACCGGGTAAGCGGTGCGTTCCGTTTTTCCGCGCGGTTTGTTTCCATGCTGAATCAGTACACGCGGCTGTACCGCCTGGGCCCGGCGCAGGATCTGCTGGTGCTGAAGCAAAAACTGCAGGATGTCGATCTGCCGGAAGGATATGCTCCGACGGCGGATACATTCGCAGCTATTTCGCCAAAGTTTCGCGGGGAGCCGGCCCTGTTTGCCGCGCTGGAAGCCGCTCAGGAACCTTATCGCCTGAAGGATCTGGCCATAAACGGCGACATGCTGCGCTATGCAGGAATACGTGGGGAGGCTTGTGGCCAGGTTTTGCACGAGCTGCTGGGGCTGGCCATCCGTGACCCCGCGCTGAACACGGCGCCGGTACTGATGGAGCTGGCCAAAGGGATAAAAAGTATTTTATAAGGTTGGTTTTGGCAAATACACGGCTTCAGCAAACGCCCGCCGACAGGTAGAAATATGTTCTGGCTGTGTGTACAGCACAAAAAGTGTCCACCGGTGGAAAGCAATTTATGTGACCCACTGGCCAGCCTTCTTGTGCAACCCGGCAGCAAAATCTCCCAAAAAACACCATGTTTTATGCAATGGGGCAAAAATAGCAAGAATTCTTGTCAGCCGGCAGGGCATATGCTATAGTATGCTGTAGGAGTACATGTGTGCTTGTGGGGTGAACAGCATGGAAAAAAAGAAGTACCTGCTGGTGGAGGCATCGGTGCTGCCACAGGTGTTTTTGCGGGTGCTGAAGGCAAAGGAGTTACTGGCCGGGGAGGGAGCAAAGAATGTCTCCCAGGCAGTGCGCCTGGCCGGCATCAGCCGCAGCGCATACTATAAATATAGGGACAGCGTGTTTCGCGCCAACACCGGGGAGGGTATCGTTACGCTTACCACCTCGTTGCTGGATGAGACCGGCGCGCTGCAGGCGCTGCTGGCCGGGATATCGGCGGCGGGCGCCGGTGTGGTGACCATAAACCAAAGCGTCCCGGAAGACGGGGCGGCCACCGCCACCGTTACGGTGCGCACCGACGGCATGCGCATGACCCTGGACGAACTGTGCGCCAGCCTGAAAAAGCAAAGAACGGTGGTCGACATTCGTGCGAACGGGTAGCGAATAAGGCAAGGCCGTAATTGCGTAAATCAATACACAAATAAGAACGAACAGTAGAAATATTTTGCATAAGTCACTCAAAAGCATTCTGTGAAAAAGCTTTGGTAGAATGCTGATGTAATGGTAATAGGACGGAATCATCAAGAAAAATCAGCAAACAGAAACTTTCAAAGTGGGGTACAAAGCGATGGCAAAACTGGCAATCCTGGGGTTTGGTACGGTGGGCAGCGGTGTACTGGAGGTGCTACGCCGGAATGCGGCGGGTATTCAGCGCCGCTTGGGTGAGGAATTAAGCGTTAAATACATCTGTGATATCCGGGATTTTTCCGCTAGCCCCGACGCCGCGCTGTTTGTGAAAAGCCTGGATCCCATCCTGGCGGACCCTGAGGTGAAGGTGGTGGTGGAAACCATCGGCGGCACCAAGTATGCGCTGGATTTCGTCACCCGTTCGCTGGAAAGCGGCCGCCACGTGGTCACCAGCAATAAGGAACTGGTCTCCACCCACGGGGCCGAGCTGCTGGCCACCGCCAAAGCAAATGGTGTGTGCTTTTTGTTCGAGGCCAGCGTGGGTGGCGGCACCCCCATCATTACCCCTATGCACCAGTGCCTGGCGGCGAACCGTATTCAGTCGGTGGCGGGCATCGTGAATGGCACCACCAACTTCATGCTGACCCGCATGGAAAAAGATGGCATGAATTTTGCAGAGGCGTTGGCAGAGGCCCAGGCGCTGGGGTATGCGGAAACCATTGACCCCTCCGCCGACGTGGACGGCATTGATGCCCAGCGTAAAATTGCCATTTTGGCCTCGTTGGCGTTCGGCAGCCATGTGTACCCGCAGAACGTCTCTGCCCGTGGTATCCGTGACGTCACCCCTGAGGATATGCGTGCAGCAGCGGAGCTGGGCGGCGCGGTAAAGCTGATTGCCTGGACAAAAAGGGACGAGGACGGGCCATTGGCCTGTGGTGTAGAACCTATGATCGTGGACAAAAACCAGCAGCTTGCCGGCGTGGAGGATGTTTTCAACGCGGTACAGGTTGGCAATGATATGCTGGGGGACGTGGTATTTTACGGCAAGGGCGCCGGCAAATTACCTACCGCCAGCGCGGTGGTGGCGGACGCCATTGACGCGCTGCGCGAAGGGGTGAAAATTCACGACAGCCTGTTCTGGCAGCCTGCGCACCCCATCGAGGGTTGCTATGCCGACAACGGCCGGTATGAATGGTACCTGCGCATGCAGGACGCCGGGTGCATCCAAAAGCTGCAGGCGCCCACAGCGACCGATGTTCGCCTGCTGGAAGGCGATACGTCGGCGGCGGTGTGTGGCCTTACCCCTGCGGAACTGGATGCGGTATGCCATGCCTTTGAAAAAGACGGGTGCAAAGTGGCGCTGGCGATGAAAATCTGGCGATGAGTTGCGTGCCGGCCGTTGGCGTGCCAATAAGACGCCATGCGTCTTGATGTTAGCCAAGGCCAATAATAGAGCAAAGCACGAAAGTGGGGCGCCACTGGTATAGGAGGTTCAGCCCCGTTGCTTTAGGGAGAAAACGACATGATTACGGTTTTTGTGCCGGCCACCAGTGCCAACGTGGGCCCGGGGTTTGATACCATTGGCCTGGCGCTGGCGCTGGGCAACACAGTGTCCTTCCAGGAAGCGGAAGGCTGCACAGTAGTCAGTGAAGATGGCCAGCCGGTTCCCACCGGCCCGGACAACCTGGTTTACCATGCGGCGCAGGTTCTGTACCAGGAGTGTGGCCGTCCGTTCAAGGGCCTGGAACTGCGGCAGCGCAGCCCCATTCCCGTAACAAAGGGGTTGGGTTCGTCCTCGGCCTGCATTGTGGCGGGGCTTATTGGGGCAAACGCCCTGCTGCGCAACCCCTGCACCCGGGAGGAACTGTTGACCATTGCCGCCGGCATGGAGGGCCACCCGGACAACGTGGCCCCGGCGCTGCTGGGCGGGTGTGTAGCCAGCTGCATTGAAAAAGGCCGGGTATACAGTGTGAAAAAAGAGATTTCGCCGCTGTTCACCTTCGCGGTGTTTGTGCCGGATTACGAGCTGCCCACCGACAAAGCGCGGGGCGTGCTGCCGGCAGAGGTGCCGTTCCGGGACGCGGTGTACAACTTGTCGCGCGCGGCGCTGGTGCAGGCGGCCCTGTGCGAGGGGCGGGTGGATCTGCTGCCGGTGGTCACCGGTGACAAGCTGCACCAGCCGTACCGGTTTTCGCTGATGCCCGGCGCACAGGAGGTTTTCCAGCTGGCGCTTTCCTGCGGGGCGGCGGCGGTCTGCGTAAGTGGGGCGGGGCCGTCGGTGCTGGCCATCGTGGAAAAAAGCAACACCGCCTTTTGGCCGGCGGCAGAGGATGCCCTGCGTACCGCCCAAGATGGCGGTGGCCTGGCTGGGCATTACCGGCTGCAGCGCCTGGCTGCCGACAACATGGGCGCCCGGCTGATATGAACCGGCTGCCTGTCATGGAAAAATTGTTTTCGCAATAAACAGCGGAATATTCCAATAGATACTTTGCCTAAAATAAAAGCAAGAACACAAAATCAGAAAAACAGATAGAGGGATTCTTATGCCATTGATTGTACAAAAGTTTGGCGGTTCGTCGGTAAAGGATCGTGACCGTATCTTTAACGTGGCGCGCATTGTGGCCGACACCTTTAACCAGGGCAACGACGTGGCGGTGGTGGTATCGGCCCAGGGGGATACCACAGATGAACTGCTGGTAAAAGCGGCGGAAATATCCCACAACCCCAGCGCCCGCGAAATGGACGTGCTGCTGTCCACCGGCGAGCAAATTACCATTGCGCTGCTGGCCATGGCGCTGGAGGAACTGGGCTGTCCCGCCGTCAGCCTGACCGGGTGGCAGGCCGGGTTTGAAACCAACCGGTCCTATGGCCGGGCCCGCATAAAAAACCTGGACACAGAGCGCATTCAAAGCGAAATAGACAAGCGCCGCGTGGTGGTGGTGGCGGGGTTCCAGGGGGTAAATGTGAACGACGATATTACCACGCTGGGGCGCGGCGGGTCGGATACCAGCGCGGTGGCCATTGCGGCGGCGCTGCAGGCGGACCGCTGCCAGCTGTTTACCGATGTGGACGGCGTGTACACCGCCGACCCGCGCATTGTACCCAGCGCCCGCAAGCTAGACGTCATTTCTTTTGACGAAATGCTGGAGCTGGCTATTTTGGGTGCGCAGGTGCTGAACAACCGCAGTGTGGAACTGGCAAAAAAATATGGCGTGGAGCTGGAAGTGCTGAGCAGCATGAACCCGGCGCCCGGAACCATCGTCAAGGAGGTTTTGGATATGAACGAAGGCATGCTGGTAAAAGGGGTTACAAAAGACACAAAGGTAGCGGTGGCTTCCATTATGGATGTGCCGGATGTGCCGGGCATTTCCTTTAAGGTGTTCAGCCTGATGGCACAGAAAAAGGTGAACGTGGATATCATCCTGCAGTCCAGTGGACGGGAAGGAAACAAGGATATCATCTTCACGGTACCGCTGGATGACGCCGAGACAGTGCGGGAGATTCTTATTGACAACCTGGCGCTGTTTGGCGGGCAAGAAGTCGTGGTGGAGACCGGCGTGGCCAAGGTAAGCGTGGTAGGGTCCGGCATGCAAAGCCATTCCGGCGTGGCCGCCACCATGTTTGAAGCACTGTACGAGACGGGAATCAACATCCGCATGGTGTCCACAAGCGAAATAAAAATCTCGGTGCTTATTGACGAAGCGGATGCGGACCGTGCGGTGGCCGCCATCCATGATGCCTTCATGGAATAGGACGATACGCGAAGTGGGAAAAATAAACGGTAGCTGCTGGTATGCCGTACCGCATAAAAAACCATGAATTGGGAATCACACAGAAAAAGAAGTCCTGCTGTTTTGGGCTTCTTTTTTGTATCTATCTGGGAAAGATATTGGGAGCAGGTGATAATACCCCTCCGTTTGCCTTCCAACAGATACAAGTATCTACAGTGCCTGCACCACCGGCCAACCTGCATAGGCAATTGGCCTATTGTCAGGGGCGTCCATCGGCGCTATAATAAATACATCTATATTTTCAGGGTTTACTATACAATGGGCGGTAGGCGGTTTTGTGGTCTGGGCGCTTCATTGGCTTAGCAAGATGAAAAATATATCGAATGTACGAAAAGTAGTGGCAAACGCGACGTAACACCAGCACATGCAGTTCCCAACAGTACCCAAGAGGACGAGGTGAGTGCCATGCCGACAGACAGAGACGAACGGCCCCGCGACCGCTCTCCCGAGGAGGAAGAATACCGCCGCCATCAAGAGGCAAAAGCCCGGCGGCGCCAGAAAAAAAGAATGCAGAAAATTTTGCTGCTGGGCGCGTTTGCGCTGGCGGCGGTGCTGCTGGTGCTGTGCATCGTCATGATTTTCCGTGCCATTTTCAGCAGCGGGGAAAAGCCCAAGACCCCGTCCTCTATTTCGCAGGTTTCGTCGGATGTTTCCGATGTACAGGGCGTTACCTGGCCGGTGGCAAGCGACCCCACCGCCTGGAACCTGCTGCTGGTAAACCCGCAGGTGCCCATGCCGGAAGGCTTTGAGCCGGAGCTGGTGCCGGTGTCGCCCATTGGCCATATGTTCGATTCCCGCGCAGCCGAGGATTTGAAGCTGATGATAGAGGACTGCAACGCAAACGAGGGATACAGCCTGGAGGTGGACTCCGCCTATCGCGGGAAAGCCACCCAAGATAAAAAACACAACGACCTGGTAGCCCAGGGCCTGAGCGAGGAAGAAGCAAACCGCATTGACCCGCTCTTTGGCTATTCCGACCATCAGACCGGCCTTGGTGTAGACTTTAAGACCGGCGCCTATCAGCAGGTGGACGCAGGTTTTGCCCAAACGCCGGAGTTTTCGTGGCTGATGCAAAACTGTGCCAAACACGGTTTCATTCTGCGGTTTCCGGAAAACCAAACCGCGTTCACCGGCATTGACTATCAGCCGTACCATTTCCGCTATGTGGGGAAAGAGGACGCGGCCACCATTATGCAGAACAACATCTGTCTGGAGCAATACCTGATGGCCCTGCCGGATACGGGCGGCGTGCCGCCGGATGATGGCAGCGATGCTGCGGCCGGCAGTGACGCGGGCGTGGCGATGGCGTTACCGCTGGCGCCATGGCTGGCCGGTAAACAGGAGACATGGTTTTTTGTGTAGGAGCCATGGGTTGGTATTGCCGGCACGGTGGGATGTATGAATGAACGCAGGTATGGTTTATATACATCTTGCCGTTGCATATGGCATTGTATACAGAATAGATAACGCGACTGTTGTAATGGCTATCCCGGAATCCCAAAATTTCCCGACACAAGTTCCCAAAACCCGAAAGAACAGAATAAAGGGATTATACCGCGTGACAGGTCCTGCCCTTTGTGTCCCCGGCGCATTTCGCCAAAAGGGGCGTGGTATCACACCCTTTGCAGGCCGCCCTGTCCGGCCATGCGAAAGCCGGTTTTCGCGCGGCCCTCACTTCGTTGGCAAATAAACCACCCAGAAAAGGAACCCACCCAATATGAACCGAACTGAACTGGCGCCCGGCGTGTTTTTAACGGATATACCGGGCGAAAAATTTAAACGGTGCAAAATTTCCGTGCATCTGGTGCTGCCGGGCCGCCGGCAGGATGCCACCGCGCTGGCGGTGCTGCCGCATATCCTGGAGCGCCGGTGCGCCGCCATTCCGGACCCCATCCAGCTGTCCCGCCGCCTGTTTTCGCTGTATGGCGCGGAACTGTCCAGTGAAAGCTCTGCCGTGGGCGAAAACCGTGTGGTGCTTATGGGCATTTCCGGCTTGAAGAGCGAGTATGCGCTGCACGGGGAAGACCTGGAAAGCGAATACCTGGCGCTGTTGTGCCAGCTGCTGTTTGCGCCCAAGCTGAATGACGGCGTGTTCGTGGCGGAGGACGTGGAGATTGAAAAAACAAAACAGGCGGATTATTTGCGCAGTGAAATGAACGAAAAGCGCAGCTATTGCCTGCGGCAGGCGCGGCGCAAACTGTTTGGGGACACCACGCTTGGCATCGAGTCCGCGGGGTATCTGGAGGATATCGACGCCCTGACCCCGGCGGATATATATGCCGCCTACACCGATTTGTTGTCCCGTGCGCAGGTAGAAATAATGGTGTGCGGCGTCAGCAAAGAAAAGGTGGCTGCCGGGCTGCTGGCGCAGCTGGGCGCGATTGCGCGCGCGCCGGTGGCGTTTTTGCCGCCTGCGGCAGCACCGCAGGCGCAGCAGTTCCAGCATTTTTCCGAAGAAATTGACACCGTGCAGGGGAAACTGGCTATCCTGTGCACCTCCGGCCAGCAGACCGATGCCCGCGGCGCGGCGGTGATGCGCATGGCCAGCGCCGCATACGGTGGGCTGCCCACCAGCCGCCTGTTCATGAACGTACGCGAAAAACAAAGCCTGTGCTATTACTGCGCGTCGGGCTACGGTGCTTTCAGCGGGGTGCTCACCATCGATTCCGGTGTGGACCACGACATGGCCCAGCGTGCGGGCGAGGCTATTTTACAGGAGCTGCGTACCGTGCAGCAGGACCTGATAAGCGAGGAAGAACTGGAAAACGCGCGGCTGGCGCTGCAAACTGGATATGCCGCCGCGAAGGACAGCCCGGACGCGCTGGTGTCTTTTGCGCTGAATGAGCGGCTGCGCATGACCGACCTCTCTATTGACGAAGCCGCCGCCCTGATTGACAGCGTCACGCGGGAAGATATACGCGCGGCGATGCGCTCTTTTTCACCGGCGGTGCAGTACTTGATTCGTGGAAAGGAGGGTGCCTGATGGAAAACCAGCTTCCCGCGGCGGCGGCCGCCGCCCTGCGGTTTGAGGAAAAAGTCCTGCCAAACGGCCTTACGCTGCGGCTGTTGCCCATGCCGGGCTATGGCGCCGTCCACGCCATTTATGCCACCGGGTTCGGTTCCATAGACCGCGCGTTTCGCCAGAACGGCAAAACCGTGCAGCTACCCGCCGGGGTGGCGCATTTTTTGGAACACAAGATGTTTGAAAACGAGGACGGGGTGGATGCCTTCTCCCTGTATGGCGAGACGGGTGCCTCCGCCAACGCCTACACGGGGTTTGACCGCACCAGCTATATTTTTACCGCCACAGACCAGATTGAAAAAAACCTGGATATTCTGCTGTCGTTTGTCAGCCACCCGTATTTCACCGCGAAAACCGTGCAAAAAGAGCAGGGCATCATCGCGCAGGAAATAAAAATGTACGACGATTATGCCGAACTGCGGTGTGTTTATGCGCTGCTGAAATGCCTGTACCACCGGCACCCGGTACGGGAGGATATTGCCGGCACGGTGGAGACCATCGCCGAGATCACGCCGGAAATGCTGTATAGCTGCACCGATGCGTTTTACAGCCCCTCCGGCATGGCGCTGTGCGCCGCAGGGAACATTACCATGGATACACTGGTGGCTGCGGTGCAGCGCGCGGGCCTGAGCGCGGAAAAAGCCGCCCCGGTAGAGCGCATTTTTCCGCAGGAGCCCAAAGAGATTGCCAAAAAAGAAGACACACTGCACATGTCGGTTTCCATGCCGATGTTTGGCCTGGGGTTCAAGGAAACACCGCCGCAGGGGGACACCACCAAAACCGAGGTGGTGTGCGATATGCTGACCGAGCTGCTGTGCGGCGAAAGCAGCGCACTGTACCGCCGGTTGTATGACGAGGGCCTGGTGCAGCCCGGGTTTGGCGGGGAATACGGCTGCTTTAAAGACTGCCTGTATTTCATGTTCACCGGTGAAAGCCCGGACCCCGCCCGTGTGCGGCAGGAGCTGCTGGCTGAAATACGCCGTCAGCGCCAGGACGGCATAGACCCGGAACAGTTCGACACCTGCAAAAAAATGATGTATGGTGAGGGGATAGCCGACCTGGAAAGTGTGGAGCGGGTGGCGTCTTCCCTGTGTGCCAGTTATTTCCGCGGGCGCACCCCGGAAAAGGAACTGGCCGCGGTAGCGTCGCTTACCATCCGGGATGTGGAGGATACGCTGGCGCATATGCTGCAGGAAGAGGCCAGCGCCTTTGTTACGGTACAGCCGGTGTAGCGCCTAAAACGGGCATGGCTTGGCGCGCTGTTGTGTTCATTGGTAAGAAATGGGAAAGCAAAGGAGTGTACTATGACAAACTTGATAGATTTTCCAGGCCTGGGCCTTCATTTGGAGTTGTCGCGCGTGGCGTTCTCTATCTTCGGGATAGATGTATACTGGTACGGTGTTTTGATTGCCGCGGGGCTTATTCTGGCGGTGCTGTTCGGGTTTTCCCAGTGCAACCGGTTTGGCATAGACAGCGACAGGATGATCGACGTAATCCTGGTGGGGTTCGTTTGCGCCATTGTGGGTGGGCGGCTGTATTACGTCATTTTCAGCGGATATGACTATAACAGTTTTTTGCAGGTAATAGACCTGCGCAGTGGTGGCATTGCCATTTATGGCGCTATTTTGTTTGCGTTTGCGGGCGCCGCCGTTACCTGTAAGGTGCGAAAGGTGCCGCTGCTGCCCATGTTTGATGTTGCCAGCATGGGTTTTTTAATCGGCCAGTCCATTGGCCGCTGGGGCAACTTTTTTAACCAGGAAGCTTTTGGGCGCAACACCACCCTGCCCTGGGGCATGATAAGCCCCACCACCACCGGGTACCTCACCCGCTACCAGGCGCAGTTGGCGGAATCCGGCGTTATGGTAGATCCCAACCTGCCGGTACACCCTACCTTTTTGTATGAAAGCCTGTGGTGTGCGCTGGGCTTTTTGCTGCTGTTCCTGTACCGGAAGCACCGCCGCTTCAACGGCGAAATCGCTTTGTTTTATGCCATGTGGTATGGGTTTGGCCGCTTTTTCATCGAGGGGTTGCGCACCGACAGCCTCATGGTAGGTACCTCTGCGCGGGTCAGCCAGGTGCTGGCGGCGGTGCTGTTCCTGGGCGCGCTGGCGGCGTGGATTTTTGCCCGCATCAAAACCAAAGGTAAGCCGCTGGTGGTGCCGGAAATTCCGCCGCACACTGCGGAAATATTGGTGATGACAGCGGACGGTGAAAAGACGGTTACCGTCAGCTGGCCGGCCAACACGCGCGAGCCCAGTGACGAAGAAAAAGAACACATGGCGCAGGATATTCTGAAAAAGCAGGAAACGGAAACCGAAACCGACGGGGTGCCCACCCCAAATGACAAGGCAAAAGAAGCCACCGCGCAGGCAAAAGAGAAACCGGTGGCTAAGACCACGGCGAAAGCGAAAACTGCGGCGGACACCGGAAAAGAGCCGGCCGCAAAACAGGACGACGCGGAAAACCAACCGGCTGCAAAAAAACCAGCCGAGGGAAAGCCCGCCGGTGAGAGCCCGGCGGCCAAAGGAAAAGAAACGCCTGTGCCCCCCGCAGAAAAAGAGGCGCCGCAGGCGACTGATGCAAAAAAGGAGAAAACCGATGTCGGCGAAACGGATTGACGGTAAGGCGATGGCCGCCCAGGTGAAGGAAGAAGTAGCGAAAGAGGTTACTGCCCTGAAAGAGCAGGGGGTGATTCCGCGCCTGGTGGTGTTTTTGGTTGGGGAGGACCCTGCCTCCGCGGTATATGTGCGGGGTAAAGAGGCGGACTGTGCCGAGTGCGGCATTGAAAGCGAAGTGGTGCGGCTGTCCGGGGATATTTCCGAGGCGGAGCTGCTGCAAATGGTAAAGCAGGCGGGCGAAGACCCAAAGATTCACGGAATTTTGGTGCAGCTGCCCCTGCCGGACGGCATAGACGAAAATGCCGTCATAGAGGCCATTCGCCCGGAAAAAGATGTGGACGGGTTCACACCGGTGAATATTGGCCGGCTGCAGCTGGGCCTGGAAAGCTTTGTTCCGTGTACCCCGGCGGGCTGCTTGTATCTTTTGGAGCACAGCGGTGTGGACCTGGCCGGAAAAGACGCGGTGGTGGTGGGCCGCAGCAACATCGTGGGCAAGCCTATGGCCAGCCTGCTTATTCAGAAAAACGCCACCGTCACGGTGTGCCACACCAAAACCTGCGATATGGCGGCGAAATGCCGCGCCGCGGATGTGTTGATTGCGGCGGCCGGCCGTGCGGGCCTTATCACCGGCGACATGGTGAAGCCCGGCGCAGTGGTGATAGACGTGGGCATGAACCGTGACGCGCAGGGGAAGCTGTGTGGTGATGTGGATTTTGCCTCTGCCAGCGAGGTGGCCGGTGCCATTACACCGGTGCCGGGCGGGGTGGGCCCCATGACCCGCGCCCTGCTGATGGCCAATACCGCAAAAGCGGCGGCGCGTTTGCGGTAAGGCGCTGCCACAGCGAACCGCCTGGAACATGTGATTTTTGAATATACAATATGCGTGCAGGTGTGGTATGAGGAGGCATGTGGTGTGAAGAATAGTATGCTGCCCCTTCCCGCCGCCCTGTGCACAGCGGTTCTGCCACGGTGGGACCGTGTGTTGCCCGGTACCAGCGACACCACAGCCTCCGGCATGGGAACCAGCACCTTAAACCTGGTGCTTATAGTTGCATTTGCCGTTGGCATCACCTTCCTGGCCCGGTATTTGGCCCAGCGTGGAGGTCGTCACAAATAAACGCAGTCAGGCAGAAATCCAAGTGATTGGTATATTTTCTCGGCATGCTCTTTTGTTGGCGGAAAAGCGCGCTGGGGAGTATTTTTTTACCTACATGGGTGGTGTCCGTTCAATGATTCGTACTTGCGTTTATTTTTAGACTCCCTTATAATAGGTACTCGTGGGGGTCAATCTGCTGGGGAATGGCCCAATATTATAATCAAGGAGTATGGATATGAAAAAAGTTCTTTCTGGTGTTTTGGTAGTTTTGGTGCTGGTTGCACTTGTTGCCTGTGGCAGCAACGCCCCGGTCGTGGGTACCTGGAAACTGGACAGCGTGAGCGCTTTCGGCCAGGAGTTCAGCGTGGCAGAGTTTTCGGAGCTTTCCGAGCAGGATATGTCCGCAATCGAGATGGAGATTAAGAGCAACGGTACAGCAACATTGTCTTTGCCCGGCGATGACGGCGGCACCGCCAAGTGGAAAGAAGTCGATGGCGGTTATGAAATCAGCGACTCGACCATGACGGCACCGCTGGTGTATGATGCCGACAGCGACACTGTTTCCATGGAAATTTCCGGCGTGACCATGATTTTTGTCCGTGCCTAACAGATAGCGGAAAGTTTGTTTTTGGCGGAGGGGATAGGGCCTGTCTTCTGCCTGCAAAAATTGCAGAAACCACTTACAGCGGCGAAGGTTGACACATCCTTCGCCGCTGTGGTATAGTAGTAAGGCCGCTTGGGAGGGGTTTGCGAAAGTGCGGGTACGCCCGCCACCCTTTTGGCCGCAGTTTGGCCTGGCTCCAGCGAGACTGATAAAAGAGGTTACTTCCATGTATGCAGTGATTAAAACCGGCGGAAAACAATACCGCGTGGAAAAAGGTGACGTGATTTTCATTGAGAAAATTGCCGCCGAGGCAGACGACACCGTGGTATTTGAAGATGTGCTGGCCGTGGGTGCCGAGGGCAAGGTAAAGGTGGGAACCCCCACAGTTGCCGGCGCCACCGTGAAAGGCACCGTAGTGAAAAACGGCAAAGGCAAAAAGCTGAACATCATCACCTATCGCCCCAAAAAGGGCAGTGCGCGCCATATGGGCCACCGCCAGCCGTATACCAAAGTGGAAATTACTGAAATTGCAGCGAAATAAAACCGGAGGAGGGATAGAACATGGCACATAAGAAAGGCGTTGGCTCAACAAAAAACGGTCGCGATTCTGAGTCCAAGCGATTGGGCGTGAAACGTGGCGACGGGCAGTTTGTCCTGGCCGGCAACATCCTGGTGCGGCAGCGCGGCACCCACATCCACCCCGGTGAGAACGTTGGCATCGGCAGCGATGACACCCTGTTTGCGCTGGCAGACGGCAAGGTTAGCTTCGAGCGCATGGGCAAAGACCGCAAGAAGGTCTCGATCAAACAGTAAAATGTTTCGTTTGCCGGGCCCCGGAGGGCCCGGTATTTTTATGTGGCGGTCATTTTGTCCGCCAGGGAGGGATGCAGCATGTTTGTGGATGTAGCCAGAATACGTGTGGAAGCCGGCAAAGGCGGCAATGGCTGTGTCAGCTTCCACCGGGAAAAATATGTGTCGGCGGGCGGCCCGGATGGCGGGGACGGCGGCCGTGGCGGCAGCGTGCTGTTTGTGGCGGACGACAACCTGTCCACCCTGATGGATTTTCGTTACAAGCGCAAATATGCCGCGCAAAATGGCGAGGACGGCCGTGCAAACAAATGCAGCGGAAAAAACGCGCAGGATCTTGTTATCAAAGTGCCGCGCGGCACCCTGGTGCTGGAAAATGAAACCGGGCTGGTGGTCGCGGATATTTCCGGCAACGAGCCGGTGCTGGTGGCAAAAGGCGGCCGCGGTGGCTGGGGCAACACCCATTTTGCCACCCCCACCCGTCAGGTACCGCGGTTTGCGAAACCCGGCCTGCCCGGCCAGGTGCTGGATGTCCGCCTGGAACTGAAACTGATTGCCGACGTTGGGCTCATTGGCTTTCCCAATGTCGGAAAAAGTACCCTGATCAGCGTGCTGTCCGCGGCAAAACCTAAAATTGCAAACTACCCCTTCACCACCTTGTCACCGGTGCTGGGCGTGGTGCGCGTGGGGGAAGAAGAAAGCTTTGTGGCGGCGGATATTCCCGGACTTATTGAGGGTGCGGCGGGCGGCGCGGGTCTGGGGCACGATTTTTTGCGCCATATTGAGCGCTGCCGTTTGCTGCTGCATCTGGTGGATGTATCCGGTAGTGAAGGGCGCGACCCGATAGAGGATTTCAAAACGATAAATGCGGAGCTGGCCGCCTTCAGCGCGGAACTGGCCACCCGCCCGCAGATTGTGCTGGGCAACAAATGCGATGTTGCTACCGAGGAACAGGTGGCCGTGTTCAAGGAATATATCGAGGAACAGGGATATTTGTTCCGCGCCATCAGCGCGGCAGCACATATCGGAACCAAGGAACTGCCTCGCCTTATTTACAATGAAGTGAAAAAGCTACCGCCGCCGGCAGAGTACCACCCGGAATACAAACATCCGGAGATTGGCGCCGCACCGCGCTCGTACACGGTGGAAAAAGAAGCGGACGGTGTGTTCCGCATCGATGCCCAATGGCTAGAGCGCATTTTAGACGGCAGCGACATGGACGACTACGAAAGCCTGCAGTATTTTCAGCGGCAACTGGAAGCCAGCGGTGTGCTGGCAAAGCTGCAAGAATTGGGTGTGCAGGAGAACGACACCATCAAAATTGGCGAGTACGAGTTTGATTATGTTTTCTGATAGGTGCTGACGAAAATGCGAAAACACCACCAGTGAGGAGGCGCGCGATGTTCCCCATGCCAGACAGTGACATATCCCTTTCCGAGCGTTCGCCCTTGCAGCTGGCGTTTGTGGGCGATGGCGTGCTGGAGTTGCTGGTGCGCACCCGCTTGGTGGCCGGCAGCCGTCTGGCGCCGGGTGCGCTGCACCGGCAGGCGGTTTCCATGGTGTCGGCGAAGGCGCAGTTTCAGGCGCTGGCCGTTCTGCAGCCGCTGTTTACCCAGGCGGAGGCAGACATCGTGCGCCGCGGGCGCAACGCCAGCAAGGCCACCGTATCCAAAAACGCCAGCGTGGAGGAATACCGGGCGTCCACCGGGCTGGAGGCGCTGTTTGGCTGGCTGTACCTGCGGGGCGAAAGTCCCCGCATGGAGGAGCTGTTCGAGGTGATCTGGCAGCGGCATCTAGCGGAAAGCGCGCGCTGAGGGTCTTAGGCATGGGAATTTCCTGCAAATGAAATGTCTGTCCATGCTTGCAAACAAGCTTACGCGACAGGCGCACATTTGAAAAGGCCCGGAAACTGTGCTATAATAAATTGTTATATTTTTTCAGTGGAATGGCAGGAGGGGTATCCATGTCTGGACACAGCAAATGGAACAATATTAAGCGCAAAAAGGAAAAAACAGACGCGCAGAAGGCGAAAATATTTACGAAAATCGGTCGTGAAATAGCGGTTTGCGTGCGGGACGGCGGGGCAGACCCAGCCTCCAACGGAAAGCTGCGGGACCTGATTGCCAAAGCGAAGAGCATGAACGTCCCGAACGACAACATCAGCCGTATTATCAAGCGGGCCGAGGGCGGCGAGAAGGACGACTACGAGACCATCCTGTACGAGGGCTACGGCCCCTGTGGTGTGGCGGTCATGGTGGAAACCCTCACCGACAACCGCAACCGCACCGCGGCCAATATGCGCCATTATTTTGACAAGTTTGGCGGTAACATGGGCCAGTCCGGCTCGGTGGCGTTTATGTTCAACCAGAAGGGTATCATTCTCATCGAGGGAAAGAGCCTGGACGAAGAACAGCTGATGGAAGACGCGTTTGAGGTCGGCGCCGACGATGTGGATATGGACGACGGCCTGTTCGAGATTACTTGCGAGCCGGCCAAGGTGCACGAGGTAAGCAGTGCCCTGGAGGCCAAAGGCTACACCATTACCTCTGCGGAGGCAGAATATTTACCGGTCAGTTTTACGGCGCTGGCGGCGCCGGAGGACCTGAAAAAAATGGGTTTGCTGCTGGGCAACCTGGAAGATGACGACGATGTGCAGAACGTATGGCACAACCTGGAGAATGAAGACGAGCTGGACGCATAAGCCAGCAAGCATGATGCGAAAGGGGCGAAAATAAGGTGGACAGGATTTGCGACAACTGCATGAGCCGCGTACCTGCCGATGCGGAGAAATGTCCCAAGTGTGGGATTCAGTTTGAAAACACAAACCCGGGGGGCGCCCTGCCAAACGGCTGGGTTCTGGGCGAGCGGTACACCATCGGCCGCTATAATGATATTGACGGCGAAGGCGTAACCTATTCCGCCATTGACGGCAACACGCTGCAGCGCGTTACCATCAAGGAATTTATGCCGGTCACCTTGTGCGCCACGCGGGACGAAACCGGCGCCATCCAGGCGAAGCCCGGTAACGAGGTCCTGTTTAAAACCACCCGGATGGATTTTAGCGACCTGTATGCGTCTCTGCTGCGGCTGGGCCTGGTGGAGGGCTTGGTGCAGGTGCTGGATGTATTTGACGCGAACAACACCGCCTATGCGGTGCTGGAAAAGGTGGAAGGCCCCACCCTGGCGGAGTACCTGACCAAAATGAGCGGTTCACTGGAACCGGGGCGCGCGTTGTCCATCCTGCGTCCGGTAATGAACGGTGTGGAGACCATGCACGCCGCGAATCTGGTTCACCGCGGCATCAGCCCGGAAAACATTATTTTGGAAAGCGGCGGTACCGCGAAACTGGGCGGGTATGCCACCCTGGCGCTGCGCCAGCAGGGCAGTGAACTGAAACCCAAATTGTATCCCGGGTTTTCTGCGCCGGAACAGTACGCTGCCTCTGAGTTTGAGGGGCAGTATACCGACGTATATGCTTTTGGGGCGGTGCTGTACCGTATGCTGACCGACGAAGTGCCATACCCGGCGGATGAGCGCAAGATGCAGGACGCGTTGCAGCCGGCCCGCGCGGTGAATAAAGAAATTCCGGCGGTGTTGTCCGCCGCCATTGGCCGGTCCATGCGTGTGGTACCGGCGGAGCGCATTCAAAACATCCCGGATTTGCGCCTGGCGCTGTCTGGGGAAGGCGGCCGCGGTGCCAAAGGCCCGCTGGGCCTTACGAAACAGCAGTTGATTATCGGCGCCACCGCGCTGGGCGTGGTGGTGGTATTGCTGCTGGTCATCCTGTTCATTTCGCTGTTCAGCCGGGGCGGCGCAGATGATTCTTCTTCGGTGACATCGTCCTCGGCGTCCATCAGCATGGCGCTGCAGGTGCCGGACTTTACCGGCCAGAAATATACCGATGTTATCAACGATGAAAAGTACGATGAGTACACCTTTGCCACGCCGGAAGAAGAGTACAGCCTGGATGTGGAGGAAGGCCGTATCATCAGCCAGGATCCAAAATCCGGCACCACCTGGGACGGCAGCCCCATAAAGCTGGTGGTCAGCAAAGGCCAGCTGAAGATGCCGAACCTGGTGGGTAAAAAGGTGGAAGACGCCAAAAAACAACTGGACGAGATGGAGCTGTCCTATACCGAGGTGGAGTACGCCAACCCCGGTGACCTGGAGGCCGGTACCGTGGCCAAGACCACTCCGGTGGCGGACACCCCGGTGCTGCCGGGCGAAACCACCGTCACCCTGTATGTGGTGAAGGCATCCGCCGAGGTGGAAATTCCCGACATGTACGGCGACACCCAGGCGATGGCGACCTCGCGCCTGACAGCGCTCGGTATCAAGTATACTATTCAGTATGTGACGAACGACCTGGGCCCGCACATGACCGGTACTGTGGCCGGGACAGACCCGGTCGCCGGCAACAAGATTCAGCCGGACTCCACTACCATCACGCTGAAAATTTTCGACAAGTATTATATGCCGAACCTGCAGGGCTATGTGGGTAAGTCTGCCAGCGAGCTGACCGCCTTCCTGGACGGGCGGCATATCCAGTACAGCCTACAAACGGTTGCAAACGATGGCACCCACACGGCGGGAACCGTGGCCAGCGTTACACAACCGCCGGTAAACTCAGAGGTGACCACCAGCACGGTGGTGACCATCTATGTGTACGGTGACGCACCGGCGCCGCCAACACCAACGTCTACACCGGAGAACCCCTGATGCGGTTGGGCGTATAGTACACCTTCCCCGGCCGCCGGCCTTGACAGAAATAGGCAAAAAAGTTACTATAGTGAAGGCGAAAAAATTTCGCCTTCACTATGTACGCGGGTTTAGCTCATCCGGTAGAGCGTCTGCTTCCCAAGCAGAAGGTGGCGCGTTCGAGTCGCGTAATCCGCTCCAAACAGCAGGGCACTTGTCAAGTACATGGCAGGTGCCCTGCTGTTTTACGCACAGTTTTGGGCGGCAGCACCAGAGGCAACTGGCTGTAACAATGGGGTAGTACACAGCATGTATTGCGCGGGGAAGCCTTGTATAGCACCGCAAAAGGCAGGTACACGAATTATGTATAAACAAAACGAATAAAAGTACTTTCAATGATACATTGAACAGCTTGCTGGTCTTCACCAGGCGAAAAGGATGAGGCAAAAACAAAGAACAGTCTGCGTCATGTTTACCACAACGCAGGCTGCTCTTTCTTTATTGTGAATTATTTTGCAAACGATCCAGCCGCCACACCATTAGCTGGCAGTGTAGCTATACTCCCCGTTGGCGTAGGTGATCACGATGCTGTCGGTGGTCCATGGGTTGAACGGCGTTTCAAAGGTTATTTTCTCGCCGTCGGTGGTTTCCATGTACAACACCCAATCGGTAATTTCCTCGTCCTCCGCAAACATGCGGCCGTTGGCGTCCATCACGGTGCCTGCCGGCAGCGGTTTTGCGTTCAGGATGACCTCGCCCTTGTCCTGGTCCTCGGCCTCGCGCATAGAGACAAACAGAATTTCCTTCTGTGTGTCGTTTTCAATCACAAAATCGTACGGAACGCGGTCCCGCAGCGGCACATAGGAATGATCTGGCGCGTCGCCCGGAATGACGTACTCCCCAACGATGCTTTCGCTGCCGCCGCCCCTGTGGTATACTGTGCACAGCAGCTCTTCATCAAAAGAGACCACGGCTTCATCCACGTTTTGCAGTGCAACCTCATAGAACTTATACACGCGGCCGCGGTTATCCCGCACAATGATGGTGTACGAATCAGCCACCTCCAGGGTGACGCCATAGGAACCCACCACGTGCTTGCCGTGGATGTTCTGGATCACATTGGGTCCCATATCCTGCGAGGTCATGCCATCGCCAGGATACACGTACAGTTCATCAAAAACCGCGTCCAGGTTGTTGGTCACCACAATGGCGATGGTCGGGACATATTCCCGTGTGTCATTTTGCGGCTCGCACCCCGCCAGCAGTGTGCTCATCACCAACAAGACGGACAACAGCGCCAGCACAATCGTTCTTTTCTTCATGATACCTTCCCCCAACTCATTAAAAAATTCCCGTCGATCCCCAAAGACGGATATATATAGTATACATCATTCTGCCCGGTTCGCAAAGTCCCTTTTGTGGCACCTATTTGGCGGTTGGAAAGGAAAACGAAATGAAAATAAATCACGTGGCAATGTATGTTTGCGATTTGGAAAAGATGCGGTCGTTTTATGAGATGTATTTTGGCGGCAGAGCAGGGGCGCTATACCACAACCCCAAAACCGGCCTGAGGACATATTTTTTGTCTTTTGCGGACGGTGGGCGGCTGGAGATCATGACCCGGCCGGAGCTGCAATCGAAGCCAAAGCAACCGGTGGAAGCGGGGTATATCCATCTGGCCTTCAGCGCCGGCAGCAGGCAGGCGGTGGATGACCTGACCGCCCGTCTGCGCGGGGATGGGTACACGGTGCTTAGCGGTCCGCGCACCACCGGCGATGGCTATTACGAAAGCTGTGTGGCTGACCCGGAGGGCAACCAGGTGGAAATAGTAGAGTGAATGAGGCAGGTAGAGCAAAGAGGGGCGCTGCCGGCAGAGTGCGGTCCTCTTCGGCCAAAAGAAAACAGGAGCCAGCCGTGTGCGGCTGGCTCCTGTTTTTTTGGAGTTTCAAACACCCGGCACCTATTACGCACTCGGCGCCGGTGCCTTACAAATCGAAGTACATTTCAAACTCAATCGGCTGCGGCATTTGTTTGTACCGCAGGGTGTCCGCACGCTTGTTTGCCAGCCATGCCTCAATCAGCGGCTTCGGGAACACGCCGGCCTCGGTGAGGAAATCGTGGTCTTCCTCCAGCGCGTCCAGCGCCTCATTCAGGTTTTTGGGCAGGAACTGTATACGGGCCATCTCCTCTTCCGAAAGATTATACAGGTTGAAATCATACGGACCCAGGCCCTGTTTTTCGGGATCGATCTTCTTCTTAATGCCGTCGATGCCGGCCATCAAAATGGCGGAATAAGCATAGTAAGGGTTGCAGGTGCCGTCCGGGCTGCGCAACTCGAACCGTTTTTTATCCGGATCCTTGGCATACGCCGGGATGCGGATGACCGACGACCGGTTGGAGGTGGCGTATCCGATGGTTACCGGTGCCTCGAACCCGGGAACCAGGCGTTTGTAAGAGTTGGTACTGGGGTTGGTGAAGGCGCACAGCGCCCGCACGTGGGTCAGCAGGCCGCCAATAAAGTACAGCGCCGTGCGGCTGAGCTGAGAGTAGCCATCCTTGTCATAAAACAGCGGCTGGCCTTCCTTAAACAGGTGCATGTGCACATGCAGGCCGTTGCCTGCCTCGCCACACAGCGGCTTTGGCATAAAGGTGACGGTCTTGCCTTCCGCAATGGCGGCATTTTTTAATAGGTATTTGGTCATCATGGTTTTGTCGGCCATCTCGCATACGCCGCCAAACTCCACCTCTATCTCAATCTGGCCCGGGCCGCCCACCTCGTGGTGGTGGTACTTTACCGCTATGCCTTCTTTTTCCATCATCAGCGTAATGCGGCTGCGAAAATCGCTCAGGCGGTCCAGCGGTGGCGCCATGTGGTAGCCGCCTTTGTTTGGCAGCTTATAGCCCAGGTTTTCGCCCTCGGCGCCGGTGTTCCACTCGGCCTGCTCGGCGTCAATACGAAAATAGGACGCATTCGGCAGAATGGAGTAGCTGACATGATCCAGCACATGGAACTCGAATTCCGGCCCTATGCGCATTTCATCCGCGATCCCGGTGCTCTTCAGGTATTCCTCCGCCTGCATGGCAACGTTGCGGGGATATTGGTCAAACCGCTGGTTGGCCGGCAGGCCAATGATATACACATCCCCCAGCATGGCCAGGGTGGGAACCTCGGCAAACACGTCGACATGCGCGCTGGCCAGGTCCGGCGTGAAGATCATATCGCTTTTTTCCACCGGGGCAAAGCCATAGTTGGACCCGTCGAAGCCGATACCGTTTTTCATGATGTCTTCGCTAAGGCGACCCGCCGGAATGGTAAGATGCCGCCAGCGCCCGTTCAGGTCCACCAGCATAAAATCTACCATTTTAATGTCATTCTTTTCGCAATATGTCTTTGCTTCTGCAATGGTTTTGAACATGAACATTCCTCCTAGAATAGCAGCACTCAAACAATAACATTGTAGCATCAATACCTTGAAATAGGAAGCGAAGATTTTTGCATACCCACCAATGCAATGTGCACAAAATGGTGGCGGATAGGGCGGTCAACAGGGCTCAACAAAAGAGGAGCAATTATTGATATTGTGCGTAGAATACTATATACTAAATAGAAAGTATCATCGTATTTTAAAGGAGTTCTGAGGTAAAAAAATATCTGTTTTAGGGGGAGAAAAAGTGGCGAAGATACACATTTCCGTTGAAGCGGTGCGGGACAGGGCTGGCCAGTATAAAGACGAGGCGCAAAAGCTGCATGATATCGCTGCAGTGATGGATGGGTATATTGAGAAGTTGCCGGAAGAGTGGGAGGGCCTGTCGAGCCAAAGTTTTATTGAGACATACCGTACGCTGCGCCCTGCGTTTACACAAGCGGAAGAGCTGATTCGTGAGATAGCAAAAGCATTAGACGATTCCGCTACTCGCTTTGAAGTAGCGGATCAGGATATGGCAAACCAGTTTCAAGGTTAGCTTTTTGCTGCTATACTACAAACGTGGAAAGGGGTTGCCATATGAGCAGTGCATCAATTCAGCTACTTATCCGGCAAAAGGAAGCGGATTTGCTTCAAAAGAACAACGAGCTAAAAAAGCTTTTGGAGGAAGAAATAGGGGTAGAGAATTTTGCTACTGATGTAAACAAGCGGGAAACGCGCTTTGCGGAATCACTGACTTACAAAAAGCAAAAAGTAGCGTCTCTATCATCTTTGTTTGAGATATCAAAATCCGCGGAAAGATATGCGGAGAAAACACGAACATACTTTGAAGGGGAAGAGTGCGAAAAAGCATGGGGAAACATTTATTCCATCAAAGAATCTGCCAAAAAGGTGTTGCGCAAGCTGAATGACCAGATAGAAGAACTTACGCTGCAAATATCCATACTCAAAAATGAAATTTCTTCGCTGATAAGCGAATATTCTGCTGCAGTGGAAGCGGAACGGCGTGCGGCGGAGGAATGGGCGGCAAAGGAGGCGGCGAAAAATGCCAAGCGATGAAAGTATCCTGATTGTGGACGAAGGGGATTATTTGTACGCGGAGCACCATGTAAAGCAACTGGCGAACCACTTGTCTGAATGCAGTGCATACTACGTGAAAATTTTACGCTTCATCTTGGAAAATTCGGTGCAGGACCAGCGTATTGCCAGCGGGTTTGAGGGGATTTTGAGTAAAGTGGAAAGTTTGCCGGAAAATGTGGAAAGCATCCTTGAAAATGCTGCGACGCACATAACGGAATTTACAGAAAAAATTGATGAAGCGGACAGCTTTTTGTATTAATGTGGTTACATAGGTATGAAGGAGTGTTGTGAGATGCAGGATATTATGATTGACTACACCTCTTTGTCCCAGGCGGTGGGGGATTTGTATGCACTGGAAGAAAATATGGTGGGCAACCTGAACCAGCATTTTCGTTTTGTGGACTTGATTGACAAAAGCAGCGGGAAGATGTCCAATGCTATCAATGAGTTGTACAAAGAGATGTCCCATTTTGAGATGCAATTTGTGGCGGTGGTATCCCAAACAGCGCGCATAGCAAATGCTATTGGCTTGCGTTTTGAAGAGGAAGAACAGACATCGGCTGTCACAGGTGGTATGGGCAGCCGATAACCTTGCCTTTCAGGTCGGTGTACCTGTTTTGTGGCTGTTACAGCGCAAGTATAGATGTAAGGAAAAAACAATGAAAAAACGAATGCTGAAAATAATCAGCCTGCTGTTGCTGGCAACACTAGCCATAGGAATGGGCGGATGCACCATGCTTATGAGCGACAAAGAAATATGTGAATGGCAGATGGCAAAGCACCTGGAAGACAAATATGGCAAGTTTGAGTATGAGGGGTATGGCGCCATAAGCGAAAGCTGGATATACCCCTATGACCAGCAAAGCTACTATATCGTGCTGCCGGACGGAACCAAGGACGAGTTCTGGGTGCACAGATACAAGGAGGACAACGGCGAATACCGTTTTGAAGATACCTATTACTGGTGCCTGATACGGGATGAATATGAAGCAGAGATTAAGAAGACATTGCAGCCTTTTTTTAGTGATTGCAAGGTTTTCTATTCCAGCCAAAATGATCCGTTTTCGAATGAAATAACGGACCCGTCTTTGTGGAGGGAACTGTTTGAGACCAACCAGATGCCGCGACATATCGTTTGGGTGTTTGTCGATGAAAATTTATTTAGCAGTGAATCGGACTTCATGGCGCTGGAAAAGCCTGTAGTAGCTGCCTGGCGACATCCGGAAATCCAACTTCGCATTTTTCGAGTACAGCACGATACCTATTTGATAGCAAACAGGGATAACCAATATGATTGTAGTGATGATTTTCTTGCCGAAATTTACACACCCTGGCCATTAAAGGAGGTGGATGAATCATGAGTGAGGAACAGTTGCTACTCTTAAACTGCCTAATCTATAGCCCGGCCTTTTCGGCACCCCAAAATGGAACTAAAACTATTGGACAAATCTTGGCGGAAAACCCACCCCCCACCAACGGCGAGGCCGCCACCACCGACGAAGAGTGGCAGGCGCTGTGGGAGGCGGCAAAAGCTGACCCCTACCTGTGCAGCCTGACAATGGCCAACCTGAATGTGGAAAGCGATACCAAGGCGGTGATGGCCTGTTTTGTGGCTGTTACAGCGCAAGTATAGATGTAAGGAAAAAAACAATGAAAAAACGAATGCTAAAAATAATTAGCCTGCTGTTGCTGGCAACACTAACCATAGGAATGGGGGGATGCACCATGTTTATGAGCGACAAAGAAATATGTGAACGGCAGATGGCAAAGCACCTGGAAGACAAATATGGCAAGTTTGAGTATGAGGGGTATGGCGCCATAAGCGAAAGCTGGATATACCCCTATGACCAGCAAAGCTACTATATCGTGCTGCCGGATGGGACCAAGGACGAGTTCTGGGTGCATAGATACAGGGAGGACAACGGCGAATACCGTTTTGAAGATACCTATTACTGGTGCCTGATACGGGACGAGTATGAGGCGGAGATAAAAAACACCCTGGAGCCTTTTTTCAGTGATTGTAAGGTCTTTTATCCCAGCCAGAAAGATCCGTTTTCGAATGAAATAACGGACCCGTCTTTGTGGAGGGAACTGTTTGAGAGCAACCAGATGCCGCGGCATATCACCTGGGTGTTGGTCGATGAAAATCTGTTTGGCAGTGTCGAGAACTTTGTGGCGCTGGAAGAATCGATTTTATCTGTGTGGCCCCATTCCGACTTTGAGCTTCGAATTTTTTTAGCACGGCACGATGGATATGTGTCAGCGAACCGGAATAACTTGCACGACACCTCTAACAACTACCTGATTGCTGAAATTTCTACAGTTGATGGTATACGAGGAGAAATATTATGAGTGAAGAGCAGCTATTGCTTTTGAACTGCCTTATATATAGTCCGGCTTTTTCAATGCCTGAAAATGAGAAGAAAACAATTGGAGAAATATTAAAAGGCCCACCCCCCACCAACGGCGAGGCCGCCACCACCGACGAAGAGTGGCAGGCGCTGTGGGAGGCGGCAAAAGCTGACCCCTACCTGTGCAGCCTGACTATGGCCAACCTGAATGTGGAAGAGGAGACCAAGGCGGTGATGGCCTGTTTTGTGGATCCCTCGGGGCAGGCGATTGTTGTGTTTATGGGTACGGCGGATGAATGGGCGGATAACGTGAGAGGGGCCGAATACTCCGATACCGAGCAGCAACGACGCGCGCTGGAATGGTTCGAATCCCTTCCCTATGAGGACATTATCGTGACCGGGCACTCCAAAGGTGGGAACAAGGCAATGTACGTAACCATCCTTTCCACCAAAGCCTCGGCTTGCTTTTCCTTTGACGGACAGGGGTTTTCCAATGAGTTCATTGAAAAATATGGAGATTTGATTGATGAACGCAGCGGCCTGATCCATTCTCGCTCTCATTACCGCGACTTTGTAAACATTTTGCTGTATTCTATTGCGGGCGACGCCAGCTACTACAAAAATGGATTTGGGATTGGCGGGTTTTCGGAATACCATGCGCCTATTTCGATGTTTTGCTGGGAGTATAACACCGCGACCGGCGAGTGGGAGCTGCAGCTTTCCTTTGGCGAGGCGGTCCCACGCAGCCCCGCCATGGATATGCTGAACGGGTTTACCGTGCATTTGGTCAGCAACGTGTCGGGATATAAAAGAATCATTATGGTAGAAGCCTTTGCGCAGCTGGTGGCGGTGATCTTTGACCCCGAGTCCAGTGGTTGGGACATAGGTTTGCAAGCGCTGATTCATAACGAGCAAATCGGTCAGATGATAACGGAGCTGCGGGCATATCTAAAGGAATTAAAAAAATCTGACCCAGAAGCCTATGAGGTGATGCTGGAAGATTTGTATGCAATATTGGTAGAGGCAATGGGGGTGGAAGCAGCCAATGAGGTGATGTTCCTGTTTGAAGACCCCGGAAAGATGAATACATTGTTCCTCCTTACGGCTGTTTACAATGCCTCAAAGACAAAAAGTACCCTGCGGGATTTCAGCGAAGACACCAAACAACTGTTGTTAAATACGGTTGACGAGGTCAGCGAAGAGCCATGGTGGAACATTACCAGATGGGATGTGTGGTATTCCATCAGCGGTTTGTTTGGCGGGCTAAACGTGGAGGACTACACCGACAAGATGGACGAATATTTCCGTAAGGTGATAGACGTAAATGATGCCACAAGAGAGACAATTGAGAATATTTTTTCAGAAGTGTATTCACTGGACGAGCAGTATAGTGCAACAATGCAGGAAAAAACAGAAAGATTAAATGAGTTGTCTGTGTTGCTGGAAGGCATTGCGGAGTCACTGGTGCCAAGTGCATGAGGACGCGCCGTTCGATTCGTGGACGGCGGCAATCTGGCAGGGAGAAAATGGAATGGGAGAAAATGAAATTTTTCTGCCGAAGAAAAAACCGGCGCCGTCCCCTCTTGACGAACCGCCGCGCGGCCCCTATAATAGGTAGTAATCTCACATAGAACAAAAGCAATGATGAAGACCAAGTAACGTTTGCCGCCGCCAAAAAGAAAGTAACCGGTTGATGAGAGGTGCATGGCGGGCAAATAGTGAATACCTCTTTTAGCTTCCCGCTGAACATGTACCCGTAGGCGGTGACGGCTGGCGGCCGTTATACTGCCGGGGTGCGGCCTGCTGTTTGGGCCTGTACCCCCAAAGGCGGCCGGCGCAAGCCGGGCGTGAACATGAGGTGGTACCACGGGCAGTTGCTCGTCCTTTTGCGAAGGACGGGCTTTTTTGTTTGGAAACAGAAATACAGATGGATGTAAATCCGTAAAAAAGGAGTAGGGGAGTATCATGCCGATCACAGATTTTTTAGAGCGGAACGCGGCGCAGTATGGGGACGAGGTATGTTTGGTAGAGATTAACCCGGAACTGAGCGAAAAGCATGACGTGTCATGGAAAGAGTACCAGCTGGTGGAGCCGGGAGACGAGTCGCCATATCGCAAGGAGATGACCTGGCGCATGTTCGACGACAAGGCGAACCAGTTCGCGAATTACCTGATTGGCCAGGGGCTTGGCAAAGGGGACAAGGTCGCCATTCTGCTGATGAACTGCATTGAATGGCTGCCCATCTATTTTGGCATTCTGAAAACCGGGGTCATTGTGGTGCCGCTGAATTTTCGCTATACGGCGGAGGAAATACGCTATTGTGCAGATTTGGCCGACGTGTCCATGTTGATTTTTGGCCCGGAGTTTATCGACCGGGTGGAAGCGGTGAAAGACAAAATGCCGCAGGTAAAACAGTATCTTTTTGTGGGGCAGGATGGCCCGGCCTTTGCGGGAAATTACGCGGCACTGGCGGAACAACAGCCAAAGGACAAGCCGGCGGTATCTCTTTCCGATGCCGAAGATGCCGCCATCTATTTTTCCTCTGGCACCACCGGTTTCCCAAAAGCGATTTTGCATACCGGGGAAAGCCTGATGTGCGCCGCCGTTACCGAGCAGGCCCACCATGGCCAGGCGCGCGACGACGTATTTTTGTGCATTCCGCCGCTGTACCACACCGGCGCCAAGATGCACTGGTTCGGCAGCCTGCTGTCCGGCAGCAAGGCTATTTTGCTGCGCGGCACCAAACCTCGCTGGATTTTGGAGGCGGCGTCGAACGAAAAAGCAACCATTGTGTGGTTGTTGGTGCCGTGGGCGCAGGACATACTGGATGCGATTGAAAGCGGCGAGGTGAACCTGGCGGATTACGACCTGAGCCATTGGCGGCTGATGCACATTGGCGCACAGCCGGTGCCACCCAGCCTGATTCGTCGCTGGAAAGAAATTTTTCCCGCGCACGAGTATGACACAAACTATGGATTGTCGGAATCCATTGGCCCCGGTAGTGTACATTTGGGCATCGAAAATATTCACAAGGTGGGGGCCATTGGCAAAGCGGGGCACGGCTGGCAGACGAAGATCGTGGACGAGGCCGGCAGCCCAGTGCCGCAGGGTAAGGTGGGGGAGCTGGCGGTGGCCGGCCCCGGCGTGATGAAATGCTACTACAAAGACCCGGAGGCGACCGCCGCGGTGCTGAAGAACGGATGGCTGCATACCGGGGACATGGCCCGCGAGGATGAGGATGGGTTTATCTATCTGGTGGACCGTAAAAAGGACGTAATCATTACCGGCGGTGAAAACCTGTACCCGGTGCAGATAGAAGATTTTTTGCGCGGGTACGATAAAATAAAAGACGTGGCGGTCATTGGCCTGGCGGACCACCGCCTGGGCGAGATTGCTGCGGCGATTGTAGAGACAAAGCCCGGAAAAGAATGTACGGAAGAAGACATCATGGCATTCTGCGCCGAGCTGCCGCGGTATAAGCGGCCGCACAAGGTTATTTTTGATACTGTGCCGCGCAACCCTACCGGCAAGATAGAAAAACCGAAACTGCGGGAAAAATATGCCGGCGGCAGCGTGGTGGCAACGCAGATTGAAAACGGGGAAGCGAAGAAGTAAACGGAGGGCAGCCAAAATGTCGCCGGACGGCGAGGAAAGTGCTCATTAGAAATTTTTCCCCAATAGCAGGTGACTGCGGCAGCGCCATTTCCATGCGAAAGGAGGGAGTCCCTTGGAGTATGCGAAAACATATTTCCCTTTTCTGGAGGAAGATTGTATCCGCACGTTTGGAGAAGATACCGGGACAAATATATACTCCCTCGCATGCGAGCGTTTTGCGGCCATGCTAAAAACAGCGGATTATCGTAATAATAAAAGCATAAAACAGCACATAGAAAGAAATATGTTTCCAATCATGGCCTATTACATGGTATTACGGGAGCAAGGGTATGCACAAGAAGAAGCCTATACCCTGGCGTTGAAGGAAACACAAAAAGCGGCACATATACAAAAAGCAAAGAATGCGGCTTTTGCCAAACTGCCGGTGGGCTATTCGGTATTTAAGCTTTTTTGTAAAGGATTTGTTCGGAAAATGTATCCGGAGCAGGGATGGGATATTGAATGGGTGAAGTATGATTCCGAAGAGATACAGATGGATTTTAAGAGCTGTATCTATTTTGAGCTGACCACCCAATATGGTTGCCCCGAATTGTGTACCGTGTTTTGTGAGAATGATGTTGTTACCTTTTCCGGGTACGAACCCAAAGTACATTTCGTGCGCAACGGAACCATTGCCGAAGGGGCGGATTGCTGCGATTTCCATTTTTTGCGCGGAAAAAAATGAGCGCAAAAGGAAAGCAGCAGGTCAGGATTGATAGCTTGAAAAAAAGCGTCCGAAGAAATGTTTCATTTCTTCGGACGCTTTTCAATCACGGTTTTTAATTTTGGTGTTGCGGCAAGGTGTGTCAATATATCGAGAAAATGGTTTTATTGTATCCTGGTAATCAAGGAATAAACAACCCCACCGCCGCCTGCACCAGCTGGGCGGATTTTTCTATGCCCAGCCGCCCGGTGTCGATGGAAAGGTCATAGTTGCTGGCATCGCCCCAGTTCCGGTCGGTATAGAAGCTATAATAGTTTGCGCGGCTGCGATCGGTTTTACGCACCAGGGAGCGGGCGTTATCCTCGCTGAGGTTGTGCATTTTTGCGACCCGCTGCACCCGCATATCCACCGGGGCGTGAATAAAGACCGACAGGATATTTGGCCGCCCACGCAGGATGTAGTCCGCACACCGGCCAATGATGACACACGAGGACTTATTCGCCGCGTCGCGGATGACATCGGCGATGACACCCTGGATGCGGTCGTTTGGCAGATAGGCGATATAATCCGCAAAGCTGGCGGCTTTCGGGATCTCGCTGGGTGCGGCAGGATACTGCAGCCCGCTTGTAGGCCGTTCGTCGGCCTGCTCGAACAACTCCTGCATAATGCCGCTTTTGTCGGCGGCTTCCTTCAGCAGTTCCTTGTCGTAAAATGGAATCTGCAAAGTTTGTGCCAGTGCCAGCCCTACATCGTGCCCGGCGCTGCCAAACTGGCGCGCGATACAAACAACCACATGCTCCGCCATCGTTTCCCGCTCCCTTCTGTTTTCCTGTGTGCTGAAATGCTGTTGCCGTAGCTATAGTATAGCACACGCGCAGAAGAATGGCGCAGGGAAAGCGGCGTGAAACTGTAAATTTTTCATGACATAGGACGAAAAGCAGCGCCGCACGGCGATAATAGACCGCTTACTCCGCGGTGGCCAGTGGTTTGCCGGGATCCCCCAACAGATACAGTGCCTTCACCCGAGAAAGCACCAGCGTGGCCGCCAGCACCAGCGCAACGTCCGGCAGGCACCAGGCGGCGTTGTACAGTAGTGAATACCACCATACCGGCCAGGTTTCCGGTGCCCATGCGCCCCAAATAAGGATGCCGGACAAAAAGCTGCAGAAAAGCCGCATGAGACCGGTGGCGGCAATGCCCACGGACAGGCCGGCGGTGGCGTTTTTAAAGCGGCGGGCAATGGGCCCGGTGAGGCCAACGCAGGCGTAAGAAAGGAAGTAGTCCAGTAAGACGCACAGCACCATCGCTGGTGCAGTTTTGGCGGCCATTACGTTGCTCATGCCCAGCACAGCCTGCAAAACGCCATAGGCGGCGGCGGTGCCCACACCCCAGCGCCCGCCATGCCGCAGGCTGATGAGCACCAGCGGCAGCGTGGAAAACCAGCTGATGCTGCCGCCCAGCGGCATAGAAAAATGCGGGATAAGCGAGAGCACAAAGCTGAATGCGACCATCAGCGCGGCCTCTACCAAAACAGCGGTGCGGGACATTTGGGACGGTGGTTTCATAAAACGTTCCTTCTTTCCATACAATGTGACACAAAAACAAAAATCGCCCGCGGCACAAAAACCGCGGGCGTAAAAAAGTCTGTTTTCCTCACAAAACTTCCTACGCCGGCATTACCCGGATCAGGTGAAAGGGTTCCCATCTTGTGATGAATCTCAGCCTTGCGGCGGGCAAAACCCAGCCGCAAAGCACCCCTGTTTTCATGTCCGCCTTGATTATACCCCCGGCGGGTGGGCTTGTCAAGGCGGAGGTGGTTGAGAAAAACGCAAAAATAAAAGATATGTATTATTTACACGTGCAAATAATACATATCTGACAAAATGGCATCAAAATATGTTTGTGTATCGATATCATTCCGCCTTTACGCCAATTTTGGGGCACAGCGGGGCCAGTACACACTGGTCGCAGTGGGCCTTCCGTGCGGTACACACCGCGCGGCCGTGCAGTACGCAGCGGTGACAAAAATTATTGCTTTCCGCCGGCGGCAGAACCTTGCGCAGAGCGTTTTCCACCTTCAGTGGGTCGGTGCTTTTCACAAAACCCAGGCGGTTTGCCATGCGTATGCAGTGGGTATCGGCAATAACCACACCCGGCACGTGGTAGATGTCCCCCAAAATAAGGTTGGCGCTTTTCCTGCCTACCCCCGGCAGCTTCAGCAGTTCCTCCATGGTATCCGGCAGGCGGCCACCATATTGCGTTAGCACAATATTGGTTGCCGCGTGGATATCCCGCGCCTTGCTGTGGCCCAGGCCACAGGGTTTTACTATGGCCTCCAGCTGGTCCGCCGGCAGTGCAGCCAGTGCCGGCAGTGTGGAATATTCCCGGAACAGCTGCTCGGTTACCACGTTCACCCGTGCGTCGGTGCACTGGGCAGACAGGCGCACGGCCACCATCAGCTGCCAGGCGTTGTCATAGTCCAGCGAGCAAATATGGCTGGGGTAGGCGCCTTTCAGCGCTTCCACTATTTTAGCGGCGTCGGCCTTGGTACGCATATCAGGCTCCCTTCGGTGGTATGAACGAACAAAAAGCAGGGATTATGGGTATTTAGTGCGGGTGTTTTTTGCGGTATGGCGGGGTGGTGCACAGCAGCCGCAAGAAGCGCCCGAACCCTCCATTGCCGTTACAGGCGGAAAGCAGCGCGTCGGCGGCCTGGTGGCTGATGCGCCCGCCGGTGTTCAGTACAATATTTTTAAATGGCATCTGCGCGGCCAGCTGTTTTGCCAGCTGCCGGTTCAGCGTGGGGTCATCGGAGAAGTGAATGACCTGCCGGGCAATAGCGGTAGCCAGGCGCAGCAGCTGGCGTGCCAGGAAACTTTCCCGCATCAGGCCGATGGGGGTTTTGGCGGTATATTCACCCTTGCGTGGCGCTTGGTTACCGGACAGAGCACCGGAATACAATGCAGTGAAGGCGGCATCCGGGAAGGAATTGTCCGTAAGGTGCTCATACACCTCGGCGCCGGGAGTTGGTGTATGGTAAGCCGGGCGAACACCGGCGACCTCGAACCCGGCGGTCAGCGAAAGCTGCAAGCTGCTGGGGCCCACCTGCACCTCATAGTTGCCTTCTTCCACCACATGCTGGCCGCTGTGCACATCGAAAAAGCCCAGTTCTGCATAGGGAATGGCAATAGTAACTTCCTTTGTTTCGCCCGCGGTAAGCGAAACACGGCGGAAAGCTTTCAGCTCGTGTGCCGGCTGAAATGCGTAGGAAACGGTGTGCGATACATATACCTGTACAATCTCATCCCCGGGTACATCGCCGGTGTTGGCAAGGGAAAAGGACAGCTGCAACTCTTCGCCATCCGCCAGGCGGTTTTTTTCCAGTGTCAGGTTCGAATAGGCGAAATGGGTGTAGGACAGGCCATACCCAAACGGAAACAGCACGGGTTTTCCTACGGTGTCGTAATACCGGTACCCCACGAAGATGCTTTCGTTATAGGTCACTTCATTTGGCCCCATGGGAAAATGTTGGAACGCGGGGGTGTCATTCAGCGCCAGCGGCCAGCTTTCCGCCAGTTTTCCGCTGGGGTTTGCATCGCCATATAACAGCCGCAGTGCGCCTTCGCCCACGCCCTCGCCACCCAGGTGCAGGCACAACAGGGCCTTGCTATCGGCCAGCCAGGGCGCTTCCACCGGCGCGCCACAGCATAGCACCACAATGATATTTTTGTTTGCCTGTGTGACGGCTTGCAGCAGCTGAATATGCCCGTCCGGCAGGCGCATATGTGTGCGGTCTATGCCTTCCATCTCGAAGGACGCCGGCAGCCCCAAAAACAGAAGGGCCTTGTCAGCGGCGCCGGCGGCTGCGGCAGCTTCTTGCAGCAGAACATCGCTGGTGCCACCGGCGGCGGTGTAGCCGGGGGCATAGGAAAACGGCAGGTTTTCTGCGCGCAAGGCGTCACAAAAGCTGACCAGGCCTGCGGGGTTTACCAAGGAGGAACCACCGCCCTGGTACCGCGGGTTTGCCGCCATTTCGCCGATAACCGCAATGGTTTCACTTTTTTTGAGCGGCAACATGCCGTCGTTTTTCAAAAGCACCGCGCTTTGGCACAGCGCCTCCACGCTGAGCGCGTGATGCGCGCCGGCGTTATATACCGGTGCAGGCGCGGGGTCTTTCGTATAAGTAAAAATGAGCCGCAGCAGGTTCCAACAGGCGGCATCCAGCGCGTCCTCGCTTAAAGTACCGGCGCGCACCGCTTCTACAATAGCGGCATCATTTGCCCCGCCGGAAGACGGCATCTCCAGGTCCATGCCCGCGGTCACCCCGGCCACACGGTCGTTCACGGCGCCCCAGTCGCTGACCACAGCCCCGCCAAAGCCAAACCGCAACCGCAGGATATCGGTCAGCAGGCGGCGGTTTTCGCTGGCATACAGGCCGTTCACCTGGTTGTAGCTGGTCATTACGGTGGCGGGTTTCGCTTTTTTTACTGCAATTTCGAACGGTTTCAGGTAAATATCAAACAGGGCACGGTCGTCCACCGCCGCGCTGATGGACATGCGCCAGCTTTCCTGGTCGTTCACGGCGTAGTGCTTCAGGCTGGTGCCGACGCCTTTTTCCTGTACACCACGAATAAACCCCGCGGCCATTTCGCCGCTGAGGGTGGGGTCTTCGGAGTAATATTCAAAATTTCGCCCGCCCAGCGGCGAACGCTTACAATTTACGCCAGGCCCCAGCAGCAGCCCCACGCCGGCTTGCAGGCACTCGTCCGCAATGGCGGCCCCCACACGTTCCGCCAGTTCCGGGCTGAACGAGCAGGCCAATGTGACCTCCGGCGGAAAACAGGTGGCCCGGTAGCTGGCGCCGCCCTGTCTCTTTTGTTCTTTGCGGCCGGGAACTTCTACCCGCAGGCCGTGCGGGCCGTCTGCCATGCGCAGGGCGGGAATGCCCTTTTCAGGGTTTGCCTTGGTGGTCCAGCTGTCCGCACCGCTGCACAGCGCCGCCTTTTCCGGCAGCGATAAACTCTGGATGAGCCGTAATAGGTCATTGTCATTCATCAGCCGTTTTTCCTTCTTTTTTCGCGCGCTCGGCAAGATCGGAAATTATCTGCGCATACATCTTGTCGTCGATGACATATTTTTTGCGGTAAACAACATAGCAGCATAGGATTAAAATGAGCGGCAGAACGATCATGGACAGGCGCATAATCAGGGTGGCACTGGCCGGGATGGTAGCCACAATCTCGTTGCCCTTGTCAATGATCCCCTGGCGAATCTGTCCGGTTTCATCGCTCAAAACGCTCATCTGGCGTTCCAGTTTGCTGATTTCAACCGAGTAATGGTTCAGCCCGGAAAGAATGAGGGTGAGCGAGAATACGCCCGCCTGTACCGCGGAGGCCAGCTTTGTGATAAAGGGATTCAGGCTGAAAATAATGCTTTCATTACGGGTGCCCAGTTTCCACTGGCCATACTCCACCGTATCGGCCAGCAGAACATAATTCAGCAGCTGGATAATTGCCTGGCCCGCGAACAAAATGAAGCCGATGATGCACAACACCACCATGTTCATGGGCAACAGGTAGCCCACCGCCATGAACCCCACATAGGCAATGACCACCAGCGAAATGGCGAAGGCAAACAGTTTCCGGCGGGTGAAGTATTTGGAAAAAATGGGGTAGGTGGACAGCGCAATAATCTGCGCCACCCCGATGGCCACCGCGAAAATGGTAAACTCCGCCCCGCCAAAATGGCCGTAATCAAAATAAAAGAACTGCACCCCGAAACCGGTGGTGATGAAATACCCGATGTTAAACAGTAAAATGGCGATGACTATGGCCAGCAGCTGGTCATTTTTAAACACGATATGGAACATTTCCCGCAGTTTTGTGTGGCTGCTTTCGGCGGTGATGATGTTTTTCTTTTCCTGTACGCCAAAGATGACCAGCAGCTGGCACAGGACAAACAACGCCGCCACCACCACGGCAATGGGCTGGTATAGGCTGCCCATGCCGCCAGCGGTAATGATGGGCACCAGCGCCGTGATTAGAAACAGGCCGGCGTTGGCGCCGATGCGCGCCAGGCTGGTGATTTTTTCGCGTTCCCGCCGGTCCACTGTCAGACTGGGCAGCATGCTCCAGTAGCTGATATCATTCATGGTGTAGGTCATGCCCCACAGCACATAGGTGACGCCAAATATCACCACAAACAGCCATTCATTCTGGGTGGTGTTGGAAAACAGCAGGATGGTGAAGATAGAATTTAGCAGCGCACCGCTAATAATATACGGTTTAAACTTACCAAAACGGGTGCGGGTGTTGTCTATGATAGTACCCATCATAGGGTCGTTTATGGCGTCCCACACCCGTGCCAGCACCATGATGATGGTGATGGCGCCCAGCTGCCAGTTGGTCACGCCCACTGCCAGCGTCAGGTAAGTAAGGATGAAATTCGCTACCAGAGAATAGTTGGCGTCCCGCCCAATGCATCCCAGCCCATAGCTCCACTTGGTGCGGGCCGATACCTTGTTTTCCGTACGGACTTCATTTTGCAGGGCAACATCCGATAGTGTGGTATCCATGGACGGGCCTCCTAAGGTTTTTCTTTTGTCGGTCTTGGGTCGGCGCAGCTTTTGCTTTTTGGCTATGTGCGGGGGTTATTTTGGCTTTTTATCAGGGCCTTTCCCCGGTTTTTTTATGCTGTCCCAATATGCCTTGAATGCTTGCTCGGTTTTGTTTTCGCCATAGTGGTAGTACTGGGTGCCGGCCAGGACGTCCGGCAGGTACTGCTGGTCCACCCAGCGGTTTTCAAACGAGTGCGCGTACAGGTAATTTTGTCCCTTTACCTCGGCGTCTTCGCCGTCGAAATGCTTGTTCTGCAGCGCGCGGGGAATGGGCCCCGCCTTGCCATTTTTCACGTCTGCCGCGGCGGCCCAGATGCCCTCGGCCGCCGTGTTGGACTTGGGCGCCAGGCACACCATTACCACCGCGTCTGCCAGCGGCAGGGCCGCCTCTGGCAGACCTACCTGCAGCGCAATATCCACCGCCGCCTTCACGATGGGCAGAATCTGCGGGTAGGCAAGGCCCACGTCCTCTGCCGCGCACACCACCAGCCGGCGGCAGGCGCTGGGCAAATCGTCCGCCTCCAGTAAGCGCGCCAGGTAATGCAGGGCGGCGTCCGGGTCGGACCCACGCATGGATTTTTGATAGGCAGAGATTATGTCATAGTGCTCGTCCCCGGCGCGGTCATACCGCATGCTGGAGCGCTGGGCAACCTCGGCGGCAGCGGCCAGGGTCAGCTTTTTGGTGCCGGTTTTGGTGGCGGTGGCGGCGCTGGCGGCAAACTCCAGGCCGTTCAGCGCCTTGCGCATGTCCCCGCCGCTGCCGGTGGCCAGCTTCCGCAGGGCGCCCTTCTCGCCGGTAATTTTTACGCCGTCCATCTCGTTTATTTTTTGGATGGCGTTTTGCAAGCCCTGTTCAATATCGTCCGGGGTCAGAGGTTTAAACTCAAATACCGAACACCGGCTGAGCAAGGCGTTGTAGATGTAAAAATACGGGTTTTCGGTGGTGGAAGCAATCAGCGTGACCGAGCCGTCCTCGATATATTCCAGCAGGCTTTGTTGCTGCTTTTTGTTCAGGTACTGTATCTCGTCCAGGTATAATAAGATACCGTTTTGGCTGCCGAAGGTGCCGATATCCTTCATGACATCGCGGATATCCCCGGTGGAGGCAGAGGTGCCGTTCAGTTTATGCAGCTTCATGCCGCTGTTCTCGGCAATAATGCGCGCCACCGTTGTTTTACCGCAGCCGGAGGGCCCGTAAAAAACCATATTGGGAACAAGGCCGCCCTCAATGGTACGGCGAAAGACCTTGTCCGGGCCCAGCAGGTGCTGCTGGCCCACAACCTCGTCCAGCGTGGCCGGGCGCAGGCGGTCGGCAAGGGGAGCGGTTTGCATGGCGATATCTCCTAAAAATCTTCGTCAGGCGGGTTGGCCGGGCAACATTTGTCCGATGCCCATGCGTCCATCCAAGGGAAGCCGGTGGCCACCATCGCGGTCCACACAACCGCCACAACGCCTACAACGGCAACACAGATGGTGGCGACAATGCGTACGGTTTTGTTGTTCATGGGGTCCTCCTGTTCTTTTCTACAGAAAGATGACGGCGAAAGAAGCGGCGGTAAAGATGTTGGATTTGGGCTTTTTGGAGATTTAAAAACAGGCATTAAGCATCGCGCGGAAAAACCTCGCTGGGCGCGCTCCAGTCGGCTTGCTTGCGCTTGGCATAGTCACTGTTCTGTATGAAGCCGATAAATTCCACCAGGCTGCGGTCCCAGAAGTTCCACTCGTGCACCCCGTCCCATTCCGCATAGGTGTAGTCCACCGGCAGGGTCTCGGCCAGCTGGCGGAAATTTTGGTTCTGGGTGTAAATCTGGGTGAAATCATCATCCTGCCGGCCGCAGCTGCAGTAAAGCCGTGGTTGATGTTCTTTTGGAAGCTGGGCGCATTGCCGCAGCTGGTGCATCAGATTCTGTTCCGGGGATACCGTCAGCGCACTGCCCAGCACCGGCCTAATAATAGCCGCGGCCTCCGGGATGATTTTGGCGGCCTCGGCAATCATGCACAGGTCCAGCGCGCCGGAAAAACTGCCGATGGCGGCATAGCGCTGCGGATGGGCAAGCCCGATATGCATTGCGCCGTACCCGCCCATAGAAAGACCGGCCAAAAAGTTCTTTTCGCGCGCGGCAGGAATGTTGAACGCGGCCTGCAGCCGCGCCGGCAACAGCTCGGTTAGGGCGGTATAGTAAGGAGTGCCGCCAGGCATGTCAATATAAAAGGAATTGTTGGCATCCGGCGCCACCAAAATATACCCATTGTCGGCGGCATAGCGGCAGGCGGCGGTCATGTGCATCCAGTCCGCGCCATTATTGCCATACCCGTGCAGCAGCGTGATGACCCCCTGCACCTCGGTATATTTTGCGCCGTACACATCGGTGGGAAAGTACAGATGTACCCCCACGGTACGGGCTATTTCCGGCAGGCGTATGTCTGCCTGAATATAAGACATAGTGTGCTCCTTACCAGCTGAATTCCGTTACGCGTACAGCGGGAAGCGTGCGGTCATCGTCCGCACGGTGTTTGCCACATCGTCTTTCGATGCGTCGAACCGCAGCGCACAATCCGCAATGCAGCGGGCAATTTCGCGCATTTCCGCTTCGCCAAAGCCGCGGGTGGTTACCGCCGGGGTGCCTATGCGCACGCCGCTGGTGACAAACGGCTTTTCCGGGTCGTTCGGCACGGTGTTTTTGTTGGCGGTGATATGCACCTCATCCAGGCGTGCCTCCAGCTCTTTGCCGGTTACGCCGGTACCGCGCAGGTCCACGGTCATCAGGTGGTTGTCCGTTCCGCCGGAAACCAGCTGGATGCCTTCGCTGAGCAGGCCGTCCGCCAATGCGGCCGCGTTTTGGATGATGCGTTCCTGGTACGTTTTAAATTCCGGGGCCAGTGCCTCACCAAACGCCACGGCTTTTGCGGCGATAATGTGCTCCAGCGGGCCACCCTGGGTTCCCGGGAAGATAGCTTTGTCGATTTGTTTTGCATATTTTTCGGGGCACAAAATCAGCCCGCCGCGCGGCCCGCGCAAGGTTTTGTGGGTGGTGGAGGTGACCACGTCCGCATACGGGACCGGCGACGGGTGCAGCCCCACCGCAACCAGCCCGGCAATGTGCGCCATGTCCACCATCATCAGCGCGCCCACCTCGTCACAGATGGCTCGAATCTTTTTAAAGTCTATTATACGGGAATAGGCCGACGCGCCAGCCACAATCATCTTGGGTTTGCATTCCAGCGCGGTTTGGCGCATGACGCCATAGTCCAAAAAGCCGTCGTCATTCACGCCGTACGGGACAAACTGGAAGTATTTACCGCTGACGTTCACCGGCGAGCCGTGGGTCAAATGGCCGCCATGGGACAGGTTCATGCCCATGACGGTGTCGCCTACCTCTAACAGTGCAAAATAGGCGGCGAAGTTTGCCTGTGCGCCGGAGTGGGGCTGTACGTTGGCGTGCTCGGCGCCGAACAGCTTGCAGGCGCGCTGGCGCGCCAGATCCTCCACCACATCCACAAACTCACACCCGCCATAATAGCGGTGCCCAGGGTAGCCTTCGGCATATTTATTGGTCAAAACCGACCCCATAGCGGCCAATACCGCCGGGGAAACCAGGTTTTCCGATGCGATCAGCTCAATATTTTCCCGTTGGCGGAAAAGCTCACCGGCCATGGCCGCGCCCACCTCGGGGTCCATTTTTGTCACAAACCCAATGGTATCTATCATATCCTTGAACATACTTGTACAGCCTCCTCGTATAAATGAGATCCCTTTTTCATATCTTTATTCATTATACAAGGAAAAATGCCGAGGCACAACTGCCTCGGCATCAAATTTAATATTGAAAGGTTTGTTAGTCCCCGGCGTATGGCCGCATCAAATCGTTCCAGATCTGGTTTACATACTCGGCGGCCTCCAGGTATTTCTGGCTTACGATGTTTTCCTCGATGCCAAGGGCCTCGGCATCGCTTGCCATACCTTTCCAGTTGGCGTGGTCGTAGTTTACCACCAGGCTGTACAGGGTACCACAGACCCCTTCGCCGTCCAGCAGCGCTTCTTTTATTTCCGGCGAGACCGGCAGCGGTTCCAGTGCCTCGTCCAGCGGCACGCCCATTAGCAAGCCCAGCGTGGAGAACATACCCAGCAAGTATGCCTCGCTTTTGCTGATTGGCAGGCCAGGCACATAGGCCGCCAGTTCCTGGCAGAACTGCCCGCGCAGGAAGCTGGTCTTGATAAGCTCTGTTGGAATTTTACCCTCGCTGTTTTTAAAGCTGAGCAGGTAGACCCACTGTTTCAGCTGGCCCACGCCCAACACCACCAGCGCCTGTTTCACGCTGCGGGCAGGGTTGCGCAAGGCAAAGTATGCGGAGTTCACCAGTTTCAGCAGGCTGAAAGTCAGGGTGACGTCGCGCTGAATAATGGCGGCAATCTCATCCAGGTCCGGCTCGTCCTTGGTGATGGCGATGATAAGCTGGAAGAAGTTGGACTGCAGATGTTCCATCTGCGGTACGATGGTGTACATGCTTTCCGCCACCGCCGAGCCCTGCAGGTATTGAATGCCAAACGCCTTGGCGGTTTCAAAAATCTCCGGTGTAGACACATGATAGCCGATGACCATCTTGTGGAAGCTGTTGCTGATGTCCAGAATGCTGGCCAGGGAGGGATTGGGCTTCGACATGTTGATCTTGATGATGTCCACAATGTCCAGAATTGCAAAATACCGGCTGGAAAACTCAAAGCCTTTAATCGCAATTTTATACCCCTGCTTTTGGTGTTCCTCTATCAGCTTTTGCGCAATAGGATGTACCAAAATGCTGTCCTCTATCTGGATGACCAGACGGTTTGGATCAAACATTTTGGGAATATCCTTTTCCAGCAGGTTCGGCGTGAAGGTGATGAACGCCTTTTTATTGTCCAAGAGCCGCTCGGAATCCATCTGCAAAAGGAAATCCTCTATCATGTTGGCGGCCTGGGTATCCTGCTGGTTATAGAGGGAAACACCCCGATCTTCATACAGAAGCTCGTAGGCATAGGCCTCCCCGTCGGGGCCTATAATGGGTTGCCGGACAATGTTTGCACTCATCTTAAGCAACAACTCCTCTGGAAGACTGTGCCAGGCGAGCGCCGTTTGGGGCTGCCGGCCTGATTTTTGGTCTTCCGCCATCCTGGCGGAAACGGTGCTGATGGTTCAAACGATCTGTGTTCCAAACGGTTGGGACGCAAAACCCGTTTTTGCGGTTTTTACACATCCCCATAGGCGGAAGGGCTGGCGGTCAATTCATCCACACGGGTAATCAGTTGAACGATCTCCGGTTTCGAGAATTGCCCCGCAGCGCCCAGTTCCTTCCCGACGTTTATCAGTTGGTCATTGATAAGCGAAGAGAAAATGATGACCGGAATCTCCTTTAAAACAGGGTCGGCCTTCAGCAGTTTTATCAGGTGATGGCCGTCCATTTCCGGCATTTCTATATCGGTAATGATACAGGCGATGCGGTGCTCTACCGGCCCGCCGGCATCCTTCAGGCTGTTTAAATAATCCAGGGCTTCCTTGCCGTTTTTTACCTTGGTTACGTTGACGTAGCCGGCCTGCTGCAAGCCCTCCACCACCAGGCGGCTCAGCAGCATGGAGTCCTCCACCACCAGAATGGGCTTTTTGTTAACGTTGCGCTTACCCAGTTTTTCTATATCGGCGGTGTGGATGCCGGACTGCGGGTTTAATTCGGCAATAATCTTTTCAAAATCCAAAATAGTAATCAGGCGGCCGTCATACTCGGCAATAGCTGTGGCCACGCCGTCGCCGCCACCGTAGATGATATCATCCGGTTTTTGCAGGTTGGCCCAGGAGATGCGGCTGATGCCCACCACCTCGTGCACGTGGAACGCATAACTTTCCTGGCTGAAGTTGGTGATGATGAACACGTCCAGATCAGGGTTTTGGCTGGGCCCCAGGTTTAAATGGCGCGCCAGGTCGATGACCGTAATCACTTCATCGCGCGGCTTGAAAACACCCTCCACATCCGGGTGCGATTTTTGCATAGGATTTACCGGGCTGGCTTTCATTATTTCCTTTACCTTGGCCACATTTATGCCAAACAAATGGCCGCCCACCGTAAACTCCAGGATACCCAGTTCATTTGTGCCGGATTCCAACAGAATTTCTGCTTTGTTGTTCATGCCTTCGAAACCTCCTTGAAAGGGACAGAGATACAAGGCAAGTATACCATTAAACGCAAGATTTATCCAGCAAAAATTTGTGAAACAACAGGGGCGGTGAATGCAAACAAATAAACGTTAAAACGTTCATTTAAAGCAAAAACACTTTGTGAGAAAAGGAGGGCGCCACGGCAGTATGGCCGCCAGCGGAAGGGGAAAGTGGCATTTTCGCGGTGTAGGGCGTCAAAAAGAAATGCAAAAAACACCTTTCTTTGACGAATGGGAGAAGTGCATTATTCCTCGGCCCAATGGATGTCTACCGTATCGCCGCCCGACAGCGGCTCCAGATAAGAGGCGTCGGCGCCGTTGATTTGTATCACCACGGTGCCCTTGGGCTTAGAGGGGTCTATGTCCACCAGTTCCAACATATCATATAACAGGTGTGGTTGGCCATCCGCTTTTGGCGGCAGGACGACGGTTTTTCCGTTCAGCTCGATACGCAGGCTGCCGCCGGCATTCGCTGCGGAAGGGGTGGGCGGCGCAGACAGAGCAGAGGAAACCGCCGGAGCCCCAGCAGCCGGAAGCGGCGCACTGTTTTTGGCCGCCGCTGCCGCAGGCTCATTTATTTTGTCGGTTGGTGGAACAGGATCTGCCTGTGTCGGTTTTACTGGGGCCGGTTTGTCAGGCCGGTTTTCAGCGGCCGCTTTTTTCGCCGGTGTTTTCAAGGCGCTTTTTGAGGGGGGCTCTGGTTCGATGGGCAGGGCGGGTTTTCCGTTTATCTGCACATCATCGCCGGGCTGCAGCAGGACGCCGGGGTCTGCGGGCCGCCCGTTTACGGTAACCGAAAGACCAGTTGGCGCAAAGCCTGCGGCCTCGCACAGGTCCTGCACGGTGCGCACAGAAATAATTTCCACATCGTCCTGTGGTTCTATACGCTCGTTCGCTTCCGCCGGCAGGCCGTTCCGAGTTGCGGAAAACCCTGCGGTTTGCGGTTGTCCGTTCAGGGTGACCGCAAAAGCGGAAACATCCGCGGCGAAATCCCGCATCTGTGCCGTGGCGTCTGTACCGGAAACAGCGGGGGTAATTTCAATCACATCATCGTTTTCCACACGGGTTTGCAGGGTGGCGTCTTCCCCATTCAGCCGCAGCTGTGCCACGGTATAGTGCCCGCCGCGTACCGTTTTTGGCAGGCTGTTCAGCACAAAGGAAAGGCTGCGGCCATTGCGGCCCATCAGGTCGGAATAGTTGTACCCCGCGATCAGCAGCGCATCCATGATGCTGGTGGACTCGGCGGTGAACAGGCGCACCCGCGTCCCGTTAATGAGCACTGAAGCGCCGGCGGTGTCGGCTTCCTCCTGGGCAATGAGCGCAATGCCTACCGGTGTGGCAAACTCCGGCCCGTCCAGCCCCGCGTCACGGTTCAGCACCGTGCCGGAAAAATGATTACCGCCAATGGCGATCTTATTCTTTTCCAGGCCCAGTTTTTCCGCCAGCAGCGGCGCAATGCCCGGTGTTCTGCTGCCGCCGCCCACCAAAAAGACTGCGGCCGGTGTACCGCCGTTGCATTCCAAAATCTTGTCCGCCACCACCTGGGCCAGCAGGTCGATGGCGGGCTGCACCGCATTCAGGATGTCCTCGGCAGGGGTGTTGTGCTCCATGCCCAGCACATCGTGATAGGGAATGCTCTTGTCTTCCGCCAGCGAAACTTTTATACGTTCGGCGGTGTCAAAATCCACCAGGCAGTGGCGGATGATTGCTTCGGTGACCTCGTCGCCGGCTACGGTGGCCATGGTGTAGCCGGACACCGCGCCGTCCCGGGACAGGGCGATATCCGAGGTTCCGGCGCCGATATCTACCAGCGCCAGGTTTAAAAGGCGCACATCCGGCGGAACAATGGCGCGCATGGCGGCGATGGGTTCCAGCGTAAGGGTGTCTATGGTAAGACCCAACAGTTCCATGCAGCGGCGCAGGCTGGCAACCACCTCTGCCGGCAGGAAGGTAGCAATAATTTCCACCTCGGCCTGTTTGGCGTGGTGGTCCAAAATGGTGGAAAATGGATAGCCGTCCAGCGCATACCCCACCACAGAATATCCGGCGCAGTAGTACGGTGGATCATCCGGGCCTTCCTCCAGCGCCATGCGCGCGGCATCCACCGCCGCCATATCCAGCGAAAAAACAGTTTTTGCCGTGATAACCTCAGTGGGAACCAGCGCAATGGTTCCGGTGGCGCGCTGGGTTTTCAGCGCACGACCAGCCGCCGCAACCCCCACATGCGTAAGGGAAACGCCCAGTTCCTTTTCCAGCTGCGTTTTCACTTCACCTGCAATTTTTGCCACCTGCGGGATATCCTCAATCTGCCCGTCGATCATGGCGCGTTTCGGGTGCTCGGCCAGATAGGCCGCCTCCACCTGAAACAGGGGACCATCCGCATGCCCGGCAATGCCGATGATGCTGCGGGTACCAATATCCAACACAAAAATAGGTTGTTTTTGCGGATCAGTTTGTTTGCCGGCCACAGGCAAAGATCCTCCTTATATAGAATACAGGAAAAAACATGCGATACCGTACTGTTGAATGCACCGGATGCACTCCGGCATTCGGGCGGGAAAACAGAGGAGACGGCCAGACAGATAAAGCAAACAGGCCCACGGGTGGCCTGTCGTCGTATTAGCGGACAAAGCAAAAGATGCGCGAAAGCTTGTTTTCGGTAATGCGGAAAAGGCAAGCTGTAACGGCCAATATTCCAAGAGCTTCCCCAAAAAGATTTCCATTATGGAGGCCTATGGGCGGCTTTGGGTATGACACATTCCGTCCTGTAACCAATGAAGAATGCACCACGGAGGCTACAGCGGCGGCGCGTTGCGGCGGCGGTTTTTTTCAATGCGCTGCATCTGGAACAGTTCCCGGCACAACCCGTCCAGCTGCCGTTCGGAGTAATCGATAAAATGACAGCCGTATTGTATGCTGCCGCTGTCCTGGGGCCGGATGATGCGCTGTACCTGCAGGCAGAACCCCATCATGCTGTGCAGCGGAACAAACTCAATAAAGAACTTTGCCCCGCGCTGCAGCGGAACGGCGGATTGAAGCCGCACGCCGGTCAGGCTCACATCCATTACTTTTACTTCAAAATACGCGTCGGCCAGTTGGACATCTTCTTCCTGCGGTTCATCGGCGGCGAGCTTGGCGTCCAAAGCCGCCTGGTCTTCCTCACTTAGCAGCGGGTACAGGCGGCCGGGCACACTGGTATATACGCGAAACGCACCGCGCCGCTCGAAATCTTGCAGGGGCTTTACCTCTTCCACCCGCACAAAATTCTCTGTAGAGAGGTAGGTAATGCCCACCAGAATCTGGGTATCCAGCTTAGAGTTGATGACAAAAATTTTAACGGGTAGCCGGTACTGCAGCAATGGAATGCGATCCTTGTCACTGCCGGCAATCTCCAGCGCCTCATGGTCAATCTTAATAACCCGACCCACTGCCAGCAGGTCGTTGGTCAGGCTTTTTATTTCACACAGCGAACCGGCATACTCCTGTGGTATTACCAGCATATGCGCTACCCCTCATCCGTTGATGTTCTAGTGTTGTTACCCCTGTCGCGTTTTGAACCGAGCCCGGTGCTGTTCTGCGCCGCAAGCCGCTGCAGCGTTTTCCCTGTTGTTTCTCCCACGGGAGGTGCATAAAAATTGCTACTGTAAAGGCGCGGAAGATACCTTTGCGTGTGGGCCGGTATACAACGCCTGTTCTATTCCCCGTGTCACGGCGGACACAACGTCGGAATTGTGCTGTATATCCTTGCTGTGGTACTCGCCATACACCTCGCCGGCAATGCAGGTGACATAAAACGGCCGCAGCATGTTTAGCGCTGTCACCTGTATGGAGGCGATACACCCGCCACACCGGCACAGGTCGGCATACTGCTCCGCTTTGCTTTCCAGCTCTTTTTGCAGCGTATCTTCTACCAGAGACTCCATATAATTCTTTACCACAGCCGCACCTCGCTCCAGTTTGACCGGTCATATGGGCGTACATATATTTATTATAACAGAAATACTGCAGTTTGCACAATACAATTTGGCCGATGTCGAAAAATAGATTTTGAACAAGAAAAGCGGGTATCCATAAAAAACACAAAAGTGTTATTCCAGGCAAAGCCCCCTTAGAATGGCCAGGATGGGGTTTCTTTCGCTCATTCTGTTTCGTTTTTGTTTTGTTTCTGCTGGGCGGCGCTGCGCAAGCGCTGTGCCGTGGTGTTTGGCCCGGACGGGCCCTTGCTATCCGAGGCGTGCTTTATCTGGCTGGATATCGATAGAATTTGTGTATAAATTGCCGCGATTACCTCGTACAGTTCTGGCGGGATGTTGCGCCCTACCTCCAGCATGCACAGCATGCTGGCCGCGGAGTCATCCTTAAAAACCGGGATGCCCCGTTCCTCGGCAATGTCAATGATTTTGTCCGCAATGATACCATAGCCCGCGGCAATGACCACCGGAGCCATATCCTCCTCCAACCGGTAGCGCAGGGCCACCGCTTTTTTCTTTGCCGCAGAGGGGGTGTTTTTGTTGTTTTCGTTAGATTCTGACATCAATACCCATCCTTTTGTGTGGCAGGTCGGTAAACACATCCATCAGGGAGTGGGTGCGCTCCAATTTGCCAATATGAATAGCATCAAAGGTGTAACCTGTTTTGGCGGCGGCTTGCTTGATAGCCGGGGCAATACCGCTGAATTCCTCTATATAGGTAGAAGGGCACATCAGGTTCATGGCAATGTGACGGTCCTGCACGAACAGCTCGGTTTCGAACCTGCCAATGCCCTCCACATCAAACACCAGCAGGGCGTGAGAGGTATCCGCCATGGCGCCGCCGCTTCGGGCGCGATCATCGCCTTCCGCATTGGGGTCGATCCAAATTTCGGCAAACGCCTTCAGGTTGGAATATTCCACCGGTACCACAAAATGCAGCAGCGGTGTGAAGTTGGATGGGCTGGACAGCAGGCTTTGTACGATGCGCTCCAGCTTGTCGCCATTCAGCAGCTGCACTTCTTCGCTGTCGGCGCCCCGGGTGATAATTTTTGCCAGAATATCCATCACTTGGCTGTTTTGTTCCGCGGCATGCGCCTGGAACGTGCTTTCCGGCGCGGCGGCCAGCATAGCCAGCGCCTTTTCCATGTTCTGCGTTTCCTCCGGCGCCATCCCGCCGCGCGCCAGCACCTGTTCCAGCACCTTTGCTGTTTCGGGCGCATGCTCGGCCAGGAATGCCTGCAGTTTTTGCACCAGCTCGGTTTTTACCGCGTCGCCATCCAGCTGGGACAGCAGGGTACGCAGCGCGTCCGGCAAAAAGTCCGGGTTGTCGTTGTAGCGGGACAGGTTGTATACCACCAGCGGCAGGATTTTTTCCATCTGCGGGGAGTATAGCACACTGTTTTCCACGTCTTTCAGTACCGCCATCACTTGTTCTTTTATGGCGGGGAACTGCTGCGCCGCGTCCGGCTGGCGCAGCTGGGCAATCACCGTCTCCAGCTTTTCCGTCAGGCTGGGGCTGGCGGCCAGGTTGTCCGCCAAAAAGGTTAGGTTGTTTGCTACGGAATCCAGCGCGTCCTCCTGGTTTACGGCAACGGTCAGGCCCTTCAGCAGTGTGCCCAGGTTGGCGGCGAACTCCGGTTTGTCGGCGTTTTGCGCCAGCAGGGTGCGCAGTTGGTCAAACAATTCTCCTTTAAATAAGGTGGTGGCCTGTTCCTGGTTTTGCAGCTCCTGGGCGATATCCTCCGGCGCCACCAGCAGGGCGCTGAACAGCTGCTCCACCTCGTCGCTCAGCGTGATATTGTTGGCCGGCAGCAGGTTGATAATTTCCTGCAGCAGGTAAATGTTTTTTATCAGGCTTGCCGTGACCGCCGGGTCTTTCAGCAGGTCGGTCAGTATCTTGGGCGCCTCTTCCTTTGGCACAAACCCGGTGTTTTGCTGCAGAATTTCTGTGGGGTCGGTGGGTTTCACCACCTTGGCCACGTCGGTCATGTTAAACGGGTTCGCGGGGTCGGCCGCTGGCTTTACAGAGGTCACCGGCTGCTTGTCCACCAACGGCGTCGTTACTCTCAGGATATCGGCCATGAGGACTGCTCCTTTTTACATTAAAATCGACGCTGGTTCCATACCCCAAAATGGGTACGGGTAAAAATGTTCAAACCTACTTTTTCCATATTTTACCATGTTTACCGTCATTAGAACAGCGGTTTGGCAATACTGCACAAATTGTCTCTGGGAAATCACTGAAAATTGTGCAACATCACTGTGTGATTCGGGCGCAATATTGCACCCGGAAGAAAACAAAGTATAATATACAATATATATCGTGCGGGGTCTGTAAAAATTTACCCCCGGCGATGGCAAACCCCGCCAGAGGGCGTTTTTCGTGCCAACGAAAAGCCCGGTTTGGCGGTGTGGGCATAGCTGGTGCCGTTCGGCGACAACTACAGCAAAAGCGAGTACTTCCCCCATCTCTTGTAAAGCAGGTGAACGAAATGAGTGTAATTGACGAAAGCATGCGGCCAATGCTGGATACCTTCATTTTTGAGACCACAACGTTGCTGGATCAGCTGGATGAGATCCTGATTGTGGCGGAGAAGGAACGAAAGCTGTCGGAAGACCAAATCAATGAAATTTTCCGCACCATGCACACGGTGAAAGGCTCCGCCGCGATGATGGGCCTTTCTGACGTGTCTGAAATGACCCACCATGCGGAGGACATGTTTTTCATCATCCGGGACGAGCCTGCCAAAATGGGTAAGGAGAATACCGGCATCATTTTTGACATTCTATTTGGCGTGTCGGATTTCCTGCGCCAGGAAATGGGAAACCTGCAGGAGGATCCCGAGGGGTATAAATCTGGAAATCCTGCCAGCCTGACCAGTTCCATCACCGCGGAGGTGGCCGCCCTGCGGGGTGAAGCCCCGCGCGCCCCGGCGGCGAAGAAAACAAAAAAAGCGGCCAAAGCGCCCGCACAACCTGCCGCCGTGGCGGCAGTAGCGGTGCCCGCCGGCGACGATGTGCATACCGTGCGCGTGTTCTTCCAGGAGGAAGCACAGATGGAGAATGTACGCGCCTTCATGCTGGTAACCCATCTGAAAGAATACTGCGAAATTCTGCAGACCATCCCGGAGAACCCCGAGGTAAACCCCGAGGCGATGAAGGAAATCGTCGAAAACGGGTTCCTTATCCGGCTGCGTTTTGCCGACGATATGAGCATGATTTTCCGCTTGATAGAAGAATCCACCAACATTGCGTCTTATGAAGAGGTGGAGGAAGAGGCAGAGGCTGCTGAAGCCAGCGAAGAAACGGAAGCGGCTGCGATGGAAGATACCCAGGCGGGCAAACAGGATGAATCACAAAAATCTGCGGCGACGGCACCGGCCGGCGGGAAACAAAGCCTGATCAGCGTGAACCAGACAAAGCTGGACAGCCTGGTGAACATCATGGGCGAGATTGTAATTGCCGAGAGCATGGTGGCCTCTAACCCGGACCTGAAGGACCTGCCGCTGGACAACTTCAATAAATCGGCCCGGCAGCTGCGCAAGCTGACCGACCAGCTGCAGGATATTGTCATGAGCATTCGCATGGTGCCGCTGACCGGTACCTTCCAGAAGATGCAGCGCATTGTGCGGGACATGAACAAGAACCTGGGCAAAGAGACCGATCTGGTTACCCTGGGCGGCGAGACCGAGGTGGACAAAAACATCACCGACGTGCTGGCCGACCCGCTGATGCATATGATCCGCAATTCCATGGACCATGGCATTGAAACGCCGGAAGAACGCATTGCCCATGGCAAGCCGGAGGAAGGCACCGTTACGCTCTCTGCGCAGAATATTGGCAGCGACATCATCATTGAGGTTGCGGACGACGGCGCGGGCCTGGACCGGGAGCGCATCCTGAGCAAGGCGGAAAAGAACGGTATACTGACGAAGCCAAGGGCAGAGTATACCGACAAGGAAGCGTTCACGCTGATTATGATGCCCGGTTTTTCCACCAACGAGGTGGTGACCGAGTACTCTGGGCGCGGCGTGGGCATGGACGTGGTACGCAAGAATATCGAGAAGGTGGGCGGTACGGTATCGGTGGAGTCTGTGCAGGGCAAAGGCACCACCTTCACCATCAAGATCCCGCTGACCCTGGCTATTGTGGACGGCATGGAGATTGGCGTGGCGGAGGATACCTTTACCATTCCCATCACCTCCATCAGCCAGATATACAAGCTGAGCCCCGATACCGAGCTATTGTATGACACCGACGGTACCGAGATGGTGATGGTACGTGGCGTGTGCTATCCCATCATCCGGCTGCATCGCATTTATAATATTGAAGATGCCATCACCGACCTATCGGAAGGCATCATGATTATTGTGGAAAGCGGCGAAAGCAGTGCCTGCATCTTCACCGACAAGCTGATTGGTGAGCAACAGGTGGTGGTCAAGAGTTTCCCAACCTTCTTTAACCGCTACAACGTGAAGGACCTGGGGTTCTCCGGCTGCACCATCATGGGCGACGGCTCCATCAGCCTTATTCTGGACATCAACTGCCTGCTGGGCTCTTACCGTGGGCAAGCCTCTGGTGTGGCCCGGGCTGCCGGATAAGACATGCCGGCGCCGGCTGCGTAAATTTTGAATTGAAGGAGGGGTTCATTCATGGATGATATGCAAACCACCACGATACCAACAGACCTTACCCAAGAGGAACTGGAAAATACTTCCCTTACTTTTTTTATAGGGGAGACGGTATATGGCCTGCCGCTTATCAACGTGCTGGAGATTATTAGTGTGCAGCCGATTGCAAAGGTGCCCGGAACCCCGGAATATGTGAAGGGCATTATCAACCTGCGTGGCGGTATTGTGCCGCTGGTGGATGTCCGGCTGAAGTTTGGTTTGCCGGAGCGTGCCTATGATGACCAAACCAACATCATCATTACGGTGCTGGGGGAGATCATGGTGGGCCTGGTGGTGGACCGTGTATCCAATGTGGTGCGCGCGGAAGATGTTACCACCTCGAACCTGCCGGAGTTTTCCACCGTAAATGCAAACCGGTACATGACCTCGGTGGCGCGCCTGCGGGATAGCAATACCCTTATTATGAACCTGAACTGCGAGACCATCCTGGAGGATGACAACGTTCTGAACATGGTGTAAATGTAGCGCAGGTTGGCGCGAAAAATCCTTTTGTGTTTGCCAGGCGCTGTCAGGGAACCGCCGGTTAAATGGAGTTTGCCGCAGAGTTCGGCGATTTTGGGTTGTGGCCAGGGTAAAACCACAGGCAATACGCGGTACGCGGAATAAACCGGCGGTTACTCGGGGGAAATGGGGCAGTGCCGTATTTGTTGCCTGCGGCGCTGCTTTTTTATACGGTTTGAAACACACGGCCAATATGGCCGTGTAAACCCGCGCCGTGTGCGGGTTTATGATTTTGTTCTTCATAGTCAACATCTGTATTTTAGGACCCTTTTCAAAATTCAGTTGACTATATATCGAAATATCCATACTCCGACCAGGAAAGGACCCATCACCTATGATTATGCTGAGCGATAGCGAGTTTGTCCGCCTGCGCGATTATGTACAGGCAAATTTCGGCATTGATTTAAGCAAAAAACGAATGCTGATCCAAGGACGGCTTGCCTCGGTAATCCAGCAGTATGGTATGGACAATTTTTCTGATTATATCGACCTTGTCACCAACGACAAAAGCGGTGTGGAGCTGCAGATGATGCTGAACCGCCTGACCACGAACCTTACATTTTTCCTGCGGGAAAAGGAACATTTCACCTATTTACAGGAGGTTGCCCTGCCTCACCTGGACAAAACAAACACGCACAATGACCTGCGCATCTGGAGCGCGGGGTGTTCCTCCGGCGAGGAGCCCTATACCATCGCCATGACCGTGCTGGATTATTATGAAAAGAAAAAAGGCCGATGCCCTAAAATAGCACTGCTGGCCAGCGATATTTCGCAGCAGGTGCTCAGCCAGGCACAGCGGGCGGTATACGCGAAAGAATCGCTGAAAGACGTCCCGCCAGACTGGATAGAAAAATATTTTGACAAGCTGCAGGACGACAACTATCAGGTCAGCCAGCGGGTGCGCGATCTGGTCACCTTCCGCATTTTTAACCTGATGGATCCGTTCCGCTTTACCCGTCCGTTTGAGATTATCTTTTGCCGCAATGTCATGATATATTTTGACAAACAGCGCAAGACCGAGCTGGTGCACAAATATTATCAGTGGACCGAGCCGGGCGGGTTTTTCTTCATCAGCCACTCCGAGAACATCTCCCGGGGTGAGAGCGAGTATACTATGCTGAAGCCTTCCATTTTCCAGAAATAAGCGGATGGCATTCTGTTTGGTGCCAGGGCCAGGCCGTATGGGGACGAACAAAATGTTGCATATGCCAGCGGGCGGCAGTGCCGGTCTATTTCCGGCAGTGTCGCCCGTTGTTTCGTTGTTTGTGCCAACTTTCTGGTGTTAATTTGCGCTGCCGCATTGACAACCGGCGTCATTTTTGTAAAAATAAAAGAAATAGCCTGTTATTGCGGCAATCTGGCGGACAGTACGTGCGGGGGAGGTGCGAAATGAAACAGATCCGGGTAATGTTGGTGGATGATTCCATTTTGTTTCTGCGCACCCTGCAAAGCGCGCTGGAAAAGGAAGCCGATATTCTGGTGGTGGGCACCGCCATGGATGGGCAGGAAGCGCTGGACACGGCGCCGGGGCTGTGCCCGGATGTGATCTTGTGCGATGTCCAGATGCCAAAGATGTCCGGCCTGGAGTTTGTAAAGCGATTGCTGCCTATCTACCCGGTGCCGGTGGTGGTTATTTCCGGCACGCCGGGCGTTACCCTAAGCGCCCTGAAAAGCGGCGCGGTGGATTTTATCCAGAAACCGACCGCCGACGAAACCAGCGCGAATTTTTTTGCCCGGGTCATCACCACCGTGCGGACGGCATCGGTGGCGAACATAAAGGCGAAGATGGCGGCCAAAAAAGCGGCGATGCCGCAGGATGGCCTGCTGCTGACCGGTACGCCGCCGAACGTGGTGGTGTGTATTGGGGCCTCCACCGGTGGCACCGACGCTATTTTGGCGGTGGTGCGTAACCTGCCGGAAAATTTCCCGCCGGTGCTGGTGACCCAGCATATGCCGGCGGTGTTCACCACCATGTATGCCGAGCGCATGAACAAAGAATGCAAGATGCGGGTGCGCGAGGTACATGACGGCGACCGTTTGGAAACAGGGCTGCTGCTGCTGGCGGCGGGAGGGTACCAGATGCGCCTGTGTAAGGATGCGCAGGGGTATTATGCCTCCTCCCAGCAGGGCGAAAAGGTAAATGGACACATTCCCTCGGTGGGCGTGTTGTTCGATTCTGCGGCAAAAATAGCCAAGAAATGTGCGGTGGGGGTCATCCTGACCGGTATGGGCAGCGATGGCGCCGAGGGTCTGCTGCGTATGCGCACAGCCGGTGCGCGCACCTTTGGGCAGGACAAGGCCACCAGTGTGGTGTATGGTATGCCCATGGCGGCCTACAACATGGGCGCGGTGGAAAAGCAGCTGCCGCTGGACGAAATGGCGGCAGAACTGGTGCGCTGTGTGAACGGTATGCGGTAGCGGATTCTGCACATGCGTTCGCGCAGATGGCAAATATGTTTGTAACACTGATGACAGGAAATAATACAGCCAGGCCAAGACACGGATTTCGTGTTTTGGTCTGGCTTTTTTGTGTGAGGAAAAGGGACGCGAACATCACACGGCTTCCCATGTTTTTGGGCCTGCGCTCTGCTGGCGGTGTAACCAGAGCTGCCTTTTGTCTGTAGCATCCCCGTGTACGTTGCAGCGGCCGCGGCGCTGGAAAGCCAAAAAGGTTTTCTGCGCGCCGTGCAGCTTTTACCTATTTTTTACACAACCCGGTACGCAGCGGCACCGTTTATCCCCTACACTTACCCTAGTGCGTTAACCGAGAAAGAGAAAGGTGGCATTTGGTATGGAAAACAAGCGATACCTGGGGGAAATCATCTTTACCGTAGCGCTGGCGGTTTCGCTGTTGATGATAGCCGGCTGGATGCTATTTGTGGAGCGGCTGGCTTGAGCAAGTATGTCATAGGAAAAACGTCATAGAATAGAACAAAGTGGATACAGAGCGAGGAAAAAAGTGAGTACGGTTGCCAGGTGAAGTTTTGCTTATTGTATACCGGTTACCGCGTACCCTGCCTCGGTTACCGCCGCGCGCAGGGCTTCCTCGCTAACGCTGCCGTCGGTTTGCACGGTGGCTTTTTTGTCCTCCAGCGATACCGCTGCGCTGTGCACCCCCGGCAGCGCCTTCAGCGCGCTTTCCACATGCGCCACACAGTGCGCGCAGGACATCCCTTCAATGGTGATGATTTTTTCCATAGTTGGTGCCTCCTTTATAATGGTTGCTTTGTTAGGTGAAGCGAACACGGCTGCTGCTGTTTCTGAAGGAGAAACGGTTCCCGGCGGCATGGAAAATGGGGCGCCACCTTGTGTTTTGGCAGGCATTTGCGCAGCGGAACCAGTGGCCGGCAGTGTCGCCGGGCGGAACAAGTTCAACCGCAAGGCGTTCAGCACCACAAATACACTGGACAGGCTCATCGCGGCGGCGCCAAACATGGGGTTCAGTACCAGGCCAAACGCCGGGTAAAACACCCCCGCCGCAATGGGAATACCAATGATATTATAGATAAATGCCCAGAACAGGTTCTGTTTTATGTTCCGCAGCACCTGACGAGAAAGATCATATGCGGTGACCGCGTCGGCCAAATCACTTTTCATCAGCACAATATCTGCTGATTCTATCGCCACGTCGGTACCGCTGCCAATGGCCACGCCTACGTCTGCGCGGGCCAGCGCCGGTGCGTCGTTAATACCGTCGCCTATCATGGCTACTTTGTGCCCGGCGTCCATCAGCTGTTTCACCACGTCGGCTTTATCCTGCGGCAATACTTCGGCAATGGCTTCGTCAATGCCCACCATCTGGCGTATCGCCTCGGCGGTGGCGGCGTTGTCGCCGGTCAGCAGCAGTACCCGCAGGCCCCGCTGCCGCAGTGCGGCCACCGCGGCGGCACTGGTGGGTTTTGGCAGGTCAGCCACCGCCAGCAGCCCGGCCAGCTTTCCGCCCCGCGCGATATACAGCGGGGTTTTGCCTTCGGTAGCCAGTGTGGCGGCCATAGCCCCGGCAAAGGTGGTATCGATTCCGTGCTGCATCATCAGCCGTTCGCTGCCAGCAAAACAGGGTGCGCCGTCTACCCGTGCCCGCAGCCCCAGGCCGGACAGCGCCTCGAACCCGTCGGTGGGCAGCGGTGAAATGTTTCGCGCGGCCGCAGCTTCCAGTATGGCAATCGCCACCGGGTGTTCCGATTTTGCCTCCAGCCCGCCGGCCAGGGCCAGCAGCTCTTCTTCCGAAATGCCCAGCGGAATCACATCGGTCAGGCGGGGTTTGCCCTCGGTTACGGTGCCGGTTTTATCCAGCACAACGGTATCCACCCGGCAGAAGTTTTCCAGCGCGGTGGCGTTGCGGTACAAAATGCCGTTCCGCGCGCCGCGGCCGGTGCCCACCATGATGGCCACCGGTGTGGCCAGCCCCAGCGCACAGGGGCAGGAAATAACCAACACGGTAATGCCGCGCGCCAGTGCAAACTCCACCCCCATCCCGGCAAACAGCCACACCGCGAAACACAGCAGCGCAATGCCCATGACCACCGGCACGAAAACGCCGCTTACCCGGTCGGCCAGCTGTGCAATCGGCGCCTTGGTGGCGCCGGCGTCCTCCACCAGCGCTACAATCTGTGCCAGGGTGGTATCATTGCCCACCCGCTCGGCCCGCATAACGAAATACCCGCTGGTGTTCATGGTGGCGCTCATCACCTTGTCACCGGTGTTTTTTTCCACAGGGATGCTTTCGCCGGTCAGGGCAGACTCATCCACCGCAGACTCGCCCTCCACCACCACGCCGTCCACCGGTACAGCGGTGCCGGGGCGCACCGCCAGCAGGTCGCCGGGGCGCACCTGTTCCACCGGAACCCCCACCTCCTGCCCGTCCCGCAACAGTACGGCGGTTTTTGGCGCCAGGTCCAGCAGCGCAGCAATAGCCGCGCCGGTGCGTCCCTTACTGATAGCCTCCAGTGTTTTCCCCAGCGTAATCAACGTGAGGATAGTAGCGGCGCTCTCAAAATACAATTCGTGCATATACTGTGTAACCACGTCTATTTCACCGTGCCCTAGCCCCCAGCCAATGCGGTACATCGCAAAAACACCATACGCAATAGCCGCGGTGGCACCCAGCGCAATCAGGCTGTCCATGTTAGGCACGGCGTGCGCCAGGCTGCGAAACCCGCCGGTGAAATATTTATAGTTTACCAGCGCGATGGGCAGGGTAAGCAAAAACTGCGTAAGGGCAAACGACATGGCGTTTGCGGTGCCGGCCAGGAACGGCGGCAGCGGCAGGCCCAGCATATGCCCCATGCTGACATACAAAAGCGGCAACAAAAACGCGGCGGAGACAATCAGCCGCCGCCACATGGAGCGGGTTTCCTGTTTCAGCGGATTTCCCACTTTTTTGGCAGGGGTGGTTTCCCCCGTAGCAACGCCCGGCAGCGGCACAGGGGCCGCGCCGTACCCGTTTTTTTCCACGGTGGCAACAATCTCCGCGGCAGAAACCCGGCCTGCATCATACCGTACCATCATGGTATTTGCCAGCAAGTTTACCTGCACCTCGGCCACGCCCGGCAACTTGCCCACCGCCTTTTCTATGTGGGCGGCGCACGCGGCGCAGGTCATGCCGGTGATGTTGAACTTTTGGGTTTCCATGCGGTGCCTCCCTTCTGCGCCGGCTGCGGGATGATGTAAAGAATCAAGACAAAAACACGTTCGGTATAGTGTATAGAATGATGCAAATTCTTAGTAAGTATAATGTATACCATTTAAGTAGAATTTGCAAGTGGCTTTTGCGTCTGTCTGTGCAACCCCTGAAAACTGGCACACCGATACGTTTTCTGCGGCAAAAGTATGGATTTTTGCGCCGTCTGCGTCTATACTGTAAGGAAACAGGTCAACCCTTGCGCAGAGTGGCGCGGGGCCGGCCGGCACGCGCAGACGCGCCGGAACGAAGGAGGGACATATGCCGGGAAAAGGTGCGGTGACAGCTATTATTGTGGCGGCAGGTGCCTCGCAGCGCATGGGGTTCGATAAGTTATTTTACCGCCTGGACGACGGTGTGGCGGTGCTGCGCCGGACGGTCAGCGCGTTTGATACGCATCCGGAAATAACCTCTCTGGTGGTGGTTGCGGGCGAAAACCGGCCGGCGGTGGAGGAACTGTTTCGGGAACAGCCGCCCCAAAAGCCGCTGGCTATAATTACCGGAGGCGCTACCCGTGCGGCATCGGTGGCGGCGGGGCTGCAGGCGGCCGATGGGGCGCAGTATATCGCCATCCATGACGCGGCCCGCCCGTTTGTGTCGGCGGCGCTTATTTCCCGCACGCTGGCGGCGGCGCAGGCCACCGGTGCGGCAGCACCGGCGCTGACAGTAAAGGATACCATCAAGCAGGAAGAGAACGGTTTTGTTACAGGGACCATCCCGCGCAGTACGCTGGCGGCGGTGCAAACCCCGCAAATCTTTGAACGCGCGGTGTTTGTGGCGGCGCTGGCGGATGTTCCCGAGGACGAATACCCCGCGCTGACCGACGACTGCATGGTGATAGAACGCGCGGGTGGGCAGGTGCGCCTGGTGGACGGGGAAGAGGGCAACTATAAAATTACCACCCCGGCAGACCTGCCGGCGCAGGCGGCCACGGCACCGGGGGTGCTGCCGCGCATAGGGCACGGGTACGATGTACACTGTTTGGTGGCGGGGCGCCTTCTGGTTTTGGGTGGGGTAACGGTTCCGTTTGAACGCGGCCTGCTGGGTCATTCGGATGCCGACGTGCTGCTGCATGCGGTGTCGGACGCTTTGCTGGGCGCAGCGGCGCTGGGGGATATCGGCCGGCATTTCCCGGACAGTGACACAGCATATAAAGACGCGAACAGCCTGCAGCTGCTGCAAAAGGTTGCCGCGCTGGTGCGCGCTGAAGGGTACACCCCGGTAAATGTGGATGCCACCATTTTGTGCCAGGCGCCGAAGCTGGCGCCGTATCTGCCGCAGATGCGGCAGAATATCGCGGATGCCCTGGAAATAGCCACGGCTGCGGTGTCGGTGAAGGCCACCACCGAGGAGGGGCTGGGTTTCACCGGGGCGGGGGAAGGCATCGCGGCCCATGCGGTGGTTTTGCTGGCAGGGCGCTGCTTTTAGGCAACCGCTGTGCCATTATCCGCCGCGCACATTGCCGGAATGCGCCAGCAATGTTGCGGCTATTCAGAATGGCGCGTGCAAGCGCCATTTCACTGCTTTTTCATTTGTGATGCGGGGCAGTATATGGTATAATTAATAGTCAAGTAAGCTTTTCTGCGTGTGAAAAAAGCGTCCGGTGCAGGAAGTGTACCGATCTGCCAGGGGAGGACCGCGGTGGAAGTAATTCAAAACGCGTTTCAAGATTTTTGGGGACGCCTGGAAAACCTGTTTGGTGAAATACGTATCAGCGATGTGTTCGACGTACTCATCGTTGCTTTTTTGGTGTACGAACTTATCATTTTGGTACGGCATACCCGCGCGGCCCAGCTGGCGAAGGGAATCTTGATTCTGCTGCTGTCGTTCGCCATCGCCACCATTGCCCAAATGCGCACCCTCAGCTATGTGCTGCAGGGCGTCATGAATTTTGGCATTGTGGTGCTGGCGGTGGTGTTCCAGCCGGAACTGCGCCGTGCCATCGAGCAGGTGGGCGGCGCCAACGCCGCATTTTCGAAGCTGTTCCGGGTGCGCCCCATGGAAGACGCCCTGCGCAGTGACTGGCAGAAAACCATTGTGGCGGTGTGCGACGCCGCCGAGCGCATGGCCGAGGAACACATCGGCGCGCTGATCGTGATGGAACGCAACACCAACATGGGCGAAATTTTGCGTACCGGCACGCCGCTGCACAGCGAAGTGAACGTGGAGGTTTTGTGCACCATCTTTTATGAGGGGACCCCACTGCATGACGGCGCGGTGGTTATTCGGGACGCGAAGATTGAGGCCGCCGGGTGTTTCCTGCCGCTTTCCAACAACCTGGAAATAAGCAAAGACATGGGAACCCGGCACCGCGCGGCGCTGGGCCTCAGCGAAAACTCCGACGCCATCATTGTGGTGGTCAGCGAGGAAAACAGTGTTATCTCGGTGGCAAAAAATGGCGTGCTGATCCGCAGGCTGGAGCGCCAGACCTTATTCAACCTGCTGGTCAGTGAGATTGTCCCGCCGAAACCCACCGCCGAAAAGAAGTATTTCTTCCAAAAATGGCGACAGAGACCCCGAAAGGAGGAAGCAGGCCAAAATGAAACAAAAGAATAAGCGCAGTATTTTTGACGACCGGCGCATAACGCTGGTAGCGTCGGTGTTGCTGGCGGTGTTAGCCTGGATTATCGTGGCCGGCTTCATCAACCCCAGTACCGAGAAAATCATCTCCGGCGTGAAAATAGACTATACGCAGGAAGAGGAAACCTATAAAGTCAAGGGTTTGCAGATTGTGGACGACCTGGCAGACCCGCAGTATACCAATGCCGATGTGAAGATTGCCAGTGACTCTGCCGTGGGGGCTATCGGCTCTGCCGACGTTGCTGTAACGGCGGACTACAGCCGCGTTTCCGGCCCCGGCATCTACGAGATTCCGCTGGTTCCCGCCAAGGTAAAACCCGGGGACTACCGCGTGACCGACGTGTCACTGGACAACAGCACCTATTCCCTGAAAAACAACCCCAAGAGGACGGTTACCCTTACGTTTGAACCAATGGACTCCCAAAAGCTGACGGTGGAGATAGAGTCACAAAACATCACCGCGGCCGAAGGGTATGTGAAGGATACCCCCGTTGCCACCCCATCAGAGGTAACCATTACCGGGCCGGAGTCCGAGCTGGTGCGTATTGCGCACGCGGTGGCGGTGCTGGAAGAGGAAGAAGTGCTGGATACCCGCAAAATTTACAGCGGTGTACCGCTGACACTGCGGGACACAAACGGCCATGATATTGACCAGAGCCAGCTGCATATTTCGCTGTCTACCGAGACGGTGGAGGTGGAGGTGCCTATTATGGAGCGCCGCACCCTGAACCTGGGGGTCGCCATTGTGGGCCAGCCACAAAACTTCGATATGGATTGGCTGATGCAGCGCATTGTGCTGTCCACCACCGAGCTGCAGGTCCTGGGCGAAGAAGATGCGTTCAGCAACATCCAGGACCCCTACATCATTGCCACCTATGATATTTCGGAGCTTACCCTGGGGTGGGAATCGGATCCCATCACAATAGAGTTGCCCGCCAACATTCACAGCGTAGACCCACTGAAGACAGTGACGGCAACCTTCGATTCTGCCGGCCTGGTTGAAAAGACCTTTGAGGTTAAAAATCTGACGGTGATAAACGGGCCGGTGAACGGTGTAATCACCCCGATTCCCAGCAGTGTTGCGGTCACCCTTATCGGACCGCAGAACCAAATAGACGCCCTGCTGCCGGAGGATATTGTGGTGCAGATTGATGCTTTCAACATTTCCGCCGGTAAAAGCGGGGAGCAAACCATTCCCGCCCGGGTACTGGTGCCCAGCGAAAACCGTGTGTTTGCCACCGGAAATTATTCGGTGGTCTGCAATGTGGAGGCAAAATCCAGCTGATAAAAATGGCGTACGCCTTTAGCGTGCAAGCTGTTTGTGCCCGCTTGCATTCCATCAATAAAGATAGGGAAGTTTGGTTTCATAGGGTATTGCCGGCGGTACTATGAAAAGCCGTACCGCCGGCCGGTAATGCCGGATATTTTTATTTGGGATTCCTATATCGCGTGCGACAGTATATCGTTGTGTGCAAGCGGACAGCGACGGTACGCGCTCCCTCTCGGTTTCGAATAATTCTTCATCCGGAATAAAAGACAACAAAATCACTATGGACGGCTGTTTCATTTCGCGCCGCCTGGAAAGGAGGACCGCATGCTGTATCGAAAATGGAATGTTCATCGCCCGGATGCAGAAAAAGTGGATGCCCTGTGCCAGGCCACCAGCGCCGGCCGTTTGCTGTGCAGCGTGCTGGTCTCCCGTGGCATTAATACCCCGGACGCCGCCGCGGAAATTCTGGCGGAAACGCATACATTGTCCGACCCGTTCCTTCTGAAGGATATGGACAAGGCGGTGGCGCGCATCACAGCGGCCATAGAGGCAGAAGAGCCCATGGTCATTTTTGGCGACTATGACGTGGATGGCATCACCGCCACGGCGCTGTTGTATACTTATTTAGAGTCCCTGGGCGCGGAGGTTTTTTACAAACTGCCCAGCCGCAGTGACGACGATTATGGCCTGTCACCGGCGCTGGTGGACCAGGTGGCGGACCGTGGCATCAAGCTGATTATCACGGTGGACAATGGTATCTCCGCCTATCCCGCGGCCCAGCGCGCGAAAGAGCGCGGCGTGGATGTGGTGGTCACCGACCACCATCTGCCGTCCGGGGCCATGCCGGACTTTCCGGTAATTGTGGACCCCTGCCGCCCGGACGACGACAGCCCGTTTGGGAACCTGTCCGGCGCCGGGGTGGCGTTCATGCTGGTGGCTGCGCTGGAGGGCTGCCCCGCCGAGGAATTGTTGCCGGTTTTTGGGGACTTGGCGGCCATCGGTACGGTGGCCGATGTCATGAAGCTTACCGGTGAAAACCGGGTCATTGTGCGTGCGGGGCTGGCCGCCCTGCAGGAAACCGAGCGTCCCGGCCTGGTGGCGCTAATTGAGGCGTGCGGCTGGCAGGGAAAGGAAATTACGGTGGAGAATATTTCCTATGGCCTGGCCCCACGGCTGAACGCCGCCGGCCGTATGGATGACGCCACCAGTGCGCTGCGTCTTATTTTGGCGCAGGACAGCGAAGAAGCCCAGCCTATTGTGGAAAGCCTGCAGGAACAGAATACCGCGCGGCAAAAGACCGAGCAGGAAATTGTGGCCCGCATTACTGCCCAGATAGACAGCGACCCCGCCCTGCAACACACGCGGGTGCTGGTGGTTTGGGGAGAAGGGTGGCACCAGGGGATTATTGGTATTGTGGCCAGCCGTCTGGTGGACAAATATGCCAAACCAGCGGTTGTCATTTCGCTGGAAGGCGATGTCGGCCGCGGATCTGGCCGTAGTGTGCATGGGTTTTCCTTGCACAGCGCCATTTCTGCCTGTGAAGACCTGCTCATTCGTTACGGTGGGCACGAGCTGGCGGCTGGTTTTTCGCTGGATACCGCCAACCTGGAGGCGTTTCGCCAACGCATGAACCAGTGGGCGGCGGAAAACTGCCCGGTGCCGGCACTGCCAGAGGTTCCCATTGACCTGCCGGTTGCCATGGCGGACCTGTCGGTCAGCGAGGTACGTGCCCTGGAAAAGCTGGCGCCGTGCGGCAGCGGTAACCCGGTACCGAAGTTCCTGGTGGAAAATGCCACCGTGGACGCGGTGTACCCGGTCAGTGACGGAAAACACAGCCGGGTGCGTTTGCGTGTAAAGGACCAGACGTTATATGCGGTGTTGTTTGGCACCGGCCCGGACGCCCTGGTCTACAAACCGGGCACACTGGTGGACGCGCTGCTTACCCTGTCAGTGTATGAGGGGAAGATGGATGCGCAGGTTTCCGGCCGCATCATTGAGCTGCGCCCAGCCGGTATGGGCAACGAACATGCCCTACAAAGCGCTTTGTTTGAAAGCTTTACTTCCGGGAGTCTGCCGGATGACCAACAGAAAGGGTTGCTGCTGCCCACCCGCGAGGACACAGCGGCGGTATACCGGGCCGTGCGCCAACAGGGCGGCGTGCCCTATGCCGATTTGCGCCCGCTGTTTGCGCATATGGGGGAAGAAGCGACCGGCCGTGCGCTTACGGCGTTGGCGGCGCTGGAAGAACTGGAGCTGATTCGCCGGGACGAGCACACCGGACGGTATTTGGCGGTGGCAGTCAGCGAGAAAAAAGATCTAGGCGCCAGCGTGCTGCTGCGCAGGCTGGAGGTGTGAACATGGACGCCGAAGCCTCTAAAATAATGACCTATCGCAAATTCAGAAAAATGGCGATGGAGTCTGGCCGGCCGTACGATTTTGATATGCTGGATAAGGCATACGCGTTGGCGGAGGGCGCCCATGTGGGCCAGACCCGCCGTTCGGGCGAGCCATACATCGTGCACCCGGTTTCGGTGGCGGCCATCCTGCTGGATATGGGGCTGGACACGCAATGCCTCACCGCTGCGCTGCTGCATGATGTGGTGGAAGATACCGATATTCCGCTGGAAAAAATTACGGCGGAGTTTGGCCGCGAGGTCGCGCAGCTGGTGGATGGTGTCACGAAGCTGGGCCGTATCAAGTTTTCCTCCATGGAGGAGGAACAGGCCGAAAACCTGCGCAAAATGCTACTGGCCATGAGCAAGGATATCCGCGTAATGCTGATAAAATTGTGCGACCGGTTGCATAATATGCGCACAGCCTCGGCCTGGCCGGAGCAAAAACGCCGGGACAAGGCGTTGGAAACCATGGAGGTGTATGCCCCCATCGCGCACCGCCTGGGCATCGCGAATATCAAGGAAGAGCTGGAGGACCGCAGCCTCTACTATCTGGATCCCGTGGGGTACCAGGAGATTGTGGATCTGATTGGCCAGCGGACCGACGCGCACAAATATATTCAGAAAATAGCGGAGGTCATCACGACGCACCTGGTAGAAAATGACCTGAAAGATGCCGTCATTCGTAGCCGTGTAAAGAGCATTTACAGCATTTATCGCAAAATGTTCATGCAAAACCGCAGTTTTGAAGAGATTTATGACACCTATGCGATTCGCATCGTTCTGGATACCATTCCGGAATGCTATACGGCGCTGGGGGTCATTCACGATATGTACCATCCGTTGCCCAACCGCTTTAAGGACTATATTTCCACCCCGAAACCCAACATGTACCAGTCGCTGCATACCACGGTCATCAGCCACGAGGGGATTCCGCTGGAGGTGCAGATTCGCACCCATGAAATGGATCAGCTGGCGGAGTTTGGCGTGGCGGCGCACTGGAAATATAAGGAAGGCGTGGAAGGACCGGACCTGCTGGACACCCGCCTGGCCTGGGTGCGCCAGCTGCTGGAAAGCCAGCGCGACGCCGAGGATAGCGGCGACCTTTTGCGCGATATAAAGTCGGAATTGCTGCCGGAGATGGTGTTTGTTTTCACACCAAAGGGTGACGTGATAGACCTGCCTGCCGGCGCTACGGTCATCGATTTTGCCTATGCAATCCACTCGGCGGTGGGCAACCGGATGATTGGCGCCAAGGTAAACGGGCGCATCGTACCTATCGACCACAAGGTGGTTACCGGTGAGGTGTTGGAGATCCTGACCGGCCCGGAAACCAAAGGCCCCAGCCGGGATTGGCTGAACATCGTCACCACCAGCGAAGCCAAGAGCAAAATTCGCAATTGGTTCAAAAAAGAACGTAAAGAAGAAAATATTGCCGAGGGGAAGGCGGCACTGGACAAAGAACTGCGCCGCAATCTCATTTCCATACCACAGGACCAGTACGATGAATTTATGGAAAATGTGGCGCACCGCCAGCGCCTGAACACCACCGAGGAGATGTATGCCGCGCTGGGATATGGCGGGTTGCAGCTCTCTCGCTTGATGCCGCGCATCAAGGAAGAATACGCGAAGCTGATAAAATCCGCCGACCCGTCGATCACCTTCAGCATTCCGACAAAGCCCAAAAGTCAAAAAGCTACCGAAGGAGTTATTGTCGAGGGGCTGGACAACTGTCTTGTCAAGTTTGCAAAATGTTGCAACCCGCTTCCGGGCGACCCAATTGTTGGGTTTATCACCCGAGGGTATGGGGTGTCCATCCATAAGGCGGACTGTCGAAACGCCTCCTCGCCGGAGACCTCACCGCGCTGGGTGCATGCGCAGTGGGCGGATGACGTGCAGGAAGAGTTCAAGTCTACGCTGGAGATTACGGCACTGGATCGCGATCGTTTGTTTGTGGATATTTCCAGCTTGCTGGCCGACCTGCGGGTGCCGATTTATGCCATCAACGCGCGGCGCACCCCGGATGGCCGCGCTGCCATATCGGTATCCATTAGCGTGAACAACACAGAGCACCTCAACAATGTTATCGCGCGCCTGCGCCGGGTGAAGGATGTAATGGACATTATGCGCAGCTGACAATACAGAAGACAAGATATATGTCTTGCATAAAAGACAGTCTGATTGTTTATGAGATCTGAATCGGTAAAAAATAATTCTAAGATGGCGATAATAGCACAAATAAATATTAAATGGCGGTGAATAATGCGCGCATTGATACAACGTGTGACATCTGCCACCGTAACAATTGACGGGAAAGAGCAGCGCAATATTGGGCCGGGTCTGGTTATTTTTCTGGGCGTGCGAGAGACGGATTCTCCGGCGTTGTGTGCCAAGATGGCGGAAAAATGCGCAGGATTGCGCATTTTTGATGACGATGAGGGCTTGCTAAATCTTTCGGCGGTGGAATTGGGTTATTCTGCGCTGGTAATCAGCAATTTCACCCTGTATGGAGATACAAAAAAAGGCAAGCGACCGTCTTTTACGATGGCAGCCCGGCCACAGCTGGGCCAGGAGTGTTATCATGAGTTTGTACGCCTGTTGCGCGCCCAGCCGCTGAAGGAAGTACAAACCGGCGAGTTTGGCGCAGAAATGCAGGTACAGCTCGTGAATGACGGTCCCATTACCCTTATGTTGGATACCGATGAATGGGCCGCGAAGTAAACGCATCAATAAAGACATAATGACATAAAAACAATGCCATAGTGGGGAACAAAATGAAAGTACTGCATATTATAGATGGCCCACCACTGTACACCAACTGTTTTTTGCTGATTGGCAATGACAACCATGCGGTGGCTATTGATCCTGCGGCACAGCCGGAACGCTTCTCCCAGGCGCTCCGGGAGAATGGCGCTACCCTGACGCACATTCTGCTTACACATGGGCACCACGACCATGTTAGTTCGGTGGAACCTTTGCGCAAGCAATATGGTGCGAAGCTATATATGAATGCGGCAGATGCAGCGCAATTTAATATAAAACAAGATGAAAATTATGTGGATAATGGCGAAATAGTGGTAGACGATATGACGTTTCGCACTATTTTCACGCCAGGACATTCACCGGGCTCTACCTGTATCGAATGCGGAGGTTTACTTTTCACCGGCGACACGCTCTTTGCGGGCGATATCGGCCGCACTGATTTGGCGGGAGGAGATCCTGTTGCCATGCAGGCTAGCCTGAAAAAGCTGTGCAAGGCCATCACGGCAGACCGGCAGGTGTTGCCTGGGCACGAGGAATTTTCCACTATGGAAACCGAACGGCGGGAAAATCCTTATTTACAGTTTGCGCCGGAGGACGAGTAGCGCCAGCGCAAAAAGTCCAATGTCGGTGTGAAATCGGCACAAAAGCAGAACCGAAGTGACAAAATGATGTAGAATAAAGTGGTAAAGTGGAAAGTAGAAATTGAGCACTGGGGGCAGACCTTTCATGCAGGACGCTAATAGCCCGCCGGTTTGCCCACAGGGCCCCCCGCCGCCCGCGCATGTCCCGGCGCTGCAAACCCAAATAAAGGGGCTAACTTCTGGGTATGAAATCGAGCACCTGACGCGCATCTTTTTTCCGGGCACGCCGGTACGCAAAACGCCGTCCACCACCGGGGCACTGATCTATGCCCGTGCAGGCCGCCGCCGGCTGGTGGTTGGTCTGCGTCTGGATGGAAAAGTCCAGCTTCGTTTTGCCCCATTGCCAGTGAGTATCCCTGGTAAGGGTTTTTCCAAAATCACGGATCAGGCGGATACAGATTGTAAAGACGCCAATATTAAAATAAGCGTTATGTCCCAGAATGCAGAAAACAAAAAAACGGGTGATATTAAAGGTTCTGCTCAAGGGGGCCAAGGAAAAACAGAAAATACGGAAAAAATAGATAGAGTAAAAGAAGCAGAAAAAGAAACCGTGTTCGCTTTATCACAGCTGTTGTACGGCCTGCTGCGGGACGCCACCGGCTGGCAACCGCCCTGGGGCATGCTGACCGGGGTGCGCCCAGTGCGTCTTTTGCGTAAACTCAGCGAGACCCTTGGCCCGGAAGCGGCGCGGGATAAGCTGGTTGGCGGCTACGGTGTTTCGGAGGAAAAAGTTGCCCTTATTCAGGCGGTGTCTCGCCGGCAGATGCCATTGCTGGCGGCCAATACTCCACGAAGCTTCAGTTTGTATATCTCCATTCCGTTCTGCCCGTCCCGTTGTGCGTATTGCAGTTTTGTCTCCCGCACCATTGAGAGGGACGCGCACCTGGTAGCGCCTTATCTGGATAAACTGGCCGAGGAACTCCAGGCTACCGCGGTGCTTGCCAAAGCTTCCGGCCTGACGCTTGAAACCATTTATATTGGCGGCGGTACCCCCACCGCGTTGTCCGCGCCGCAGTTGCAGCAGCTATTGTGCGCGGTGGAAACATACTTTGACACCGGCGCCGTTCGGGAATACACGGTGGAAGCTGGCCGTCCGGACTGTACCACGCCGGAAAAACTGACGCTGCTAAAGACCCATGGTGTCAGCCGTGTTTCCATCAACCCACAGACTTTGTCAGATGCGGTGCTGGCGAATATTGGCCGGCGGCACACGGCCCAGGACATTCTTCGCTGCTTTGCGGATGCCCGCGCTGCCGGGCACCACAACATCAACATGGATATCATTGCCGGGCTACCAGGCGATACCCTCTCTGGGTTTGCGGATACGCTCAGCGGTGTTTTGTCCCTGGCACCGGAAAACATTACCCTGCACACCCTCACGCTGAAACGTGCCTCGGATTATGTCGTGGAAAAGCGCACCGGCGCATCATCGCCGGGCCGCATGCTGCAGGACGCATACCCGCGCCTGGCCACGGCAGGGTACCTGCCATATTACCTGTACCGGCAAAAAAGCACGGTGGAGAACCTGGAAAATACCGGCTGGGCCAAACCCGGCGCCGAGGGATGGTACAATGTATTTATCATGGAGGAAACGCACACCATCTTGGCGGTGGGCGCGGGCGCATCCACAAAGATGGTGGCCGAAAACGGCAGGCAGATTCGCCGAATATACAATCCCAAATTTCCCGCTGATTATCTAATGCAGTTCGAGCAGGTCCTTACCCAAAAAAGAGGAGTGACACAATTTTATGCCAGCTATTTGGATCCCGAAACGTCTTGTTGAAATCGGCCTTATTAACACCGCCGCAGCAAACCCGGTTTCGTTTGTTTGTCACTGCGAGATTGAGTACGAAAGCCGTGTTATCGCCGCGGCAGCGGAGGCGCGCGGCAGCGAATGCCCCATTGTTATGCTTACCGGCCCGTCGGCATCGGGGAAAACCACCACGGCGCACAAGCTGGCAGACGCCTTGAAACGCTCCGGCACGCACGCGGTGGTCGTCAGCCTGGACAACTTTTACAAAAACATTGATGAATACCCTCGCCTGCCAGACGGTACCAAGGACTATGAAAACGTATATGCGCTGGATATAGATAAAATTCACCAGTGCCTGCTGGCGCTGATCGAAAAAGGCGAAGCGGAGTTTCCGGAGTTTGATTTCCAGTCCGAGCGGCGGAAGGAAGAGACGCAGCACATCCAGCTGGACGGTGGGGTACTGGTGGTGGAGGGAATTCACGCGCTAAACCCTCTTTTGACCGATGCGCTGCCGGCTGGCAGTGTGTACAAAATTTACGCCGGTTTGCGGGAAGAATACTCTTACGGTGGGCAGCGCTGCCTGCCTACCCGAGACATTCGCCTGGCGCGCCGCATGGTGCGGGACAACAAGTTCCGTGGCCACAGTCTGGAAAAGACCATCAATATGTGGCCCATGGTGTGCGCCGGCGAGGATCAATACATCAAATCTTTCAAGCCGTATGCGGACCTGCTGCTGGACACCTCTTTCAGCTATGAAATATGTGTTTTGGCGGATTATATAGTGGAGATGAAGGGTACGCTGGACCACACACCGCTGGGCGAGCAACTGAATGACCTGGCCGCCCGGTTTGCCCTGTGTACCCGGTTGCCGCAAAGCTTTATTCCGCCCCAGTCCATGCTGCGGGAGTTTATTGGGTAACAAAAAAATGCACGCATAAACAAAAAATGGAAAGCGAGGGCTCTCCCATGAAACAAACTATGGATGATATGATGAAAAAGGCCAGCCATGCCGCGGATACCGCCATAAAGGCAACCTCCCAGCTGGTAGCGAAAGGCCGGGACCAGGTGGACAAGCTGGCGCTGCAAAATCGCATTGGCCGGCTGGAGAAACAGCTGGGGGCACTGGTATATACCATGCGCAAAGGCAGCGCCGCCGGCAGCGACGACATGATTGACTGGTATGTGGAGGAAATAGACCGCCTGAAAAAGCAGTTGGCGGCTTTTGAAACACCGCCGCCGTCCCGGACATCGGTACACAAATGCCTGGATGCCGGCACGGAGGCAACGGAGGATGCCATGTTTTGTGGCAGTCGCGGCGCGGAATTATCCACAAAATAAGGGAACAATTTGGGTAGGTCGCCCAAAAAAGTCCCGGTTTTGAGTGAAAATGCTGTTTCTTGGCCGAAAAATCCACAAAACCCTTGAAAAATCAGGGCTGATGGTTTAAAATGAACCCGTGGTTTTTGTGGCGCGGTGTGATTGTATGCCCGCAGCCGCCATGAGGTGCAAGATGGAGTTTTCCCGTAAGGACCGGTATGACATAAGCGACCTGCTGCAGATTGTCCGTATCCTGCGGGAACCGGGTGGCTGCCCCTGGGATCAGGAGCAAACCCATACTTCCATCCGCAAAAATCTCATTGAAGAAGCCTACGAGGTGGCGGATGCTATTGACCAGAACGATCCACCGCTGTTGTGCGAGGAGCTGGGCGATCTGCTATTGCAGGTTATGCTGCACACGCAGATGGAGGCGGAGCAAGGCGTGTTCACCTTCGACGATGTGTGTGATGGTATCTGCAAGAAGCTGATTTACCGCCACCCGCATGTGTTTGGCGAAGAAGCGGACCTAACCTCCCGGCAGGTGTTGAAAAACTGGGAGAAGCTGAAGAACGACGAAAAGGAACGGAACACCGCAGCCGACCGTCTGGACAGCGTCCCCAAAAGCCTGCCTGCCCTGATGCGCAGCGAAAAGATACAAAAGCGCGCGGCGGAGTATGGTTTTGTCTACTCCAATGTTCGCATGGCGCTGGCAGATATGGAATCGGAGATTGCGGAGCTGAAGGAAGCCATGGCCAGCGGCGAAGGTGTACGGGAAGAGCTGGGTGATATCCTGTTCAGCACGGTAAACGTGGCGCGTATGCTGGATACCGATGCGGAAGAGGCGCTGGGTGAAAGCTGTGATAAGTTTGCCGCCCGCGTAAAGCGAGTGGAGACCATGGCCGCCGGGCAAGGGAATACGCTGGACCAGCTGGACGCAGGCGAGCGGGATACCCTTTGGAAAAGAGCGAAAGTAAGCGAAAAAATCTGACCGGCGAAGGGAAATGCCCAATCGCCGTGTACGGATTGATACGAAAGAAATTTGATTTGTTTCCCAACAGAGGTTGCTCTGTCAACATATTTTTCGGAGGTATGGAAAATGAACAAAATGGATCTTGTAGCCCAGGTAGCGGGAGCTGCCGACCTGTCCAAGAAAGACGCCGAGAAGGCCGTTAACGCTGTTGTGGATGCGATTACCGGCGCGCTGAAGAAAGGTGACAAGGTTGCTCTGGTTGGCTTTGGCACTTTCGAGACCCGCAATCGCCCGGCTCGCAAAGGCCGCAACCCCCAGACCAAGCAGGAGATCACCATTCCTGCAACCACCGCTCCCGCTTTCAAAGCCGGCAAGGCCCTGAAAGACGCTGTTGCGGGCAAGTAAGATCTGTATTAACATAAAAAAACAGCCGCATGTCGGCTGTTTTTTTATAGGCGGGTATCACCCGGCAAAGGCAGGTGAAAACAATGCGCATCGATAAGTTCCTGAAGGTTTCCCGGCTGATAAAACGCCGCACGGTGGCCAATGAGGTGGCTGATGCCGGCCGCATTATGGTGAACGGCAGGGTGGTGAAGGCAAGCTACGCCGTGAAAGAGGGCGATATCATTGAGGTAGGGTTTGGCAACCGCCCACTGAAGGCAAAGGTATTGTCCCTTACCCTGCCCGCTGGCAAAGACATCGCCCGCGAGATGTACGAAATCATAGAGGAATAATGAGACAGGGCCAAGAGGCAAAGCGGAGGAGGGAAGCGGAACGTGGAAACGGGGTCTTTAAAAAAACACAAAACGCTGCTGGATAGGCTGCATCTGCACGATCCTGTGCTTGTTCGCATATTGTGTGTTGCCGCGGTGCTGCGGCTGGGGTATCTGCTGTTTGCCGCCCTCAGCAGTACAGAATTTTATATTTTGCCGGATACCGCCAGCTATTTGGCGCCGGCAGGCTCCCTGTTTTCCTCCGGCCAGTTTTTAAACGCCGCGGGCGACTTCGAAATCTTTCGTACTCCGGGCTATCCACTGGTGCTGGGGGTGCTGTTGTTTCTTTTAAAAGGGGGATATTACTGGGGCGCAGTAGGGTTGAATATTGTATGCAATCTTCTGTCTATTATTCTGCTGTACAAGCTGACCGCCTGCGTTTCCGGCAGCACACGTGCGGGGTATATCGCGGCGGGTATCGAAGCGGTGAACTTTCTGGATATCTCTTTTTGCGGGAAGGTTCTATCGGATATTTTTGGCCAGTTTCTGGGGTTGCTGGGAATTTATTTTTTCGTTCGGTATCTGTTGCCCCTGGACCGGCCGGCTGCACGTCCTGCGCTGCTGTCTTTGGTATGGGGCGCCCTGTGCCTGTCTTTGGGGTTATGGGTTCGCCCGGCGTTCTTGTACCTGCCGCTGGCGCTGGGCGCGGGTCTTGTAATAGTTTTACTGATTAAAAAACGCTGGAAACAAATTATTCCGGCGTTTTTGATAACAATACTGATTCCACTGCTACCGGCTGCGGGCTGGATGGTGCGCAACACCCAAAAAGCCGGCTATGCCGGCTATGCTACCGTGTCGGCGGTCAATTTGTACGAATACAATACAGCCGCCCTATTTGCAGAGCAGATGGGTACTGATTACTATACCGCGCAGCTTATGTTGTCCGCGGGCGAAGACGAAGGGCTGCAGCCGTATTTGGACACGATGCCGCGCTATGAGGCAATGCAGGCGCGCGCTGTGGAGTTGATTCGCTCGAACCCGGGAACATACCTGAAATACTGCCTGCTGGGCGCCGGTTTTGCCCTGCTGTTTCCGGGCGTTTATGATATTTTGGGGTCTGCCGCCGGAGTAGAACAGGATATCAATGCAGTAAAAGATGTTTATAGCAGTGATGGTCTGCTGGCTGCCGGAAAAAGCCTGTTGTCTTCGCCCGGCACCGTGGGCATTTTGCTGTGTTATGTGCTGGGGATGGTGGTGCTGGCCGGGCTGCTTGGGATGGCAGTTTTTGGCGCGATAAAGATTTCCCCCTGGCCGGTAAAATGCCTGTTGCTGGGCGTATGGGCGTACTTTTTCCTTCTGTCTATCCAACCGATTGGCTTTGGCGGATACCCGCGCTATCGCATGAGTTTTTTTCCGTATTTACTAGTTTTTGCGGCGGTGGGCCTGGATGCAGTTATCCGGCGATGGATACAAAGGCATCAAAAAGCAGTTGCCGAAAAAGAGGAATCTCGGACGAGCCAAACAAAGGACACGCATTCACAAATTCGGTAAGCGAATATTTCACCGGAAACAATACCGCGCCCAAAGAAGGCCCAAAAGCCGGAAAAACAAGGAAATACTTGCCAAAACGGCGCAGCATGTTGTATAATCAGGGGGTAAATGGGCGGCTCTCACCGGTGCGTGTTGTGACCGCGGGCAGTCCGTACTTCGCGAATGTTGCTGGCCTTTCGAAAACGATCAGCAGGTCGCATGGTTGGCGGTACAGAATGGCAAAGAAAAAACAAAACGAAGTGAAGCAGAAAAAGAGCGTACTGCAGCGCGTTTTGCGGCTGGCGGTGGCGGCTGCATCGGTGTATTTGTTGGTTTCCTTTGTCAGCGGGCAGATGCAGGTGGCCGCAAAACAGCGCCAGCTGGCAGAGCTTTCCACCCAGGTGGAGGAGCAAAAAGAAAAGAATGCCGAGCTTACCCGCCTGATGGATTCCGGCAACGAGGATGCATATATTGAGCGCATTGCCCGGGAAAAGCTGAAATATGCCCGGCCGGATGAGCGGATTTATGTAGACCTGACAGAAGAAGAGTAAGCCATATCCCATGTTTCCCTTGCCGTTTCGGCGGCTGTTCACAGAAGCTAAGAGGAGGAAAGGCATAGTACATGCAGGTTCAGATTGGTGGTATTTGTGAAGGAAAAGTAACCGGAGTGAAAAAATTCGGGGCGTTTGTGTTGCTCCCGGATGGAACCACCGGCATGGTGCACATTTCCGAAGTGAGCAGCGAGTATATTAAGGAACTGGCCGACGTGCTGGTCGAGGGGCAAAGCGTAAAGGTCAAAATTCTGAGTGTGAACGAAGAAGGCAAGGTGGCGCTGTCTATCAAGCGTGCACAGGACAAGCCGCCGCGGCCTACCCGTGCAGATAGTGGGAAGGTTTGGCAGCCAAAGCCTTCGGCAGTTCAGGGCGATGCTATGTCGTTTGAGGACATGATGGCTCGCTTTAAAACACAAAGTGAAGAGAAAATAAGCGACTTGAAACGCGTGACAGAGGCGCGGCGTGGCGGCGGATATTCCCGGCGCCGGTAGCGGTCTGGTTCTGTCAGGTTGTTTCCATGGGTACAGTATCAGAGCCCGGCCATGTGCCGGGCTTTTCTTGTTTTTTAGGGGTGCTGCGGGCAGGCTGTGAAAAAATCTTTTGCAAAAAGCTATCTTGACGGCGGCGCATGTTGTATAATATACAAAAGAAAACGCCGGGTCTTCTGTGCAAAATTTTGACCGGCTTTTTCTGGAAACATTACGGGAGGTCAATGCCAATGAATACATCCTGCAGTGGACGGAAAGTGGCCCTGAAGGACAGCTTTGTAGAGCGGGTGGAAAAGCGCCTGGCAAAGCTGGACAAATTTTTTGACGACGAGGCCGAGGCCCATGTGACGGTATCGGTGGAGAAAAACCATCAAAAGGTTGAGATTACGGTGCGGGATCGAGGATTTGTGGCGCGCGCGGAACGTGCTGCCGAGCAAATGGAAGACGCGTTTGACGCCGCCGCCGATGTGCTGACCAAGAACATAGTGAAAAACCGCAAGAAACTGTCGGAAAAGCTGCAGCGTCCTATTCCAGAGGATTATGCAAACGAGCCGATGGCGGAAGAAAACTATCACCTGATTCGGGAAAAACGCTTTGTCATTCACCCGGCCAGCGTGGACGAAGCCATCTTACAGATGAATATGCTGGGGCACAGCTTCTACCTGTTCCTGGATATTGACACCGATGAAGTGCAGGCGGTATACACCCGCAAAGACGGCAGCTATGGCCTGTTGATTCCCGAGCGGTAAACGTTTGCCGTACCCGGGCGTCTGCACCGGGTGTACCGCACGAATATACAAATGGCAATCAAATCCCCGCCGATGGCATTGTGCCGTCGGCGGGGATTTTCTATGTGTGCTATTTGGGGTAAATGCGTTGCGATGCCGCCTGTTACCGGTTTGGCCTGGCGGCAGGTACCCCGACAAACCGGTAGCGCTCAGTCCTTCAGCTCTTTTAGATGTTGCAGATGAATGCCAATGTGTCCGATTCCCAAGATCACCACAAAGAATGTCAGCAAAAGAACCTTCCCATAAATGCTGAGCAGCAGGAAAGCGGCCACCGGTAGTGTTGCCCCAGCCACCGGAACCCCCAGGAACGAGGAGTAGAAATCCCGTAGGGTCCTTTCGCTGCGGAAGTAGCGAACCCACCAGCATTCATACAACACCATGAGCAGAAACGCCGCGATAAGCCACAAGGACCACCAGGACCACGCATGTAGGTTGAGGTTTGAAAATATCAGGCTGGTGCAGGTTACGCCAACCTGGCCCACGCGTTCCAGCACACCAGTACTTTGTTTTCGCCCGAGGGGGAGTATCCCTGTGGCTGGCGCCGTGCCCACAGGATGTTGGGCACAATCAACATCAGCAAAAAAAGTAACCCGACATAAGAAAATCCAAGAGTACCCACTGTTTTTCCCTCCGTTTATTGCAGCGTTCCGCTGCGCACTTGTGTGGCGTACCATGGTTCCCCGCAGGTGATCTGTAGGCCGGAATAGGCGCGGAACGCAGGATCTGTGATGGCGGGGAAGGTAAGCCGCCAGGCGCACAGGCACTGGTACCGGCAGCGCAGTTCCCGGTTCATGGCCAGGTTCCCGTACTTTGAATCGCCCAGAACCGGTACGCCAATGTGCGCCAGCTGCACGCGTATCTGGTGGGTGCGCCCGGTAATGAGCGTAACCAAAAGCAACGCCAAGCGCCCACTGGTAGCCAGTGTTTCATACCGGGCCTCGGCCATTTTGGCTCCGGGCGTCTTTTTGTTCGACGCGGTAACGGTGCCACGCGCGGCATCCTTCCGCAGCCAGTGCGTCAAGGTATCGGCGGCGGGGTCCGGCTGTCCGCAGGTGACACACAGGTATTCTTTGGTTAGCTGCCGGTTGTGTATCAGCCCCTCCAGAAAGGCCAGCACGTCAGGTTTTTTTGCCAGCAGTACCACACCGCTGGTGCCGGTGTCCAGCCGGTGGCACAGCCGCAGGGATGCAGCGTCCCCTGGGGGCGCACCTTGCGCAACATACCGCCGCGCCCGCAGCAGCAGCGAATCTTTTCCGGTACTGCCGCCTTCCTCTTGGCACAGCAGCCCGGCGGGTTTGCACACCGCCAGCAGGTTTTCGTCTTCGAACAAAACTTCCGGCAAAAACAGCTCGCCGTTGGTACTGTCTGCGCCGCAGGGAGATGTGGGTGCAGAACCGGGTTTGCTAGTATCAGCGTCGTCGCCTACTTCCGGCAGGTACAGCCGCAGGATATCCCCCCGCTGCAGCCGGGTGGATAGCGCCTGGCGCTTGCCGTTCAGCTTAATCTTGTTTTCCCGCAGATATTTATGCAAAAGCCCGGGGCTGATGCCCGGGCAACATTCCAGCAAAAACCGGTCCAGACGCATCGGCGTCTCTTTTTCAAAGCATAGCTCCCGCATGACAGCACTCCAACCTTTTCGTTTGCTTTTTATCCCCAGCCTGCCATACGCGCCTCATTCTTTGAACAGCGAAATTTCCCCTTTGCGGTTCAGGTAGATGATAACGGTGATGGCCACAGGGAACCCCAAAAGGCCCCAGAAACCGAACAGCCGCGCGCCAATAAACATGCAAATCAGCGTGATTAACGGGTATAGGCCAATTTGCCGGCCTACGATACGTGGTTCAATAATTTGGCGAACCACTGTTATAATAATATACAAAATGGCCAACCCAATGCCCAGGAAATAGTCCCCGGTCACCAAACAATACACCGCCCAGGGAATCATGATGGTGCCGGTGCCCAGTACCGGCAAAATATCCACCAACGCGGTGATGAGGGCAATGAGGAACGCGTATGGTACCCGCAAAATTAAAAGGCCCACCGCCACCTCCGCAAAGGTGATGGACAGGATAATCAGGTATGCCCGGGCAAAGCGGAACAGCACGTTTACCACATAGTCCTTTATAACAAACAGCAAGCGCCGGTGCTTTTCCGACAGCTGCCGTACCAAAAAGCTGGTTACACGGTAGTAGTCCACCACAAAAAAGTAGGAAGCGATAATGGTGATGAGGAACGCGACCAAAAACCAGGGCACGCTGGTGGCGATGCCGGTAATCAGGTTAATGGCGCCGGAGGAAATACTGCCGACAACGCTGGACGCGGCGTTGGACAAGCTATCGCTGGCGGTGCTGAAGAAACCGGCCAGGGCAGGGTCGCGGGTGTTGATGAAATTATCGAACCAGTTTCCAAAGTCTTCGAAAGCGGGCTCCAGCGTGGTGCTGTAAAAATGCGGCAGGCGCGAAAATAGGTTCCCCAGGTAGACGATGAGCCGCGCGCCCAGCAGCACCAGCAGCAGGCCAATGATGATATACAGCACCGTCAGCAGAACAATCGAAATCAGTTTGCGGTTCAGGCGTGTTTTTTTGGCCAGCAGGTTGATGAGGGGCTTCAAAAGGAACGCGAGTAAAAACGCAATGACGAACGGCATGAACAATGGCATGGCATACTTTAACAGCGCATACAGAATGATGCCCCAAAAGGCGATGTACAACACCCGGATCAGAAAAGAACGTTTCTGCTCGGTTTTGTCCATGTGCGGTGCCACCTCGCGATTCTGTCGTATTTGTTGCCCTACTGGGAAACGCTTCCTTTATTATACGATGTTCCCAGCTGAATTACCACAAAAACAGGAAGTATTTACACAGGGGGTGCAGTGCCGGGTAGCTGGATTTTTGCACCGGGCCGATTGCCAATCCGGCGATGCTGGGGTATAATAAATGGGGTAATCACATTCCATCCTGTGCGCGGGTATCGCTGCGGGAAAAGGAGGAAAAGCCCCATGCGCTTTTTGGTCGAGTTGTTTGACAAAGAACCGATCGAAAATGTGCTGGGAGCCTGCATCTTCGAGCCGGAGATCGTCATCCTCCTGTGTGACGAGCGCGACGCCGTGCTGTTTAAGGAATCTGCCATTTACCGCCTGCTGCGGCGGCGGAACCTGCGTACCCGCCCGCGTTTCTATTACTTTGACGGGACCGATACCACCGCCATTCGCCAGGTGATCGGGGCGGTGGTGCGGGACTATCCGGATTGCGTTTTCGACTTTACCGGCGGCCGGGACCTGGTGCTGCTGACGGCGGGGGAGATGTGTGCCGAAGATGGCCTGCCCGGGTTTTATGTGGACCTGCCACGGGGCCGCTTCATTAACGTGCGCGGGTGTGAACAGTTGGCTGCCAGCTTTAAAATGCCCTGTTTTTCTGCGGAGGATGTTCTGGCGCTTACCGGTGCCACCGTGCATGGGTATGGGCATTTTCACCCGGGGCACATTACCCGGGATTTTGAAAAGGACATCCTGGCGGTTTTTGCGGTGGCACAGCATAACCCTAAAGCCTGGGGCGCGTTTGTGAACTGGCTGCAGGCTTGCGCGGCGCACAGCCCGCCCGGCGCGCTGACCGTCGCCTGCCCGCAAAAAATGCAGGACGGAGACAACCGGGTGGTGCTGAACCCCGCCGTGGTGGATGGGCTGCTGGCGGCCGGTGTGCTGAAACAGGTGCAGCGGCATGGCAAACGTGTACAGCTTACCTTCAAAAGTGCGCTGCACAGAAAATGCCTGCTGAACCAGGGTGTTTGGCTGGAACTGTACTGTTATGTGGTGGCAAAGAACGCCGGCTTTTTTGATGACGTGCGCACCAGCGTGGTGGTGGACTGGGATGGGGTGGAAGGCGGCCCCGATGCCACCAAAAACGAGGTGGATGTGCTGCTGGTAAAAGGCGTGGTGCCGGTGTTCATCAGCTGCAAAATGAGCCCGCCGTCCCCGCTGGCGCTGTCGGAAATTAAGGTGCTCAGCGCGAAGTTTGGCGGCGGGTATAGCCGCACAGTGGTGCTTACCGCGTCGGTATTGTCGGCGGAGCATCGTTCCCTGAAGGCCCGCGCGGCAGATCTGGGCATTCTGCTGTTGGACGGCGGCGCAATGGACAGCAATATACTGGCCGGGCGTCTGCGCGATGCCGTAGCGGGCCAGCCCGTGGGCCAGCCGTTTCCAAGGGTACGGCCCAGACCCTTAAAGGAGGAGTTTTGATGGGATTAGCAACAGTATTTTCTGATATTGCGCCGCTGTATGAAAAGCCGAGCGTGGAAAGCGCGCGGCTGGACGAGGCGCTGTATGGTATGAGCGTGCAGGTAATGCAGGAATCCAATACCGGGTGGTGCTATGTGCGCACCGAGCACAACACCGAGGGCTATACCCCCACGGCGTGCCTGGAAACCGATGTGGACGTGGCGTCTGCTTGGCGCAAATACAAAAAAGTGACGGTGCTGGCGCCGTATGTTGACGTGATGAAGGAAGCGTCGCACACCGCTGGCCGGCTGGCGTCCTTGCCGCGCGGGGGTATTTTGGTGCCGCTGGGCAAAGCGGGGGTAGACGGCTGGCAAAAGGTGGGCCTGACCAGTGGAACGGTGGGGTATACCTGCGCGTCGTACCTGGGCGAGGTGATTGCCGACTGGAACCAAATTGCAGAAGCGGACCTGCGCTGGAATATCGTAGAAACGGCGCTGTCTTATAACGGAACAGCCTACCGCGCGGGCGGACGCACACCGTTGGGCATGGATGCGGTGGGCCTGGTAGCCATGAGTTATCTTTTAAACGGTATCCTCATTTGGCACGAGACGTTTTTAAAGCCGGGCCTTGCGTTGCACGGCATAAAGACCGGCGCCATGCGGGAAGGGGACGTGCTGTTTTTCCGCGACAGTGTGGGCATTTATTTGGGCGAAGAAAAGTTTGTGCACGCCACAGACCGCCCCGGCGCCGAGGGGGTTGCGGTAAGCAGCCTGCGCAAAAAAGACAAGGACTACCGTGCCGACCTTGCCTCACACATTGCCGCGGTGGGCAGCGTGTTTTAGGATAACTAACGGCATTGCAAGCATCCCTTTGCCATAAGAACCAAACCATTCCCCTGCAACGAAAGGAAACAACCATGTCTGCAAACTACAACTGCCTTTTGTTTGACGTCGACGGTACGCTGCTGGATTTTAATGAAGCGGAGCATGCCGCCATTTTGGGTACCCTGGGCGCGTTCGACCTGCCGCAGGACGATGCCACCGCCGCGCTGTTTTCACATATAAACGCCGATTTGTGGGAGCAACTGTCCAAAGGCGCCATAAAAAAAGAAAAACTGCTGACGCTGCGGTTTGAAAAACTCTTGCGGGAACTGGGCGCCAAGGGCGACGCCGGCCGCCTGAACACCGAGTTTGTGTCCCGGTTGTCGAATGAAGCGCCCTTAATTCCGGGTGCGGACGAAATACTGGAAGAACTGGCGGAGTTTGCGACCCTGGCCGCCATCAGTAACGGGTTGTGGCAGGTGCAGCTCAGCCGCTTGAAAAGCAGTGGCCTGGACAAATACTTTGATGATATTTTCGTCAGTGAACGCATGGGCGTGACGAAACCCGCCGCCCGGTTTTTTGACATGGCATTGCAAAAACTGGGCGTGACAAACCGCCAAAAAGTCTTGGTTATCGGCAACAGCCTGTCCGCCGATATAAAAGGCGGGCAAAACGCAAACCTGGCTACCTGCTGGTGCAACTTTGCGGGCGAAGAGAATCCTGGGGAGGTTGTCCCCACCTACACGGTGCAAAGTTTCATGGAGTTGAAGCTGGTGGCGGTAGGAGAGGAGGAACTGAAAAATGCCGCAGTCCGGGAAAAGAAACATATGGTTTGAGTCGGCCGATGGTCGCAGCAAAATCGCGGGGTATTTTTATGAAGACCCGGCGGTGAAACCCTTTTGTGTTCTGCAAATATCGCACGGCATGTGCGAGTTTATCGAGCGGTACGAGGACTTTGCGCAGTTTTTGACGGCGCAGGGCGTGGCGGTGTGTGGGAACGATCATATTGGCCATGGCGCCAGTGTGGCGGAATCGGAAGATTTTGGCTATTTCAGTGAAAAAGACGGCCGCAGATTTGCCCTGGCAGACCTGACCACCATGAATAAAAAAGCGCACGAGGCGTATCCTGGCTTGCCGCTGGTGCTGCTGGGCCACAGCATGGGCAGTTTTTTCGCCCGCAAATACGCCGCCGAATACCCGGAGACCATCGACGGGCTGATTATAAGCGGTACCGCCGGTCCGAACCCACTGGCCGGCATGGGCATTGCGCTCACCTCCTTTTTATCCCGCGTGAAGGGTCCGCGCTACCGGTCCCGGTTTGTGGCCGGGCTTGCCACCGGCAGCTATTTAAAACGCATTGAGCTGCCGAATACCGCCTATGACTGGATTAGCAGCGACGTGGATATTGTGTCGGCCTATGCGGCCGACCCGCGCTGCACCTTTCTGTTCACGGTGAACGGCTATCACGAGCTGTTTTGCGCCCTGCGGGACGTCAGCAGCCCGGCCTGGGCCGTTGCCATCCCGAAGGAAATGCCGGTACTGATGATTCAGGGCGCGGCCGACCCGGTGGGCGATTACGGCAAAGGAACCGAGAAGGTGCGCCACTGGCTGCATGGCGCCGGGGTGAAAAACCTGACCTATAAAACCTATCCCGGCATGCGCCACGAGGTGCTGAACGAGGTGGGTCGGCAGCAGGTATATGACGATGTGCTGGCTTTTTTGCAGCAGTGGCGGAAACAGCCGCAGGCATAAAGATTCCGATGCGAGCATTCTGGGTACCCGCCCGGTGCCGGCCAATACCAAGAGGATTGCGCGGGCAAATTGGAATTCATTACGAAATGAAAGCGCCCCCTGCACAGCTTGCTGTGCAGGGGGCGCTTGTGTCATTCGCAGAAAGGGAGGCAGGGGTCAAATAAGAACCACTGTAGAACCTGGAGAAATTTGATGATGCGCGGCGGCTACCCCTGGGTACCCATGCGGTTTGCATAGGCGTCCTGGCTGAAGCTGTCGAAGCTGTACAGCACCAAAATGGTGTCGAAATCCCCCTCGGCCACAGTGGTATCTACGTCATACCAGGCACGCAGATCCATTACGCCCACCGTGTCGTAGTTCGCGGCCAGGTACGGCGCGAAACAGTTGCCATAGCTGTCTTTAATCAGCAATACGTTGCCGGTGCCGTCGCCGCTTATCTCGGAATACCCGTTATTTCCGTGCAGGAACGCGCCATATTTGTCGAAGGTAAACAGTTTGTCTTCGTCCATAATGCCACTGGTTTCGGTGGTCAGGCTGCCGTCGTCCTCGTACTGGTAAATGGTCATGCTGTTGGGCAGGTCGTAGTACACCATGGTGTCCGGCTGGGTGCCAAAATGCTTTGATTTTGCATAGTTGGTGCCGTAAAAGTCCGGCACATCCACCCGCAGCGCCGGCGGCGGCTGTACCGGCCCCAGGCCCTGCGTCTCGCAGAATGCGGCGTAGGCCAGCCACGCACCGCCGTCGGTGGTCCAGTGGTGGTCGGTGCGGTAGTACAGCTGCTCATCACTGTGGGACAGGAAATTTTCCCGCAGGTCTATCACACTGCCGCCCGCGGCGGTAACGGCGCTGAAAATATCATTCAGATACGCATTTTCATCGATTTGCGGCGGGTCCCACGGCAGCATGTCCGACAAAATATTCGCGGCCGACGGGACAATCATCACCTGTACCTTGCCGGGGTACCGCTGGGCCAGCTGGCACACCGCCTCGGTGTTTATGGGCAGCATACGCTGCTGGGCGGCGGACAGCACTTCGTCTTTGGCAATCTGGTACCCGTCGTCCGCGTACCAGACCCCGCCGTTTTCCAGCTTTCCCTGTGCGGTTTCCAGCATGCTTTGCAGGCTGATCCACTCATCCCGGAACAAAAACTGGTCCCGCGTATATTCGCCATACAGCTTTGTCCATTCATTGTCGGTGAAAGAAGAAAAATTAAAATCTGGCGCCTGGTTCAGCGCGCGGTTTTCTAATTCAGACATCGCCTGGTCCGGTGTGAACATGTCGGCGATGCTGAACACCATCAAAAACCCGAAAAACAGCGGAATGATGGGGAATTTTTTCAAACTGGCCCACAGCTGTTTCATACCGTCACCACCTTAGAAATTGAAGTAAAGGAAGGGGGAGTATCCGCCGGCCACCATGTAGGCAACGCAGGCAATTAGCAGTACGCCCAAAATAGTTCCCCGCACCCAGGTATACCCCTTCACCCGGTTGTACACCTTTTGTGGCAGCGTGGAGGAGAACAGCACCCCCAGCGCCAGCGGCACAAAGTAATTGCGCAGGTAGTACAGCGCCCCAATGCCGCCCTGCGGTACAAACAGCTTGTTCATCAAGGTGGAAAGGCCCACCCCGGGGTCACTGCCTACAAACAGCGCCCAGCCTACTATAACAATGGCCATGGTGTAAAAATGCGGCCATACTTTGCCTTTGCTTAGCTTTGGCAGCAGCCATATCTTCTCTATCACCAGCAGCACGCCGTAGTATAGGCCCCAGATGATGAAATTCCAGTTGGCCCCGTGCCAAAATCCGGTTAAGAACCACACCACAAAGATGTTGAAAATCTGCCGCGCCAGGCCCTTGCGGTTGCCACCCAGGGGAATATACACATATTCCTTGAACCAGGAAGACAGCGAAATGTGCCACCGGCGCCAAAACTCGGTAATGGACTTGCTGATGTACGGCAGGTTGAAGTTGTCGGGAAAGTCGAACCCCAGCATCTTGCCCATGCCGATGCCCATAAGCGAATAGCCGGAAAAATCGAAGTAAATTTGGATGGTGAACGCTAAAATGCCCAGCCAGGCCAGCGGCGTGGAGACATTTTCCAGCCCCAGCCCGCCGGAGACCTGGCCGTTTGTGCCCACCTTGCCGATGATATCTACCCACAGTTTGCTAATATTGTCGGCAATCAGCACCTTTTTCGCCAGGCCAAAAACAAACAGCGTGATGCCCTCGTCTATGCGGTCCATGGTCACGCGGCCCTTCAGGATATGCAGCCGTTCGTTGATGTCGGAATACCGCACAATCGGCCCGGCAATCAGCTGCGGGAACATGACCACATATGCGCCAAAGTTGATGATGTTCTTTTCGCTTGGCACCCGCCGCCAGTACACATCTATGGAATAGCTCATGGACTGGAAGGTATAAAAGCTGATGCCCAGCGGCAGCACCAGGTTCTGCACCAGTGACAGGCTGCTGCCGAAAATGGCGTTGATATTGGTGATAAAGAAATTGAAATACTTATAATAAATCAGCATGGACAGGCTGCCAATGACCGACAGGATCAAAAACAGCTTGCGCAGTTTGTCGCTTTTGTCGAAATGCCCAATGCATAACCCGCAGAAGTAGTTGATGAGGATGACCGCCACCATGATGGGGAAAAACTTCACTTCCCCCCAGCAGTAAAACACCAGGCTGCACAAAAACAGGGTGGTGTTTTTCAGCTTTGGGGGGCTGATGTAATATAGCGCCAGCGTGATAGGCAGAAACCGGAACAAGAACAGGATAGAGCTGAAGATCATGATGCGCCCTCACTTTGTGTCGCCTGTGTATTTTTGGCACAAAACAGTTGGAAACACTCCACAAAAAAAGCCGACATGGCAGCGCACCGGCTTTGGGTATCTCTTGCAAGGTGTTCCGCACTGGTGAAAAGTACCCCTTACTATTCCAAAGAGATAGGACAAACCCGCCTGCCGGGTGGACAGCATGCTTTCCTCCGGCGCACAGCGGTGCAGCGCCTGGCCGAACATCTATTCCTTACGAAAACGCCGCAGTAATCGCGTCATCCAGCGCGGGGTAGCCACCCTCACTTCCGGTGGCGGAAACGGCATACACCACATAGTCGCCGTTGGTTACAATACGCGCGTCTGCGGTGTTTGCGTTTGCGGTGGCATTTTCAGCATAGTTGTCGTTGATGTGCGAATCCCGCAGTTCTTCCATCTGCTGCGCCAGTGCATCCGCCTGGCCTGCCACCGCCCGCAGTACAATCACCTGTCCGCCATTTTCGGCGGCGCGCTGGGACGTTTCCCCGGCCCACTCCACCACGATATCCATGTCCACGCCGCCGGCCCGCAGGTCCAGGTCGGTCATAGGAATGGCAGTGCCCAGGTTTGCCGCGGCACTCAGGTCCGCCAGTATTTTTGCCAGGTCATATTGGCCCGCGTCCGGGGCGTCTGTGGCGGAATCTGCCGTGGATGCCGCCACGTCACTCGTGGCCGGCGCAGGGCTGTTCGCCACAGCCGGGGCGGAGGACGAACTACCGCTGCCACCACAGGCGGCCAGCATGCCGGCACAAAGAACGCCGGCGAGCAAAAGCGCAAAACATTTTTTCATAAGAGGAATCCCTACCTTATATTTAAGTGTAAATACATGCCAAATCGGTTTTGGTTTGGCGGGCAATGACCTGTGAATACCAAATCATCCTATATACTACATGATTTTATGGAAATTTACAAGCGTACATTGTCCTGAAATGAGTTCTGAAAAGAAGATGGAAAAATCTTCGTTTCTGCTACTATTTGGTCGTTGGAACAATGGCCCGGTAGGCAAAAACGGCGCCGTGTTCCGAGAGAGGAACCAGTGTTTTGTCCTGTTGCAGTGGGTCCATCACCCAGAACTCGCCATCCTGCGCGCCCACCACCAGCACCCAATGGGTGGCGCCGGTATGGTGCATTTTTACCTTCACAACAGGCAGCCGGCCGCTGGTCAAATCGTTTTCGAGCGTGGTGGCGGAAAACACCCGTTTGTATTGATACTCCACGTTGGGGTTAATTTCGTGCAGTTTGTACCACAAAAGATCCGCGTTGTCATAGCCGTCCGCAGCGGTTAATTGTTCATTCAATTCGCCCGGGGTGATGGTGGCGTCCAGGACGGAAACAGCACTGGCAACACAGGAAACCAGGCAGCCAGTGTCGGCCATGCTGTAGCCGGATGCCCCGATGCTTTCTGCCGCCCAGGCCGGGTCGTTTTGGAGGTAATAGGGTGCGGCGACAGGGACAATATCGCGGGAAGGCGTTAGGACAATTCCGGACTGGCGAATGCGAAAAAGCGGGGCGACGTACAGCAGGGAGAATAGCAGCCCGGCGAGCAGAATAACAGCGACGGCAGGCAGCAGGATATATTTCTTTTTCATTTGCGGCTCCCTCGTTTTTCGTTTTGGTAAAGAAATTTTTTGCCAAATCCAAAATTGTGATTTGCTCTAGGCGAGCGATGATTACGTGGTGCGGGCCGGGGGCGCAGGTTGGACCGAGGGCGCGTCGCAAAACTGCAGGCAATAATTGGTTTATCGCCGAGGATTTTGCGGCGTGTCATTCGGGCAAAGATGTGCCGCCAGAACGTCCCGGGCTTTAATCAGCGGTTACCTGGTATAACACAAACGAACGCTGGCTACGGTGCGCGGTGCTGTTATGAATCTTTGGTATGGCCTGCAGTGGCCTGCTGCCCGCGCAGAGGATGTCATCAAAGAAAAACCCCGGTCTTGTGCAGGCACAAAAGACCGGGGCAGCCGTAAAGGCATATTTTTTGGGTATATATCTACCCGGTTATTTTTCCGGAACGTTTTCAATGACCAGCACTGTGGTATCACCGCTGCGCATATTGGGTTCCAGCGCTGTCATCAGCGCAAGAAACGTGTTGCTGGAGTTTGTGGCGCCCGCCACAGCATCCACCTGGGTGGGATCCTGCGCTTCCAGGTATTGGTTCACCAGGTCGTCCGTATATTTTTTGGGATAGGTTCCTTGTGTTTCTTCCATGCGGCTGGCCAGCGTTGCGTCGTTTGTTCGCAGCCGGCCGTTGGCGTCCACGCCGTCGTACACCAGCTCGGTTACCGCGCCGTCTTTCACGGTTACCTGTACAAAGTCCTTGTAGCCGTTGCTGTCATAATCCGCAACCTGTGCCTGGTAGGTGCCGTCCTGAAAATCCGCCGTTTTTCCGCAACCGGCCAATGCGCTAAAACACAACAACACGCACAAAAAAACAGCCGCCCATTTCCGCATAAAAACCCCACATCCTTTTGCCAATTCGCCCGGGTTTGTGCCGGGACTGCCCCTAGGAAGGTTCACTAATGATACATCATCCGGCAAGCGCTGTCAAATCCCACCGTGCCGCATTTGTGCAAAATTCGACAAAAATATTTAGGCAAAACAAAGGCTTACAACTCCCCTATATATGCGTCGTTTGGCTTTTGCGCCCGGTTTCCGTTTCCTCTTTGGCAGGCGGCAGCCAGCCGGCGGGTGGCATTCTTGACAGGCTCGCAGAATATACTTAAGATGAAAGAAGCGGGTGTATCTTAATGCGGAACACCATAAAAAACGACAAAAAAAGGAAGTTCCCCTTCTATTTGCCGCCCAAAACAGGAGAATGCCAGTGCCGCGAAACAAAGGACAAAACCGAAAACGTGCCCGTTTTGCCGGTGCGCTGTCGGTAATATGGGTGTTGGGCAGCATTTCCTCACTGGCCTTGTGTGCCGGTGGGTGGGCGGGGTGCGCCGCGTCGGTGGAGGAATACACCGCCACCACCTTTGCCATGGACACCCTTATTACCCAAAGCGCCTATGGCCCCCACGCCGAGCAAGCCATGCAACTGGTGAATGCCGCGCTGGCGCAGCAGGAGCAGCGCCTTTCGCTGTTTTCCGATACCGGGGACATTGCCCGTATCAACGCGGCCGCTGGTGCTGCCGGCGCCGATGTCTCGCCAGAGACGGCAGCGCTGCTGCAGCAGGCGCTGGCCCTTTCTGCGGGAAGCGACGGTGCGTTTGCCATTACCATTGCGCCGCTGACCCTGGCATGGGATATTACCGGCGAGTATCCGCGCGTGGTGCCGCAGGCGGAGCTAGATGCCCTGCTGCCGCTGGTGGACGATGCGGCAGTGGTGGTGGACGGCACCCATGTCACCCTGCCACAGGCAGGCATGGGCATGGACCTGGGTGGCATAGCCAAAGGGGCGGCCTGCACCCAGGCGCGCCAAATATATGAGGAAAACGAAGTAGACAGTGCGCTGCTGTCTATTGGCGGGAACATTTTTGCCCATGGGACAAAGCCGGACGGCACCCCCTGGCGCATCGGGTTCCGGGACCCGGCCGGCGGACAGAATGCCTACATTGCCTCGTTCCAGCTTACCGACCAGGTCATTGCTGTCTCCGGCGGATACGAGCGTTTTTTTGAGCAGGATGGAAAAAAATATATCCATATCCTGGACCCGCGCACCGGCTGCCCGGTACAAAGCGATATTGCCTCGGTAGGCGCGATTGCCAGCGACGGAACCGTGGCCGATTTTTACTCCACCACGCTGTATGTGTGGGGGAAAGAGCGGACACTGCAGTATATGCGCAGCGGTGGGGCGGCTATTTTACTGGACAATGCCGGCACGCTGTATGTGTCGGAAAGCCTGCGGGAAGGTTTCATGCTGCATGAGGAAGCAGGGGAGTATCCAGTGGAATTTGTGCCGGGAGGGTAACGCATGCGCAATCAAAAAGTTCGCAGGATCGCGCTTACCGGCATGCTGTTTGCCCTTGCGGTTGTGCTCAGTTTTTTTGAATCTTTGCTCACGCCGTTTTTGGGCCTGCCCCCGGGGGTAAAACTGGGTCTTGCCAATATCGTGGTCATGTATGCCCTGCTGTTTTTGTCCCGTGGTGAGGCGCTGTTGCTGGTTGTGCTAAAAGCGGCGTTTGCGCTGCTCACGCGTGGCGGCATGGCGGGGTTGCTCAGCCTGGCGGGGGGGCTATTCAGTTTGGCGGTCATCGTGTTGCTGCTGTTGCCCAAACACCAGCCCAGCGTGTTGGTGGTTTCGGTAGCGGGTGCGGTGGCGCATAACATAGCCCAGCTGCTGGTGGTGTGGCTGTTGCTGGGTGGGTTTTCTTTGTACTATCTGCCGGTGCTGCTGGTATCTGGTGTGGTGATGGGCTGTGTTACGGCGCTGATGCTGCGGGTGCTGCTGCCCGCACTGGAAAAAACCGGGATTACCCAAAAACAGGGAAACAGCCCGGACCGGGAAGAGGACTAGCACGAGGATGGCAAGAATATGACGAGCTTATGGCAGGCCGGCAAAACCTGACGGTTTGGCCAGAATAGAGAGGATGCAGTATGGAAACAGAGCAGATGGTCGCGGCCCAAAAATCTTTTTTTGCCACCGGCGCCACCCGATCGCTGGCGTTTCGCGCAGCAGCGCTGGCGCGGCTGCAGGATGCCATTCGCCGGAAGGATGCGGAAATTTGCGCCGCGCTGGAGGAAGATCTGGGCAAGGCGCCATACGAAAGTTATGCCAGCGAAATTGGTATTGTACTGGGGGAGGTACGCGGTGCGCTGCGGCATCTGTCCGCATGGACAAAACCCCGCCGTGTGAAAACCGCCCTGGCGGCGGTTCCGGCCAAAAGCCTCCTCTACCCGGAACCGTATGGTGTTACACTCATTATGGCACCGTGGAACTATCCGTTCCAGCTGTCGCTGGTGCCGCTTATCGGCGCCATTGCAGCGGGAAACTGTGCGGTGGTGAAACCTTCCGCCTATGCGCCGGCCACCAGTGCCCTGTTGCAGCGCATGGTGCAGGAATGCTTCGATGTCGGCCATGTGGCGGTGGTGGAAGGCGGCCGTGAACAAAACACCCGCCTGCTGGAACAGCGTTTCGATTTTATCTTTTTTACCGGCAGCGTAGCGGTGGGCAAAACCGTGATCGAGAAGGCCGCGCGGTACCTAACGCCGGTATGCCTGGAACTGGGTGGAAAAAGCCCCTGTATCGTGGATGAAACAGCGGATATCCCCCTGGCAGCGCGGCGCATTCTGTTTGGCAAGCTGATGAATGCGGGGCAGACCTGTATCGCGCCGGATTACCTGCTGGTGCAGGACAGCGTGAAGCCCGCCCTGCTGGACGCACTGCGCAAAGAAATTGCCGCCGTTTTGGGCCCCGTGCCGCTGCAAAACCCCGAATGGCCAAAAATAGTGAACCGCAAGCACTTCGAAAGGTTGCTGGGCCTGGTGCAAGGCCAAACAATAGCCTGTGGCGGCGCAGACGATGGCCAGATGCGTATAGAGCCGACCATATTGGACAAAGTAGACCCGGCCAGCCCGGTGATGCAGGAAGAAATTTTTGGGCCCATCCTGCCGGTGCTCACCTACCAGGAAATCGGGCAGGCTATCGGGTTTGTTACGGCACGGGAAAAACCGTTGGCGTTGTATCTTTTTTCGCGGGAAAAGACGGTTTGCCGGCGGGTGCTGCGGGAATGCAGCTTTGGCGGCGGCTGCGTAAACGATACCCTGCTGCACATAGCGAACCCGCGCCTGCCGTTTGGCGGGGTGGGCAACAGCGGCATGGGAAGTTACCATGGTCGCTACAGTTTCGATACGTTCACCCACTACAAAAGTGTGGTGCACAAGGGCGCCTGGCCGGATATTTCCATGCGGTACCATCCCTATACCGCGGCCAAAGAAAAGTGGTTGCGGCGCGTGCTGAAATAAAGAATGCAAGCATCAAACAAAATATCTTTGCCAGACATCTTGATTTTTAGCGTGTGCGGATGGTATAATTACATCTGCGCCATGCGGGATTAGCTCAGCTGGTTAGAGTGCATGCATCACACGCATGAAGTCCGGGGTTCGAGTCCCTGATTCCGCACCAATAAAACACCCGCGCATCATCGTTAGATACGCGGGTGTTTTTGTGGGTTGTGCTTTAGCACGAGAACACCACCGGCTATGCCGGTGGTCGGACTGCCCTTTGCTTTAGCTGTAAGGCCCTTGCCCTTTGTGTTAATAAAGCGGCTATCAGTTACCAATGAGCTAAAAAAGAGCAGTTT
>JAVBPZ010000023.1:0-44783 GCA_031549285.1 Oscillospiraceae bacterium | reverse complement strand
AGGTGCCATCGGCGGTGAAGGTCAGTTCATACTGGCCGTATGCCGTTTCGTTTTTCAGGTCCGCAAGGCCGGTCACGGAGATGTCTATGCTGCCGGCGGCATTCCAGGCCTTGGCCTGTGCCGCGCCAATCACATAGGCATCGTCTGCATCAGCCAGCTGGGCCGCGGTGATGGTAAAGTCATACGCGACCAGGAAGGTGTCGTCTTTGCCGTCGGTGTCGGTGTCCTCACTCTTGGTGTCGCCGTCGATGATGTTCACGATGACGCTGATGCGCAATGTGAGGTCATCGCTAATCTTGGCGGTGAAGCCCAGATCGAAACGGCCCACTTCTTTCGCGCCGATAATCTTGTCTGCATTGTCTTGGTTTACCTCAATGGCAATGTCATCGGACACGCCTCTTTTGGTAAACACGGTGGCTTGCGCCAGTTCTGCCAGGTCGGCGGCGGTGTAATCACCCGCGTCGTCCAGGTTGATGGTGAAGTTGTTGGCGGTCAGAGTGACATTGATTGCATCTGGGTGGCTAGCCTCCGGATGCTTGCCGGTGTCGCTCACATCGCCCACCAGGGTGACATTTATCGTGATGAAATCTCCACTATAACTTAGTGTCAGCTCATGCACGCCAAATTCAGTTGCGTTTACAATGGCGTCAACGTTCTCACTAATGGCGGTAATTTCCCCGGTGCCGCCCCAGCCGAACGCCTTGGATCTTGCAATAAGCTCTGCGGCCGCGCTTTCGTTGCCTGCCAGGGCGTTTGCTTCCGTCAGCTTCATGGTAAAGTGGCTGGCGGTGAGGGAGTTGCCACATGCATCGCCATACAAGAAGACGGTGACGGTTTTCGTCATTGCAGTGTCAGCGACAGTGAAGGTGATGGAATAATAGCCAAATTCTGTGGCATCGTCCAGCTCGGCACGGTCCACATCAATAGTGTACGCGTCCTCGGTATCCGGCACGCCGTTAATCTTGACCACAGCGCCTGCCGCAGCAATCAGCTCGCCATTGCTCATGGCCTGTATTTGGGCCATATTGCCGGAAAAATCGCTTGCCGTCAGTTCGGTTTCGGCGTCCTTAACCTCCACAGTGATGGCCAACGGCTGTTCCAGCCCGGGCATATCGAAGTAAACGGGATAATTACCCGCTTCTTCCAGTACCGCGGAGAAGTCTACGGTAACAGTATCAATATCAATCATGCCGTCGGCGTCCCAGGCTTTCAGGTTGGTCTTGGAACGGTACACATCGTCGTCCATGCCGGCCACTTCCGAGACATACATACTGAAACTGTCGCCGGTCAGGAACAGGTCGTCCTCGTCGTCTTTGTCGGTGTCGGCGCTGCTGACATTGTCGCCCAGCAGGTTTATGGTGACGGTTTTTTCCAGTTCGTCGCCGCCGGCGTCATACAGGAAGGTAATTTCAAACGGGCCGTAGGCGGTGTCGGCGGCGTTGTCCAGTGCATTACGGGAGGCCGCATCCAGCGTAATGCCTTCGCTGCCGGCCGGCTGGCCTTCCACGATAAGCTGCGCCTGGGCGGTGGCAATAATTTCCGCATCGCTCATCGCTTTGGCTGTGGTCAGTTTTTCGTTGAAACCGTGTGCATCTAAGCTGAGGGAATCTTCCTCATACTGCGCCACCAGGGTTACATTTCCCGTAAGGGCGAAGGTCCCGCCGATGTCGTAGGTTTCCGAGGTTCCCTGCAGCAGCCAGTGGTCAAAGTGATAGCCGGTGGGTGCGGAAATGTGCCCCGCCGGGTTCAGCGCGACCACTGTGTCATTGATAATGTATGGGTCGGAATCAACCAAAGAGCCGGTGCCGTCGCCTGCGGAATAGGTAACGTTGTAGTGCGGCGTTACATCCCAGCGCAGGTGGGTTTTGTCCGGGTTGCCAACCAGGCCGGACAGGCCGGCAGTGTAATGGACAAACGCCGCGGCGTCGAGGGCGGTAATATTGCCGCCAACCTTCACGGCAAAATCCTCTCCAGCGTTTTGGCCGTATTTCATTTGCTCATGCCCGGCGAAATAAATCTTCGCGCCGGCGGCCATGCCTTCCGCAGCAATACGGATACCCCCCGCTGCAGTGCCAGCGTCCAAAATGAAATCGTTAGTTGCGGTCGCGCTGCCAATTTGGGGTGCGCCGGAAAGGGTAATAGTGCCCCCTGCTGCGTTGCCAACACTCCCTTGGAATCCAGTTCCATTATACCCAGCACGCAATATGCCTCCGCTAATAAACGCCTCACCTTTGTTATAAAGGCAAGGGCCAACAATAGACATGCCGCCAAGAATGGTGCCACCGGTCATGTAAAATGTGCCTTCATTCTGCACATTGGCACCAGTGGCCATCCCAACTCCGTCGCGAATAATACCGTCATTAAAATAGAAGGTGCCGGTATTGCGCACATTACCGCCAAAGTAGCCAGAACCCCAACTGCTGCTAATGGTGCCGCCGTCCATGGTAAAGGTGCCGCTATTCAATATGGCGCCGGTGCCCAGATTAGAGGCGCCGGAAACGTAGGCATTGTCCATCATGTGCAGGGTGCCGCTGTTGTTTATGGCGCCGGCCTCGGATAAGGCCGCCATGCTTACATAAGAGTCTTGCGCCAGCACCAGCGTGCCCCTGTTTATGATACCGGTGAAACCAACCTCGTCTTGTACGCCGTCCGTGGCTAATTTTATGTACTGCAGCGTCAGCGCGCCGCCGTCTTCCACCACAAACATGGTGGCTACGTTATCTAAGTTGCGCACCAATGTTTGAACGGCGCCATCCGTGCTTTGCAGCACAATATTCTGGCCGGCGCCAATGGTTACTGTCCCGGCCATGGTAAAACCGGCAGAAACCAAAATAGGCGTCAAAGCACCGTTATCCGGCGCCGCCGCCACCGCATCCAGAAGCTCCTGCATGGAGGTCACTTCCGCTGCGTCTGTTGTTTCCACTATGATAGCATTCGGAGTAAAAACGCCCCCACCTACTACGCTTTTACCCTTTGGTGCCGTGCTGGACGCGGGCTCGCTTTGGTCGGCCGGCTGGCTGTCATCTGTGCCTGTGCCGGAACCAGAGCCATCTGTGTCGGAACCATCTGCGGAACTGTTTGCCCCGCCAGAGGTTGTTTCGTCATTTTCGCCAGAGTTGGTAGTGCTGTCAGAGACAGTACTGTTTTCGTTTCCTGCATCCACCCCAGACGAGGAAACCGGGTTTTCGCCGCCATCCAGGGCATACACACCCAGGCTGCTCGGGATCATGAGGCTGAACAACAGCATCACGCTGAGCATTACGGCAAATACCTTTTTCGGCAATCTGCTTTTATTCATTTTTTTAGAACCCCCAACTGTTTTTTTGGTGCCGGTGGCACCGTATTTTGGTCCGTGCCTTTGCTGTACCCTCCTTATAGGTATAACCGCCCACGTGCTGGGCGATGTGAAATGGGGAAGCGGAAGACCGTGCGAAACCGGAACAAATCCCCGGCGCGGTGTGCGCCTTGTCCGGTGCTTAACGCTGCCTAAAGAACGGCGAAGGCCTCCTGCTGTACCGTTTGGTTGCCGGCGGCATCGGTCACGGTGGCCGTAATGCTGTAGTTGCCTGTGCCCAGGCCAGCAAACGGGCTGGTAACGATGGTGCCATTTCCGCTGGCAACAGTAGTTCCGTTAGAATTGGTTATCTTCCACTGGCAACGCGTCGCGGTCTCGTCACCAATAAAGATCTCTGCTTTGGCGGGGTTTTCATTCCCGCTGCCCGGCACCTGCGGTGTCAGCACGATGCTGACGCTGGGCGCCTCGCTGTCGGTGATATATAAGTTTGGCAGCTGTGTGTGGTTTGCCCCTGGTGTCAGGGAAACGGTAAGGCTGCCGCCGGTATTTTGCGGGGCAAACGCCGCCGCCCGGTTATAGGGCGCTTCAAACCGCAGGGTGTAGCTGCCGGCGTTGGTAAGCAGCAGAGTTTCAAACGCATAGCTGCCCTCGGCGTCGGCGGTGGCCTGGTCCAGCAGCACGTCGCCGGAATACAACGAAACGATGTATCCTTCTGCCACATGGTTTTCTGTGGGTACCGGGTGGCCGTTTTTGTCCCGGAACAAAATGCTGCCGTACAGCGGTGTCAGCTGCGGCACGGGCTGGGCCGGCGCCTGCGCAGCAGATGAGGCGGCGGCAGAGGACACGGCGCGCGAAGCACTGCGGGAAGAAGCCGCCGTGCTGCTGGCCGCTGCCTCCTCGCCCTCGGTGGGAACCACAACAACCCCATCCGCCGCCGAATTGCTTCGGGACGAATGGGCGGACAGCGGGATGCTGATATCCCCGACAGATAAGGTGTCGTCCTTTATGGTGCCGGGCACCACCACAGCCACAGACTGTGCCGGCGCTTCTCCAAAAACGGTTCCCCCCGGCAGCGGCGCAGCGGCGGTGGTGACCACCGCGACCGCAGATGCGATAACACCAATACCCAGCAGCGACGAAATGGCAACTTTCAGCGTAGCTATTACCGGTGTGCTGGCGGTTGCGCCGGAAGCGGCGACGGCAATGCCAAACCCTGCGCCCTGAATGCACTGCGCCACCATGGAAGCGGGCGCCTGCACGTTGGCGTCTTGCATCAGCAGCTGGGTAATGGCCATCATGGGAATGGATTTTTTGCCAGGCCCGGCAGCCTCGGCGTCTGTTTTTGGTACGGGCTGTTTTTCTATTTCCTCCTGCAGCGTGCGCTTTGCGCGGTACAGGTAGTTTTCTACGGCTTTCGGGGTGGTGTCCATCACTTCGGCTATCTCGGCATAGCTCATACCGTCGTAATAGTACAGCAAAACACTCACACGCTGGTTTTTGGGCAGGCCATTCAGCACAGACAACATCATCTGGCGGGTTTCCTGGCGCTCCATAAACTGCTGTGGAATCAGGTCGGTATTTTCTTCGGCGAGCGATTCCGGAAAGAAATCGAAAGACACATCACCGTGAGATTTCATGGTTTGTCGCCTCACTTTGTTACATGTTCCAAGGATTAGCCGGTGCAACCAGACGGAAAACGCCTCGGGATGCTGCAGCTGGCCAATTTGGTTGTACATGTTCACGAAAACTTCCTGTGCGGCGTCTTCGCCATCCTGTGTGTTGCCCATAATCTTGATACACAAGTAAAGGACGCTTTGCCCTTTTAGGTTACACAATTCCGTGAAGGCATCTTCATCCCGCCGAATTGCTTTCGCTATCAGCGCGGTCAGCCGGTTTTGTTCCGCCATGCAGTGCCCCCAGTCCAAACAAAAAGCGGTTCTAAAGTTAGAGTACCTTTTTTTGAGGAAAAACCCTCGCTACCCGCCGCTAATGTTTATTTTTTGTCAGAATGGACAACCCCGGTCCACGCTGTTTGTGAATTGTTTATAAAAAATTACCTATAAAGTGAGAACGCGCCACTCCTTATATAACATAATAATATAGCGTAGTCAAAATTTGGTCAAAAAAATGGCGGGAACGCCGCAGGGGTGCCAAAAGAATGATTTTGTGTTGCAAATATTTTTCGAATCGGATATAATAATCATGGTTCAAAAACCATCTGCCCGGCAGATGGTTTTTGGTTACAAGAGGGCCCCGTTGCCGCGCACAAAGGAATAACCGGGCGGCCTGGCAATTTGGTGAAGCGCGCAAAAGATGGAAGTGAACGGAAAGCAAACAGAATAATTTGTAAGAGCTTATTTGCCTGGAGAAGTACTCAAGTGGCTATAAGAGGCGCCCCTGCTAAGGGCGTAGGCGTCGAAAGGCGTGCGAGGGTTCGAATCCCTCCTTCTCCGCCAGCCAAGGACACGCAATTTACACGTTGCGTGTCTTTTTCTATTTCCGCCAGCATTCCACAAACTTCTTCGTTTTGCCGCACAGTCGTCACCCGGGTCATCGTCCCCATCTTCGTCGTCGCCTTTCTGTGCAAAGTAACTCGAACATACTGTAATAGAAACGATGGCAAGCCAAAAAGGCTTCTTGTTCGCAAATGTTCTGACATTTTGTTCTCGACCCAAAAAACCGCATCGCTGCCAGGCGCGGCAGAGTTTTTTTAGTTTGCCCCAGTGATTTACCCACGGGGCATTTTTTGACGTATAATAAGCCGGGCTCCCATTTGGGCGGCCGGGCCTTGTGCAACTTGACAATGCCCGGCAATATATTATTATAAAAGTGGTAGAAGTAAGGTTTGTTTGCTTTGTGCAAAGGATGAGGTGAAATGGCAAAGGGCATATCAGCCGGGAAGAGTGTATTTTCTTTTGGAAGTGTAGCGATTGCTGTGGCTGTTCTTGTTTTTGGGATGACTGCTTTACAGGCGTGGACCTTTGCCAGTTCATGGGTTTCCATGCTGGTTTTTTTGTGTTTTCAGCTGTTGGGAATCTTATTACCGGGCCTGGCGGTTGCATTGCTGGTATTTACCCACGAAATGGACGCAATGGAGACGTTTGGGCTAAGCTACACCATCGGGTACTGTCTTAACATATTCGAATATCTTCTGGTTTATTGCCTTGGGATACAATCACTGTCCTTCCTGTTTGTAATGGTTGTCGCACTGGTATCTTTGTTTATTTTGTATAAAAAAAGAGCACGGCTGCATTCCATAAAGACAGACAAAAAAATGGTTTTTGCCTTTTTTGCCGTATTGGCTGTCTGGTTTGTCGTTTCCTATATCACCTATACCTGCAGGAACATTCCGGCCTCGTTGTTGGAAAACACGGTTTACCCGGAAGATTTATACTATTGGGCGGGCAGCACCGCTTCTTTGGCGCAGGGGTTTCCCCCGCGGCTGCTTATTGCGTCTGGTTTTCCTTTAAATTACCATTACTTTTCAAGCATGCAGGTGGCCTTCATGCACACCGCCACCGGTATCGACATCAACACGCTTTCGTTTGGGTTTTATAAGATTCAACCGGCCTTTGTGCTGGTTTTTGGCGCGTATGCCGCCTTGCGCAGGCTGCATATCCCAAAGTCGGCCGTTATCGCGGGCATGGCCATCCTGCTTTTTACGTCCGGACCGGAGTCTAAAACCCTCATGACATTTTCAGACCATATGATGCGGCGCCCCTTTGGCATTGATATCGCAATGGGCATATCGCTTTTTCTTTTTGTCATTCTGTATCTGCAAGACAGTATGCAAAACATATCTTACCCACACTTAGCCTTATTCTTGGGCGGATATTTTGTTTTTGTTGGCGCAAAAGCACCAATGGCAATTGTGTTCCTTGCCTTTTTAGGGGTTGTATGTTTGTTTTGGCTGCTTCAAAAGAAGTATAAGCAAGCACTTTGTTACGGGGTGCCGTCCTTATTTTTATGCGCAGCCGTTTATAAGGTTTTTGTCGTGGGCAATTCGATATCCACATCCGGCCTGTTAAGCAGCTTTTCCATACTGGGTTTTATGCAGCGCTATAATCCGGACTTTCTGACAGTATTCAACAATATTGCATCGCTTGGTTTTCCCGGCGCGGGTTTCTTGGGCGGGGTTGTGGCATTTCTGTGGTGGGTGCTTTGCTGTTCACCCGTTGTCTTCGGTTTGCTGTTTTTGGCGTGTCTTGTCGGCGTGCTGACCAAAACCAAACCAAACGCTTTTCAGGTGGCGGCCGTTGCCATGCTTTTTACCGGTGCGGTATTAACCCAGTTTTTTCCTTTGAGCGGAGGTTCCAGCCTGTATTTTACCATGGCGGCCATGCCGTTTGCGCTCCTTGCGGCCCTAATGTATATCCCGCAATTGCAGAAACCCCTGCAACATTCGGCCGTGTCCGCCAAGCTTGTGCGCGCCATTGCAATCGGGCTGGTGGTTGTTATTCTGCCGGTTGGGGTTTATAATTATGTTTTTGGCGGCAGCGCAAGCATTGTCGCCCGGGACGGGCTGTCTATGCTTCAGGCAAGAATTAACGGTACGTCCCCGCAATATGTGCGTGTGGCGGAAGGCCAGGATTTTTGGAGGGCTTCTGATGTGGAGGCGCTTGCTTGGGTGGCGCAAAACACACCGATGGATGCGATTGTGCTTACGGACCGGCCCAATATAGACGAAAACCCGAATTTTCGCTATCAATATAGCTATTATATGGAACGCCAGGCTTATATTGACGGGCTGCTGTTTTTCTGGAATGTTAGTGACGAGGAGATACAGCGTAGGAAGGAAATTGTTGTTGGTGTGATGAACAATGACCTTGACGCGCTGCGCCAGGCGAAAGAAGAAGGTGTTGGATACATTGTGTGGACAAAACGGGCATCCCCTATGTTTTCACCGGAAACCCTTTCCCTGGAACTGCTTTTTGACAATGAGACCATCAGTATTTTTGCGGTGTGAAGAGGAGTGTGATTTTGCGAAGAGGAACCAAAATAGATAGTAGGAAGTTTGATAAAAGCGGCCGGCGGCTTACGGGTACGCCCGCAATGTTGGCGTGATGACGGTTAATGAGCAGGGCAAAATAGTAATGGGAGAGCTTTCCGCAGAGGAGTTTATGCTTACGAGATGGGGTATGGATGTGGAAAAGATAAATAGGACAATGGTGTAAAAATATGAAGGTAGTTATTTTGGCAGGTGGGTTTGGCACGCGCATTAGCGAAGAAAGCCATTTGAAGCCCAAGCCCATGATAGAAATTGGCAATGCGCCAATCCTGTGGCATATAATGAAATACTATTCTCACTATGGGTATAGTGATTTTGTTATATGCGCCGGCTATAAGGCAAACGTCATCAAGGAGTTTTTCTCGAATTACTTCCTGTATTGCTCGGACATAACCTTTGATTTTACCAGCGGAAACAGTGTTGTTGTGCATAACAATTTAACGGAAAACTGGCGCGTTACCGTGGTGGACACAGGGCTGGAGACAATGACCGCCGGAAGAATAAAGCGGGTGCGCCAGCACACGGAAAACGAACCCTTTATGCTTACCTATGGCGATGGGGTGTGCGACGTTGACCTGCAATCCTTACTGTCTTTTCACAAAGCCAACGGGAAAATGGTTACCATGACATCGGTGGCGCCCACCGGGCGCTTTGGTGTGATGAAGCTGGACAAAGACGACACGGTGATCAGCTTTACGGAAAAAGGAACAGACGATGCCGGATGGATTAACGGTGGGTTTATGGTTGTGGAGCCGGAAATATTTGATTTTATAGACGGGGACGCCTCTGTTTTGGAGAGGGACGTTTTTGGCCGCCTGCTGCCGCTGAACCAGATATGCGCCTATAAACACAGCGGGTTTTGGCAATGCATGGATACCATGCGGGATAAAAAAATACTGGATGATATTATTAATGAAGGAAGCGCGCCGTGGATAAAATGGTGAAATATTTTAGCGGGAAGCATGTATTTATTACAGGGCACACCGGTTTTAAGGGGGCATGGCTTTGCCGGGTATTGGTGGGCTGCGGCGCGGTGGTTACTGGCTATGCGCTGCCGCCCGGCGTGGATGAGCCGCTGTATGCCTTGGCCAATGTTGAAAAAGATATGCACTCCATTTATGGGGACGTACGGGATTTTCAGTCCTTGAAAACGGCGGTTGCAAACGCAAAACCCGATTATATCTTTCACCTGGCGGCACAGGCACTGGTTATTAATGGATACGAATCCCCCCGGGAGACCTATGAGACGAATGTTATGGGAACGGCCAATTTGCTGGAGGCGGTTCGCGAGGGTGTGGAGCGGCCCTGTTCGGTCCTCAATGTTACCACAGATAAGGTATATGAGAACCATGAATGGGAGAAGGGGTACCGGGAAAATGATACCTTGAACGGGCATGACCCCTATTCCAATTCCAAGTCGTGTTCTGAATTGGTAACCGGATGTTATGCGAAGCTTTTTGAACCAGAACGCGGGATACAAATATCGACGGCCCGCGCCGGCAACGTTATTGGGGGAGGAGACTTTTCCGCAAATCGGATTATTCCCGACTGTGTGAGGGCCGCGGCGAAAAAAGAGAGCATCGCGGTGCGCAACCCAAATTCGGTGCGGCCATATCAACATGTTTTGGATCCGCTCATGGCCTATCTTTATATTGCCCACGCGCAGACGGAAGACCCGGCAAAAAGTGGGTGCTACAATATTGGCCCAAACGACGACTGCTGCGTTACAACGGCAGAGCTGGTGACGGAGTTTTGCCGCCATTGGGGGGAGGGCCTCGCGTGGGTCTCACCCAACCGCGCGGGAAAAGGTTTCCGGGAAGCGGGAATATTAAAACTGGATTGTTCCAAAGCGAAGAAGGTTCTGGGCTGGCACCCCGTTTGGGGTATAGAAGAGGGGGTTCGGTACACGGTAGAATGGTATAAAGAATTTTTGTCCAGGGGCGCGGTGGATGTATTGATGGATGAACAGCTGGCCTGTTTTTATAAAGATATGGCAAAGGAAGAGGAGAGTATTCGTGAACACCTTTCAAAAATGTGAGATATGCGGCGCCACCGACCTGGTACCCGTGCTGGACCTGGGTAAGCACCCGTTGTGTGACGATTTGATTCCGATAGGATCAGATGGGGTATGCAAGCAGTACCCCATTGAAATTCTGTACTGCAAGCACTGCTATTCGGCGCATCAGAAATATCAGGTGCAAAAAGAGGTTTTGTTTCCCACTGACTACCATTATCGTTCCCGCTTTACCAAAGATGTTTTGAACGGGATGCAAGATTTGGTGAAGGCCTGCAAAGAAAAGTTTGGAGATTTAACCGGAAAGACGGTTTTGGATATTGGCTGTAACGACGGCAGCTTGCTGGGGTACTTCCGGGAGTATGGCTGTGTTACGGTTGGCGTAGAGCCTACCGATGCCTGCGATTACGCAGAGCAAAGCGGGCATAGGGTATATAAGACATATTTCACAAAAGACGTTGCCGAAAAAATAAAGGTGGATGTGGGCAAGGTCGACTTCATTGTGTTCACAAACGTGTTTGCGCACATAGAAGACCTGCCCGCCCTTTTGGCCGCCGTGCAAGAACTGGTGTCGGAGAACACAGTGCTTGTCATTGAAAACCATTACCTGGGTGAAATTATAGAGCGGTACCAGTTTGATACGTTTTACCACGAGCACCCAAGGACCTATAGCCTGAAATCTTTTGAGGTGATTGCGGATACTCTTGGAATGCAGCTGTATGACGTTGAATTCCCACAAAGGTATGGCGGAAATATCCGTGTCTTTATCAGCAACAAAAATTTGCCCCCGATGGCAACGGATAAGGATAAAATTATCGCGGAGGAAAGCCAATATTTCGATAAATTTGCGGACATGAGAAACTTCATCGGAAAATGGAAAAAAGAAAAGTGTGCCGAAATTGACGGGTATGTCAATACATACGGGAAACTTCGGGCCAAGGCTTTTCCGGGACGCGCCGCTATTTTAATCCAGTTATTAGACATCGACAACGACGTTATATCGGCAGTGTATGAAAAGCCCGGTTCAATGAAAATCGGGTATTATGTGCCAGGAACCCGTATCGAGATACACTCGGATGATGAACTGTTTGCTTTTGAAAACAAAAGTCTGCCCATCCTGAACCTTGCATGGCATATTTCCGGCGAGATAAAGGAATATTTGGCCCAAAACGGCTATGCTGGCGATGTGGTAAATATTTTGTAGGGGAAATTTTCATGGGAAATATGTCCTGTGCCATACTGGGGTCGGGCTTTGGCTTGTATGGCTATTTGCCCGCCATGGTTCAAAAGGGACACCGTATCCTGCTGCCGCAAAGGTACAGGGCTGTTTTTGAAAGCCGGCCCGAACTGGCACAGTTTGCCCCAAAAGTGCAGTTTGTGCAGGATGAGCAGACGGCGCTGGCAAACGCTGAAATTTGCGTTATTGCAAAGCGTCCCCAAGACCAAGCATACTGGGTGGAACAGATTTTGCAGAGCCGGTCGGTAAGATATGCGATACTGGAAAAGCCTTTGGCGCCAACCCCGCAAGACGCGCGGGACTTGCTGCAAAAGTTTTGCAATAGCGGCGTGGATGTCAGGATTGGCTATAGTTTTCTGTACACCGAGTGGGGGAAAGCCGTTGCCTCCTTGCTGGAGCAGGATGCAGGTGCGTTCATTCCCGTTTATTGGGAATTTGAGGCGCATCATTTCAAAAACGACCTTGATACCTGGAAACGCTTCGATGCGCAAGGTGGCGGCGCGTTACGGTTTTATGGAATTCAGCTTATAGCACTGCTGGCCACTTGTACGGCATGGAATATAAAACGCTCTGTTTTGTATTGCACGGCCCCAGGTGAAACCTGCAGATGGGAAGCTGAGATTAAATGCGGAAACGGGCCTACGGTAAAAATATTGGTTGATTCCAACGCCGCGCAAACCCGCTTTACCGTTGGCCGCTTGCGCCTGGGCCAGGACGATGAGACGGTATATAACGCGGCATCCCCGTTTGAAGCGGGCCTGCCTGGGCAGGATGCAAGGGTCGCGATCCTGTGCGATTTGATAGACAGTTTTGCGGATGGGAGCCGTCCGTGCGCGCTTTACGAAAGAAGTATCCGGCTGTGGGATGAAATTGAGCAAAAAAGCAAGGTGCTTTGCACAGAGAGGTGAACCCAGTATGGAAGAAGGTCTGCGCAAAACAATTACCGTGGTGGTTCCCACCTACAACGAGGAAAAGAATATTTCGACTGTATACAGCAGGGTCAAGGCTGTGTTCGATGCCCACCTGCCGGGGTATGGCTGGAAACTTTTGTTTATTGACAATTTCTCAACGGATAGTTCCCGCGAAAAGATTACGGAATTGTGTGGAAAGGATAAAAATGTCCAGGCAATTTTTAACGGCAAGAATTATGGGTTCACCCGCTCGTCATTCTACGGGTTGCTGCAGGCAGAAGGTGATGCCGCAATACTGATGTATGCAGATCTTCAAGATCCCCCCGAGGTTATCCCTTCGTTTGTGCGGGAATGGGAAAAGGGGCATACGGTGGTTTGCGGGCAAAAAACAGGCTGTAAAGAACCTGCGATTAAGCGGTTTTGCAGAAAGTTTTATTATGGCATGCAGGCGAAGATAAGCGAATATGGGCATATTGACCAATACAATGGGTTTGGCCTGTATGATGCATCTTTTTTAGAGGTTTTACGGTCGATTGAAGACCCGATGCCGTATTTGCGAGGGATGGTTGCGGAACTGGCGCCCAATGTGCAGCTTGTTCCCTATCAGCAGGAGGAGCGAAAGGCCGGGAAGTCCAAGTTCAAACTGTACAAACTGATAGATTATTCGCTGACGGGAATTACCTCTACCTCTAAACTGGCAATGCGCTTTGCCACGATTATCGGCTTGGCCCTGGCTGTCATTTGCCTCCTTATTGCCATTAGCACAGTTGTGGTGAAACTGGTGTACTGGGATAGCTTCCCAATGGGATCGGCCGCTATTATTGTGGGCATATTTTTCCTGGGTTCCATTCAGCTGATTTTTATTGGCCTGCTGGGCGAATATGTCACCAGCATTAATATACGGGTGATGAATAAGCCCCTGATTGTGGAAGAAAAAAGAATGAATTTTTCGGGGAAATAGTTGCTGTGGATACCTGTTTGCTGCGGACGGCTGCGTGTTTGTATTTTTAGTGAATTTCTGAATCTGCTGCGCAGTAAGTGTTGGACGGATGATGGCATGGCGAAATTCGTGGCCGCTGGGAAGGCATTGTCTATTCCGAACCAAACGGGAGACCGAACCGAAATAGAATGATTTTGGTTGCATTCGGCCCTATACCGTGTGCCCCGCGAAAGTGTATGGTCACGAATATCTTTTTGCCGCCAAAACCACCCGGAATCGAGAGATTCCGGGTGGTTTTTTCTTTGATAGCATCTACCCATGAATTTCCAAATTCGGCCAGGGATTCGATTGCATATAGACTTACTGGTCTATTTGTGATATGCTTGAATATAGACCAGTAAGTCTATATATTTGTTTAGAGGGTGAGCTAGATGAAGCGCGAAGAGAAAAACCTGCAGAGCAGGCAGAAAATCATAGAAAGTGCCTTGCGTGAGTTTGCGGAAAAGGGGTACGGATTGAGTTCCATCAACGCCATCTGCGAAAGCGGTGGCATAGCAAAGGGTGTAATGTACCACTACTATAAAGACAAGGATAATTTGTACCTAACGTGCATCCGTGAGTGTTTCGATGCACTCACAGCACATTTGAACAACCACGCTGAGCAAATGGATGGAGATGCCCAAAGCCGCTTGACAGCGTACTTTGACACCCGGATTGCCTTTTTTCGTGAGAATCCCTGTTACCAGCGGCTGTTCTTTGAAGCGATACTTGCGCCTCCTGCGCATCTGTCTGCCGCAATTACAGAATGCAAAGCGGAATTTGACGATTTGAACAGCGGCATTTTCGCGGAAATTCTGGATTGCATTGAACTTTGTCCTGGTATGACGAAGCAGGAGGTCGTCGAGACTTTTCGGCAGTATCAGGATTTCATCAACGCCACGACCGCGCCGGAGGACACGGCCTTGCACGAAGAACGCGCCCGCCGCGCCGTGCGCGTTTTGCTGTATGGTGTGGCCAGGCGAGAGGAAGGGGAGAGATGAACAAGAAAGCGGTATCGAATGAATCCATCCTCGGCGGTATGAAGCCCTCAAGGGCTATCATCCGGCTGGCCGTTCCCGCCACCATTGCGTTATTGGCAAAGGCAATCTATAACATTGTGGACACAGCCTATATCGGTATGCTTGGTTCCGACACAGCCCTTGCCGCAGTTGGGGTGACGCTGCCCATCCTGCTTATTATGGTGTCGGTGGAAAACATTTTTGCGGCTGGGGCGGCGGTGCTGGCCGGGCGGCAGCTGGGCGCGGGTGAAAAGGAAAAGGCCAACACCACGGTTTCTACCATCATTGCCTTTTCACTTATTATAGGGGTCTTGCTCTGCATCGGCGGGATATTCTTCATGGAGCCGCTGCTGCGGGCGTTCGGGGCGTCGTTGGCGGTGCTGCCGCAGGCCAAAGAATATGCCTTTTGGATGTTTATTGCGGCGCTTTTCAACCTGCCCGCCCAGTGCATGAACAGCGTGGCAAGGGCGGAATCCTCCGTGAAGATTACTTCCGTTGCCATTATCGCCGGTGCCTTGCTGAATGTAATTCTGGACCCGGTTTTTATGTTTGACTGGGGCCTTGGCATGGGTGTGGAGGGCGCCTCGCTGGCAACTTCTGTTTCTCAGTTTGTCACTTTTGGAATTTTGGTATGGTTTTATGCGAGTGGCCGCTCCATCATTAAGATACGGCCCAAATATGTGAGGCCGGGGAACCGGCTTTTCCCAACCGTTGCCGCCATAGGTATTCCCAGCGCGGTCATCCAAATCTGCCTTGCCGTGGCAACCTCCCTGACCAACATCGCGGCAAAAGCCCTGCCGGACGCCGACCTGATTATCGCCGCCTATGGTGTGGTGCAACGGCTGGTGCTGATCGGCTGCTACGTGGTTATGGGTTTTATGCAGGGTTACCAACCGGTGGCGGCCTACTCCTTTGGGGCAAAAAATGAGGAAAGGTTTCACCAATCGGCACAGTTTGCCCTGCGCGGTTCGCTGGTACTGACCGCCATAGTGGCGGCGCTGTATATCCTGTTGGCCAGCCCGCTCATCTCGCTGTTCAATAGCAACCCGGCGGTGATTGCCTATGGCACGAAGCTGCTGATTTCACAGGTGGCGCTCTACCCGGCGTTCGGGCTTTGCTATATGATGACCATTACCTTCCAAACCATCGGGGCGTCGCGCTATGGGCTGTTCTTGTCGGCTATCCGGCAGGGAATCTGCTACGTTCCGTTCATCCTCATCCTGCCGGGCATTTTTGGCGTGAACGGCCTGTACTTTGCCCAGCCCGCTGCCGATGTTCTCACGATTTTAGTATGTATAGTTTCCCTGAAACCGATGAAGCGTATCGCGTCTGAAAAGATGAGGGTTACAGCAGGGAACGCAGCGGTTCACAGTTTTCATCCTACGAGGAGGGAGCCAGGATTATGAAAGCGGATATTGCGGAACTGCGGTTTCCTACTCGTTTGGCTTTTCGTGCGTGGCTGGAGGACAACGCGGAAACAAGCGAGGGGGTATGGCTCGTGTTTGGTAAAACGGAAACGGCCACCACGCTGTCGGCGAAGGAAGCATTGGAAGAAGCGTTGTGTTTTGGGTGGGTGGACGGACAGATGAAACGGATCGACGATACCCAATACCGAAAATATTTTGCTTGCCGCCGGGAGAAAAGCCCGTGGTCCGATAAAAATAAGAAGATAGTAGAAACGCTTCGCGCGAGAGGGCTGATGGCTGAAGCAGGTGAAAAGGCCGTGGAAGCAGCCAAGAAAAACGGCATGTGGGACGCATCACCATCTGGCGCGATAACCGAGCAAGCTCTACCCTGGGCGAAATAGCCAAGACCAAGGCGGGCGCCGCCCTGCTGCAACAGATGCAGCAGCAGATGGCGGGCCTTTTGGGCGGCGGGGCCGGAGACGATGATGACGATGGCATGAGCCTGATGTTCCGGAAAATGATGGGGGATATGCCGGTGCGTTCGCTGGCTATGTTCAGCGGCGGGTCCATGGCCCCGGCCCAGGTGCAGGGAATACTGGATGCAATCAATGCCGAGAAGGGGGATGGCTAGCTGTTGTTTACACGGCAGTGGAAGACAAACATGGTGCAGTTCATTGCGCACCCTCCCCCCCAAGAGGGCGGGAATGTGATGTGCCCTGTTTGGGGAACTTGCGTTTGACGCGAGTATATCCCTAGAACAGGGGAGGATGATTGAAAGTAAAACAAAAGAGCGATGACACGACCGAATATCGGTTGCGTCATCGCTCGTATTTTTGTTATGCTGTTTTCTATTCCTCTTCCGCGTCCATCATGGCGAAAAATTCGTGCATCCTTTGGGCGTTTTCCGCCTGCGCATCCCGTACCCGCTGGCGGTGCTCCTGGTCGCCGGGTTGGGGCTCGTAAGCCAAAAGGAAGTCCAGTACCTGCTGCGGCTGGTCCAGCTGTGCGGCACCCAGAATGTTCACTTCGCTATTCAGGTAACGAGCCATTTTTTGGAGATATTTATGCTGCAGGTGAAAGGTGTAATCGTCATAGGTGCGCTTGTAGGGGCGCTGCGTATCCTTTTGGTAGGCGTCCAGGATCTTTTCCATGGGTACGCCGGGTAGGTTGGCATGCGCCTGAATCATCTCCGGGAAGATGGACAGCGCCTCGCGGAACAGCAATTTTTTTTCTATTCCCGCGCGAAAAGCCAAGATTTCTTTCTCATCATCTCCCATACAAAAAAGCTTCAGCTGGTCCTCGAACCCGCGCAGCATTTTGTTAAAAGAGCGCAGTACCCGCACACTGTTCACCATCTGTGGCAGAATATCGGCCATGCTCTCGTTGTCCAGGCGGTTTGACATTTTGGTGTATGCAACCAGCACGGCAAACGCGGCGGAGTCCACCACCAGCTCATCCAGCTCAGCATCGCATGCACGCGCCGCGATGCGCTGGAACAGCGTGTCCACGTCCTGCATGGTGATGTTCCCCATACGATCTTCGGAAATGAAACTGCCGATGAAATCCCGGATGGGGCCTTGATAATCGAGCAGGATTTGGGTGATTTCCCCGAGGGCAATGTCGTATTTTTCGGGGTGGCGGCTGTAGCGCATGTGAAAGTATTCGTGCAAATAGGCGTAGATTTTGGCGGTGTTCAACATGTCCCGTATGTTTTCGGCGGGAAAATCCGGCTCTAAAGCCCGGCGGCCATAATTTGAATAAAACTTTGCCAAAATAAGCGCGGTTTGCGGGTGGTCATACCGCATACGGCTGATGGCCAGGCGCAGGCAATCCCCAAAAATGGCGTCGGTCTGGCAGGCCAGCTGAAAGCCGTCGTCGGTGGTGTCCAGCGCCAGGGTGTATGCCAGATGTGAAGTAAAATAATCCCAGTACCGCTCATCCCACACAATATAAAAATCGTCTCCGATTTTTACGGTTTCGTTGCGCGCGACATCGCTGCGCACCACCGTCAGCGTCACCTTTTCCCGGAAGATGGTGGCGCAGATCAGCGGTAAGATATGCGCCATAGGCTCCAGCCCGGGGGTATAGCTGCGGGTAAGCCCCAGGTATTCCTCAATGGTCATGGCGCTTGCCCCGCTTCATATTCAAAGGCAGAATCTTCCGTCACCTGTTTCAGGATCTTCACCACGTCGTTGGCACTGTAGCCCTCCAACACAATCTTGCGGTTTTTGTCCACGACGGCACGGGTGGTGGTGCTGGGTTGGCCCAGGTGCGTGATGATAAAATCCACGATTTGCACCGTGAGGGCGGTGATGGGGACAATGGCGGTGAGAATGAAGGTGCCGCCGTCAAAGCCCCTGGCCTCTACAAACGTCACGTCGTCGAAGGTTTCCTGCAGTAGTTCGTACAGCTCGGTATCATCCTTTTCGCAGCACAGGACCAGTGGTTTCATAAAAGACATCCCTTTCTTTTTGGTACTACTGATTATGGCGAGGGGTGCCCCGAACGGGAAAGTTTCCCCGCCGGCCGTATCAGGCAACCCTCAAAATCCATCTAATATTCAGTATACCGTATTCTGCCTCGCCCTGCAAAGCGGGTTTTCTGTGCACGAAAACGGGCGGATTTTTTGCATAGTGGGAAAGTGGAAAAAATAGCGAATGTACGATTAATCAAGAAAAGTTGATTGCTTGAAACAGCCTCTTGTGACTGATCTGTTACCGGATACCGGTAGGGTTAGATTGTAGTGCTGTATGATGATGGGCGCAGTGTCTGCGGAGGACCTATTGCCCCTCCAGGGTGCCGCCGGGATTTTGCGAAACACACAGCCCCAAAAACGGGGTGAAAATAGAATGGACATGGTTCCGCGGCCAGCAGCCGGGAGGGGAGGGCCAGTGGAAGAATCGCCGAAGAAAAAGAAATTTTTTCACCGCCTGCCGGTACGCATCATCGCTGGATTTTTAACGATAATTATGCTTTTCTCGGTTGCGGTGGTTATTTTAAGCAATGTAAGCATTCAGCATGTGGATACCCTGGAGAACGTGACCGCCGCCAACAACTACCTGGCGGACAACAATGATTATATTGAGAAAAATTTATTTTCCCGTGCAGGAAGGTACATATCCGGCCGGATGAAGGCGCCGGAAACCCTGCAGGAACATTATGAATATGCCGAGGCGCTGATTGCCCGCGAGGATTATAAGGGCGCATTGCCGCATGTGAATGCCTGCATAGCGCTGTATGAGGGCGGAAACGACGCCCTGCTGGCGGATTTGTGGATGAAAAAAGGCTGTTTGCTGGCCATGTTGGGTGAGTATTCAGCGGCGATAGAGGGGATAGACAAATCTATTTCCATTGGCGGTGCTACCGGGGATGCGTACCTGGTGAAAGCGCAGATTTACCTGCTGCTGCAGGATTCTGAAAAAGCGCTGGACTGCCTGGGTGAGTATTTGGGAATGAACCCGTCGGATTTGCAGGCGCAGGCGTCTATGGCGGAACTGTACAGCCAAATGGGCCGATATGAAGAATCCGTTGCGTGCTATACGGCGGTAATCGCCGACAAATCTTCCCCCTATTATAGCCCGGGAATGTACCTGGGCCGGGCGGGCAGCCTGCTGTTGATGGGCGAGATTGACCAGGCGGAAGAGGATATTCAGGCGTACTGTGATGAGATAGGTACGGTGGACGGGACGGCCACCTTTTTGCGCGGGATGTGCGCCATGCAGCGGGGCGACTATACCGCCGCGAGTGACCTGTTTGCGGATGCGATTGACCTGGGGCATGATTCGCCCGCGCTGTGTTACGAGCAGATGACCCAATGTTATTTTCTGGAAAGCGATTTTGAAGCGGCGATAGAAACCGGCAAAAAAGCACTGGACGCAAAAGGCCAGGTGAGCCAGCCGGGAATGCTGTACCGGCAGATGGGTGTTTCGGCGATGGCCCTGCAGCAAAATACCGACGCGATTGAGTATTTTTCCCAGGCGATTCAGCGCGGCGGGTACAACGGCGAAGACTATTATTACCGGGCCATTTGCTACATGGGCGAAGAGGAGTATGGCCTTGCGATAGAGGATTTCACGGCGGCGATACAGGCCGAGGCGATGCTGCAAGACTGCTATTACTACCGCGGCATGTGCTACTACGAAACCGGCGAGACCGATGCGGCGATTCCAGATTTTCAGATGGCGGTACAAACAGGGGACGACGAAGAAATCGCGCAGATGGCGCGGGAGATTTTAGACGCTTTGGGGGCGTCAATGGGGGATTAATTGTATGCAACAGAAGACGGAACGGTCCGGTAACTTTTTGCAGAAACGCTGCGGGAAGGTCCTGATGGGCTTTCTTGTTATGCTGCTGACCTTTGTGCTCAGCAGCACGGTTGTATTCGCGCAGGAAGGAGACGGAACCGGTTCTGCTTCTGGGACTTCTCCCACTGGGACTGCGTCCACTTCAGGTGGGCAGGAAACACAAATAGATGGATTGCCGGGGGATGCTGGCACCGGCGGTGTGGCTGGCAGTGTAAACAATGGTTCGACGGAAAAATCTGAAAACGGTGTGAATGCTGCTGGAGAACCTGGAGCGAGCACAAACCAGATTTTGACCACCGCCAATGCGCAAACGACAGGCGGCGAAGGCGACGCGGAAGCGGACAAACAGCCGGAGACCGAGCCGTATGCGGCCCCTGCCGGCAACGCCAGTGTACAGGGCGCCGGGGACGACGCAACCAGCAAAAATGACGCCACTTCGAATGCCATTCAAAAGGCAGTGGAAAAGGCAATAGAGCATGCACAAAGCATTCAGCCGGACCCAACCACCGGGCTGCGTACCGTTACGGTGGTGGTGGACGATGGCGTCTACCAGGGCGGGCTGGATCTTTCTGCGTCCGGGGACGGTTCGTTCGCGAAGGTGGTGCAACAGCTGAAGGACGGCGGTAACGCCGACCCGCTGAAGGACGTGCAGGTGCGTATTGTTGCGAAGGATGCGCTGGACGAAAACGGGAACCCCACCGCGGCTGGCAAGGGCGGCGTGCAGGTGGAAGGCGACATTGTTATAGAGGGTCTGGACGTGCTGCTGGCGGGCGTGTATCTTTCGCTGCAGGGCAGCAATATCAACGTGTCGAATGTCAATTCCTTCACCTACTATGGCACGGCGGGCGACGACCAGGTGAACATTAACCTGCAGAATATTCGCCAAGAGCTGGGAATATACGGCGGCAACGGGGATGATGCACTGAATGTGCTGGTGGAGCAGGCGCCCGCGCTGGGCGTGGAGGTAGACCCGGATCTTTTAGATGCGCTGAAAAATGTAGAAAACCTGGACCCGGCGCAGTACCCGGCACTGACAACGCAGATACAGCAGTTCTTGGCGCAGTTGAATGCGGCGATTGAAAACAACGGCTATGATTCCACGGTATTGAACGCCATCATTGACGGCGGCAAGGGAAATGATAAGATTAACGTGACGCTGAAAAATTCCACTGCCCTGGTGCTGGACAAAAACGGCGGCAACGCCAAACTGAACCTGGACATGGGGCGCATGGTGCTGAATATACTGGGCGGCGCCGGCAGCGATGAGATTTTGGTAAAAGGTGCCATTGGCGACGCATTTGACACAAAGCTGGTGGGCGCGGTTTCGCAGTATGCGGCCGGCAAACTGAATGACGGGATTGCCCGGGATATCCGCATTGACGGCGGCGCGGGCGACGACCTGGTGACGGTGGATACCTCGGTGGCGTTTTCCTCCCTGCGCGGTGTGCAGGTGGCGGCCAGCGGCGCGGAGGGATATGACCGGCTGCACCTCGCCGGCAAGCTGGACGATGACGCCAGCCCAGCCGACCGGGTAAGCGGAACCGAAAGCGCGCTGCAGCTGAAAGCCATGCTGGGCACCGGCACGGTTTTGCGCGGCGGGTTCAGCCTGGGGCTGTCTGGTTTTGAGGCGATTACCGACCAGCTGGAAAACAAACGCCAGGTGAATGTGACCGGCAGCGGCGGCGGTGTTATTGCACAGTCGTTCACCGACTATGTGCTGGCGGTGGGCGCGGGCGGCGCAGTGAACTTTGCATCGGCCATGCAGGTGCCCGCGGGGCTGCTGCTGGCGAACCTGGTGGTGAAAGGTGACAAGCTGTCCATTAGCCAGTTGCTGGCGGTGGGCATGAATATCTTGCTCATTGGCAAAGAGATTGACATTCTGGGCAAGGTACAGGGTGTGAATATCTTGGTGCTGGCCTCGTCCAGCGACGAGTCTGTGCTGCCGGTAAGCTTGGATATTCCGACCGGCAGCATTACCGGCGGGGAAGATACCAAGGTGAACGCCGATGTATACAATGCGACCTCGACGGCGAAGATTACCGTGGCGGCCGGCGGCTCGCTGGTGGCCAGCGGCGCGGTGTACCTGAGCGCGGCGAGCGAGCAGAGCAAGCCGTTCCTGTCGCTGCCGGTGGTGGACAATGTAAATGTGTTCCTGCTGAAGTTTGGCAAAGCGATTATTGATATTAAAGGCGCCATTTCGGCCACGGGTTCCGTGTGGGCCCAAACGCTGGTGGAGGTTGCCATTGACGCGACCAACAAGACGCTGAAAAAAATCATTCCGTTTGCGGTGGGTGCGACATCTACCCAGTCGCTGCTGACGGTGGGCGGCAACGCCGCCATTACCGCGGGTGCCGGGGTGAAACTGAGCGCCCTCAGCAATATAGTGGTGCTGAGCGAAGCGCAAAGCGGGCTGCTGAAGTTTTCGCTGGCGCTGTCGGTGGTGGAGGCGGACACCCGGCTGCAGGTTGGCGATAGTGCCAAGATTAACGCAGGCGGCGACGTGGACCTGAAAGCCGGCAGCAATGTGCGTGCCGGCGCGACCGCCACCGGCCAGGAAGCAGAGAACGTGGAAAGCGGCGTGTTCGTGGCGGTGAATGTGGTCACGCAGGATACGCAGGCACTGGTGGATGGCAATGCGTCTATCACTGCCGGTGGCAAGATTGACATACTAAGCGCGGCGCGGCAGTATTTGTCCACCACGGCTGTTTCCCTGCCGGGCAAGGCGGCTGCTGCTGCGGAAGAGGAAGAAGGGAAAGATTCTTCCTCCAGCCTGTCCAGCGTGACCGAGCTGATACAGAAAGTAATTGGCAGTTTGGGGTCCTCGTTTACCAAGTCCGAGGACAAGGTGAGCGACGAAAACGCGGCGGACAAGCAGGTGGATACAGCCACCAAACAGGCGAAACCGGAAGAGGGCGAAGGCCAGAGCGCGCTGCAGCTGGTGGGGGCGCTGGCGGTGAACTACGCCGGCAACCAGAACACAGCCATGATAAACACCACCGGCAAAATAGAGGCCGGCGGTGCGCTGAGCGTGCGGGCACTGGGCAGCACCCAGTCCTATGCGCGGGCGGACGGCTCCATGTATAAAACCCCGCCGAAGGACGACAAAAAGGATGAAGGCGGCGAAGGAAGCGGCGAGGGCGGCAGTGAAGGCGGCGAACAGCCGGCCGAGAAAAAAGCCCCCAGCAATGCGCTGGGTGTGGGCATTGCGGTGGCGGTGCTGAACCATACCAACACAGCCAGCATTCAAAAAGGAAACATTCAGGCGCAGGGCCTGCTGGTGGTGGCGGACTGTGGGACCATTGTGGCGTCGGCGATAGCAAAGGCCGGCCACGTGGCGCTGGAGGATTCCTCCACGCTGGGTCTGGCGGGTGCCATTGCGGTACATATAAATACTATTAAAAATAGCGCAACGCTGGGCAAGGGTGCCAGCTATACCCTGACCGGCGGGGATGTGACGGTTCGCGCAAGCGGCGCCGGGCAGTTTATCACGGTGGCGGACGCGTCCGGGAAATACCTGACCGGGCCGCTGGCGGCGGCCGGTGTGCAGGCGACGGCGCAGGATACCGGCAGCAGCAGCGTGGGCATTGGCGCGGGCATTGCGGTGGCAGTTACCGGCGTGGATGTGGCGGCAACCATTGAGGACGGCGTTGTTATTACACTGCTGGGTGTGTTGCTGGATGCCCTGGTTGTGGAGGCAAGCTTTACCGGAACAGAAACGGTTACGGCGATGGCGGGCGCCGCCGGCGGTGTGTCGGTGGTGCCGGTGCTGGCGCTGAATGTGTCCGGTGTAAATGTGGACGCGTATGCGGGAACCACTACCGGCAGCACCCTGGAAACCAAGGGCGATGTGAAGATAGACGCGAACCTGAACATGGAACGCACCCTGGCCGCCGACGCCAGCGCGGTGGGTGGCAGCGTGGGGATTGGCGGGTCGTTTGGTATCAGCATATTGAACGACAGCTCCACCGCCAGCCTGAAGCGCAGCGTAAAGGGCAGGAACGTATATGTGGATGCGCGCGCGGTCAGCCATCTGAAATCCACCGTGAAGGCCAGCGCAAAAGGTGCCGAGCCGGACTCTTCCTCTACCAGTGGGGACGCGACCCCCGGCAGTGGTACGCAGGACAAGATTGATGCGGGTGGCGACCCGGACGCAGGAAACGCAGATGATGCCTCACACTTATTTGACGACGACAAGGCAAAGGCGGATAAGTTTGCGGACAAAAACACCGCAGCCGCCGGCGACCTTGCCGCCAAAGCCAACACAAAAAATGTTAACACAGATGAAGTAAACGCTCTTTCGAAAGACCGCCAGCGCGCGCAGACCAGTGAAGGTAACGTGCAGGTGGCAGCGGCGTTTGTGCTGAATATTCAAAAGAACATTGCGCTCGCCCTGATAGGGGACGGGCTGACTATCACTGCGCAGCCGGAGGGCGGCGGCGGTGAAATTCGTGTGCGCTCCATCAACGACACCGATGCGATCATCAGCGGCAACGCCAGCGCGACCAACTCCACCGTGGGTGTGGGCGTGGGTGTGGCCATTAATATCGTCAGCTACCAGAACCGGGCGGTGGTAGGCGACTCTCGTTTGCAGGCGGCGGCGTTCCTGCTGTCGGCGGAGATTGTGGAATCCATTGCAGAGGACAAGCTGGCGGCGGTGCTGCAGGATTTGTTCAAATATATCCTGGAGACCTATGGCATAGACAAGTTGCTGGAGTCCCTGCTGAGCTATCGCGGGGAAAACCCGGACCTGGACGCGCTGCTGGACAAAGAGCTGGCGGAACTGAACAAGGAACTGCAGACCGACGAAGAGCGCGCGGAAGCCAAAAAGGCTGTGGAAAAAACCATTGCCGAGGCACTGACCGCGAAGATGATGGGCGGCCAGGTGGCAGACGTGGCCGGCAGTGCGGCGGGCGCGATTGCCGACAAGCTGGTGAAAGATTTCCTGGCGATTTTGCAGACCGAGGATTTCCTGAAGAGCCTGTTTTCGAAGGACGACGCGACCAATCCTATTAAAGGAATAGAAGGCCTGATAAAACAGCTGGGCGAAACGGTGGACAAGGTAAAGACAATTCTGATTCAGGTGTTGGCGATCCGTTTTGGCAGCAATGATGAACTGGACGGCGTAGGGCACAAGATTTCCACCCAGGCAGTGGCTGGTGTGGGCGCGGCCAATGTGGGCGTGGCCGGGTCGGTGGCCGTTACAGTGCTGAACGGCCTGACAGAGGCGCTGATAAACGGGCGCGCCAGCCTGTTGGACAAAGATATTGAGGTGAGCGGCGACGCGGTGATTCGTGCAACCGCCACGCAAAAGGTATTTACCACCGCCAGCGCCTCTGCCGATGAAAAGGGCAAGGCGGAAAAGAACAAGAGCGGCGAGGGGGATACTTCTTCCCAAAGCAGCTCGTCGGTGGGCGTGGGCGCCGCCGCGGCTGTCAGCATCGTGAACATGACCGTGAACGCGGGCATTGGTGCCTACCGGAACATTTCCTCTGCCACGCTGGCCGTTTTGGCCAATGCGCGCAGCGACGTGGACACCATAGCGGTGGCCGGTACCGACCCGATAGAGCGGCGAGAGTCCGACGAGGTGAAGAACCCGCCTGCGGAAAATGAGAGCAAGCCCGGGGCGAACAACACCACCACAAAAGACGTGGCTGTGGATGCCTCGGTGGCGGTCAGCCTGTTGTCTAACAAGGTGAACGCATATGTGTCCACAGGCGCCAAGGTGACCGTGACCGGCGGCAATACCATTGAAACCGGGGTTACCCTGGCAAACAATACCAAAGAAATGGTCAGCCTGCTGGTGCGGGCGATGCAGAATGGCGAAACGTATACCTCCGCCAGCGGGTTCGCCATGGGCGAAAAAGCGGCGGTGGGCGCGGCGGTGGGTGTGAACCTGGCCGATTCCAAGGTGTACGCGGACTTCCTGGGCACCGGTGTGGCGGCCGGCGCGGCGAAGGTATTTGCCAACACCAATAATAAAGACGAAGCGGCGGCGCTGGCCACCGTGACCGGCGCCAGCCTGGACCGGTATCTGGACAAGCTGAACAACATTGAAAAATGGCTGAATGGTGGGAACAAACCGTCGCAGGGATCCACCAGTACCTCCATTACCGACAAGTTGAATTCCTTGATTAAATCCATTTCTGGCAGCGGCAGCGAGGGCGGCGGCCAGGAGGGTGGTTCCAAAGACGCCAAGAGCGGCGCGCCACTGGGCAGCAGCCTGCTGGGAAAACTGAACGTAAACGCCCCCGGCACGCCGGATACCTCCGGCGCCACCGGCGAAGCGTCCGCCAACAGTGACACCGCCGTTTCCGGCCAGGAGATGGATTCCTCTACCGAGGACGGCCAGAAGGTAAACATTGCGGCGGCGGTTGCCGTGAACGTGACGAAGCATATTGCGAAAGCGACCCTGTCCGGCAGCCTGACGGCGAATGCCATTTCCGTGCTGGCGCTGAACAGCAGCAATTTCCGCACCCTCGGCACCGGTGCGGCGGTCACTCCGTTTGAAAGCAACACCAACAATATCTCGGTGGGTGTGGCGGTTACGGTGAACTACAATGAGGCCCAGACCTTTGTCAGCGGGATTATTACCGCACTGGGCACCGCGACCGGCAGCGCCGCGCCGAACGGCGGCATCAAGATAGAATCTACCCTGACGCAGAACATGGACAAACCGTATGCGGGCCTGCTGGGCGCGCAGGCGCTGGCCGGCAGTGTGGCGGGCAGCGGCGGCAAGATAGGCGTGGCTGGCTCGGTGGCCGTGATGGTGGCCGAGGCAAAAACCCGTGCGGTCATTGGCGCTGGGGCGGTCATTAAGGGCGGCAAGATAGAACTGCTGGCCACCGACAAAAGCAAGTTTGCGGTGCGTGCCGGCGCCATCAACGTGAGCGGCGCCAGCGTGGGCATTGGTGCTGCGTTTGCGCTGATTTACGCGCGCAGCGAAACCACCACCCAGGTGGAGAACGGCGCGAACATTACCGCCGCCACCAGCTTCACCGCGCGTTCACAGCGCATGGAAGTGACATGGGACGATTATACCTTGCCGTTCAGCGCTACCGACCTGCTGACCGTGAACGAGACCGACAAAGACAAAAAAGGCATGATTAACCTGACCGTAAAGAGCGAAGACAGCAGCAGCGCCGGAAGCAGTTCAGTGGAACTGAACCTGGGTGTGGACGACATCCTGAAGGTTGCCGACCTGCTGAACGTGCTGTCGATGGTGAACTACTACATCGAGTCCATCGCCGGCAGCGTGGCCACCAGTTCGGATTCCAAACTGGCGCTGGCGGGCTCTATGTCCATGGCGTTCCTGAAGAATATTACGAAATCGCTCATCGGCGACGACGTTATCATTACTGTGCTGAACGGTGGCAAGGCCGTGATAGACGCGCGGTCGGACGCCAGCGCCCGGTTGATTGGCGGCGCGCTGAGCTTTGCGATGGGCGGCGCGTCGGTGGGCGTGAATGTGTCCGCCATGCAGTATGACGACGAAGTGACCGCCTCGGTGGGTAAGCGCAGCAGCATAACAGCGCCGGGCGGTATAGATGTAACGGCACACGCCAAAAGCGATATTTGGGCGGTGACCACCGCGGCGGCGGTAGCGGCCGACGGTGTGGGCGTGGGCGGCAACCTGAACGTGATTTTAACCGGAAACAAGGTGACCGCCGAGGTGCAAAGCGGCGACGCCACCAACAAAACCACCCTGACCGCCGCAAACGGCAAGGTGAATGTGGCGGCGGACAACAACGCCGGGCTGGTACTGGTTTCCACCTCCATCGCCTTGGCGCTGGGGTCCAGCCCATCGGTGGGCGGCACGCTGGCAGTGGTTATTACCAACAACAAGACAACGGCCAGCATCGGGAACTATGTGAACATCACCGGCAAATCCATCACCCTGCGCGCGGATGGCGACGAGCGCCTGATAAATGTGCTGGCATCACTGTCCGCCAGCAGCGGCGGCGTGGGTGTGGCCGGTACGCTGGGCGTGCTGATTTCCCGCTCGGCCACCAGCGCTACTGTGGGCAACCGCAGTACGTTGACCGCCACCGGCGGCAACATAGAAATTCTGGCAAACGGCGACGTATGGCAGATTGTCATCATGGCATCGGTAGCGGCCAGCGGCGGGAACGCCGCGGTGGGCGCCACCGTGAATGTAGGCATATTCAACCGTACGGTGACGGCGGCGGTGGGCCAATATACCACCCTGACCGCCGCAAACGGCAATGTGATTATCCAGGCACTGGGCAAAGACTGGACGCTTATCATTACCATGGCGGGCGGCCTGTCCAGCGGTACCGGTATCTCCGGCACCATTCCGGTGGTGGTGACCCAAAGCACCGTGACCGCAGAGTTGGGTTCGCACTCTAAGATAAACGCCGGCGGCACCGCAGCGGTGATTGCCGACCTGGACACCAACCTGTTTGATATCGCGGGCGGCGTATCTATCGGTGGCAGCAACGCCGTTGGCGCCACCATTTCCACCCTGGTTTTGAACAACAACGTGACCGCGCGCATATGCGACTTTGCCACCATCATTGGCAAGGCAACCGCCGGGATTACCGGTGTGGATACACGGAACCGCAAAGACAAGCGCGGCGTGGTGATTAGCGCTACCGCAGAGGCACTTTTGGTAATGGTGTCGGTAAGCGGGGCGGGCGGAGGCAGCATGGCGCTTGCCGGTGTGGTGAACACGCTGGTGGCCATAAATAAAGTAAAGGCCCTGGTGGGGGATCATGTGGCCATTAACTCCGACCCCACCCGCAACGCGGACGGTACCATTGCGGCGGGGGCCGTGGCGGTGGCGGCCGGCGGCGAGCAGGACGTGCTGGTGGAGGCCAGCGACGACTCACAGTTATATAACATCGCGGGCGGCGTGGCTGTGTCCGGTGGGTCTGCCGGCGTGGGCGCCACCGCGGTGGTAATGGTATACAATAAAGTGGTTGCCGCGGCCATTGGCAGCGGGGCAAAAGGCGTCACGAACAGTGGGGTCACCTTTGCCGCGCGCAATGTGCTGGTGACGGCGCGCTCGAAAGACATCGTGGTGTTGGCGGCTATCAGCTTTGCGGCCAGCAGCACGGCAGCGGTGACGGTGGGCGGCAACGTGCTGGTGTTTGAAAGCACCGTAACGGCGCAGCTGGGCGGCAAGGTTACCGCAGGCGGCGACGTGAGTGTGCAGGCGGTCAGCGACGCGAACTTGATCAACATCGTGGCCAGCGCGGCGGTCAGTGGTACGGCGGCGGTCACGCCAGTGGCGGTGGTTACCTATTTTGAGGGAACCACCCTGGCCATCGTGCTGAAGGGCGCGGACATTTACGCCGGTGGCAAGATGTACCTGCTGGCAAACTCGGAAGAATTCATTACCGCCGATGTACTGGGCGCTACCGGCAGCGGTGTTGCGGCGGTATCCGGCGCGCTGGATCTCATCATTACCAGCCTGACCACAAAGGCGTATATCGAGGATGGTACCTCGCTGACAACCGGCGCGAAGATAAACGCCGTCAGCATCCAGATAGATGCGAAGGACAATTATACCTTGATAGCGGTGGCAGCGGGCGTGGCCATTTCCGGCACGGCGGCGGTTACCCTGACGGCACTCATCACCATCATCCACAACACGGTGGTGGCGGGGGCGGGCAAATATGCTACCTTGACGGCGCGCGGCACCTATAAAGGCAGCAGCACCCAGCTGGCCGACGGTGTGCATGTGAACGCCGAAAGCAACCGGGATATTATAGAGGTGGCCGGCAGTGTGGCCGGTGGCCAGGTGGGCGTGGGCGTCACACTGATGGTAGTGGTTGTGGGCGGCAAGCTGACGCAGGATGTGTCTGACGAGCTGCTGAAAGGCTTTAAGCCGGACACCTTCATGGCAACCATGGCGGGTCTGGGGCATTCTTCCTCCAGCGAGAGCTTTGAAAAACGCTCCAAGACTACCGTTGACCCCGAAACGGGCGAGGAGACCACGGAGAGCCTTCTGGCCGACCAGGTGAAGGGTGACGGTGTGAAGCAAACCGATACCCAGGTGGGCAGCGACGGAACCACGACGGACGGCGGCAACGACGGCGGCTTTGACGGAACCGGCGGCTACTACAACGATGATTTCGCGAATGGCAACTACAACGACGAAGGCGCGACCGGCCGCGGCCAGAACGCCACGTTTGACGAAACCAAGAATGCGGACCTGGAAGGCGCCGCGGCGATTGGTTCGAAAAAGCCGACCTACAGCACCAAAGATACCACCAGCGCTTATATCGGCGCCGGTGCGGTGGTGAACAGTGGCAACGTGATAAACGTAAGCGCCAGCGACCGCATTTTGGCCGACCTGATTACCGTGACGGTGGCGGTGGGCGCATACGCCGGTGTGGGCGTGGGTATTGCGGTGGCGGTGCTGTTCTCAAACGTGCTGGCCTATGTGGATGACGGCGCAAAGCTTTCGGCTGCTGGAAATGTGGATATCAGCGCCTGGGCCGGCACCACCCCCAAAAACGTGGATACCAACGACAAAACGAAACCGCTTCTGGACGAAAATGTTAAGGGCGACGCGAAAAACGGCATAGATCCGTTCTCCTTCATCCAGCGGTCCATCCGGTTGGTTTCGGTAACCGGCAGCGGCGGCATTGCCGGCGTTTCGGGTGCCATTGCCTCGCTGACTTTCCTTAGCAACGTGAAGGCGTGGTTGGCCGGAGATGTGGAAAAAGCAAATGCCCTGACGGTGAAGGCCACCGCCAGCTATCCCATGGTGCTGGCGGTTACGCTGGCGCTGGCCGGCGGCGCGGTGGCGGTGAATGTTTCGCTGGCGCTGACCGTATACCTGGGCGATGTGGAAGCGTCTATTAGCGGTACGGCCAATGTGAAGAACACCAATACGGTGAACGTGGTTGCGGAAACAAAAGCGGAAGCAGTGGCCATTGCCACCGCCTTTGGCGGCGGCGGCGTGGCGGTGAACGGCGCGATAGCGGTGGTGGTAAACCGCAACCGCAGCGACGCGTTCATTGGCCAGGGCGTGAAACTGACCGCGACCGGTGCGGTAAATGTGAACAGCACCGCCAATACCGGCGGCCGTGCCTACATTCTGGGCGTGGCGCTGGGCGGCGTGGCGGTAGGTGTGAATGCCGCGGTGGTGGTCATCTGCCCGACCGTGCTGTCCTACATTGGCGGAACGCCCGGCGGACAGGATCCCATTGCGGGTGCCTCCGGCAGTGGCGGCAACGTAAAAGGCAAGACCGTAAACATCAAGAACACCATCATCGGCAAGGGCCAGGCGGCTATTCTGTCGCTGGTGGCGGGCGGTGTGGCGGCCAGCGGCAGCGTGCTGCTGGTGTTTAACCGTACCAGCGCCTACGCCGCAATAAACAAAGCAAACGTTACGACGGACGATTCTATTGATATCGACGCAGACATGGACAGCGAGGCAAGCGCATTTGTGCTTTCCGGCGCGCTGGGCCTAGGTGGGTTTGCCATCGGCATTACGGTGTCGTATGTGCAGCTGCGGGCGGTGAATGTCGCGATGATCGACTCCACCGGCGTTACCGTGAAAGCGCCAATTATCAATGTGTACGCGGGCCGCGCGGCCACCCCGAACAACGCTAAGGCCGACGCGCTGGCACTGGCCGGCGCCGCCGGGCCTGTTACGGTAGGCTTTAACGTAGCCATCGCGGACAACGCGGCGCAGAACCTGGCACAGGTGAAGGGCAGCGGCACCGTGACCGCGAACAGCGCCCTGAACGTATATGCCTATGGCAAGGCGGTGGCCAACGCCACCATTTATGGCCTGGCTATTGGTGGGGTGAACGTGGCGGCGAACTTTGTCATCGCGCTGCTGCGCAGTGCGCAGGAGGCGTCCATCACCGGCGGAAACATTACTACCGGAAACCTGACGGTAGAATCTCACCTGAACAAAACCACGGTGGATGCAGACAAAGATACCGCGGTGGCGAAACTGTATACCGGCGGCGGCGCGCTCATCTCGCTGACCGCCAGCGTGGCTGCGGCCTATGGCCGCTCCACCTCCATCGCAAAAGTGAAGCCCACCGCCCTGACGGTGAAAAACCCCGATACCGGCGCGCTGGGCAGCATAAAAATAGGCAGCTACGGCAACGCCGGCGTACTGGCGAAGGTTACGAACCTGGAGCTGTCGGTCATTTCCGCGTCGCTCATCTTTGGCTTTGCGTATGCACAGGGCAGCTTTGAGGCGATCCTGGAGGTGCCGGCTACGGTATCTACCGGCGCCGACGTGACCGCAGGCGCTATTACGGTGGAAACCGATACCCTGACCCGCGCGGTGGCCGACATTACGCCGTCCGCCGGCGGTGTTTCCGCCAGCTATGCCAGTGCCAAGTTTAACCTGGCCGTTGCCATCACCACCTTTAAGGCGATTGCCAAAATTACCGGCACCGGGCGCATTTCCGCCGGGAACATTGGCGTGAAGGCGCTGGGCACCGCCACCGCGAAAGCAGTCATCAACACGCCGAAGCTGACGGTGGGCGTGGTAAGCATCGTGGCGAACCTGGCGGTGGCTACCCTGTCCGCCAGCCAGAGTGCACTGATAGAAACTGTGAACATCATCGGAGCCGGTACGGTGGATGTGACCTCCACCCTGAACAACGGCAACAATGAGGGCGCGGTGGCTCAGCTGGGAGGCAACGGTTCTGGCAAGGATGCTAAGGGTAACCCCGTTTCCCTTAGCCTGGTGAACGTAAACGCGAACAGTGCCACGGCCCTTTCGAACGCAACCAATTCCGCCAAGATATCCAAAGCGTCTATCTATGCTACCGGCAAAATTACCGTAAAGGCACTGGGTAAATCTTACGCCAGCGCCACCACGCCGCAAGATGCGGGCTCGGTCAGTTATGTGGGCATTGGTGTCAGCGTGCTGTATGCGAAGGCCAATGGAACCTTTGAGGCTATTATCGACACCACCGGCGCCGTCATTTCCGCCACAGCGGTGGATGTGCTGGTGGAGTACATTGCCACCGCATACGCGAAAGCGCTGCAGCCGGACGGCGGCTTTACCATGGCGCTGAGCATGTATTCTGTGAAGACCAACGTGGCCGACGCCACAGTGGGCATTACCGCAAAGGCAGGCATCACCGGGACCGGCAGCCTGACCGCGCGCAGCGGAGCCGTTACGGTGAAAGCAACCGGTACCGCCACCGCAGAGGCGGAGATTCCGGGCATTGATTTCGAAGCGGCGGCCATCAGCGTGGCGGTGAACGTGGTTATCGCCAAGGTGGCGGCGACACAAAGCGCCTATATCGAAAATGCTACCATAAAGGCAAACAGCGTTACGGTAACTTCGGAGTTTAACAAAGGCCACACCACCACAAGCCCGCAGGGAGCCGAAGCTGCCGTGGGCAGCAGCGGTGGCGCGAAGCTGTCCCTGATTAGCGGCGACGTGAGCACCGCTACCGCTACCATGGCCGCTACCGTGAAGGCGTATACCCAAAACGCAGCCATTGACGCGAGCGGTGCGCTGAACGTGACGGTAACAGCGAATTCCTACGCCAAGGCAAAGGTAAGCCTGGCCAGCGTGGTCATCGGCCTGGCGAATGTGTCGGTGCTGAGCACCAAAGCGGACGCGGCCGGCACGTTTGATGCCTATGTAAACACCGGCACGAACAAGCTGGTGAAGGCCAGCAGTGTGACAGTGACCACTACCTACCTGTGCCTGTCTGAAGCTACCACCAGCCCGGCCGGCAGCCTGGCTAGCGCCATCAGCGGCCAAACAAACCTGGCAGAGGCGTTTACCGGTGTGAAGGCCAGCGCCTATATAAGCGGCAGTGGGGAAGTGAGCACCGGCGGCGCCGTGGTTGTGCGGGTGACCGGTGATGCGAAGGCCGAGGCCAAGATTGGCGGCGTGAACTTCAGCGCCACCGCGGTGCGCCTGGCGGTGAACGTGGCCGAGGCCACCGTGGACGCCACGCAGAACGCCTACATTTTGAACGCCAAGATTACCGCGGCTGCCCTGACGGTAGAGTCGCTGTTCAACAAGAAACATACCACGGCAAACCCGCAGGGGGCCATTGCCACCGTGGGCAGCAACGGGACAGATAAGGGCGTCAGCCTTACGCTTATCGGCGGCGACGCCAGCGAGGCCACCGCCATCATGAAGGCAACGGCGAAAGCATACACCACCGGCGTCCGGTTTAACATTACCGGCGACGTCCTGGTGAAGGTGGATGCAATCTCCTACGCCAAGGCGGACATCATCGTGCCCAGCACCAGCATTGGCCTGGCCAATGTGACGGTGCTTATTACCAGCGCCAACGCCGGCGGTACCTTTACGGCAGACTTTGGCATAGGCGGCACCGGCAACACCGCCGCGGGCATCACGGTGTATACTACCTATACGGTTACCTCGTACGCGGCCACCGGCCCGGCGGGCGGCCTGTCCGCCAGCGTGCTGGATATGTCGGTGAACACGGCCAGCGCAAACACCGGCGTTACGGCGAATGCCAGCCTGTCTGGCAGCGGCAGTGCCACCGTGGCCGGTGCGGTCAGCGTGCGCGCGGTGGGCAGCGGCAGCGCCACCGCCGAGGGGCGCACCTATCAAATGACCATAAGCGCGGTGCGGGTGGCGGTGAACAGCGTAACCGCCACGCTGGACGCGAAGCAGAACGCGTATGTGAACTATTCTGGGGCCATCACCATGGGCGGCGGGCTGACGGTGGAATCACTGTTTGGTAGCCAGACGGCCCGTGCCAGCGCGCTTGCCACGGTGGGCGGCTCGGCCGGCGGCGCCAGCCTGAGCCTGGTGGGCGTGACCAGCAACACCGCCCTTGCCCGTACCAAGGTGACCAACAAGGCCTATATTTCCGGTGGCGGCAGCGTAAGCGCCCGGTCTGTGGCGGTGAACGCGGAAACATGGAGCTATTCAAACGCCACCTCCAAAACGAACTTTGGTGTTGCGCTTGCTTCTTACGGCGGGCTGACAGCCATGGCCTATGCAAATGACAACACCAGCGCCTATGTGGCAAATGTTACCCTGACGGCAACCGGCGCGAACATAGACATTACTGCGAAGAATGACACCACTGTCCGCGCCTTTACCGAGAACCCGGGCAGCGCGGGCGTGGTAGTGGCCGGCGTGGCCAAGGCCTTGGCCTACCTGGGGCAGTCCAACGCACGGCAGACGGCGCAGGCTTATGTAGGGAATAACGCTACCCTGACCGCAAAAGGCAACATATATGTATACGCCTACAACCACGGCGACGTGAAAGCAGACAGCAAGGGCGGAACGACCTATGGCCTGGCCAGCGTATCGGACGCCAAGGTGCCGACCGAATCTTACTACCAGACCACCGCCTATGTGGGCAACGACTCGAAACTGACCGCTGGCGGCACCGTAACGGTGCGTGCGGTGGACTACACCGTTTCCGAGTCTATAGTAATGGGTAAGAGCATCGGGTTTGCGGCCAGTGCGGACAGCATGTTCGGCTCGAACACGCAGGATGTGAAGAGCACCGTGTACATTGGTTCGTCCTCTATCTTTGCCAGCGGTAACATTTTGATAGAGGCATACTCGCAGGCGAAGATGTACGCCTTTACCGACGGGCGTGCCGGTGGCTTCTATGCCGGCAGCACCATCAAGGCAGAAAACAAGCTGACGCGTACCACCTACACCACCATATACTCCGGCGCGGTGATTGAGTCGGACTATGGTTCCATCAATATCCTCTCCAGCGCTGGCCGGAACGATCAGCTGGAGGCATACGCCTACGCTACCTCCACGGCGGTGGTGGCCATTGCGGACAGCTGGGCGCGCAACTTCGCCGTAACCACTGAAAGCAAGACCGAAGTGCAAAAAAATGCCATCATAAAAGCACCGTTCGGCAGCGTGAACATTCGTGCGGATGCTTCACGCGGGAATCAGTATTCCTATGCGTACGCGTTCCAGTCCGGCCTGGGCGCAAACCCAGACGCGAAAGCCTTTAACAATGCCGAACTGAAAGCCAACGTGCTGGTGGGTGAAAATGGTACCGGCGGCGTGGCGGTCATCATCGGCAGCTATGTGGACATCCGGGCGTATTACGGCTATGTGCAAATCAAGTCCGACACCTATGCCCGTGGTCGTGGCCTTGGCGCAAACGTGGATGCCCGCAGCGAGACCCACATGGAGTCAAGTATAGCAAGCGTTGCCGTCTCGAACGTGGAGATCCGCGGCTACAAGCAGGTGAATATCCTGGCATTGGCAGACCCGGCGGGCCCGCAATACAAGGTATGGGCGTATGCGTATGGGTTTATCCAGGCGATTGGCGCAACCGACGCATATGCCAAGCGGGAAGGCTCGGTAACCACCAGCACCAAGCTGGGGCCGAACGTCACCATTTACAGTGCGGATGTCAGCGTGGATGCAGTGGCGCCTGCCCTGACCAACCAACAGTCCGCGCGCACCCGGCGTACCGGCATTGCCTCGGCCGGTGACCATCGCGAGGGAGTGTATACCGCCACGCGCATCTTAACGGTGAATGGGGCGAAGTTCTACCTGGGCGACGGCGCCGCGGGTGTGCTCATTGATATCGACCCGAACGGCGTGGTACGTACCGTGGGCCTGGCGGATCCGTCTATCGTGCGGGTCAGCAGTGGGCGTGTGGATATTGGCCGCATCGAAAACGCAAAACCGGGCAAACTATACATTGGCTACATCACCACCAGCCCCATCAACTACCAGGTGTATGGCCAGGACTTCTTGTACGAAGTGGTTATCATCAACCGCTCGGAGCGAAACGTGTTCCTGGAGGGCATTACCCTGCAGAATGTGAACTATATTTCCCCGTATCTGCGGGTGTCCCCGGGGCAGTACCCCACAAACTATGCCAACATGGCCAGCGACCTGGACAAGACCTATGTTAAAGGCAAACTGTATATCCGCATGGAGACCCGCACCACAGCCAATGTGCATGTTTCCGGCCTGATTGCGAACCGCTGGGGCGATGTGGACTTTATCTGGACCGGCGAAGTGGGCGGTAACCTGACCAGCGTGAAAGAGCTAACCATGGTCAGCGGCGCGGGCACCGTGGCGCCGGTATGGGCGCACATGCTTACCATCAGCGGCGCGGCAGATATCGGCAGCAGCGCCAGCCAGCGTTTCGCGGCATACATGTTCGTGCGTGCCGGGCGGAATTCGGTGGCGAATATTACCGCCACCGGCGATGTGTACATCTCCCTGACGCCGGCCGTGTACGAGGAAGTGAGCTCGCTGAACGGGGCGAAGTCCAACACGCCGCCGGCCGAAAAACTGTATGTGGAAAAAATTATCACAGACGGCAAAATGGACCTGCTGCTGAATGATGCAAAACGCATTTATGGCCTGAAGGGCGGAAACACCATTTCCATTCCGCTGCCGGGGTCGCTTTCCTACCTCACCGGCAGCCTGGTGGGCCTGTCCAAGGATGTCACGCTCAGCAACACCGCCCTGAAACGTTATCAGACCGGGTACGACCCGGTGACCGGCGTGTACACCTACCAGCTGCCGAACGGCACCATTTTGTACCTGAGTGCTGCGGGCGAACTGCTGCGCGTGGTGGAAAAGGTCGGCAGCAACACGGTGGATATGACCCTGGCGGACTATAGCTTCTATACCGAAGACGGCGACAGCTGGGTGAAGCTGGGCGCGGGCATAAAGCTGAACCTGTCCAAGGGCCTGCTGACCGTGGAAAAAGGCTATGAGTTTGAGGCGCTGCTGGAGGCGATAGACCAGAAGTGGATTATGAACAACCTGGGCACCGCCACCGGCCAGTTCCAGTTTATCTACTATTATTACAATGAGGCCAAGAAGATATACCAGGAACAGGAAGCCGGCCTGACCTATTGGCGTACCGACAACGGTGTGGCTTACTACTACATCACCGGGCACAAGCCAAACGGCAACACCCTGTTCGGGGACATGGAGACCGTCTTCTACCTCATTGGCATCAAGGGCGACCAGATGTACGCCTACAGCCTGGATGAGATAGGCGATATTTCCAGCTTGATTGCGAGTGACTGGATTAACCAATATGTCACCGATAAGGACGGCAAGCGTATCGCGCGTTCCTTCAGCGGCAGCCTGATGTACCAGGTGGGCGTGGACGGAGTGGAACACAACACTTCCTCCCTTATCTCCCAGTACATCTCTCGGGCCACTTCATATCTTATGTACGCGTCCGATTGGGGTATTACCAGTACCGGTCTGCAGCAGTATATGTATGTGTCATATGCGACGAGCACCGGGCAGTGGGTACTGCATTATTGGGATTATACGAATAATCCTTTTGGCACGCTTCTTTCCACACAGCTTACCGGAATACAGCTGGTGGGCGATAATCTGTACTATGTGGCGCCGGGCACCACCGGTACCGCTGCCCAAAACGCATTTTACAATGCGATGGCCGGCAAATACTGGGGCCTGCAGCAGCAGGTGGGCGAAATCCACGAAGATATTGCATATGAAGAAGATCGTGATATCGCAGGCGTGTGCATGTACTATGGGAAGGGCGATGCAGGACAGAACCTGTACTATACCTTCACCTGGGATCAGTTGGGCCTGCGGGAGCGCACCATCGAAATCATCCTGCTGCAACAAACCGTGGCGTCACTGGTGGTGGCCCCCACCGACGAGGGCTATTACCTGATAGACTTTGGCAAGGAGTATGCCGAGGATGGTGTTACACCGCTTACCTATAGCAACATTACCTTTGTGGGCGCGGTGGAGAACATTCCCGTGAAGCGCACCACCCTGCCGGGCACATCGGAAATTGCCTATCGCGTTACCAACCAGCTGTATGTGGCGCTGGTGCTGGGCTCTGACAACGTTACCATCGAAAACAGCATCATCGTAATGATTGAGGGCAGCTTCCGGGCACGGTACGACGGCACAAACTATTCCTCCACCTACATCCAGGCGAACAATGTGAAGAACGTTCAGTCGGTTATCCTGCGCAGCGGCCAACAGGTCATGCTGGAGCAGCTGACCACCGACGTGGCGGTGGATGTGCAGGGCCGGTACTATGTGCTGATTGGCACCACTTGGACGCTGGCCAACGACGGCGTTCCCGCGGCGTCTACCACCACGGACAGCACCGTCACATTGCAGGACGGCAGCGCCATTCCGGTAAAAGTAGAGACCACAGAATATACCCAGGGTGGCAAACTGTGGCTGCGGGTTGTGCGTGTATACAACGCACAAGCAGGTTACGAAGTGTTCTATTACTACATTCCGTCCGGCGGCCCGGTGCTGCTGGCATACAAGGACACCGCGGCCTATACCGTGGTGGATTCCGCCGGCGGCGTTTTGTTCCCGAACCAAGACAGCAAAACGCAGGACTGGATTACCATTGAGGGCAGCGAATACCTGATTGGCAACCTGGCCGGCAGCGACGTGAGCATCACCATGACCGACGCGAAGGGCACCCTGTCTGACGGTCGCACCGGCGCTGCTACTGGTGCCCCGAACGTACAGGCGCAGGGCGATATCACCTTTACTTCCAATTCCTCCGGGTCTATCGGCAGCGAAGCAAAACCGCTGGAGATTGTGTCGGTGGACGATACCGGCGTCCTGCGGTTCTATGACCTGGCCGGCAACAAATACCTGCTGACCAACACCTGGCTGCTGGTACCGCAGCACAATATCACCATTGCCACCGATACCGAGGTGGTGGGCAAGGTGCTGTGGCTGAAGACCAAGGTTGGCTCCATCAGCTTTGGCCGCCTGGTGGCTCGTAACGATGGTGCCAGCAAGGCAACGGTAACGCTGGATTCCGCCAAGGGGATTGCCGGTGAAAAGCTGACCGCCACCGGCAGCGTGGTGGTGTATACCGCGCACGACGGCGACATTACCGTGCCGGACGTGGTTGCGGATGACAGCGAACTTACCTGGACGGCTTCCCGTGGCATTGCCTGCAGTTCCATCCAGGCGAAAAACGGCGCAAAGCTTACCTTCAAGGCCGAGGGCGCCAGCATTACAACCACCACCGTGGATGCTGTGAACAGCACCCTTAGCTTCACCGCGGCGCAAAATATTGTGGCCGAGACGCTGACGGCGGCGAACAGCACGCTGGACTTTACCGCTACCGCGGGCAGCATTATTACAACCGCCCTGGCGGCGATGAACGGCAGCAAGCTTACCTTCACGGCGGGGCAGAACATTACGGCGGAAACGCTGATGGCGGCAAACAGCACGCTGAACTTTACCGCTACCGCGGGTAGCATTACCACAACCGGTTTGGCCGCGGCAGACAGCGACCTTACCTTCAAGGCGGGGCAGGATATCCTGACCACGACGCTGTGGGCCACGGGCAGTACCCTTACCTACACAGCCGGGCGAAACATCGCCGCGGATGTACTGACCGTCACAGACAGCACCCTTACCTTTACCGCCACCACCGGCGACATCACGGTGCCGGAACTGGATGCCCGTGACAGCACCCTTACCTTTACGGCGGGGGGCAAGATCTTCTCGGTGGTCATGGTGGCCTATACCAGCAAGGTGAACTTTACCGCGAAGGGTGACATATTCGTGTTCCAGCTGGACGCGAAGAACAGCGGGGTCACCTTTACCACCACCCAAACCGGAAATATCCAGTACCATGTAATTGAGGCGGTGGACACCGATTTGATCCTGCGCGCAAACGGCGGCGGCATTTACCCGCTGTTTGCCACCAGTTACCTGTGGGCGGACGCAGACAGCACCGTGCGCCTGTCCGCTAAGACCGACATTGGCACGGCGGATACCATCATGGTGGTGGATATTCCCGAAACGCTGATTCTGTGGGTAGAGCGTGTGCGCCACTACTATATCGATGCGGTGATGCTGGTGGGCGAGGCATTCTCCCGTGTGCGCCCGGCGCAAGATATTCGCACCGGCCCGGACAAGGATGGCAACACCCAAACCGGCGACTACCTGAACGACAGCGGCCTGCAGATTATCCTGTTCCCGCTGGAAAAACAGACACCGAAGGAACTGACGAAGTGGATTGTGGACAGCCTGCCACGGGACGTTTGGGCACAGCTGATAACCACCGACGCGCTGGCCTGGATGGTGGAAGAAGGCCTTATTGACCTGAAAACCCTGAAGGACCTGTTGACAGACGAAGACCTGTTTACCGAACAGGACCTGGAAGACCTGCTGGCCGACGAAGACGACCCCGACCGCTATGCGAAGATAGCGGCGATGCTGGCGGGTGTGCTGGCGGTGCCGGTACCGGACAAAGACGACCCGATGTACGACCCGGACGACCCCGACTATGACCCGGATAACCTGCCGGTATTCGTGACCGACAAGCTGGCGGGCCAGTGGCTGCAAAACGCCATTGAAGGCAATAGGGCGGACATCGCCGCCACGTTGCTGGGCCTGATTCCGCAGGACCTGATTGCAGAACTGATTCAAAAAGCCTGGGCGCTGCGGGATTATGGTGCGAACACCGAGCCGGCGGCACAGGATGAGCCTGGCCGTGCGTTCCACATGACCATCGAGTACTCGGACGGCAGCGGTTACGTGAACAACCAGGGCGATATCTTCATCACCCAGCTGACCGGTAACCTCACCGCGGGGCTCATTTACTCGCACCACGGCAACGTAACCCTTCATGCGGTGCAGGGTTCCATTCTGGCGGACGCAAACAGCATACTGCATGTCAGTGGCCGGGAAATTACCCTGACGGCCGGCAGGGACATTGGTTCCGCCGCGCAGCCGCTGGTCATTGAGCAGCGCACCACCCGCCCGGTGCACATCAGCCAGGCGAAGGAGCTGGACACCGACCCGGATACCGGCGAATACATCCCGGTGCTGAAGCAGGTGCCGGTGCTGGATAAAGCCGGCAACCCCGTACTGGACAAAGACGGTAACCCGGTGCTGCAGTGGGCGCTGGAGTTCCAGCTGCAGTTCGTATGGATTCGTGCGCACGACCTGCTGGAGGCTACCCGCCTGACCGCTACCGCCGGTGGCAGCGTCTATGTCTTTGAAAACCAGGGCGACCTGGGCCTGGGCGTTATCAAGGCGGGGGGCGACGTGGTACTGTTCACGCCGGACGGCACCCTGTATGACCGGCGTGTGGAAGGCGAAACCAAGCCCAACATTACCGCCGGCGGCAACGCCATGTTGCTGGCGCCGCAAGGCACCGTGGGCACCATTACCCAGTTCATCGTCACCGACGTGGACAAGCAGATTACCGCCGTGGCCAACGGCGATATCCACATCGACGATGTAGGCGATTTGATTCTGCAGGCGGACAGCGCCACCGGCCAGATATATGCGCTGTCCCAGGGTGATATGCAGCTGTGGAACACGGCAGACGCCAACCTGATTATTGGCTACGCGCATGCCGGTGGCAATGTTTCCATCATTGGCCAGCGCAGCGTGCGGCAGGGCAACAAACTGGACAAGGCCGTTTGGGTGAAGGGCATCTCGGTTTCTATCACCGCACTGAACGGCACCGTAGGCACCAAAAAACAGCCCATGCTGGTAGACACCGACGCAGCGGCCGGCGGCACCCTGAGCGCCGCGGCCACCGGTGAAATCTACCTGGTGGAATACTCCGGCGACGTGATTGTGGGCAGAATTACCGGCGGCGGCAACGTAACGCTGGTATCGCCCGGCAAGATTACCGATGCCAGCGCTGCGGATCTGGCGCGGCTGGCAGCCGAGGCGGAAAAACGTGCCGCACAGTTCCAGGCAAACGTGGATGCCATTCGTACCTTGGCGGTGGTGCTGGAAGAGCACATCACCAATGGGCGCTTCGCGTATGACAACAACTTGGCCGGGGTACAGAAAGCCCTCACGAAGGCCCAGGCAGATTATGACAAAGCGCTTGCGAATTTCAACAAAGAGAATGACGCTTTGACAAAACTGAAAGACGAGATGCAGGACCTGTCGGACGATGAGGACTGGAAGCAGTTGAACGATGACATGCTGGACCTGCTGAACGATCCCAATGCGGAACAGGATGATATCGATGCACTGCAAGAGAAGATAGACGCCTGGCAGGCGAAGATCGACGCAATGCAAGCGAAGATCGACGCCCAACAGGCGAAGGCAGACACACGCTGGCAACTGGTGCTGGACAAAGAGCAGTTGCTGCTGGACGCGCAGGCGGCCCGTGATGCCCTGGACGCCCAACAGCAAAACATCCTGCTGGCGGCGGCTATCCTGCAGTGGACGGCCGACCTGCTGCAACGGCAGGCAGACCGTCTGTGGCAACAGGCGGAAGATGCAAAGGCCGCCGCCGCAGGCAGCATGTCCATCAGCGCGGCGGGGGATCTGGTATTGCGCGCCGGCGGCGCCATCGGCGAAGCAGGCAACGCGCTGGGTATCCATGTGGGCGGCATTTTGGACGCGCGTGTGGGGAATGCAAAACAAGACGGCATGTACCTGGAAAGCGACAGCGGGCTGGTGTTCCTGCCGCTGAGGGCGGCGGTGGTCCAAATTACCGCGTTCGGGGACATTGTGGTGGCGCCGGGCGCTACAGGCAATTGGATTACCGCGGGCCAGGTGGTGTTGAACGCCATTGGCGGCAACCTGGGCACCAGTGCGCGGCCGTTCCTGCTTAGCGCGAAGGAACTGTCCGCCCAGGCAAACAATGTCATCCTGCACAATGACCGCACCCTGACGGTAGGCGAAATCATTGCGCAGTATGTGGAGCTGGTGGTGAACGGCAGCATTCTGGCCGGCACCTCCACCGGTCTTGCGAACATCACCGCCAGCACGGCGCGGCTTACCGCGACGGGCAACATCGGCGCAGCGGGCGCGCTGTTGGTACTGGATGTGGACACCCTGTACGCGCAGGCGCGGAACATGTACCTTGCCAGCCTGGCGCAGGACCTGCACATTCGACAGCTCAAGGCTGCCGGTGACATTGTCCTGCGGGCCTGGGGCAAGGTTTGGGGGCACAACATCACGGCGAAAAACCTGGACATCATCGCCATGGGCGATGTGGGTCGCCGCAAAGATTTCTTGACCTACAACGTGTCTGGTACAGCGCATCTGGTCAGCATTTTGGGCTGGGTATATGGCCGCAACACCTATGTGCCGCCACCAAAACCGGAGCCCAGGTATGATAGATGGCCCGGCCCGGGACCGGAGGAAGAAATAATTACCCGCCGCCGGCGTTCCACGCAGACAGACGATGAGCCGCCGACCCCACCGGTACAGAAGATCAGAAACAAAAAAGGAACCCCTATCGTCAAGTACAACAGGGATAAGAAGAACGAAGATCCGATTATCGTATTTAACGCATTCTGGCTGGTATTATTGGGGTTGTTGGGGCTTATTACCATGTTCCTCATTATCATGCTCATGCGCCGCCGCAAGGAGGAAGAAGACGAGCTGGAGCAGGCGCTGCAGGCGGCTGAACTGCGGGCCAAAGGACCGTGATATTTGGTGCGGTAAAATGTGCGGTATAAGAAAAGGGAGGGCAGCCTACTGTTACAGCAGGCTGCCCTTTTACGGGTTGTGCTTTAGCACGAGAACACCACCGGCTATGCCGGTGGTCGGACTGCCCTTTGCTTTAGCTGTAAGGCCCTTGCCCTTTGTGTTAATAAAGCGGCTATCAGTTACCAATGAGCTAAAAAAGAGCAGTTTTGCCGTTTCAACGGCGGCAGGGCAAGAGATGCAAGAGACATGACCTTTTCGGTGCGCCCT
>JAVBPZ010000014.1:0-48725 GCA_031549285.1 Oscillospiraceae bacterium | reverse complement strand
CTTTGTTCTTGTTCTTCTATCCTCTGCTGCTCGGCCACGTTCTGTCTATGAATACCATACGCATATGCGGCTGCAACAGACCCCACTACCAGAACAAGGATAACCACCCGTTCAATCCACTTCTTCATATCGTTCCTTCTTAATGGTGCAGCGGCGTCACCGGAATTCGTATGCAAAATATCTGCCATAACCCCAACATGTGCACCACAAAAACCCTACCCCTGCAAGTAGTGTTCTTCCACAAAGGTTTGCAGTTCTGCCAGAGTGAGGTTATCGTATACGTCATCGGCTTCATCAAAACTTTCATCCGTTCGGTCGGCCGGGTTAGGAAAGTGGGCATCAATATATGCCCACCGATAGTCACGCCAAACAATGTATCTAAATTCTTTTTTTACACCTTCATTTGTTCCTATCTTATCAGACCATTCTAAAAACTGTTTTATTTCTTCATGCCTTCCGTTGTTGTACAGCCGGAAAGTACCATCCTCTTCATACTCCTGCGAAAGGTACTCTTGCACATCCTCCAGCGTTACAATATTTCCGGTTTCCAACTGATAGCATACCAAATCTAGGTACAAATCTTTTTCCCATTCTGCTGTGATAGTAGAATATGGCTGGTATATTCTCTTCTCACTAGCCGGCATCCCCCCCCAACCTATAATGTAAAAATTAGCATTCTGTGTGTAGTACAACTGCTTTCGCATCCTTTGTTCTTGTTCTTCTATCCTCTGCTGCTCGGCCACGTTCTGTCTATGAATACCATACGCATATGCGGCTGCAACAGACCCCACTACCAGAACAAGGATAACCACCCGTTCAATCCACTTCTTCATGCCGTTCCCCCTTCGGCAAACTGCTGCAATTCTTCCATACTCAGGTTGTCAAATTCCGCCTTAGCTGCGTCTTGATCTGCAACGGTAAGATTTGTCTGATCGGGATATTTTGCATCAACATATTTTTCCCCGAGCTCTTTCTCATAATCGTCTGCCAACTTTTTAAAACCACTTTCCCCAATCTTTTCTTCATCCTTTATAAGCCTATCCCATATCCCTTCCGGCTCTCCGGTCATTGCCGAAGACATTAAATCTTCCGGCGTATAATTGGTCCCATATCTTTGGTTGTACACCTGGGTGCGCAGCCACACGTCTTTGGGGTCGAAATAAATATACCGTATGGTGTAGCTGCCATTACCTGTATAGGAATATTGAACATCGCCACCCAACATTTGTATACAGTTTATTGTACGCATGGTTGCGCTAACGCTGGCCACGCCGGCTTTCTTTGCCTCAAGTTTTATATAGTCCAACAACTGCTTAACACCGGTGGTGACAACCTTAATCCCAATACTCATCCCCAAAGAAGGAATGGCCATTGCGGTGGCTATGGCACCGCTCACCGCCCCCACCGCATAGTCAATTCCCGTTCCCACCAAAAGCGCCCAAACACTTTTGGTGCCGCCAGCCAGGTTTTCCATAAAATCAATCGCTTCTTCGTCGTTTACCCAATCCGCCACATCGCCGGGTAACGGCGGCCGCCCACATATGTAAATTGGCTTGTCGAAAACCCAACTGTCATGGTTCGGCAGCTTGCTGCCGGGCTCCATCACCTCCGGGGCCTTGTCCGGTGGGGTTTGAATGCACAGGCAATATCCATCCTGCGCGCTGAAATAGTCTATTCGCACGGGAAAGTTGCCGTCCCGCATTTCGGCAATAAAGTCTGGGGCCACCTTCACGGTGGGGGCATAGGTGCATACATCCAGCAGCATACCCAATTTTAGCAGTTTTTCTGTTTCTTCGTCGCTTAAACTCATAATATCAATATTCGCCTGGTCTGCGCCACACACCAGGTACTGCAGGGTCAAGGTCATTATGCCAAATACCGGGCTAAGGCCAAAATTGGTGGCGCCCATATTATCATCATAGGGAAGCTCGATATAGCCATAATTTATGAGGGTTTGCATATCTTCCGGGTTATCCATATCTAAATACAGCATGCCCAGCGCCAAGTATTGGATGGAGGACACGCTTGCGGGGTCACTGTTCATCAGCTCACTTATATATTCCCAGTTATAGCTGCCATCTGGGTTTTGCATTTTATCCCGTTCCGCCTGCAGGGCAGCTTCTATATATGCGCTGTTGCCCGCAAGCGTGCCGTTTATATCTTCTAACAGGCTGGTAAAATCCACACTGGCTGGGAAGTTGCCATTCATCTCGGCTATGAACCGCTCGAAAACCTTCCGCAACGTACCCAAAGCCTCTTTTCCCTCGGTAAATTTGCCTGCATACGCGGTTTCCACCGCGCGCACGTTGGTAATAATCTGTTCAAACCTGTCGCTGGTAATGTCGTTCACTTCACACACCTGCTTCAGGTATTTGTCCACGTTGCTCATGTCTTCTTCCAGCGCATTAATACCAAGATTGTTGCAAAAAAGTGCTGTCCAGTGGCCACTGTCCCAGCCGCTGGTACAATCTGCATCTATAATACCGGCACGCAAATCGCTGCCCAGCGTCCCAATGGTCGATTCTCTAAAGTCACGTTTTCTGCCCGCCATAAACCTGACACCCCTTACGCATATTTGCCGCTTTACCCATTACGCCAATGGTCTATTGTTTGTCCGCCTCTTCAATATACTCTTTTTGTTGGGTAAGGTATTGCGTTGTGTTATCAATTAAAACCGACAGCGCCTGCACCACCTGGGCTAGTTCTTCATTGCCCGTGTGCATTGCGGCGGAGGCCGGACCGGTACTATCTGCGCTTATTGTTCCAAACGTAAGTTTTCGAATATCCCCGGCCAAAAGATCCGCCTGCTTTTTCAACCACTCCATCTTGGCAATGCCAGCCCCCACTGCTGCCGAATTCATCTTAATCGAATCACCTTTAGAATATTCAGGCATACCCTATCCTCCATACAGCACATCATCTGCTGTGTCAATCTCGTCAATATACGCTTCCATGTGCTGTCTGTGGGCACCCACCAACACCGCCACCTGCCCCCGCAGGGCCGCGCTAACAGCATCCATAAACATAAACAGACAGTCTGCCGTTTCCCCTTCCAAGCTTCCCTCGTCGCGCAACTTTTGTGTTGCGGCAACAAACTCCTCCAGCAATTCATCTGCTTTTTGCGCCTGATCCAAATATGCCTGTGCAGATCCCAAATAGTCATCATCCGCAATATACAAATTCCCTATTGAATTATCCGCCGCCATTATCGCCTACCTCCCCTTGCACTGGCTGCCGCATTGGCCGCCGCCTGGGCCGCGGCTGCCGCGGCTGCTGCTTCAGCGGCTGCTCTAGCTTCCGCTTCCTCCCGCTGCACCGCAGCGCGGTAGGCCGCCTCACACTCTGCCAACCTCCCCTGTAGGCGCCGCAGCTCATTGTACAAATCCTCCAGCTCGGTCTCCGTGTTGGCTATGTGCATTTTTAGCTTTTGCTGAATATTCTGAAGACGCTCCAGCGCAATGTTTTTTTTGCTGCCCCGCAACAAATCATCCATACGCCCTGTATGCCGTTCTGCCGCCACACATACATTCGTATACTGCATCACCCGGCCCGACTGTTCATCCGCATTTGAAAAACTGCGTTCATAGCTGGCGCGGGTTTTCACATACTGGGAAAACCCCAGATCTTCGTCATCCAGTTGCTTTCGCTTTTTTCTTATTTTTTCCCGGCATTGCTCAATTTCCGCATTATATTGGGTTATTTCCGCCTGTATGCTCGCACTGCTTGCCATACTTCTCCTCCTACACAACCTGAACAAATATAAAAATCTTTGCCAGCCGCTGTCGCTGAACACGGTGCATATATATCATACCAAATATGCTTCGCACATTCAACATATTAACGAGATAGTTTGTCTGCGACAACCAAACTTTTCCCTATACCGGAGCATGTTATGCATAAGCACAACTGCCTTTCGCCAGCACCCAGCCATTCCTTCGATAGCGTTTGGTATTTTATTCCCTTCACCCCAGCGAAATGCCCATGCGCCGCGCCACCGTAAGCAGGTCGCAGTCCTCGGTGACCAGTTTCGTTTTGCCCGCGACCTCCGCCAGCGGGTTGCTGACCACCATATTGTTTTTCATGGCCACCGTGACGCCGTACTGGTCGTTCTCCACCAGCTGCGCGGCATAGGTGCCAAACTCGGTAGCCAGTATGCGGTCGTACGCCGAGGGGGTGCCCCCACGCTGGATATGCCCCGGCACCGCCACCCGGGTTTCAAAACCGGTCGCCTGGTTCAAATCCTTCGCCAGCCGCTCCGACGCGCTGTGCACGCCGGACTCTGCGCGTTTGGCGGCCCATTCCTTGCGCTTCATATGGCTTTCTTCCACATCATAGGCGCCCTCTGCCACTGCCAAGATAGAAAAGCTTTTGCCGGACGCGCTGCGTTTTTCTATCGCCTCCACCACGTTGTCCAGGCTGTACGGCATCTCCGGGATCAGGATAATATCCGCCCCGCCGGCAATACCGCTGTACAGCGTGAGCCAACCGGTTTTGTTGCCCATCAGCTCAATCACCATCACCCGCCGGTGGCTGGACGCGGTGGTGTGGATGCGGTCGATTACCTCGGTGGCAATATCCACCGCCGTGTGGAACCCGAACGTAACGTCGGTGCCCCAAATGTCGTTGTCGATGGTTTTGGGCAGGCCAATGACATTCAGCCCGTTTTCGCTGAGCAGGTTCGCGGTTTTGTGGGTGCCGTTGCCGCCCAGGCACAGCAGCGCATCCAGCCCCATTTTTGCGTAATTGCTTTTCATGCGCTCCACTTTGTCCACACCGTCGTCCTCTACCACTGTCATCAGCTTGTAGGGGGTGCGCTGTGTGCCCAAAATGGTACCGCCCCGGGTAAGCAGGTTGGAAAAATCGCTCTCTTTCATTTCCATATAATCGCAGCTGATAAGCCCCGCAAACCCGTTGCGGATGCCCACAATCTCGATGCCGACCCCCAGCCGCTGGTACAGCGCCTTTGCCGCGCCGCGGATGGTTGCGTTCAGACCGGGGCAGTCGCCCCCGGCTGTCAGGATGCCTACACGTTTTTTCATGGTGGTTCCCCTTTCCCATTGTGGAATTTTTCTTAGATTCATTGCGAAAAACGAGCGAAACCAAACGCCCAAAATCCCTTGACAACATAGGCATTTCCGGCTATAATAGCACTTGCGCTGCGGAATTGTGTAATGGTAGCACGGCAGACTCTGACTCTGTTTGTCTGGGTTCAAATCCTAGTTCCGCAACCAATGGCAGTACAGTGGTGCTGCCATTTTTATCGGGGTGTAGCGCAGCTGGTAGCGTGCTTGGTTCGGGACCAAGAGGCCGCGGGTTCAAGTCCCGCCACTCCGACCACGACTGAAACCGTCGAATTGGATGGTTTCAGTCTTTCTTTTTGCTTTGATTTGTCTCAGACATACCAATTTTCACGTGGGTGTTGTTTGGAATTTGCGCTTGCGTGGTTTATACGTATTCCCGTCCATAGATAGGGGCATCAAAACAGGTGTTCCTATTTTTCGTTTTCCACCCCGATTATTCTGTGGTACAATATAGGTACCCCTTTCCATAAACGCTGGTTAAAAGAATGGAGGTGCCGGCATGATTGTACTGAAAAAATCCGATGTGGAAGAACCGTTTTCCTACGAAAAACTCATTCTCTCCATCAAAGCCGCCAACGATGAAACGGACGAGGCGCTGGATATCGAGCTGCTGATAGCGGAGTTTCAAAATATTGTGGCGGATATGGAGCAGATTACCACCGGGCAGATCAACGTCATTGTGTACGGTCTGCTGTATGCGAAGAAGGCAACACAGACGCTGGAACACTATTCGAAATTCAAGCAATACGACTAGGCTTTCCGCCTTATCTGTTTCCAACAATACCGTTTTCTCGGCACCACCTGCTCCTGGGTGGTGCTTTGTTGTCTTTTGTTCCAACCGTCTAATACTTGAAAATACCAAAACAATTCAGCAGCAGGCCCAAGCACAGCGTTGCGGTATTGGCAACCAGCACATAAAGGATCAGTTTCTTCTTTTCTATGTTCTTGTACAATCGCGGCATGGCGATCCCCTCCGCCAGATAGACCGCCACCTCGCCCACCAGCACGGACAGCCAATAGCTAAATGGTACAGTCATCATGAAAATGGTAAGGACAAACTGTGTAATGCAGTTCAGCACCACAACCTTGCGCAGCGGCCGTATTTTAAATAGCATGGCGATCAGTACTTCTATTAATACGGAGAACGCCACCCGTGGAATGGCCCGGAACGGCAAGAACAATATCATGTATGGGCTGACGAAAAAACCATCATCCACTATTTGCATTGTTTTTGCATGGATGGTAACACCGCCTGTAAAATACCCTGTGAACGTATCCGCAATCTGAACAACATCTGACACGTATATTGCATCGCCCTCTGCACTCAGAAAAGCAACCTTGAAGGAATCCACTGCCTTTCCTAAATTTTCACTTCCGTTTTCAAAGCGCACATAAAGGGCAGAACTGTATGGTGCCTTTTCAAATCCTATCGTGCTTTTGGCGCCATCATAATGAAAGGTGTAGCTGATAAATCCATCTTTATTGTATTGAACTATTTCACTGTCCCTGCCAAAAGGAAATTTTCCCTCTGCCGCCGGGTTATATTCGCTGTACTCGGCCGCATCTGCCGCCAGCGGAATAAGGATATCCACAAATGCAACGTTTTCTGCTGGCTTTCCAATAAGGTCAACCACCAGGTCTGGGCTGGGCGGCGGGCTGTTCGCGCTAACCGGCACCGCTGAAAACCAAATGACCACCATGCCGAACACAACCGCAGCCAGCAGCCTGGCGCTATGCTTTTCTTTGCGCATGGGTGGGCCTCCCTTTTGGTGGAGTGGTGTAGAAAAAAACACAGCCATATGGCCATACATTTTTACGCGCGCCGCTGCATTTGTGCTGTGGGTACAGTAAATTATACCATACCGCGCGCAAAGAACACCACCAACACCATGCCGATGGATCATTTTTGAACCTGTGCCGCAACATACGCCAGCATTTCTTCCCGTTCCACACGCTGCAGGCCGTCGCGCTGCACGTCGGTGCGCCCGTCTGCCGGTTGTGCCAAGAAATGTGACAAAAGTGACACCACCCGCGGGCGGCAATACTGCCCCTGGCACCAGCCCATGCCTGCGCCGGTGCGCCGTTTCACGCCATCCACCGTGGTTACCGGCAACCCGCGGCCCAGCGCTTCGTCTATTTCCCCTTCGCTGACCTGTTGGCAGCGGCACACAATGCGCTGTGCATCCCCTTCCGGCAGCTCCAGCAATGGCTTCAGCTGCGCGCCGGACAGGGGTTCCTTGCACTGTGAAGGCGCGACTCTATAGGGATTGAAATCCGGCTTTCCCCGCAGTTCCAGGCCGGCATCCGCCAGGGCGTCCCGCACCCTTTCCGCCACCGCCGGCGAGGATGTGAGCCCCGGCGACTGGATGCCCGCGGCATGAATCAGCCCCGGCACCGAGCCCGGGCCGATGAAAAAATCGTCGGTGTCCGCCACCGCGCGCACCCCCGCAAAACTGCGCAGGTATTTTGTAATATCAATATCCGGCGCGGTTTTTTTCGCCTTTTGATAGATGGCATACAGGCGCTCGGCGTGGGTGTCGCGCTCGGCCCGCGTTTCATCCAGCGCATCCGGTCCCAGCAACAGGTTCCCATATACGGTGGGGGTCACCAAAATACCCTTCCCCATGCGGGTGGGCATCTGGAACAGCACATGGTTTACCAGCGCGCCGGTTCCTTTAGACAGCAATACATACTCCCCACTGCGTGGTGTGATGGAAAAATCCCGTGCGCCGGCCAGCGCCGCCATGTCCGCGGCAAACAGCCCCGCCGCGTTCACCAGATAGCGGCCGGTGTGCACTGCGCCCGCGGCGGTGGTAACGGCAAACCCCGCTTTCGGCGCGGTTTTATCATGGGTTATTTTCACAACCTCGCTGTTCAAAAAAAGCTCCAGCCCATTTTTCACAGCGTTTTCCGCCAGCGCAATGGCCAGCCCAAAGGGGGACATTATCCCCGCGCCTTTGCAGTACAGGCCATACTTTGCATCCGGGCTGACATTGGGTTCCAGCCTGCGCAGCTGCGCCGCATCCACCAGTTCCAGGTCCGGCAGGCCGTTTTTGCGGCCGTTTTCCAGCAGGGACACCAGCCCCGCGCGCTGTTCATCCTCAAATGCCAGCACCAGCGAACCGATGGGCAAAAAGCCAAAGTGCAGTTCCGCCTGCAGCCGCGCAAACTGCCGCCGGCCCTGATAACACAGGCGGCCCTTGTGTGTGGTGTGTTTTTCCGCATAACCGCCATGCACAATGGCGCTGTTCGCTTTTGTGGCGCCGGTGGCGATATCCGCCTCTTTTTCCAGGCAGGCCACCGACAGCTCGTACCGGCACAGCTGCCGCGCAATAGCCAGCCCCGTTACCCCGCCGCCTAGAATCAGCACGTCATACATAGGGTGCCTCCCTTCGGGTACGCTGTTGTGTACTCGTTTTGTCCACGGCCGCCAGCTATACAAACACCAGCTGCACCAGCAACATATACAGCACCGTTCCGCCCGCAATGGCCACCAGCGAGTTTTTGGACACCTTATACAGTACCACCACCAGGGCAATAGCAATCGCTTCCGGCAGGGCGTGCGGCGCGGCGACGAACGAAACTTCCTTTAAACAATACACAATCAACATGCCAGTAATGGCGAACGGCAGCACCCTGCCCAGGTACACCACGTACTGCGGCGTGGGCCGGCTGGCGGGAAAGGCTGCAAACGCCACGGCGCGGGTGAACAAAGTGCCCGCTGCCATCACCGCCACCATAATAATAGCCTGCCATATGGTCATGGTCATCATTTGGGCGCCACCTGCCTTTCCAGCGGTTTTTTTGCCAGGCTGAACACCAGCACCAGCACCGCCATGGCCGCCAAAATGAACCATTGTGGCCCGAACACCACCCGACACAGGATGGATACCCCAAGACCGATGAGTGCCGGCGTACGGTTTTGTTTTTGTTTCCATTGCTCCAGGAAAATGACCACAAACAAGGCGGTCATCACAAAATCAATGCCCAGAACATTGATGGGCAGCGCTGTGCCAAGAAGCCCGCCCAGCGTGCACCCCGCCACCCAATAGCTTTGGTCCAGCGCCGCAATGGACAGAAAGAACCGCTCCTCGTTCATGCCGGGCGGCGGCTTTACCGAGCAAAACAGCGCAAAGGTCTCATCGGTCAGGCCAAAGATCATATAGTACTTTGCCTTGCCAAACCGGCGGAAGGTTTCCAGCATGGAGATGCCGTAAAACACATGCCGCGCGTTCACCATCAGGGTCATTAGCAGGGCGATAACCGGGTGGAACCCGGCCGCCATCAGGCCCACCGCCACAAACTGCATGGAACCCGCGAAAATGAACAGCGCCATGCAAAACGCCCACAGCGGGCCGTATCCCTTGCTTTGCAGCAATATGCCGAACGCCATGCCCATAAACAAATAGCCGGTCATTACCGGTACCGTATGCGGAAACGCCGCACGGATGGTGTCCAAAACCGACGGTTTCGGGCTGATCTGCCCGCCGTTTTTTTTCACGGTTTGGGGCGCGGCCACCGGAGCTTCTGCCGTCTGGGCCGCTATCGTATGCCCGCCCCGGCTTTCGCCATCCGCACGTTGTCCTTTTTGCTTTTCGTTTTTGATTTTTCCGTTTTGGGATTTTTGCTTTTCGTTTTCCACCTCGTACTTCTCCTTGTCGGCTCTAAAGCAAATCAAGCGGCCACCGGCCTTGTTCCCTGGGTGAATTCAGCATATCCCCGTTTGCTTGGTTTGCGCTAAATATCGCTTTCTTACCACTATTCTACCATATGTTACCGGAAAGCTAATCGAACCCTGCTCACACCCCCGCGAAAAAAGACGGAGCATTTGCACGCGCAACTGCTCCGGTTTTGGTCTTACATTCTTCTTTGGGGATTTGTGGAATTTTCACCCGCCCAGGTATGCTTTTTTCACCTGTTCGTGGTCGGCCAGTTCTTTGGTGGGGCCATGCAGCACCACCCGGCCGGTTTCCAGTACATACCCGCGGCTGGCCACGTCCAGCGCCATCTTGGCGTTTTGCTCCACCAGCAAAATGGTCACACCGGTCTTGTTTACATCGCGGATGATCTTGAATATCTCGCCCACCAGCAACGGCGACAGCCCCATGGACGGCTCGTCCAGCAGCAGCATTTTCGGCCCCGCCATCAGCGCGCGGCCAATGGCCAGCATCTGCTGCTCGCCGCCGGACAGGGTGCCTGCCACCTGACGCCGGCGTTCCTTCAGGCGCGGCAGCAGCGTCAGCACCATTTCATAGTCTTTTTGTATCTGCCACTTGTCCTTGCGGGCATACGCGCCCATCTGCAGGTTTTCCTTCACGGTCAGTTCTGAAAACACCCGGCGGCCTTCCGGTACCTGCGCCAGGCCCAGGCCCACTATCTTATACGGTTTTGTCGCCAACAGGTCGTCATCGTAAAAATGAATAGACCCGGATTTTGGCTTTATCAGCCCCGCTATGGTGTGCAGCGTGGTGGTTTTTCCGGCGCCGTTTGCGCCGATGAGCGTGACGATCTCGCCCTCGAACACTTCAAAGCTAACGCCTTTTATGGCGTGAATATTGCCATAAAATACTTCCAAATCTTTTACTTCCAGCGCCTTAGGCGTCGTCGTCGTCAACTGCGTCACCCCCCAAATACGCCGTGATTACCTGCGGGTTATTGCGCACGTCCGCCGGCTCGCCCTGTGCGATGATGCGGCCGTAGTCCAGCACAAAAATATACTCGCAGATTCCCATGACAAAGTTCATGTCGTGCTCAATGAGCAGCACAGACAGGTCAAACTTTTCGCGGATCATGCAAATGGTAGCCAGCAGATCCTGTGTTTCTGTGGGGTTCATGCCGGCGGCCGGTTCGTCCAGCAGCAGCACCTTTGGGTTCGCAGCCAGGGCGCGGGCAATCTCCAGCTTGCGCTGTTGGCCATACGGCAGGTTGCGCGCCAGCTCGTGCGCATACTCCTCCAGCCCCAGCACCGCCAAAATCTCGTGCGCACGGTGGCTGGTACGGCGTTCCTGCCCACGGTAGCCCGGCAGGCGGAACACCCCGGAAAACATAGAGTAGTTCATCTGGTTGTTCATGGCGGCCTTCACGTTGTCTATGACCGACATGTCCTTAAACAGGCGAATATTCTGGAAGGTACGCGCCAGGCCCAGCTGGCACCGCTGAAAGGTTTTTTTGCGCAGGATGCTTTTTTCTTCCAGGTAAATTTCCCCACGGGTGGGGGCGTATACACCGGTCAACAGGTTAAAAATGGTGGTTTTTCCGGCGCCGTTCGGGCCTATAAGGCCGACAATCTGGCCTTTTTTAATATAGAAGCTGACCCCTTCCACCGCCTGCAGGCCGCCAAAGTAGATGGAAAGATCCTCCACCTCCAGTACAATGGGTCTCATGTGGCGCCACCTCCTTCGCCGGCTGCTTTCTCGGCCTTTTTCTGCGCCCGCTTTGCGCGCCACTTTTCATACAGGGGAATAATGTGCAGCTCCCGGCGGCCCAAAAGACCCTTCGGCCGGAACAACATGACCAAAATGAGAAGTATACTGTAAATAATCATGCGGTAGCTGGCAAGGCCGCGCAGCATCTCCGGCAGGGCGGTCAGCACACTGGCTGAAATGACCGAGCCGGTAATGGACCCCATGCCGCCCAGCACCACCATCATCAGGATCTCTATCGAGCGGTTGAAGTCGAAGTTGTTCGGAGCAATGACCCCCGCCTGAAACGCGTACAGCGCCCCCGCCACCCCGCCAAAAAACGCGCTGAGCGTAAAGGTAAGCATCTTATAATAGGTGGTGCGAATGCCGCTGGACTCCGCCGCTATTTCATCCTCGCGGATGGCAATGACCGCGCGGCCGTGGCGGGAGGTGCCAAAGGTATAGCTGAACGCCACCACGAAGATGGCCACAATAGCCAGCAGCACAAACATACCGGTGTTGGTCAGCGACGGGATACCGGACAGGCCCAGCGCCCCATGGGTGATAGGCAGGTTGTTCGCCACCACCCGGATGATTTCGCCAAAGCCCAGGGTGATGATTGCCAGGTAATCCCCGCGCAGGCGCAGCGCCGGAATGCCGATTAAAAAGCCGATGAACGCGGCAAACAGGCCCGCCGGAATGAGCGATGCCGCAATGGCCAGCCACAGCGGCCAGTTGGAATTCATGACCAGCAACGCCGCTGTATACGCCCCGATGGACATGAAGCCCGCCTGGCCCAGCACCAACTGGCCCAGCAGGCCGGTGACCATGTTCAGGCTGACCGCCGCCACAATAGCCACCAGAATGTTATTCACCAGGCGGCAGTAATATTGGTTGATGACACCCAGCGAAAATAGGAAATACAGTATGGTGCAGATTACAATCAAAAATCCGATGGTGCACAGGCTGGCCAGATCCCGTTTTCTGGTTTTGGTCAAAGGTGTTTTGGTTGCAGTATTTGTCTTTTTCATGCTACACCTTCTCTTTCACGTACTTGCCCAGCAGACCCGCGGGCCGCACCAGCAAGATAAGGATGAGCAGGGCAAACACCACCGCATCGGTCCATTGCGAGCCGCCGTAGCCATTCACCAGGCTTTCGGCAATGCCCAAAACAAAACCGCCCAGCATGGCGCCGGGAATGCTGCCAATGCCGCCGAACACCGCGGCCACAAACGCCTTCAGGCCCAGCATACTGCCCATCATAGGGTTTATCTGCGGAATTTTATTGGTATACAAAACCGCGCCCACCGCCGCCAGGGCCGAGCCCACCGCGAAGGTAAACATGATAACCTTTTTGGTATCAATGCCCATCAGGGTGGCGGCGCCCATGTCCTCGCTGGTGGCGCGCATGGCACGGCCAATTTTGGTCTTGTTCACCAGCAGCATCAGTACCGTCATCATAATCAGGGCAACCACTACATTCAGCAGGGTGTTGGAAATATCAATCCCCCCCACCATGATCTTCGGCAGTACAAACATCACCGGCATGGACTTCGCATCCGGCTTGTAAATGAGCTGGTACAGGTTTTGCAGCAGCATGGACACGCCAATGGCAGTGATGAGCAGCGCAATGCGCGGCGCGCCCTTGTCCAGCAGGCGCTGGTAGGCCAGCCGCTCTATCACCACGCCCAGCACGGCACAGAACGCCAGCGACGCCACTATGGCCACCCACAGCGGCATGTGCAGCAGCACCAGCACCGTGTAAATGGTATAGCTGCCCACCATGATGATGTCACCATGGGCAAAGTTGATGAGCTTCACGATGCCGTACACCATGGTATACCCCAGGGCCACCAACGCATAAATGCTGCCAACGCCGAGGCCATTTAGCAATTGTGCAACGAAATACATCCCTTCACATCCTTTTCCGGGCTTTTGAGGACCACCGGTGGGTCGCGCCGCCACGAACTGCCGGCGCTGCCCAGCGCTGAGCCCCACTGTAGTGCAAGGAACAACTCGAAAGGGGGAAATGGCATTGCCCCCTTTGGCAAAAGCGAAACGGCGGCAACATCTGGCGGCGTCCCGTTCACTTTAAACGGTACCCTGCCCCACCAAATGCCAAATTATAAAATGGGGGAGAGGGCCGCTGCCCCGCTCCCCCAAGCCCCTTTCGCTGCTTTGGGACTTTTTTGACAGTTTAGGTAACCACTGATGCATTCCATTTACCACAAAATTTCATCGGTGGCAAATTCTATTAAATCAGCGGTCACCTGGGGCAAATTGCTTCACCCTTTTCTGTTTTGCGTATTTACTTTAGATGGAGAAGGTGCCCTGCAGCTCTTCTTCGCCATTGGTGAACTTCACAATATATGCCTCGCGCGCGGGGTCGTTGCTGTCACGGAAAGCAATTTCGCCCGAAACACCGTCATAGTTCAGGGTTTTCATCGCCGCCACAACCGCGTCGGCATCGGTGCTGCCGGCTTTTTCAATCGCCGCTGCCATCAGGTACATGGCCTCGTACCCCAGCACCGCAAACATGTTGGGCTCGGCATCCGCGCCGTACTCCGCCTTGTAGGCGTCGATGAACGCCTGCAGCTTCGCTTCGGGCTGGCTGAGGGCGTACTGGCTGCAGTAATACGCGTTGTTCAGCGCGCTGTAGTTACTGGGGTCTACCTGGTTCAGAACGCCGTCCCAGCCGTCCGGGCCCAGGAACTTGGCATCAATGCCCAGCGCGGTGGCCTGGATAAGAATGAGCGCCGCGTCGCTGTAGTAGCAGGGGGCCATGATGACATCCGGGTTGCCGTCTTTAATCTTGGTCAGCTGGGCATTGAAGTCCGTGTTGCCCTGCTGGTAGCCTTCTTTGGCGGTAACGGTCATGCCCAGGGCTTTTGCAGTTTCTTCAAACGCGTCGGCCACACCCTTGGAATAGTCGTCGGTGGTATCATACAGAATGGCCGCCGAGGTGGCGCCCAGTTTTTGCTGCGCGTAGTTCGCCATCAATTCTCCCTGGAATGGGTCGGTGAAGCAGGCACGGAAAATGTTGTCGCCAATCTCGGTAATGGCAGCGCCGGTGCCGGTGGGGGTAATCATAGGAATGTTATCCTTCACCGCTTCCTGTGCCACGGCAATGGTGGGCTTGGTGGTGATATCGCCAACCAGTGCCACTATCTTATCGTTGTCTACCAGGCGCCGGTATGCGGTAACCGCCTCGGTGGGGTCGCCTTTTTCATCATAGGAAACATATTTGATCTGTTTGCCTAAAATGCCGCCGGCCGCGTTGATTTCCTTCACCGCCAGCTTGGTGCCATTGTTGGACGCAATGCCATACTGCGAGACGTCGCCGGTCAGCGGGGCCAGGCCGCCAATGACGATTTGGTCGCCGGAAGAACCGCACGCCGCAAACGAAAGCGCGCTGCAAACACATAGTGCCGCCACAAGAACAAAACTCAATACCCTTTTCATTCAGACTCCTCCTTCATGCTGCTGCGGGCACGGCCACATGGCCGCCATGGTCAAACCACAGCCCGCAACACGTCTGGCGTTTTACATTTTCGCCAATACTTTTATTATTATACTGAGAACCTTAGAAAGATGCAATGCGTCGAGCTGCAATTCTTTCATTTTTTTACGAATATTTTTGCATCCAACAGCTATTTGCGCCTTTCTTTCAGCGGGAAAATGTGGTATACTGCCTAATAGGTTGTGGGCAAAGGCTGCGGCAACCAAACTATCAAACGGGAGTGATATGAATATGGTAAGCAAAAAGAAGTTCAATTACATCCATGAGCTGCAGGAAGTGCAAAAAGCGGCCGTGGCGTGCGATTGCGAGGTCGGCCTTCAGTCACTGGACGGCAGCATGATTATAGACGCCAAAAGCTATATTGGGATGTACGCGCTGGATTTCACACAGCCTATTCTGGTGGTCAGCGAGGACGAAAACTTCCACAAGACGATTCAGGATTTCGGCGAAAACGTAGAGTAAAAGGAGCCGCCTCCCATGAAGGGGAAAAGCTTTTTTTCGAAACGCACTATATCCAATTTAATCGTGGTCTGCGTTGGAATTTTACTGTTCCTGGCGCTGTATAATTTTGGCGCCATCCGGCAGTTCGCCGGGTGGCTTTTTCGCATTTTTTCCCCCTTTGTTGCCGCCATCGGCATCGCTTATGTTTTGAACATGCCCATGCGGTTTTTTGAAAGAAAGGTTTATCGCAAGCTGCGCATTCGGCGTGGCCTTTCGGTGCTGACCGTCTACCTGCTGGCCATGCTGATTATTGGCATGGTGCTGGGGCTGGTGCTGCCACAGGTGGCAACCAGCCTATTGGCGCTGGGGCGCAGTGTGCCGCGGTACCTCGATAACCTCAGCGGCTTTGCCGCCTGGCTGGCGGAGACCTTTTCCCTGGAAACGGATAGCCTGGATTTTGTACTGATCTCCTACCAGGACATTCTGGCAAAAATTTTAGACTGGGTGCGCACTTCGCTGCCAAATCTGGTGGGCATCACCATGCAGGTGGGCTCCGGCCTGGTGGGGGCGCTTACCGCCATCATCGCCTCCATTTACATGCTGCTAAGCCGGGACAAGCTGCTGCGCCAGTGCAAACGGGCAATATACGCGATTCTTCCCACCGCGCGGGCAGACGGTGTTCTGCGGGTGGGGCGCCTTTCAAACGAGGTTTTTTCCGGCTTCATCAGCGGCAAACTGTTGGACAGCGCCATCATTGGGCTGCTGTGCTTCGTGTTTATGGCGGTTATGAACGCGTGGATTATCCCCATGCCATTTGCCCTGCTCATCAGCATTGTTGTGGGGCTCACCAATATTATTCCCTTCTTTGGGCCGTTCATTGGGGCTATCCCGTCCATCATGATCCTGCTGCTGGTAAACCCATGGAGCGCCCTGTGGTTCACCATCTTTATCATTTTGCTGCAGCAGTTTGACGGAAATATCCTGGGCCCAAAGATTTTGGGGGATTCCACCGGCCTGCCGGCTTTGTGGGTGTTGGTCGCCATCATTGTGGGCGGCGGGTTCTTTGGCTTTTCCGGCATGCTGCTGGGGGTGCCCACGGCGGCGGTGTTATATACGCTGTTTGCAGACTGGACCGCTCGGCGGCTGGCAAAAAAGGGGATTTCCACGGAGAAAACCGAGATAGTTCCCTATGCAAAATCCCACAAGATATTCAGCAGCAACACCGGTGTGACGGCAGCGCTGCCGGCGACGGAATCTTCCATCACAAACGTAGCGCCTATGGATGCAGCCCTTCCGGCCGACCATTCCACGCCTAAAGACGCGGCAGCAGACAAGGACCACCCCGGGAAATAGGCAGGCTTGCCTCCCGGATGCTCTATATGTTTTGAACTTTCCCACGGCATATTTTTTTAAGGTAAGCAGGCCCAAAAAGTCCGTTTCAAAAAACGAAAGAGGTGTTGGTATATGCAGGCAAGCAAGCACTTTACCACGGGGTTCATCATTGGTTCGGTCGCGTACATTGTTCTGGGAATTTTGATGTTGGTATTCCCGGACACGTCTGAAAAGCTCATCTGTTATCTGCTGGGCGGCGTCGCCCTCATCATTGGCATTGTGTGCATCGTTTCGTTCGTCACCGGGCGCAACGACCCCGCCGCAAACCTGTTCCGGTTCGACCTGGCTATTGGCGTGGTGCTGCTGGTGGTGGGCATTTATCTTATTGCCTGGCCGTCCTCGGTGTGGGAATGGCTGCCGGTGGTGCTGGGCCTGTGCGTGGTGTTCGACTCTATCATTAAGCTGCAGCAATCCCTAAACCTGAAACGGGGCGGCTTTAATGGATGGTGGATTGTGCTGCTGGTGGCAGTGGTTACCGCGGTGCTGGGCATATTGCTGGTGGTGAACGCGTTCGGCGGCAACGCACTCATTTACTATATTGCCATTGTGCTGATAGCGGACGGTGTGGTAAACCTGGGCACCACATTGCTGCTGCGGTGGCGCATGAAAACCCCGAAGTAGACTCTCGACGCGCGGTTGTTTTTAAATTTGGCGGCCTGCATTTTTGCACATACTTTGAAGGCTTATTTTGGTGAAGCCAGTTCAAACCAGGCCATTGTATTGAATAACACCGCCTTATGGGAGCGTGCCATTTAACCGGTACTATGCCAGGCGTTGTATTTTTTCTTTTTCAGTAACAAGCAGGCGGGTGCCCGCGGTGAAACACCGCAAACACCCGCCTGCTTTTGTTTGGTATTCTTTCTGCGGCTACGGCAGCAGGTCCAGCAGCTCTGCCAGCTCTTCCACGCAATGGTCCGCCAGGGGCGAGCACCTGCCATGCACCCCCACCGCCATAAACCCGGCCGCTTTGGCGCCCTCCAGGTCATCCTGCACGTTATCGCCGATCATCACCGACGCCGCGGGGTTCCCGGCTGCTGCCTTCGCCGCGGCGAAAATCTCCGGCCGGGGCTTGTCGTACCCTATTTTGCCGGACACCAGTACCCCTGCAAAATACGGCGACAGACCCAGCGCCGCCACTACCTGTTCCAGTTCTGGGAAATTGTTGCTTAAAATATAGCTTTTGTACCCGCGCCGCTGCAGGGTTTGCAGCGTCTGAAGCGCATCCGGGTACAGCGTGTACCGTGCCGCCTCCAGTATTTTTTCGCGGATAGCGGGGGCTATTTTTACTGCCTGCTGCTGTGAAAACCCACACCGCTCGAACATACTGGCGAACTCTGCTTCGCAGTGCGCCCACCACGCGCCGGGCGCCGTTAAATGGCGGGTGTCCCGGCTGGGTATGCTCCACCACGGCAGGCAGGTACCGCTGAACTGTTGCTGTAGCACCGCCAGTGACAGCGGCGTTTCCGGCGCGGCTTCAGCGGCGGCCTCCATGGCGGCGTCGAACCAGGTGACATCCGGCAGCGTCAGCGTACCGTGAAAATCCCAAAATAACACCGGTTTTTCCTGCAGCACTGCCGCGAATTCCTCGTAAGAATACAGGCTGTTCAGCACCTGGCACAGTGCCCGTTTGGACAACCGCTGCGGCAGGCCCAGTTTTTCCAGCAACTGCCGCCGGTGCGCCGCGCTGCCATCCCCGCCGGAAAGCCCCCACTGGTACAGGTCGGTATAGGTTATTTCCCGCCCGCTCTTTTCGCCGGCGGGCGCGGCGCCGGTGGTGACGCCCGCATCCCGCAGCGCCTGCAGCAACACCGCCGCCGGCAGGCCCTCCACCCCCAGGGTTCCCTCTTTGGAAGGCGCGCTTTTCCGCTTCTCCTTGCCTGCTACCGCCGGGATATACGCGTTTTTTACCACGCATTCCGCCGCTATTTTTTCGATATAATGCCGTATTTTAAATCCAGCTGCGTCGGAATCCGTCAGCACAACAATGCCGCGCTTTCGTCCCAGCGTGCGAATCAGTTCTTTTTTTTCTTCATCGCTGAACAGGGAAAACCCGCCGGTTGTCAGAATCAGCCCATCCACCAGGCTGGCCAGCGCCACCGCGTCATATTTCCCTTCCACAATCACCACTTCGCGCACGCGCAGCTTGCTCATTTTCGCTCTCCCATTTCCAGCAGCTGTGCCAGCGCGGTTTCCAGCAATATACTTTTGTCCGGCAATGCGCTGCTTTTCAGCGCCGCGTCCAGCCCGGCCAGGCACAAAACGCACTCCTCCAGCGCGGCGGTAGAGTATCGCGCCGCGCTTTCCTTGGCTTTTTGCAGGCGGTAATCGCTTCCTTTATAGCCCAGGTCCCGGAACACCGCAGACACCGTCTGGCGCTGTTCTGTGCCACAGCGCACCCGGTACATGTCCACAAAACTGCCGGCCAGTGCCGCCGTGATGGCCAGCGGCTCGTTGCGCTGGGCCAACAGTTCTTCCAGCTTGGCAAACGCGGCCGCCCGCCGGCCAGCGGTAATTGCCCGCGCCAGGTCGAACACATCTGCCTCCATGTTGTGCACGGCATAGGTTTTCACCGCGTCGGCAGTAATGTTACCGTACCCGCAGCCGGCGGCCAGCTTTGCCACCTCGTTCGCCAGCAGGTCGCGGTCGTCGCCCGCCCGCTCCAGCAGCGCTTCAGCAGCGCCGGGGGCAAAGCCGGCCCCCAGGCCCGCCGCCTGCTGTGCCAGATATTCCAGGTTTTCCCGTCGGGTTGGTTTTGCAAACTCTGCCGCAAATCCCGCTTTTGCCGCCGCCGCAAACAGCTTTTTTGCCCGCTTGCCTTCGGCGGCTTTTTTGTCCTTGTACACCACCGTGACCACCAGCACCGCGCTGTCCACCTCGCTGAATAACGCCGTCAGCTCGTCAATATCCTTGTCGCCCATGGTGGAGGGCTGAATCTCCCACAATTCCACCACGCGTTTGGTCCCCAAAAAAGACAGTGCGCCCGCCGCGGCAATCACTTCGCCCAGGTTCGGCACCGGCCCCTCTATACGGGTGGGCTCCTCTGTGCTGTCCGGCAGCAGCGCCATGCGCACCCGGCGCGCGGCCGCGCGCACCAGCGGCTGCTCCTGCGAGGCAAAATAATACACCGGCACCGCTTCCGGCGTTTTCAGCGCCGCGTCCAGCTTATCCTGTATCGATGCCATCCTGTACCTCCGTATATCTGGCGCCCACACCTGGGCGCACCGCAATGGCCGCGTTGCCGGTGCTTTGCAGTATCTGCGTGTTCTCCGGCACCCAGTCCGGCAGGCGTCCGGTCACCAGCAGCGTGCCATATTCGCCGGTCACTTCGCTTTGTCCCGCCACCAGCAAATCCAACCGGGCATAGGGCGCCAGGTTCACTTTTCCGTTGGTAACGCCCAGCTTATATCCGCCAATATCCACACAAACAATGCTGCCGCCCGCCTGCCGCTTCAGGTATACCGTTACATCCGGCAGCGGGGAATATACCGCCTGGTTGATAATGTCTTCTTCCGCGAACACCACCGTGAACGGGTTGTACCGGCTGCGGTATGCGTTGCTGTGGACAGTACGGCGCAGGTCTATCAGCAGCACGCATTCCTGCAAATTTCTCTCCCGAAAAATACGGTGCAGCGCCGCATCTGTGGTCAGGCCTTTGTACAGCACCACCGCCTGGTTTTCCCGGAATATCACCACCGACGGGTTGGCGCCGCCGGTGGTCAGCACCGTTACGGTACCGGCGGCGAAGCTGGAATGCAGGAAAGCCGCCAACGGAAACACCAGCACTGCGCACAGGCCATAGGCCACCACCCGCCGGGCATGCCCACGGTTTTTCCACGCCAGGAATACCAGTAAATACACCCCCGCCACCACCGCCAGGCTGAACAGTCCGCCCAGCGGCAGCCACACACCGGGAATGCGCGCGCACAGCGCGGTAAGTGTTTCCAGCAGAGCGGTAAGGGCGCCGCCCACAAACGCCGCCAGCTTCACCACCAGCCCCAGCACCGGTATGCCGCCCGGTAAAATCATCACGAACCCCGCCAGCACTATGGGCGCCAGCGCCGGTACGCCAATGATATTCATAGGTACGGTGGCCAGTGAAATTCCCATGCCTGCCACGCACAAAACCGGCAGAATAGCAAGCGACACGCACACCGAGGTAAATGCGGTGGATGCTATCCAGTGGAGCGCTTTTTTCAAGATAACCGACGACTTGCCTTTTTTGCCACCACTTTTTTGTGCTCGTTTTTCCCGCACACGTTGGGTAATCTGGCTGGAGACCAGCGCACCCAGGGTGGCAGCAAAGGACAGCTGCAAGCCTACGTCCGCCGCCGCATAGGGGTTTTGCAGGCACAGCAGCAGCGCCGCAAACCCCAGCGATGTGTAGATATCTGCCTTGCGGGAAAAGAACCCCGCCGAAAAGACCAATAGATATGCCACGCCGCTGCGCACCACCGATGGCGTGAGCCCGGTGAAGCACATGAACAGCGCAATGTAAACCATGGTCGCGGCAGCGGCCGCCTTTTTGCGGCGCAGCAGGGCCGCCGCCGCGGTATACACAACACCGCTGACCACCGACACATGCAACCCCGACACCACCAGCATATGCGACAGGCCTGCCATACGAAAATCCAGTACCGTATCGTCCGACAGATACCGCTTATCCCCCACCGTCATGGCCGCAATCACCGAAGAAAGCGCATTCGGCAGCTTTTGCCGGATACTGGCGCTGGCGCCGTATTGCAGCTGGCGCATGCGGCACAGAAAGCTGGGGTCATACCCTGCAATATCCACCGGGGAGCGCGCGGTGGCGGCCACATACATGCCTTTGGCGTACCCATACCGCTGCGCCGACGCCGTGGCAAAGGTGCCAAACCGCAGCTGCAAAGATACGATATCGCCGATACCCGCCGTCTCCACGCCGCGTACCTGAACAGAAAAAGGCGTGCAGGGCTGTGCGTCCAGCGAAAGAACCTGCAATGTCGCGTGCATGGTGTCTGGGCTGTAGCCCGGCTGTATATCGGTCACCCGCGCGGTAACCAGCGCCTCGCTGCCGGCCAGGCTTTGTACCGGGCGCACCACCACAACATCGTACATGGCATGCAGACCCACCGCCAGCAAGGCCGACGCCAAAACCAATAGTATGGCATTCCGCCCCTTTGGCCGCAGCACCACCAACAGCACCAGCGCTGCCACCAGGCACAGCGCCACCACCAGCTGTGCCACCCCGGACAGGCGCAGCACCACCAGCATGCTCAAAAGATAAGCAAACCCAAAAATAGCGAGCGGACGCTTCATTCCCACTCCCCCTACCCCGCTGTACCCCAGTCGCAACCTCTTTTTGTATTTCTAAAAAAACAGCCCCGCAGACACCCAAACACAGCCCGGTCTGCAAACCGGAAGCGTTCCATCACCCAATAAGCGGCAGCGGTTCCAGGAAAATGATATCTCCCCGCTTCGCGGCGTCACCCTCGGCCAGCACAGCGGCCCGCGCCACCACCTGGCCGGTGCTTTTCGCCACAATGGCTTCCATGGCCTGCAGCGAACCACCGGTGCTAATCACGTCGTCCACAATCAGTACCCGCTTGCCGTTCAGGTAGTCCAGCTCCGGCTGGTCGATGCACAGGCTCTGGTTCTGCTTGGTGGTGATGGACTGCACCTCGATAACCACCGGGCTTTGCATATACAGCTTTTTGCCCTTGCGCGCCGGAATATACTTTTTCCCGCTTTGGCGGCTCATCTCGTACGCCAGCGGAATTGCCTTTGCCTCGGCGGTCACAATCACGTCGAACGCCGGTACCTTTTCCAGCAGCGCCGCGGCGCAGGCAATGGTCAATTCCACATCGCCAAACATGATAAACGCCGCAATAGACAAATTATCGCTGATTTTACAGATGGGTAATTCACGTACCAGCCCCGCCACATTCAGGGTATAGGTTTCCATGCCATTCTCCTTTTTGGGGGAATTCACTTCCCACTTTTGTTTTTTGTTTGTATTGCCCGCCGGTACCTCAGCCCGGGGGCCAGGCCATCTGCCGCCCGCCCAGCACATGGAAATGCAGGTGCGGCACGCTTTGGCCGCCGTCTGCGCCCACGTTGGTCACCACACGGTAGCCGTTGGTAACGCCCTCTTCCGCGCACAGTTTTGCCGCCAGCGCAAATATTTTGCCCAGCAGCGCACCGTCCTCTTCACCCAGCGCGGCCGCACTCTCAATATGTTTTTTGGGCACGATCAGCGCATGGAACGGGGCCTTGGGGTCAATGTCGCGAAAGGCTAGCAGGTCCTCGTCCTCGAACAAAATGATGCTGGGGATCTCCCCGTTGCAAATTTTACAAAACAAGCAGTCGTCCATGGGTAAAATCTCCTTTCCACAACAAGCATTTAAAACAAGAATTGATTCATTCTTTTCCTACGCTTTCAACGCCGCCGCCACTATGCCGGGCACCGCTGCCAGCGCTTCCTCTACCTTTGCCTTTTCCTTAATGCCTGCCAGCGCCAGGTCCGGCTTGCCACCACCGGAACCCCCGGCCAAAGCCGCCACCTGCTTCACCAGGTCCCCGGCTTTCAGCCCGCGCGCCAGCGCCCGGGTGCCGCAGCACACGGCCAGCGTCAGCTTACCGTCTGCCTCCCCGCACAAGGCGCCTACCCCCTCTGGGGTATTGCCGCGAATCAAATCGCACATCTTGCGCAGCGCGTCGGCATTGGTATCCGGCAAAAATGCTGTGAAAACCTTGATACCCTCCACCACCACCGGGTTTTTGAACAGACCTTCCGCATGGGCACTGGCGGCTTTTTCCTTCATACCGGCCAGTTCCTTTGCCAGTTCTTTGTTCTCCGCCGCCAGCGCGCTCACCCGGGCGGGCAGATCGCCCACGTTGGCGGCCTTCACGGTGGCCGCCGTCTCGTACAGCAGCAGGTCCTTGTCATCTATCAGCCGCAACACGCCGTAGGCGGTGGTGCTTTCAATACGGCGCACCCCCGCCGCCACCGAGGACTCAGACAAGATCTTGAAACAACCTATCTCACTGGAGTTGTTTACGTGGGTGCCGCCGCAGAACTCTGTCGACCAGCCGGTCACATCAATAACCCGCACCACGTCGCCATATTTTTCGCCGAACAGCGCCACCGCGCCCATTTTTTTCGCTTGCTCAATGGGCAGGTTGTGCACCGTCACCGGCAACGCCTCAAAAATTTTGCGGTTCACCAGCATCTCTACCTCGCGCAGTTCCTTGCCGGTCATACCGGAAAAATGCGAAAAGTCGAACCGTGCGCGCTCGTCGTCCACATAGCTGCCCGCCTGGTGCACATGTTCACCCAGCACTTCGCGCAGCGCGCGCTGCAGCAGGTGGGTGGAGGTATGGTTGCGCATAATAGCATGCCGCCGGTCGGCATCCACCTCGGCCAGTATGGTATCGCCGGTCTTCACCATACCTTCCAACAGGGTGCAGCCATGCACAAAGAAGCCCTTTGCAGTTTTCTTCACCGAGTGTACCGCCAGCCGCGCGCCGTTGCCGGTAAGGAACCCGGTATCCGCCACCTGGCCGCCGCTTTCAGCATAGAAGGGGGTTTTGTCCAGCACCATCAGCACGCCGCTTTTTTCGCCGTCGTCGGTGGACAGGGCGACCTGCAGCTCTACCCCGTCGGAAAGGGCAATCACTTTCGCTTCGCTCACCAGCGTTTCATAGCCCACAAACTCGGTGGCGTCCGCCTCCACCGGGGCAAAAATGTCCGCCTCCCAACCGGAAATGTCCTTTGATAACCGGTCCTGGCGGGCGGTCTCCCGCTGTTTTTGCAGCTCTGCTTTAAAGCCTTCCAGGTCCACCTCGAACCCACGCTCCGCGGCAATTTCCCGCGTTAAGTCCAGCGGAAAGCCAAAGGTATCCTGCAGCCGGAACGCATCCGCGCCGGAAATGAACCTCTTTTTTATGCCCTCCGCAATATCAGCCAGTTTTTTCACGCCATCGTCGTTCTGCCGGAAGATGGTCGCCTGGTCCCCTGCTTCAATCAGCTCGTTCAGGCGCGCGAAACCAAGGTCGATGGTGCGGGAGAACCGCTCCTCCTCGGCCGCAATGGTCTTTTTGATATAGTCTGCGTTTTCGCGCAGTTCCGGGTAAGCGCTTTCGCTCTGGGCAATAACCGTCTCGGCCAGTTCCGGCAAAAACGGGCGGGTGACACCCAGCAGCCGCCCGTGCCGTGCCGCCCGGCGCAACAGCCGCCGCAGCACATACCCGCGCCCCTCGTTGGACGGCAGAATACCATCGCTGACCATGAACACGGTAGAGCGCACGTGGTCGGTAATAACCCGTATGGAAATGTCGGTGGGCCGATGCTGGCCGTAGGCTTTGCCGCTGATCTCCTCCACGTGGGTCAGGATGCTTTTCACCGTGTCGGTCTCGAACAGATTTGCCGCGCCCTGCATCACACAGGCCAGCCGCTCCAGGCCCATGCCGGTATCTATATTTGGCGCCGCCAGTTTTTCATAGTGGCCCGCACCGTCGGAGTCAAACTCTGTGAACACCAGGTTCCAAACCTCGATAAACCGGTCGCATTCACAGCCGGGCTTGCAGTCCGGCGAACCACAGCCATACTCTTCGCCACGGTCGAAGTATATTTCGCTGCACGGACCACAGGGACCGCTGCCATGCTCCCAGAAATTGTCCGCTTTGCCCAGGCGCACCATGTGGTCATCCGGCACGCCTACGTCTTTTGTCCAGATTTCATAGGCGTCGTCATCTTCCAGATAAATGGAAACATACAGCTTTTCCGGCGGAATATCCAGCCATTCGGCGCTGGTGAAAAACTCCCACGCCCAGGGAATGGCTTCCTTTTTAAAATAGTTCTGAAAGCTGAAGTTGCCCAGCATCTCGAAGAAGGTACCGTGCCGGTCGGTGATGCCGACGCTCTCAATATCCGGCGTACGGATGCATTTCTGGCAGGTGCACACCCGGTGGCTAGGCGGTTCCTCGGTCCCCAGGAACCATTTCTTCATGGGCGCCATGCCGCTGTTTACCAGCAGCAGGCTTTTGTCGCCGTGCGGCACCAGCGGAAAGCTGCCCAACCGCAGGTGTTGCTTGCTCTCGAAAAATTCCAAAAACTTTTCACGCAGTTCATTCAAGCCGGTCCATTCCATGAGTAAATTCTCCTTTTCACACGTTCCCTTTGTTCACTCTCGTATTTTAGCATTGTAAAAAAGTGCCGATTACGAATCAAACCTCTTTACGCAAACAGCCGTTTGTTCCTCACCATAATCCCCGTCGCCGTAGACAGATATGTATTCGGGGCGCAAAAAATCACGCATCCGCTGGTTGGTTCTGAAAAGCCCGGCCTTCTCATATGCCCGGATAGCCCTTGCATTTTTAACAGATGGCCCCATGATTAACGTGTGAATCCCCAGCGAATCATGCAGATGATTTCCCAGTGCAATAATAGCATCCGTTCCGTACCCTTTCCCACAGTTTTCCTCGCTGCTCATCCAGCTGTCCAGCTCTGCTATTCCCGGCTTTACGTGAAAACACGAATAGCTGATAAAGCCAATGGGCTCTTCCCCTATAACAATGAAAAAGCCACGGCCACCCTGCGGGTTCTCTCCCGTAAAATAACAATCCTCATACCCTTTTTCACAAAATTCCGCATATGTAAGAATCGGGTTCTCGGGATACTCCGGAGGCCCGGAATGAGATTTGGTGGTTTCAGAGTGAAAGCACCATTCATATGCCTTTTGCCTATCCCCTAATGCAGCAGGAATCAAATGTACCTTTTCGCCCTTTATAATCATTTTCACCCCATCGGGGAATTTCGCAGCTCCCCGTTTCGCTGTACTCCTATCCACCATCACTTCGTTTACATTCGCTTTCAAAAAATCTTACTAAAAAACAAAAAACCTCCGCCCCGCCAGGGACGAAGGCTGCGTAAGCTTCCGTGGTACCACCCAGTTTGCGCCTAGCCTGCATTTTTACAAACACGGCCAAAACGCCACTTTCCTGCGCTGTAACGCCGCGCGCAGCGCCGGGTATTAGCCGGAGCTCCAGGATGGCACCGTTCGCCGGGCGGAAACCTTTCAGCCACGTGGGTTCCCTCTCTTTCGGCCCCGGGTCCCATCTGTAAAACCCCCGGCCATTGTGCGCACAAACTGCGAACGTTAATCCTGTCATTGCCATTGCTGTATTCTTTTTTAATTCCAGTATCATTATATCGGCTGCGGCGGAGCCTGTCAAGGAAAAGGGGGCGCCCTGCTGCAGCCTCAAAAGCCCCGCTAAAAGGAATGGTTCCTCCCGTCCAGGAGTTCTTCCACTTGCTTATACTGAACTGTAAACCCCACACAGCCAAGCGCCCGCGGAACATTCCCGCGGGCGCTTTATTGCTACTATAACCAACAACTGCCAACTCTTAACTACTAACTGCCCTCTTAGTACATATCCCCCATGCCGCCCATGCCGCCGGCCGGCATGGCAGGTGCCGGGGGTTCCGGCTCGTCGGCCACCAGGCTCTCGGTGGTAATGACCATGGCAGCCACACTGGCCGCGTTCTCAATGGCGTTGCGGGTCACCTTGGTGGGGTCCACAATGCCGAACTTCAGCATATCGCCATATTCTTCCTTCTGCGCGTCGAAGCCATAGTTCTTTTTCTTTGCGTTGCGAATCTTATCGATGATCACGCTGCCTTCCAGGCCCGCGTTCACCGCAATCTGCCGCAGGGGAGACTCCATCGCCTTCAGCACGATGGCCGCGCCGGTTTTCTTGTCGCCTTCCAGCGTCTCAATCAGTTCTTCGATGGCGGGCATCACTTCCAGCGGGGCGGTGCCGCCGCCGGCCACAATGCCTTCCTCCACCGCCGCCTTGGTGGCGTTCAGCGCATCTTCAATGCGCAGCTTCTTTTCTTTCATCTCCACTTCCGTAGCGGCGCCCACGCGGATAACCGCCACACCGCCGGCCAGCTTCGCCAGGCGCTCCTGCAGCTTTTCGCGGTCAAAGTCGCTGGTGGAGTTTTCGATTTCGGCACGAATCTGCGCCACACGGTTCTTGATGACATCCTTTTTGCCCATGCCGTCCACAATGATGGTGTTTTCCTTGGTCACCTTCACCTGGTGCGCGTGGCCCAGCATATCCATGGTGGTTTCCTTGATGTCATAGCCCAACTCCTCGCTGATGACCTGGCCGCCGGTCAGCACGGCGATATCCTGCAGCATTTCCTTGCGCCGGTCGCCAAAGCCCGGGGCCTTCACCGCCACGCAGGTAAAGGTGCCGCGCAGCCGGTTCACAATCAGGGTGGACAGCGCCTCGCCCTCCACATCCTCGGCAATGATAACCAGCTTCTTGCCGCTCTGCACAATCTGCTCCAGCAGCGGCAGAATGTCCTGGATCACGCTGATCTTTTTGTCGGTAATCAGCACCAGCGCGTCATCAATGACCGCTTCCATCTTCTCGGTGTCGGTCACCATATAGGGGGTGATGTACCCGCGGTCAAACTGCATGCCTTCCACCACTTCGGTAAAGGTCTCGGCGGTTTTGCTTTCTTCAATGGTAATCACGCCGTCGGCGGTAACCTTGTCCATGGCGTCGGCAATCAGCTTGCCAATCTCCTCGTCCCCGGCGGAAACGGTGGCCACACGGGCAATATCCTCGCTGCCGTTCACCTTTTTGCTGTTCTTCTGCAGCTCCGCCACTGCGGCGTTTACTGCTTTTTGAATGCCGCGCTTGATATCCATGGGGTTTGCGCCGGCTGCCACATTCTTCATGCCCTCGTGCACCATGGCCTGTGCCAGCACGGTGGCGGTGGTGGTGCCGTCGCCCGCTTCATCGTTGGTTTTGGTGGCTACTTCCTTCACCAGCAACACGCCCATGTTCTCATAAGCATCTTTTACTTCAATCTCTTTCGCAATGGTCACGCCATCGTTGGTGATGGCCGGGCTGCCATATTTCTTGCCCAGCACCACGTTGCGGCCCTTCGGCCCCAGGGTGATCTTTACCGTATCGGCCAGTTTGTCAATCCCGGCGCTCAGCGCCTTGCGCGCGTCCTCGCCATATAAAAGCTGTTTTGCCATCTTCATTTCCTCCGTAGTCTATTCTATTATTCACTGTACAATAGTGTTCAAGCAATCTTATTTTACAATCGCCAAAATATCCGACTGCCGCACGATGGTATATTCCTCGCCGTCAATCTTCACTTCGCTGCCGGCATATTTGCTGGCCACAACCTTGTCGCCTTTTTTCACGACCATCTCCACCTGTTTGCCGTCCACCAGGCCCCCGGGCCCCACCTCCACCACTTCCGCCATCTGCGGTTTTTCCTTGGCATTCCCCGGCAGGATAATGCCACCGGTGGTGGTCTCTTCCGCCTCTACGGCTTTAATGACAACACGGTCTGCAAGAGGTTTCAGTTTCATCTTCGCTTTGCTCCTTTATATATGATTTATTTTGATGACAGTGTAAGGTTTGTTTTAGCACTCGCGACTTTAAAGTGCTAAAAACATTTTAGCCCCTTTGCTCCAAAAAATCAAGAGGGCAAATGAAAAATTTTTTCCAACCCACAAAAAACAGGCCGGGCGCGCTGAATACCTGCGCCCGGGCCGCGGCATATGACAAAACTTTTTTGGGGAACATCGCGCGAAACAACGGAAAAAAATCCCCTTCGGCAATCGGCACCCAGCCGCTTCGCGTTTATCGTTCCGCCAGGGCCGCCGGCAGCACGAACCGTCCCGCCAGCGGCAGCACCTTCGCATACAGGCGTGGCGCTGGGCCGCATTCCCCGTCTACATTTAAAATGAACTGTTCGTCTCCGGTGGGGTCAATCTCCACCTCGGTTGCCCGGTAATATTCCATCACATCGCGGAACTCCGGCAATATCTCGCCCTCGGTAAAATGCTGGCCGTTTTTATATTTCCCAATGATGGACACCAGCCTTGCGCGGCCAATTTTCTTCACCAGAATAACGTCCAGTATCCCGTCGGTCACACTGGCCATGGGCGCCGCACGGTATCCACCGCCGTAGGTCTGGCCATTGCATACGGTGGCAATCAGGTACTTGCCCTCCTGCACCCGGCCGTTAATGGTTATGCGCAGCGTTTTGCCCAGAGGCTTCAGCAGCTTTTCCAAAATAGACATATTATAGGCCATGGTACCGCCCAACAACGGCACCCGGCGATATTTGGGAATGTTATAGGCCACCTCGGCATCCAGGCCGGTGGAGGTAATGGCCGCACAGATGCCGCCGTCCACCTGCATCAGGTCGATATCCTGCGCCACACCGCGTATCAGCGCCGGTATGTCTAAAAAGTCTTCCACCGTGCCAAAGGTGCGCACAAAATCATTGCCGCTGCCGCAGGGAATGCTGGCCACCGCCGCATTTTTGTGTGGCCACGCGCCGGATAATACCTCGTTCAGCGTACCGTCGCCGCCCACAGCATACAGGCGCACATCCTCCCCGCTTCCCGCATACCCCTGTGCCAGCTCCGCCGCGTGTTTTGGCGCCTTGGTCAATTCCAGCGTATAGTCAATGCCGCACTCTTTTGCCGCGGCGGCTATCTTTCCTTCCATCATTCGGCCGGCGTCCTGTTTGCCTGCCACCGGGTTTACAATAAAAATGTGCCGCAATGGTTGTCCTCCCTCATGGTTTGCCCCGCGCACCCGCCGGTTCGCGGGCAGGAAATACCTTTACCAATAATACCAGCCAAAAACAGACCCCAGACGAATGGCCATAGCCATGGCAAAAAAACCCACCGCCACCACCGCAAAAGAAAAGCCTATCGCCAGAAACACCTTTTGCAAACGGGTTTCATCCACCGCACCGTCCTCTGCCACATTCACCTCCGCCGTGTTTTCGCCTGTTTTGGCTCTGCGTCTTTGCAGCAGCCAATACAGAAAGAAACAAGCACCCGCAACCATGCCAAAGATTACAGTGTACAGCACATTCATTGGCGCTGAAGGCAACGGCATAGTATCACCCCTTTTTGTTTGCGCAGCCACTTCTTGGTATTGTACATATTGTACTGTATTCATGGGCATTATTCAATGTTGATATGCTATCCGGCATCCACCGTCCTCGCGCAAATATTCTTTTACAAAAAAGTTCAATAAAACATACTATCTGCCGATTAGTAGTATAACCTGTCTTTTTATGCAGTGTTGGATGGGCGGCTCATTTTTATTTTATCCCGGCAGATCATGGCAAAAAAACAATACAAAAAAGTTTTTTTCAAAAAAGACACTCGGCACCCACATGGGAAGTGTCTATACTATCAAGGCGGTGAAAATCCGCTCTGGGGGAGCACACATGGCAGACAATCAACTGATACAGCTGGTTCAAAAAGCATGCGCGCGGGACCGCGACGCGTTTGTTTCGCTATGCGAAATGAAGGCCCCGTATGTTCTGTATTTTTGCCGGCAGGTCATGCGAAACCCGCATGACGCCGAGGATGCAGCGCAGGAAGTTTTCGTCCGCATGCAGAAAAAAATCGTACAGCTGCACGAGCCCGCCGCGTTCAACACCTGGCTAAACCGGTTGATTATCAGCACCTGTTTAAACATGAGGCGCAAAATGACACGAGACAAAGGAAATGTTTCCCTGGACGATTACGCCGGCAATTTCATCAGTGATACGCTGGAAAGCCTGCCGGAAGAATATATCGAGGACGCCAGCCTGCGGGAATCTATCGTAGAACTGGTACAAAACCTGCCGGACAAATATCAGCAGTGCATTCTGTTATGCTATTACCAAAACATGAGCTATGCCGAGGCGGCCGCCACGCTAAACATCACCCCGGACGCGGTGCAACACAACCTGAAAATGGCCCGCAAGCACCTGCGGGTGGAGCTGGACGACAAGGTGGACAGCTGGAAACAATCCGGCACCCCCATGATGGCACTTTCTCCGGCACTCGGCGCTATTTTCAGCCAGTCCGCCGCAGCCACCGTGCTGCCCACAGCAGCCCAGCAGTGCCTGCAGGCCGCCGGCGTGTACACGGCATTTGCCACCGGTGGCGCAGCTGCCGGAACCATAACGACTTTTTTCACCGGCCCGGTTTTACAGGGCCTGATAAGTGCCGCCCTCGCCACCGGTGTGGCCCTGACGGTACTGTTCGCCACCGCTTCACCCCCGCTGCCGGCAAACGTGCCTGTGGCCGGCGACCCCCAGCGCCTGCCACAAACCGCCAGCGGGTATGAAGATACGGCGTCTATACTGGACGCTGCAATCCCTGACGCGCCTGGCCCGGCACAGACTATTTCTGTGCCGGGCACAGGTACCGTTTCCGGCGGTGCCGGCGCGGTGGCGGGCGGAAGCGGCACAGGTGGCGCCGGCGCGGTGGTCAGCGGAAAGCAAACCAGCGTAAGTGAAACCCCAACGGCGCCAACAATACCCGTTCCGGCAGTACCGGCCCAAACGGCAAGCCAAACCGCAAAGCTGAAAGGCAGCGTGGTGTTCAAAAAAGCGGACGGTACCGTGATATCCGGCGGCGGAAAGTATGCTGCGGGGTTCGATGTGACCCTGAAGCAGGAAGAAAATGTGATTACCCGCACCAAGGTAGATGCGGCTGGAACCTATGCGTTTGACACGCTAAACATAGAAGACGCCGGGGAATATACCATTCTTATCACGCCGCCGTCCAGCCGGGACACCGGCTTTGCGGCGGAGAACCCGGTGGGCAGCCTGACGGTAGAACTGACGCCAAGTGAAGCGGCCATGCCGGTAACGGCGCCGGTGCTGTATATTACGGACACCACACCACCGGAAGTTGGCCTTTCGCTGCAGAACACTGCGGGCGAAAAGTGCGCGGTAAATCCCGTGAAAGCAGTGGTAAGCGTCGCGGATGAAACCGGCACCACCTGCCGCTGGCAGGTATTGACGGCAGATGGCAGCCAGGTGCTGTACAGCGGTACCGGTGAGACGGTGACTACACCGTTTACAAAGATGCGCACCGCCGGCCAAACCGGCGACCATATATTGAAGGTAACCGTAACCGACGCGGCGGGAAATGTGACCGAGACGCAGCAGGTATTCTGCATAACATAGAACGGGGGAAAGAGCAATGGCGAAGAAGAGCATACAATGGAAAGAACTGGCCAAAAGAGGGCTGCTGGTCCTGTTGGGGCTGGTGGTGTTTGCGTCGTTTGTGCCGGAGGGCGCGATGCCTGTGTATGCACAGGGTGGCGCGGGTAGCAGTGAAAGCGCTGGTACTGGTGAAGGTGCTGCTGGTACTTCCGGCAATACCGGCGCCGAAACCGGCGGGCAGAGCGGCACCCAGAGCACCGGCACAGACACCACCGGCACCAGCGCGGCCAGCCAAAGCAGCGCGGGAGATGCCGCCAGCAGTGGGGCGGAAGCCACCAGCGGCAGCGGCGCGAACGGAGCAGGCAGTGAAACCGGCAGTTCCGCCGGCGCCGCCGGTGCCGAAGGAACCGGCACCGGTGTGTCTGGCGCTGCCAGCCAGGCCGCGGCTGCGCCGCAGGCGCCGGCGGGTGTGCAGGCCCTGCAGGGAACCCAAAACGTTGGCCCCCTGGCAACCTTTGACGGAAACGACTTGTCCGGTGACGCGGATAAAGTAACCTTTAGCTACACAGACTTTATGAATTCCCCCAAAGTACTGGAAGTGGCGGCGGCCTTCAGCGCCAGCGACGATGTTGCAATCACCGGCCGCACCATTACCATCCGTATTCAAAATGGGCTGAAGTTTGCCACCCTGCCGGGGTTTTACTCCTCCGGTGGCACCTGGGTGTACCGCAACAGTGATTTGCCCGCGGAACTGCGCAGCGCGGTGGAAACCGCCAGCTTTGTGCAGGACGCGCCTATTACCGTGAGTAACCGGCCGAACAGTCTTGGTGTGGGCAGCGGCACCGTAACCTATGTGCTGAAAGACAGCGAAAATGTGACCGAGTTTGTGCTGCGGCCCACCGTGGCATATGACACACTGTTCTGGACCAGCAGCCAGGACGAAAAACTATACACAAACGCCATTACAGTAACCACCAAAGAAACCCGCGATGCTACCCCAACCGTTATTGAAACACAGGTACTGGAAACACTGGCTATCACCGGAAAGCTGGGCCTGGATTTAAACCCGTCGCAGCCCTATAACCTGACGTTGATACGCGGACAAGCGGCAAGCTTTGATTTTTGTTTGCTTTCCTATGGAACCGGCGCCACCCTGTTTGGCGGTATTTATGATACGCTGAAATTCACCATACATGTCCCAAAAGGGTTTATTGTTGCGGGTACCCCCATTACCTACCCGGCTAGCAGTGGTCTGTCGACCGCCAACGTGGCCTACACAGTGGTGAATAATGCTGATGGTTCTACCTCGATAAACATTACGATGACCAATGTATACGCCGGTGGAACAGATCGGGAAAAATTCACGCTTAATTTTACCGTTGGCGAAACTGCGGCCTACCAAAAACATTCCTTTACCGGCAGCAACTTTTCGCTGAAACCCTATGGCGACTATCCCGAAGGGGCTTATGGCCGGCTAATCGCCAACCCCACCGTGACAGTGTTTAACCTGGATAACCTAACTGAGACGGTAACTATAACCAAATCCCCCTCTATGTATGGCATTGGCTATGTGCCGGAAAGTGAAATGGATCCTGGAACCTCCACCGTTTTGGGCGCCTACTGTATTCGGAATATCAACCCTTTCCCTACGGATTTACAAAGCATCCACATTGATTTTGCAGACAACGGCGCCTGTGCGCGCACCGTGCGTATACCAGTGGGATCCGACGGGGTGGTGCCGCACCTGCGGGCGGTGCTGGCCTCCGGTAAGGTGATAACCGCCGAAGACTATGCGGTGGGGTTCGCCCGTTCCATGACCGACGGCACTATGGACTATATCGTCTTTGATTTGAGAGAATTTACCGCGGCGCCAAACAGCGTGTCGGCTACCGACTATATTGTCAGCATCGAGTATGAAATAGACAAGCTGGTGGGCGCCTATGGCGGCGCTACTAACGGTGGCGACAACAACATAGGCGGCCCCGCCTTTGTCTTTGGGTATTTCCATGATCAGCCGGCAAATTTCATTATGGATGTCTCGGTGAACGTAGGCAGCCTGGAGGACGTAGGCACAGGCTGGAATGCTCCCGTAAATATCACTATTCCTATTTTAGAAAAAACAAATATAGGGATTTCGATGAGCACCCCTATGGGGGATATGACCGCCGGTAGCACCTATACCCGGCAGACGCGCCTTGCGCTCGTCAGTATTCCCACGAACACCGCCCCCGGCGCGGGAATTGTCACCTATGTAAAAGGCTTGGATGTCTATATTCGTTCTATGGGTATTAGTGTCATTGATGCAGACAGTATCTATGTCGAACAGCAGGGGGTAACCCCCAGTGTTTATGAAAAAGTACCGGCAGAACGGATTACCGAACTGGTGGACAACACAGGAAACATCGTGTATAAAGTCCGTCTGCCGGATATCATCATGAGCTATAAAGGCGCCGTGGGGCGGGCAGACCATGCTTTCAATTTGAAATACACTTTCAAAGTAAACGCAAACGCACCCACACAGGTGCGCAGCATGGTAGAGCCGCTGTGGGTACAGCCAATTCAAAAAGACCACAGCCCCGCCATGGTGAAATACGCAGGTTATGGCATAAATATTAACGCCAACCAATACGACGTGGCAGGCGACGGAAACACCACGCAGATGTATGGCACCGGCTCAAGTTCCGCCAGCTTCACAGTGCAGGGCCAAAAAATCTTTTATGTTTCCACCGCGGCAAAGCTGCAGCTGGCCGGCGGGTACGATTCCGGCTGGGTCACCTACAATGGCAACGCCAGCAGTGTGCTGGGCCTAACACCCATTGGTACCAGCTTTTATCAGCTGCAGGCAGAGAACCTGTCCGGGGCGGCGGTAGGCAGCTATACCGCGCATATTCCTGTACCGCACGTACCAGGCAGCGGTGCCGGTGAAGCCTCCTTTGGCGGCACCGCCTTCACCTGGTCGGCCGCTATTAAAAACAAGGTGATCTCGTCGGATGCCTCCGGAACCGTCATCACCTACTCCACCCAGTATGTGGCGAACACCGCCGATGCAAACATTGCCACGCTGTTCCAAACCTGGGAGGAACTGGCTGCCGCCGGCCTTACCGACGAAATACGCACCATTCGCATAGAGCGCACCAGCCCCATTCCCGATGGCGCCGCGCCTACCTATACCTTTGAAATGAAGGTCCTCGGGGATATAGTGGACAAAGCCGCCTGGAGTGGGAACATCAACAACTACTCTGCGGTGGTCAGCTATACCCTATCCGGCAGCATTACGAAAGCAAACGTGGCCAGCGAGCCGGTTGCCATACGCCTGGATTCCGGGCTGGTGGTAGGGCGCGTGTACAAGGACGCGAACCGCAACGGGCAGTATGACGCCGGAGAGGAACTGTTTGAAAATGTGCGCGTTACCTCCACCCGGGCAACCGGCGGCGCGGCCTTGCCGGATGTGTATACCGATGAAAACGGCATTTTCATGGTACCCACAGCGGAAGGAGACGCCGTAAAATTGGTCATTCAAAACCCGCAGGCGACACCCGATGGACTGCGGTTCCCGGGCAGCATAGCGGCTGCCGCCACCAGTTACACCATTGCCAGCGCCACGGCGGTGGTGGACGAAACGGTGCAGGCTGGCCTGGATTTTGGCATGATACCGCCGTATGCGGTGCAGTTTAACGACAACTGCGCAAACCCGGCTAGTTTCGAGACGGCATACAAATATCCCGGCAGTACCCTGGCTGCGGGAGATATCCCCACCGCCACCACAGTACCCGGCTATACCTTTGCACGCTGGTACTCCAAAGCCGACGACGCGGCCGGCGGCATAGCGGCAGACGCGTACCTTGCGCCCGATCTGGTGCCCGGCAGCGAAAACACGGCGGGTGACATAACATTCTACGCCATTCGCACCGGGAAAACGGTGGATATCATTTACGACCTGGCCTATGAGCAAAGCGAGGGTGTTTCCGGCAGCAACATTTTGCTCCCGGCGAACACGGCCGCAAAAACGGCAACCTACGGCGCCGTGATTACCGAAGCCCCAAACAATGTGCCTTCTCGCCAGGGCTTGGTGTTCCTGGGCTGGAAACAGGCGGATACTGCCATAACATGGGCATTTTCCACCGGCGGCACCGCTGTAACCACCACAAATGGCGTGGTGGGCGCTGATAGCGCAACGCCTACGCTTACCCTGACCGCGCAGTGGGGCCCGGCAAATGTTACGGTACTCTTCGACACCCAGGGCGGCACCCCGGTACCGGCGGAGCAAACACTGCTGCCGGGCGCATTGGTGACAAAACCCGCCACCGACCCCAGCCTGACCGGCAAAGACTTCAAGGGCTGGTACACCGCGGCTATTAACGGCAACGTGTGGGATTTTGCCACCGACACCACCCCGGCTGGCGGCACCACACTATATGCGCAATACCTGCCGATTGCCTACAAGCTGACCTTTGACTATAATGGTGCCGGGAAAAATTCCGTCAGCAACCTATATTATCAAGACCCCATTGTGAAGCCCGCCGACCCCACCCGTACCGGCTACGCTTTTGGCGGCTGGTTCGATGAACAAAATGCGGAATGGAACTTCACCACCGGCACCATGCCCGCGCGGGATTTGACCCTGAAAGCCAAATGGACGCTGAAAAACTACACGGTAACCTACATGAGCGAAGGCGCCGTGCTGGATACCAAAACCGTTGCCTATGGTGCGCTGGTTCCCAGTTTTGTCCCCACTCGCACCGGCTACACCTTCCAGCACTGGACGCTGCTGGCCAGCGGTAACCAGGTGTGGGACTTTGCCAAAAATACCATGCCGAACAACGACATCACCCTGGTTGCGGTGTGGCAGGAAATTCCGGCGTCTGTGCCGGTCTCCAGCAGTGCGGCCAGTTCTTCCAGCACGACTTCTCGCAGTGTTTCCTCCGGCAGCTCCGGCAGCTCCTCTATGGCCAGTGTGCCGGTGGTGACCTCCACGGAAAGCGTGCCCCCGGCGCCGACCTCTGCGGCCAGCGCACCGCAGCCCACCAGCGGGGTGATCCTTTCGCCGACCTTAAGCGAAGCGTTCAGCAACCAGAGCGGTAACCCCATCACCGATATATTTAACGGCCGAGTACCTACCGGCGGCCTGGATGTCGTTTCTGCCTGGAGCTTTGTCAGCCTGTTGCTGGGTGTGCTGGGCTTCTTCCTCAGCGTGTTGCTGCTGGTTACCGGCCTTGTGAAAAAGCGCCGTGGTGACGGCGAGCAGGACAGCCGGTATGCCCAGGAAACCGTGAGTGATGCCGCCGTTTCCACCGGCGACGACACCACCCATACCGGTGCCCAACCCCGCCGTCCGCTGGTGCTGTGGCTGCTGAGCATATTCGCGGGCCTGCTGCCCGGTGCGCTGTTCCTGCTGCTGGATGACATTTCCCAGCCGATGGTGTGGTTCAACCGCTGGACACTGCTGATCGCCTTAGTATTTGTTGGCTTTGCCGCCCTGACATCCATCTACCTGGCGGTGAAAAATCGCCAACGCACCACAGCGGTAAAAGATGCGGAAGAAATGCGTTAGCCCGTCAACTGCCAAAAACTGAAAACAACGAATTACCAAAAAACGCCCCGTTAAATCTCGCGATTAAACGGGGTGTTCTTATGTCGGCAAATCCTTCTTTTACATATGTTAATTTCCCCACAGCGTCAAGACCTGCTTTTTCCAGCTATCTTGCCCCGTGTGTATAGCCCTGCCGGCAAACCCGGCGCGAATCAGCTGTATGGCGCGCGTCCGCTGCACCGCCATGCGGTAATCATCGTTCTGTGGTAGCAGCAGGTCTTCCTCACTCAGGCGAATAACCTCCCGCTTGAAAGCGGTTGCCTCCAGCGCACGGTTCAGCTTTCCGGCAAAATCCTCATACCGTCCATCAAACCGATAGACAAAGGTCGCCGCGGCTGCGTCTTGGCCCCCGGCAAACTCCACCGCACAGGCACGGCCGTCCGGCGATGGCGCAATCATCCACAGCATGAGCTCCTCCTGCGCTTTGTCAGAGCCATCCGTGTTATCTGGCGTGCCGGTGGCCAGCATACCTGCCAGGCCGGCCAGCTGGTCCATCCCGGGCACCCCCTGCCCTGCGGGCAGTTTCTCCTCTGCCTGCGCACCGTCGGCTGCGCCCTGGCCATCGCTTTTTTTGAACCCCAGAAAGATTTGTGCTGGGTCACACATTTCCTTAAAAACGCTGTAGCTGCCCGCAGCACGGCTGGCTGCCAGCGCTGCCTCCAGCGCAGACACAAAGGCTGGCGCCACAGCCGCCAGCTTACCCATAGGCGCGGCAACACCTTCCGGCATCAGGCGGGCAAGGGCCGACGCCTGCGCAGCCGCCAGAGCGGGGTCCAGCTTTTTCACCGCTGCCAGCGCCGTTTCCCGCACCTTACGTATCTGCGCTTCCACCGCCACCGCGAACGGGTCGGTATCATAGCCCAGCTTGGCAAAGGTGTATGTATCCCCGGTGTCCAGGCGCAGGGTGACGGTGTACTCCTTTTTTTCCATACCGGTTACGAAACACAGCGGAACGCGCCGTGCATGTAAATCCGGCGGCAGGATGCAAACACAGTTTTCATACACCTGCACCGGCGCCTTGGTTTGAAATACCGCGCCGTCTTCCACATACCGCACTTCGCCCGCCGTCTCCAAAAGCGGCTGTCCCTGCACGAACAGCGCTTTCAACACCTTTTTGTTATACGCCGCCAGTACCTCGGCATAAAACGCCTCGCACCAGCTGCCCAGGCGGGAAAAATGAATATCTCCATTTTTTGTTCGCAGAGTAACACTGTGCTCTTCCCGTATCAACGCCTGAACATCAGCATAGGGAAGCTCCACAATATCGAACAGTGCCGTGATTTTTACCGCGTCATCCCCCACCACCAGCTTCCCTTCCCCATTCAGGAAGGGGGACGCAACCTGGGCGCCATATTCAAATGCCGGCGGGGTTTCTTGGGCCGACAGCGCGCGGTCCCCCATTGGCGAAGAGTTTTCCACTCGCAGCTGCACCTCCTTTGTTTTGGGAAAATTCACCATGCCCAACCGTACTCTTCCGGGCTTCGTGAAAAATGCAAAAGCGCGCAGCGGCGACATTCTTCCGCTGCGCGCCGGTTCTGAAAAAGCCAATCATCCATCCCGCTGTATGAATCAGAGCGTCATCTCCATGTAGCCTTCCGGCATATCAAAGGCGCCGGCCGGCACGGTATTGGTCGCGTTCGAAATAATCATCAGCGACCAGGCACCCTCATACTCCGATTCAATGGCGTATACCATGTCGCCATCCATATAGTATTTCACATTGGCACCTTCGGCGGTATACTCCTCATACGGCAATGTGCGGCCATTTACTTCCCCTTCACCGGTACCCACCAGCGTAATCTCCGAAAAATCGGTGGGCAAGCCGCCGGTTATTTCCGGGCCGGCGGTGCCAACCTTCATAATCAGCATGCTGGCATCGTCGATGACATACACTTCGCCGTCCAGAATCAGTACGCGGGACTTGACCTGTTGGCCATCGACCACCTGCTCCGACGTCATGGCATAGTTGCCGTCGTCCATGGCCATCGAGCCGGTAGACTCGGTCTTTTGGCCCTGATACTCGGTGGTCAGGGTAAAGTCATAACTGAAGGTGCCGGTACGCATCCAGTCGATCAAAGATTCCATGGCAGCCCCGTCCGCAGGCGTTCCCGCATCGGATGCTGCCTGCGCAGCTGGCATGTTCGACGTGGCATCTGCACCCTCCAGTGCATCGCGGACGGTATCCTGCACCGCTTCCTTTGCGTTACAGGCAGCCAAAGACACCACCAGCGCCAGGGCAAAAACAACGGCAAAAAACTTCTTCATCGTCTTCCTCCTTCGGTTGGCTATTATTTTATAATAGTGATCCGGCCAATTAACGGCAGCGGTTTCATCTTACCGGTAGCAGCGTTAACGATGCCCAGCACGGCAAACACCGTGATTACAATCGACAACGCCAGCCAGATAAACCCAAATATACTGCTGACCGTAAGCAAAGCACCCCAGGTGGCAAACGACGCCGACAAAATAGCTGTGATGATGGCCGACAGAATGCCGAATAGGATTGACAACCCCGCTGCCACAATGAACAGCACCGTGCCCTGGTTGGTGTGGAACTTAACAAAGGGCGAGGTTTTGTGTGCACCGGTTGCCAGCGGAATGAAGAACAGGATATAGGCCAAAACCGCCATCATTTTGTTGTCCTGTGCATCCCGAATATCCGCCTGCCCGGGTGCACCCGGCATTACCGGCGGCTGGTAAACTTGTCCCTGCGGGGGATACCCCTGCCCCTGCGCCTGATATGGCTGCTGTACCGGCGGAGCGTACTGCTGCGCGGGCTGTGCCTGCACCGGCTGCTGTACCGGTGGGGCGGGTTCCGCTGTCACCGCCTGTCCACAAACCTGGCAAAACTTAATACCGTCCTGTACCTGTGCACCACAACTTCCACAAAATGCCATGATATACTCCTTTCACTTGTCCGGGCAAGCCCCGGAAATGCCATATATGCGAGCGTAGATGATCCATTCCTATCCGGCAAGGCCAAACAGTATCCCCTATGTCACATAATATTCCAACATTACCTCCAGCACCCAGCCGGAAACAAAATAGACAACCACAGACAGTGCAATACCAATAAGCAGGAAAATCAACATGGCCCTGGCAAAGTTCTTGCGGTTCTGGCCGGTGCCGGCAAACGCCATGATGATGCAGGCCACCCAGCCGACGATGGGAATGCTGAACAGCAGCATGAGACCAAAAAAGGCGCCGGTACTCATCAGGGCATACTTGCTGCCTTTGGGCGGTGGGGGCGCCTCCATACCCCGGCCACCGACAGGCGGTGAAGCCGGCGGCGCAGTATATGTATATGCCTGTACAGCAGGTGGCGATGGCTGCGCCTGATATGCCGGCTGCTGCACAGGTGGCGGGGCGGCGGGGCTTACCACAGCAGGCGCCTGTCCTTGGGGCACGGTAACAGGTTGTACCTGTGGTGCGGCCGCCGGGGATGTTGGTCCTACCTCTACCGGTTTTCCACAACCGGTGCAAAAGCGCATATCTGCCGGGACATTTGCCCCGCATTCGGTACAAAAAGCCATCTGACTTCCCCTCTCTTTTTTTATTCGGTAATAGATGCGTAAAAGACGGATTTTAAAGCTATGGACAAATTCACCCTGGCACCAGATTCAAAGTGCCGGCAATGCTAGGTGCATTACCCAACATTCGTGCAAAAGAACGCCAACCCAATCTTCCTATACATCGGAAGACGCATGTTACCCCAACGGCTGCTTAGTAGAGGAACGACAGCGATATTTCCCAGGAATAGTTTTCCTGCCCTTCTGGTTCTTCCGCGGGCATTACACCCAGGGTGATGGTGACCCATTGCCCATTCACCACATAACTCCACTGGCCAATAAAAAAGTAGGCGTCATAATTCGTTTCACTCAAATCAAGTTCCGTTGGCTCTCCAAACCCATAGTATACTTCCCAGTTCTTTCCATCGTCCGACGCAGCAGCTGTTGCATCCAGAATTTTCTCGACCATGGGCTGCATAACATCGGCACCCAACTGGCCGCTTTCGTTGGAAAGATAAAGCACAACCTCGTCGGCATCACAGTTATACAGCGATGCTTCCGCAAAGGTTTCCGGCATAACCGCTTCCAGCGTCAGCCCGGCCTTTGCCAGCCGGCCCTCCACCGTGGCGGTGTCGGTGGTATTCCCGGCAGCGGCGTCGTCATCTTGTGCGGCGGGCTGCGCCGCATTGCCGCCAGTATCCGCCGGCGCTGTTGTGCTGTCGTCCATCGCGTCCCGCACAGCATTCTGTACGGCATCCTTCGCGCCGCACGCGGTAAAGGCAACCACCAGCATTGCCGTCATTATCAGTGCCATTAACTTTTTCATGTTTATCCTCCGTTACATTCGCCACTGGTGGCACGGTACGCGCACCACCGGTGCATTCCCCATTTTTTAGCCATTTCTGCTGTTTGGTGCTCTACCCCAGCTTGTTTCCACAACCACCGCAGAACTTGGTCCCGGGCGGGTTGTCCTGCCCACAGGCGCCGCATTTTCCGCTGGGCGGTGCTGCCGCCGCCGACAGGTTCGCGCCACAATTGTTGCAAAACCGCACCGTCTGGGCGTTTTTGGCACCGCACTTCGGGCATTCTTTCAGTTCCATGGACCCGCCGCAGTTGTTGCAAAACTTGCCACTGCCGGCTGGTTTGCCGCAGTTGGGGCAAATGGTGGTTTTGCTTTCGATCGCACCCTTCCATACGGTGGCTCCTTCCCCTGCCTCGCTAATGTTCCGCTTCATGGCATCGGCGCGGGTTTTCGCCACCAGTACCTCCTGCCGGGGCGCGCAGGATACGCACAGCCCCTCGTCCTCGTTCCAGCAGTGGTCGCACACATATTTATTGCAGGACGGGCAGCGGTGGAAATGCTGCTTTGCCTCGTTTTGGCAGCGCTCAAAGGCTTTTTCGTGTTCCTTTTGCCACTCTGGGCTTTTGCCGTCAAACCGTTCGGAAAGTACGTTGGACGCGCGGTCCGCCCCATACCCCAGGCTACCCATTCTGCCGCCAACCAGCCCGCCCAGTATGCTGGCACCCTGGCCCAGCCCGCGCATCATTCCTTTCTTTTTGTAGGTGTCGCTTTCAATAAAGCTGGATTTATAGCCATCATTGCAGATGTCACAGTAAAAAGTAAACTGGAATCCTGCGTCGGTAGAGTTATCCTCATAGTTTCGTGTAAATGCTTGCAGCATGGGCTATTTCCCTCCCACTTGTCGTTTTATTTTTTTTCCACAGGCCGTACATTTCACATTTTCGAAAAACTGCAGTTCCCCACAGCGCGCATTGGTACAGTGAATCATCAACCCGGCGCCGCACCTTTCGCAGCGTTCATCGGCAAAGGTGGGCTGCCCGCAGGTGGGGCATATTACCGTAAGGGAACGCCCGCACCCGGAGCAAACCGGCTGGCCTTTTTCTATTTCCCGCAGACAGGTGGGGCAATGATACCCAAACGGGCTGCGGCTGGCGCAGTTTGGGCACAGGCGGGCATCCCGCTCAATAAAGGTGCCACAGTGCACACAGGGCTGTTTATAGGTTGCCACGTCGTCACCATCTCCTTTCCACTTTCTGCAATCAATTGCGGTATTACACCGTCTCTCGTTTGCCATGTTTCGCTTGCGTACCTAATGGCATCCAATTCACCCATGCGTATCGGTGCACGCCTACTGCGCCGCACCACAGTCCCCGCAAAAACGGGTTCCGGGCACCATCTCTGCGCCACAGCTGCTACAAAAGGACGCCCCCAGCTTACCGCCGCACTCCTGGCAAAATTTTACGCCCTCGGGGTTTTTGGTGCCGCACGCGGGGCAGCGGCCTGCCGCGTCGTCGGCCGCTTTGGCCGCGTCGGCTTCCTCCTGCACACGCTTGGCATCATCCAGCGTTTGCTGTGCCGCCGCAATGTTGCTCTGGATCAGCCGCAGTTTGTCGGCCTGGGGCCAGGCATTTGGGTTTTGCTGAAACGCCTGCCTGCCGATCTCTGCCAAAATTTCCGCTTCCTGCTTTTGCAGGTCCCCCAGTTCGCTGCTGGCTTTGAACAGCTTTGTCTCGGGGGCATCCTGCGGCATCAGGCCAGAGAGCGCTTTTCCAAAACCTCCGCCCAACAAATTGCCCAGCCCGCCCAGTGGATTGTCCGCCATCTTTCGTTCCTCCTTTTGTTTTTTTCTGTTCTCTATTCGCTCAGGTCGCTTCGGTCCTTTTTTCCGGCAGTGCATAGCGTAAAATGCACTCTGCCCGGCTGTTCACGCCCAGTTTTTTATATACACTTTTTTGATGCGTATTCACGGTAGAGTACTTAATCCCCAACACTTCGGCCACTTCTCTCAGCTTTTTCCCCTGAATAAGCAGCTCAAACACATCGCGCTCCCGCGGTGTCAAACTGTCGGTGGGCCGCTTCTCCGGTTTCTGCGCATGGCCAGCACTGGGCTGCGTTATATCCGCGGGTTCATCTGCCGCGCAAGCATCGGCCGGTTCTTTCATTTGTGTTGCATTTTGTCTTTTTTTCCAAGGCCATTCCACTGCTGCCACCCCTCCCGCGAAATAGGTACTTGTTCTACCTTCGCTCTTCAGGGACCCTGCCATACTTCGCTCCCCACAAGCTACCCACGCGGCAATGGACCCCTTCGCCTCAGTTTCGTCGCTATATGATTCTTTCTGTTTTTATATTCATATTTTTAAGCAAAAATGTCAACTCACTATAAGTAGGTATGTATGAATATTATTCGATAATACGAATTTATTTTTATCCAATCAATTTACCGTGATTCTGGATACCAGAAACTCTTCTTCTTTTTCTGTTTTGGCCGCCAGCCCGCATAACAAAAACCCACCACTACATCCGCGAAATTCAGCCGGATTGCATTGATGGGTTTTTAACTGTATTTTAAAGGGGGAATCGCGCCTGTTGCAAACAAAAGCGGCCGGTCTTTACGCTTTTGCTTTTCCAGTGACTATTCGGTACGCCGCCAGCAGAGCCATCAACAAGGCGAAGCAACACAGCGCAGGCAGAATAATGAGATTGCCGGAAGCCGTGTTCCCCAGCAGGCTAACCACCGCCCCCAGCAGTACAGGGCCCGCCGTGCCAAATGCCATGATGAATGCGATATAGCTGCTGGAATTATCCTTTGCCACCATGGTTGCCCACGAGGTTAACAACGCGTAAAACGGCGCACAGGCCAGCCCAGACAGCGCAGCAAATACAATAGCCACCGTCCCGCTGGTGAGGAGAAGCATGGAATACGACACCAGGCCCAGCACCCCAAACGGAACCATGATCTGGAACAGCGACAGCTTTTTCATCAGCAGCGTGGACAGCAGCCGCCCCGCCAGCATCATAACCCAGATAAACACGGAAGAGATGATACCGGAAAGCTGCCCGCCGCCGGTGGATTCAAACAAGGTGGGCGTCATGGACCAAAGGCCGACCTCGGCGGCGACATACAGGAATACCGCCACAGCGCCAATAAGGCTGGCAGGTTTTGTGAAATAGGTAAGATAGGTTTTCAGCATCCCCGTAAAACTTACCCCGGCGCCTTCTTTTTCTTTCGTGCCCCGGGCAAAGACAAACGCAACCACCAAAAACACCGCCAGGGTGTAATAGACCGGGCGCCACATGTTCCACCTGCTAAAAAGCAAAAACAACAGCGGCACGACAATAGCCCCTACAGAAAACGAAACCTGTATCAGTGAATTCGCCACATGTGACCTCTCCCCCAGGTTCAGGCCGGAACTCATGATTGAATTTTCCAGGCCCAGCGAAACCCCGCCCAGCAAAAATATGCCGACCAGCGCCATAGGATAATTCTGCGTCAGGCCAAACGCCAGCATGACCACCGCCGCGCCCGCCAGCAGCACCCGCGTGATAAACGCACTGCCATATTTCACGCAAAGTATGCCGGACACCAGACAGGCCAGCGTGGCGCCCAAATATTGCATGCTGACCAGCATGCCGCGCTCCCCCGCTGCCAGACCCAGCATCTCCGCCAGGCGGGGCGTCACCAGCCCCACGCTGGTTAGCGCCATACCACAAATGCTCATTTGCAGCGAAAGCATTGATATACGCGTTTCTTTCATCGAATATTCCTCTCCTGCGGCCTTGTCGAAAACCCTGCCTGCAACACCGCTTTGTACCCCATACTGTTGAACCCAAAACAGTATACCATGCTTCTTAATTATTAACAAACAGCGCAAAAAACACCTTTTCCGCTGCCATGGTATGTTCGCCATATATTGTATTCTCCCATGAAAAACAGAGGATCCAACACCCTTTTTTCGCTATAGTCCCCCTTGGCGCTGTCAAAGAACCATCTCCGGTTTCTGTGGATAAAATACATAGTTTAGACATACAAGTTTTACATCCTCCCTGCATTGCTCTTGGGGAATACATGGTATGATGAATTTAGCATATACGGCACATTTTGTGCCGGCTGCCGCCTCCTGGCAAAACGTTTCATTATAAGGAACCCCACCGCCGCACTGGATCTGCCAAACGGCACGGAAAGAGGGAGGGCTCCCATGCAAAAAGACAAACTAATGACACCGGAAGAGGCGGTGGCGCTGGTAAAAGATGGCGACACCCTTGCCATTTCCTCGTTCCTGTCCTATGGGCTGGCCGAAAGCCTGTGCAAGGCCCTGGGCAAACGGTATGCCAAAACAGGCGCGCCCAAAGATCTAACCATCTTCTTCAGCAGCCCGGCGGGCATCTCCGACGGCAGCGGCTGCGAACATTTTGCCCAGAAGAATATGGTGAAACGGGTGGTGGCCGGGCACTGGAATTTGCACCCTACCTTCGCCAAAATGGCGCTGGAAAATGAATTTGAAGCGTACAACCTGCCACAGGGTGTTTTAAGCCGCATGACACGCGAGCTGGCGGCCCACGGCCCCGGCGTCATTACCCACGTAGGCCTGCGCAGCTTTGTGGACCCGCGCATGGGCGGCGGCCGCCTGAACAAGCGCACCACAGAGAATCTGGTATCTGTGGTGGAAATAGACGGCAAGGAATGGCTGCATTACAAGCCCGTCCCACTGGATGTGGTGTTTCTGCGCGGCACCGTGGCGGATGAGCGCAACAACATCAGCATGGAATCCGAGGGGGCCAGCCTGGACGCATGCGCTGTGGCACAGGCCGTGCACAACAATGGTGGCAAGGTCATTGTACAGGTTGCCCGCGTGGCAGCCGCCGGCAGCCTGGATCCATGGAAGGTAAAGCTCCCCGGCGTGTTGGTGGACGCTCTGGTGCTGGCGGCCGAGCCCGCAGACCATGCGCAGTGCCGCGCCGCCGAATACGACGGCTCCATTTGTGGCGAAGGGCGCGTGTCCAGCGAAGCCCCTGCCCCGGTGAAAATGGGTGTGCGCAAAATAATTGCCCGGCGCTCGGCCATGGAACTGGAAAATGGCATCTCCGTAAACCTGGGTATTGGTATACCGGGATTTTTGGCAAAGGTGGCACGGGAAGAGGGCTTCACCGATGCAATGACCCTCTCGGTGGAATCTGGCGCCACCGGCGGCACACCGCGCGGCGGTCTTGCCTTTGGTGCCGCCATAAACGTGGACGCCATACTGGACCAGGCGTCCCAGTTCGACTTTTACGACGGCGGCGGGCTGGACCAGGCATATCTGGGGCTGGCACAGGCGGACGAAGCCGGCAATGTAAATGTCAGTATGTTTGGCGGACGGCTGGCTGGCTGTGGCGGGTTCATTGATATTGCACAGAATACCCAAAAATTGGCATTCTGCAGCACCTTTACGACCGGCGGCCTGAAAATCACCACCGGCGACGGCCAACTGCGCATTGTGGAGGAAGGCGAAAACCGCATATTTGTGAAGCAGGTGGAGCAGGTCACATTCAGCGCCCGCTATGCGGTGGAAACAGGGCAGATGGTGCTTTTTATTACCGAACGCGCGGTGTTCCGCCTTACAAAAGAGGGGCTGGAGCTTATGGAGATTGCCCCCGGGGTAGACCTGCAAAAGGATGTGCTGGCCCAAATGGAGTTTGCGCCTATCGTGTCCCCACTGCTAACGGAAATGGATGCGCGCATTTTCCGCGACGAACCCATGGGCATTACTATTATGTAGGCACTGCCAAATGGCACCGTGGCAAACCTATAGCAAAACAATGTCATGACCACCCGCTCAGCGGGTGGCTTGCTCAGCGCCTGGAAGGCGCTGGTACCGGCCGGCGCCTGAGGGCGCACCGAAAAGGTCATGTCTCTTGCATCTCTTGCCCTGCCGCCGTTGAAACGGCAAAACTGCTCTTTTTTAGCTCATTGGTAACTGATAGCCGCTTTATTAACACAAAGGGCAAGGGCCTTACAGCTAAAGCAAAG
>JAVBPZ010000019.1:0-6148 GCA_031549285.1 Oscillospiraceae bacterium | reverse complement strand
AAGAAGGAACGATATGAAGAAGTGGATTGAACGGGTGGTTATCCTTGTTCTGGTAGTGGGGTCTGTTGCAGCCGCATATGCGTATGGTATTCATAGACAGAACGTGGCCGAGCAGCAGAGGATAGAAGAACAAGAACAAAGAATGCGAAAGCAGTTGTATTACATACAAAATACCGCGTTTCATATCAACGGGCTGGATGGGGTGTCGCCAGACGAGCAGTATGAATATCAGCCCTATTCTGCAAACCCGTTAAGAGGTGAAAAAGCTTTATATCTGGATTTGGTGTGTTACCAACTGGAAACCGGTAATGTTGTGACGCTAGAGGATGTGAAAGAGTACCTTTCACAGGAGTATGAAGAGGATGGTACTTTCCGACTATACAACAACGGAAGGCATGAAGAAATCAAACACTTTATTGAGTGGTCTAAGGCAATAGGCGGGTATGAAGGTGTAAAAAGTGAATTCAGTGGCAGAGTACAGTCCGATTGTCAATGGGCTTATATTAAAGAGCATTATCCCGACCCAACAGACCGGACAGATGAGCGCTTGGATGCTGCTTGGGACACATATGAAAAAATGACTCTGGCAGAACTGCAGGATTTTGTGGAAGAACACTACTTGCAGGGGTAGGGTTTTTGTGGTGCACATGTTGGGGTTATGGCAGATATTTTGCATACGAATTCCGGTGACGCCGCTGCACCATGAAGAAGGAACGATATGAAGAAGTGGATTGAACGGGTGGTTATCCTTGTTCTGGTAGTGGGGTCTGTTGCAGCCGCATATGCGTATGGTATTCATAGACAGAACGAGGCAGAGCAACAGAGGATAGAAGAACAAGAACAAAGAATGCGAAAAAAACTGTATTATGTTCAAAATGTCAGTTTTAAAATTGGTGGTTTGGAGGCATTGCCGCTTCAAGAAGATTATAAATACAAGCCGTATTCGGCAATTTCTCCAGGCGGTGAAAAAGAATTGTATCTAGACCTGGTATGTTACCAGCAGGAAACCGGCAACGTTGTAACGCTGGACGATGTGAAAGAGTATCTTTCGCAGGAGTACGAAGGAGATGGTACATTACGATTATATGAAAATGGTCAGTATGAAGAAATTGGACAATTCATTGAATGGTCTTATCATGATTTCCTATGGGACGAAGGTGTAAGAAGTGAATTTTGTTTTGATGTGCGGTGGGCGTATGCATATGAGCAGTTACCTGACCCCAACGACCGTTCTGATGAAAATCTTGATAAGGTATTTGCGGAATATGAAAACCTTACATTGGCAGAACTACAGGATTTTGTGGAAGAGCATTACCTGCAAGGGTAGGGTGGTTAGCAGCGTACATTAAAATTGCTTCCTTGGGTTGACAATCCTGCCCAAAGCCGCTAAAATAAACACGGCAAGAAATGCAGTGCGGAAGAGGGCGCAGACGTTTCCTTTTCTAAACCGGGGTCGGTCCCGCCAGGGGCAGGGGATCCCGAAAAGAGAGCCGGGCGGGTGGAAACCGGCGGAAAAGGGTCTGTGCTGTCGCTTCCAAGGAATGTGGCCGACATGTGTTCGGCTGCAGGATGGCAGGCAGGGTGATGGATGTATGGTAGCCTTGCCCGTGTCCCGCGTTAAGGGAAAGAGCGGTAAAAGCCGGTTTGGCTTTTGCAATTTGGGTGGTACCGCGGTATAGAGTTATATGCCGTCCCATACAGGGCGTTTGCCTTGTGTGGGGCGGTTTTTGTTTTTTTGCCCAGCGGCACAAAATTGGTTTTAATCATTTGTAATGTAGAAAGGCGGCACAGTCAGCCATGAAAGAGCTAGCGAAACAATATGACCCGGCCGGTGTGGAGGATCGCATCTACGCCCACTGGATGGAGGGTGGATATTTTACAGCACAGCGCGACCCGGAAAAGATGTCCTATACCATTGTGATGCCGCCGCCCAACATTACCGGGCAACTGCACATGGGCCATGCCATGGACGAAACCTGGCAGGATATCTGCATTCGTTTCAAGCGTATGCAGGGTTTTTCCGCGCTGTGGGTGCCCGGCACCGACCACGCCGCCATTGCTACCGAGGCGCGCATCGTGGCCGAGATGGCTACCGAAGGCGTGACCAAGGATGATTTGGGCCGTGACGGATTTTTAGAGCGCGCCTGGGCCTGGAAAGACAAATATGGCCGGCGCATTGTGGAACAGTTGAAAAAGCTGGGCTGCAGCTGCGACTGGACCCGCGAACGTTTCACCATGGACGAGGGGTGCAGCCGCGCGGTGAACCATGTGTTCAAGCTGCTGTACGACGAAGGGCTGATCTACCGTGGCGAGCGCATCATCAACTGGTGTCCCCATTGTCTTACGTCTATTTCCGACGCTGAGGTGGAGCACGAAGACCGCGACGGCTTTTTCTGGTACATCCGCTACCCGGTGGTGGGCAGCGATGATTTTGTGGAGATTGCCACAACCCGGCCGGAAACCATGCTGGGCGATACCGCCGTGGCGGTGCATCCAAAGGACAAACGCTATACCCACCTGCACGGCAAAAGTGTCATTCTGCCGCTGGTGGGTCGTGAGATTCCGGTGGTGTGCGACGAGTATGTGGACATGGATTTCGGCACCGGTGTGGTGAAGATCACCCCCGGCCATGACCCGAACGATTTCGAGGTGGGCCGCCGGCACAACCTGCCCATTTTGAAGATTATGACCGACGATGCGCATATCAGCGGGGAGGGCATGGCCTATGCCGGCATGGAACGGTACGAGGCGCGCAAAGCCATCGTGGAGGATTTAGAGAAGGAAGGCTATCTGGTAAAGAGCGAACCGCACGCCCACAGTGTGGGTACCTGCTACCGCTGCGGCACCACCATCGAACCGATGGTTTCTCTGCAATGGTTCGTGAAGATGGAGCCGCTGGCGGAGCCTGCTGTGGAAGCAGTGAAGGACGGGCGCATCCGCTATGTGCCGGAGCGCTTTGAAAAAAGCTATTTTCATTGGATGGAAAACACCCGGGACTGGACCATCTCTCGCCAGCTGTGGTGGGGGCACCGCATTCCCGCGTGGTACTGCGATACCTGCGGGCAGGTGACGGTCAGCGAAACAGCGCCGGAACACTGCGCCCATTGCCAAAGTGGGAAAATCCACCAGGATGAAGACACGCTGGACACCTGGTTTTCCAGTGCGCTGTGGCCGTTTTCCACGCTGGGCTGGCCGGATAAAACCAGCGATTATGAATATTTTTACCCCACCAGCACCTTGGTTACCGGGTACGATATCATCGGCTTTTGGGTCAGCCGCATGATCTTTTCCGGCCTGCATTATACGCACCAGGCGCCGTTCGATACGGTGCTCATCCATGGCCTGGTGCGTGACGCAGACGGCCGGAAAATGTCCAAGAGCCTGGGCAACGGCATAGACCCGCTGGAGGTGATTGAAGAATACGGCGCGGACGCCCTGCGCCTGACGCTCATCAGCGGGTCTACTCCGGGGAACGATATGCGTTTTTCGGATGAAAAAGTGCGTGCCTCGCGCAATTTTGCGAACAAGCTGTGGAACGCCGCGCGGTTTGTGCTGCTGAACCTGCCGGAGGATTTCACCCCCGGCCTGCCGGATGAGCGCGAACTGGAAGTGAGCGACAAATGGGCCATTTCGTTGTTCAATGATCTGGCGGCAGAGGTGACAGAAAATCTGGAGCGGTTTGAGTTTGGCCTGGCCGCGGGGAAAATTTATGAGTTTATTTGGGATGTGTACTGTGACTGGACCATTGAAATAGCCAAAACCCGGCTGAACTCCGGCGACGAGCATGCGGCGGATACCGCCCGCCGGGTGCTGGTGTGGCTGCTGTCCGGCGCGCTAAGCCTCCTGCATCCGTTCATGCCGTTCATTACCGAGGAAATTTTCAGCGCGCTGCCCGGCAGCGAGGGGGCACTGATGCTGCAGCGGTGGCCGCGCAAACACAGGGCGCTGGCCTACCCGGCGGAACAGGATGCCTTTAGCCAGGTGATAGAGCTGGTGCGCGCGGTGCGCATTGTGCGGGCGGAAATGGGCGTGCACCCGGCAAAGCGGGCCGGGCTTATCATTGAAACGGCCACACCGCAGGTGTTTTTGGCGTCCCAGGATGTCATTCAAAAACTGGCGGGTATAGACACGGTGACCTGCGTGGACCGGTTCACCGGCGACGCCGATGGCATGGTGCAGGTGGCGACCCCCACCGCGCGTGGGTTCATGCCCATGATGGATTTGGTGGACAAGGAAAAGGAACTGGCGCGGCTGGAAAAAGAGCAGGTGGCGGCCGAGAAGGAAGTGCAAAACTTTACCCAGCGCCTGGACAACGCCGGGTTTGTGGCGAAAGCCCCGGCAAATGTGGTGGAAGAGATGCGCGGCAAGCTGGCGAAAGCACAGGAAAAACACCGTCGCATTTTGGAGAGTATCGCGGCCCTGAAATGATGAACCGGGGTCTTATTCACTCCCATTGCAACCGCCCGGAAAGCGTGATGGTATGATGGAAAATTCTGGTGGGCAAGATTTACAGTATAAACAAGCCCTGGAATGGGTACATTCGTTGCGCCGTGCGGCCCCACAGGCGGGCCTTGCGCGAATGAAACAACTGCTGGCCGCCTTGGGGAATCCTCACAGGCGGCTGCGCTTTGTGCACATTGTGGGCACCAACGGCAAAGGCAGCACCACGGCTATGCTGGCGTCCATCCTGCGGCAGGCCGGCTACACGGTAGGGGCGAACGTCAGCCCCTACGTGCTGGATTTCCGTGAGCGCATCCAGGTAAACGGTGAGATGATTGACGAGGAAGCCCTGGCGCAGGTTTTGGCCCGGGTACGCGTGGCGGCGGCCACCCTGCCGGAGGCACCGCTGGAGTTTGAAGCGGTTACCGCTGCGGCTCTGGTTTATTTTGCGGACACAGCGTGTGACCTTGTCTGCCTGGAGGCGGGCATCGGCGGTGCGCACGATGCCACCAATGTGGTGGAAAACACGCTGGTGGCGGTGGTGACCAAAATCGGCCTGGACCATCAGGAGCTGATTGGCGAGACGGTGGCGGCCATCACCGCTGAAAAATCCGGCGTTTTCAAAAACAACTGCGTGGTGGTCAGCTATCCGGACCAGCCGCTGGAGGCCTGGTCGGTTATTCGCCAGGAAGCAGCCCGCCACGGGTGCGGGCTGCGGGTGCCGCCGCTAGCGGAGGTGGATATTATATCCGCCGATCCTTTTTCACAGGCCGCCCGGTACCGCGGCCTCTCATTTAAGCTGTCGCTGGCCGGGCGGCATCAGGTATACAATGCGGCGGTGGCCATAGAAGCATCTTTCGCTTTGCGGGAAAAGGGCGTGCCGGTTCCCGATGCAGCCATTCAGCAAGGGCTTGCGGCGGTGCGCTTCCCCGCACGCATCGAGCGGTTGCGCCGCACCCCGCCGGTTATTGTGGACGGTGCCCACAACGCCGACGCCGCGGTGGCATTGGCCCAGACCCTGGCCGCTGCGGGGCTTTTGCGGCTTTCCGGTGTGGCGGGTTTCCTGCGGGACAAGCCGGTGGAAGAAATCCTGCAGAGGATGGCGCCCCATCTGCAGACCTTGTACATTGTGCCGCCGGACAACCCACGCGCGCTACCGGCAGAGGAAACGAAAAGCATAGCGGGAAAATACATATCCAATAGTATTATATGTAATACAATAAAGGATGCACTATACCGAGCGCAGCAAGCGGGGCAGGGTATGGTGGTTTTTGGCTCGTTCTACCTGGCGGCTCGGGCGCGGCAGCTGCTGCTGGCGCAAAAGGATGAAGACGAACAGGATCTTAGGCGGGGATAGGCATACAAAATGCGTAAGGTGTTCAATGTAGGGCATCCCTTGTATATATTGTAATATATAAGCAGGTAAATGGGGTTGTTGCGCGGTTATATCCGTGTTCGCGCGCAGGCGGTGCACGGTCGAAAAAGTTTTCAAAAAATTCTTTGGATTTTCGGTTGACACCATCTTGTCGGTATGATACTATATTTAGGCACCCTCTGAATCACAGAGGTGCCCGGACCTTGAAAATTAAACAATATTAAGGAAACAAAAGCAGGACCCTTAGAGGCTGAGGAGCAGAAGTGCCAGGGGGGATTTTTTGTGTGCGGGGCCGTTTACGGTTTTGCGTGCAAGGATCCTGAACGGCGGTGG
>JAVBPZ010000012.1:0-35187 GCA_031549285.1 Oscillospiraceae bacterium | reverse complement strand
CCACCGCCGTTCAGGATCCTTGCACGCAAAACCGTAAACGGCCCCGCACACAAAAAATCCCCCCTGGCACTTCTGCTCCTCAGCCTCTAAGGGTCCTGCTTTTGTTTCCTTAATATTGTTTAATTTTCAAGGTCCGGGCACGCCTTCTGCCGGTTTGATCGCGACAGGCGACGCTAGTTTTTAATTATAGTGGGCAAGGTACCCTTTGTCAACACTTTTTTCTTTTGCCGTCTGTTTTTCTTTTTCAGGCATTTTTCAAGGTATTATTTCCGTATTAAATTCGTATTTATCCCTGCCTGTTTTTCCGTCCGCCCCGCTGCGGAAATCTTTGGGTTTTCCTTGCGCCGGACCGCCCTTCTATGGTAGTATCTTAATGCAATATGCTGGGATAGCCCCCTTCTAAATTATCTCGCGGTAGTATTCTCCTATTAAAATCGAATTTATTTCTTGCCAGTACTCGCTTATATCTACCTACCGCTATATATGTATTATATATAACCATCTGCCATACTGCGCAAAACTCCGCCGAGGGAAGGTGCCAATATGCAAACCCGAAAAAAGACATTATTTCTCACCCAGTTTTCTATCTTGCTGGCTATTGAGGCTATTTTTTGTTTCACGCCGCTGGGTTCTTTGCCGGCTATCGGGCCCATCGTCGCCACCCTGGGCATGATCCCGGTCATCATCACCGCCATCATGCTGGGCACCGGCGCCGGCAGCGCCATGGGCGCTATCGCAGGGTTGTTCAGTTTTATCGTGTGGACCTTTACCCCGCCCAGCCCTTTGGTCGCGTTTGTGTTCACGCCGTTTTATACCTTTGGTGATATCTCCGGCAATTGGGGAAGCCTGCTCATCTGTTTTGTGCCGCGCATCCTGGTGGGCACGGTCAGCGGCCTGGTGTTCAAGGCGCTGTCCAAACCCGCCCAGCCAAAAGACTGGCTGCGCTATGGCCTGTCCGGGCTATTCGGCAGCCTGACCAACACCGTGTTGGTCCTCGGCGGCATTTGGTTGTTCTTTGGCGATGTGTATGCCAACCTTTTTGGTGCCGCCATGCTGTACATTGCGGGCCTCACAGTGCTCACCAGCGGCATACCGGAGGCTATCATCAGCGCGCTGGTGGCATATATGATATGCAGGCCCTTGCGCAAAGCCCTGGGCAAAATGAACACCCCGAAAGAATAGATTCGGGTTTTACCAAAGCTGTATCCCACAAATATCGACTACAAATAAACATTACATAAATAACGAAAACGACGCCTGTTGCAGCAGGCGTCGTTTTCTCAAGAGGAAGGGAAAGAGGAATGGCCCGGCCGTCCGGCACAGAACAGCCGGCATTCCCGGGGGAGGTTTCTGAAGGTAAAGGAACCTGGCGCCGCGTGCATAAGAACTGGAAAATTGTTCTTTCTATCACACTTATCATAGCAACTCCCGCCGGAATCTTTTGTCGAAATGTCCCGAAGAGTAAAATGTTGCACCGCCTTGCAAAAAAACAGGGACCCGGGCGAAACCCGCCCAAGCCCTGTTTTTATTTAAATATTCTGGCTGCTCATCGGCCACTCCGACCGCGAAACCTGCTTACATACTCTACTCCTCGTCCCCCACCGCCGCACGGTAAATGGCCTCAATAGCATCCTGGTCCAGTTTCTTTACGCTGCCAATAGTGCGTGTGCCATGGAAGCTGCAGTTCTCCGCCAGCGCCTTCACCACCGCGCCGTCCGCTTCTATGCCAGCCTCCGCCAGCGAGGTCGGCATGTCAATGGACCAGAAAAACCCTTCCAGCTCCTCTATACCCGCCAGCGCCAGCTCCTCGTCGTCGCCTTGCTCCTGTACCTCCATCACCTCTACCGCAAACCGGGCAAACCGCGCCGGAATTTCCTTATACACCGCCCGGGCCCAGCTACCCCACACCGCCGCCAGCGACGCCCCGTGCGTGGTATCATACAGCGCGCTCATGGCCTGCCCCAGCTGATGGGTGGCCCAGTCTCCGTCATCGCCACCGGCCCCTGTCAGGCCATTGTGTGACAGGCTGCCCGCCCACATAATCTCTGCCCGCGCGGCATAGCTGTTCGGGTGCCGCGCCAATATCCGCGCATTTTTCATCACGGTACGCAGCAATGTCTCGGCAATGCCGTCGGTAACCTCCATGGTGGTGCTTTTGGTAAAATACCGCTCCATGGTGTGCATCATAATATCCACGCAACCGGCAGCGGTCTGGTACGCCGGCAGCGTCAGGGTCAGCGCCGGGTTCATCACCGCAAACACGCACCGGCCATATGGGGAACTCATCCCGCGTTTTTCCTGGTTCGCCTCGTTGGTAATCACCGACGCATTGCTCATTTCGCTGCCGGCCGCCGCCAGGGTCAGCACCGCGCCCACCGGGGTCATACCAGTAGGTTTTTCTTCCCCGGTAAAATATTTCCACACATCCCCGCCGCCATACAGCCCATAGCCTATCGCCTTGGCAGAATCAATAACGCTGCCGCCACCCACCGCCAGCAGAAAGTCCACGCCCTCGGCCCGGCACAGCGCCACGCCTTCCTCTACCAGCGCCAGGTGCGGGTTTGGCACCACGCCGCCCAGCGAGACATAGGGGATTCCCGCTGCATCCAGTGCGGTGTACACCCGGTCCAGCAGGCCGGATTTTTGCGCACTGCCGCCACCAAAATGAACCAATACTTTTTTTGCCCCCTGCTGGCGAACCAGCTCGCCCACCTTGTCCTCCGCGCCCTGGCCAAACACCACCCTGGTGGGGGTATAATATTCAAAATTTTGCATATCTGCGCCTCCTTTTTCGCTCGGCTGTGAATGGACGTGTATTTCTTTGTATTTATCGCGTATTAATTTCGCATTTATCCACATTAAAAACAACACAGTCACTGTGCAAAACAAGGCCGCACAGTGACTTCAGGGTGACATTTTGAAATTACCGCGCAGCCTGTGCCGCAAGTATCCGGTCCACATCCTCTTCGGAAATTTTCACATCGTCCAGACCCAGCTCTTTGGCCTTGTCCTCCAGGAAAGACACACTCGCCGCCTTCCCGTAAAGGCGGTTATACTTCGCCACCTGTTTGGCAATGCTTTCATCGCTGAACAGCGCGACAGCACCTTCCTGCGCCCATTTTTCTTCATTTGCCTTTTTTATTTCTTCTTCTTTCGCGCTCACGTCGCCTCCGCAAAACTGGCAGTACCTTTGCCCGTCGGCAATCTTCTCTCCACACAGCGGGCAGGGTTTTTCCTGCATTTTGGCCTGTTCCTGCTCCAGCGTTTGAACTCTGTCTTCCAGCCGCACAATCTGGTCCTCTTGCGCAATCGCGTCCCCATATTTTTGGTAGAGAAGAAACGTCTTCACCTCTTTGTTTGCAAACAAAAATATTATAGCAACAATGCTTATTACCGTGGTAATACCAGATAATACCCAATACCAAACTGGCAAAACAGAAAGCTGCTGCGCATACCCCAACAGCGCAAATATTTCTATAATAAACCCGATTGCCCCGCCAATAACATAGAACCACCGCACCCATGCCACACCGCGGTACAGCGCTATGCTTAGCGCAATAGAAATGCCCAGCGAGATAATATTCCAGTTCACGAAAAAAGAAAGAACCGCAGAAACGATATAGATGGTCGCGATTACAAATACAATTTTACGCCCTTTTTCTATCATTTGGAACGCCTGGTCCTGCCGGTTTTGGTCCTCCATATTCTTTTCCCCCTTGTCTTTCCCGCGGCCCCTGTTCCGAGGGGAAACACCAAATACTGCTTTCCCAGTATAGCATCCTTTTTACAGAATAGCCATCCCTGCACAAAGCACTGCGGACACAGCGCAACACCCATTTACCACACGGCCAAAACGGGGGGCGCAAAGTCACATACCGCTAAATATTCGCCGCCACCGCCGTGCCCATTTCATGGCACCCCACCAGGGTGGCGCCCACTTCCATCATGTCGCCGGTGCGCAGGCGCGCCGCCAGCGCCGCGTCCACCGCCGCCTCCACAGCGGCGGCCTCCGCCTGCATGCCAAAGGAATACCGCAGCAGCATGGCAGCGGACAAAATGGTGCCGATGGGGTTTGCCTTGTCCTGCCCCGCAATATCCGGCGCCGAACCATGAATCGGCTCATACAACCCGCGGCTGCCCTCCCCCAGGCTGGCCGACGGTATCATCCCGATGGAACCGGTAACCATGCTGGCTTCATCCGACAAAATATCCCCGAACATATTTTCCGTCACCATCACGTCAAACTGCGCCGGGTCTTTCACAATCTGCATGGCGGCATTGTCCACCAGCATGTTTTCAAACGCCACGTCCGGGTATTCGGCCGCCACCTCCGCCGCCACCGCGCGCCACAGGCGGCTGGTATCCAGCACGTTTGCCTTGTCCACGCTCAGCACCTTTTTGCGGCGGGTGCGCGCCGCGGCAAACGCCGTGTGTAAAATACGGCGTATTTCGCTCTCGCTATAGGGCATCACGTCGGTAGCCACCCGCTCACCATTCACCACCTCGGTCTTATGCTCGCCAAAATATACCCCGCCTATCAGCTCCCGCACCACCAGAAAGTCAATACCGGCAGCAGCAATATCCGCCCGCAGCGGGCAGGCAGCGGCCAGCGCCGGGAACAGGCACGCCGGGCGCAGGTTCGCATACAGCGCCATGCCTTTTCGCAGTGCCAGCAGTCCTTTTTCCGGGCGCTGGTCCCCGGGCAACGTTTCCCACTTCGGCCCGCCCACGGCACCCAGCAGCACACCGTCCGCTGCCAGACAGGTTTGCAGCGTTTCTTCCGGCAGCGGCCGGCCCACCGCGTCAATCGCACAGCCGCCCATCAGCACTTCCTTATAAGTAAACACATGGCCGAATTTTCTCGCAACGGCATCCAGCACCGCCAGCGCCTCGGCCACAATCTCCGGGCCAATGCCGTCCCCCCGAATCACCGCAATGGTTTTCTGCATAAAAACTCCTCTTTTCCGCCGGCTGTATCCCCCGGCAACATGGGCTTCGCCCAGTATCCTATTTGGTTGCTCCGGCCGCGTTTCTACTTTTCTACCATACCACAAAAAACCTTGTAAAAAAAGGCAAAATACAATCCGGATAAAATGCCGACAAAATCCCTGTCGCCGTTTTATCCGGATAGGTCCCTGCCAAATAGTTACTCGCCCTTGTTGTTATACGCCGACACCAGCGCCGTCACGCTGGCCACAATGATATCGGTGTGCTGCCCAGCGCCCCAGGTCACCTTGCCGTCGCCCCAGGAAAGGCCCACATACGCCACTGCTTTGCTGGAGGAACCGGTCTCCAGCGCATGCTCGGCATAGGTCAGGATGGAAAAATCCTTCCCGGTGGCTTCCCGCAGCGCGTTGGACACCGCGTCCAGGCGGCCGTTGCCTTTGGCGGTTACCTCGCGCGCCGTGCCGTTTTCGTGCACCGTAATGGCCGCCAAAATGCCGCTTTGCTGAATAAAATGCACCTCGGAAACATCCAACGGCTTTGCCACGTTCAAATACGTTTCCTCGAAAATTTCCTTCACCTGGGCGGGGCTCAGCTCCCGGTGCTCGCGGTCGGACACGCCCTTCACCACATAGCCAAACGCTTCCCGCATCTTTGGCGGCAGCGAATACCCATAGTTCTGCTCCAGCAAATACCCAATACCGCCCTTGCCGCTTTGGGAATTGATGCGAATCACGTCGGTCTCATACTCCCGTCCCACATCCGCCGGGTCTATGGGCAGGTATGGCACTGTCCACTCCCGCAGGCCCTTTTCCTTGCGCCAGGCCATGCCTTTTGCAATGGCGTCCTGGTGGCTGCCGGAAAACGCCGCAAATACCAGCGTGCCGGCATAGGGCTGCCGCTCATACACATGCATACCGGTGGCCGCCTCGTACGCCGCCGTCACCGCCGGCATATCGGAAAAGTCTAGCTGTGGGTCCACCCCATGGCTGAACAGGTTCAGCGCCAGCGTGACAATATCCACGTTGCCGGTGCGTTCGCCGTTGCCAAACAGTGTTCCCTCCACCCGCTGTGCGCCCGCCAGCTGGCCCAGCTCGGTATCGGCTACGCCGCACCCGCGGTCATTGTGCGGGTGCAGGGACACAATAACATGTTCCCGGTAGCGCAACCGGTCGCTAATATACTCCACCTGGTTCGCGTAAATGTGCGGCATGCTCATTTCCACCGTCACCGGCAGGTTAATAATCACCGGGTTCGCTTCCGACGGCTGCAGCGCGTCCAACACGGCGTTGCATACTTCCAGCGCATAGTCCGGCTCGGTCCCGGTGAAGCTCTCCGGGCTATACTCAAACCGGAAATTGCCCTCATATTCCTCCGCCAGCTGTTTCACCAGCCGTGCGCCAGACACCGCAATCTCCTTTATTTCTTCCCGGCTCTTTTTAAACACCTGTTCCCGCTGTGCCAGGCTAACAGAATTATAAAAATGCACAATGGCATTTTTGGCGCCTTTCAGCGCGTCAAACGTCTTGCGGATGATATGCTCGCGGCACTGGGTCAGCACCTGCAGGGTAACGTCGTCCGGCACCAGGTTTTTTTCTATCAAGGCACGCAGCAGCTCAAACTCCGTGTCGCTGGCGGCAGGGAACCCCACCTCAATTTCCTTAAACCCCACCTGCACCAAAAAGGAGAAAAACTCCAGTTTTTGTTCCAGCGTCATGGGCACCACTAAGCTTTGGTTACCGTCGCGTAGGTCCACGCTGCACCAAACGGGGGCGGTTTCGATGTGGTCTTTTTGTGCCCAGCGTCTTTCCGGGTTTGCAACCGGGAAATAGCCGGGGGCGTACTTGTCATAGTTCTTCAAGAGTACTTCCTCCTTTCGGAAATGTGGGCAATACCACACCGCCCGCGTACAGCTTCCTGGGGGCTTGCGCAAACACATGCCGCCGCGCGCCGTTTGTGGGGCATTACCGTAGTCTGTTCATTATATATCATTTGCCCGGTTGTTTGCAAAAAAAAATTCTGCAGGACCCCCCCGATACTCACCATCCTCTTTTCATCTGTTTTCTCCCACGGCATCCTTTTGTGCGCTCCGCCCGGAGAACCCCGGCACTTTCCCGCACCTTTGCGCGCCACCCACCCGGCCGAAGGCCGGCGCTGCGTGCAGCGCCCCCTGTCGCGGGCTGCGCCCGCGCCCGCCCCCTGGGCGGCTGCGCCGCCCAGGGGGCCTTCGGCATTCCACACCGCCCCACAAAAACTTTGCCGCCAACACCCACTGCTGTGGTACAATTAATAAAACAACTTCTCTCATAATACGTAGCTTCTCTTTCCCCAAAATCCACTTTTGCTATACGCTTATGGTATTTATTGGCCAACGAAGTGAGAGTCGCGCGAAAACTCGTTTTCGCATGACCGAGCAAGGCAGGCTGAGAATAGTTTAATACCCCGCGGCGCACCCAAGAGAATGAACAGATGGCGGCCTACGGGCTGCCCCGCGGTACGATACCATTCATTCCGCATTTCTTTTCATTCTTTTCTTTATTTAATTTGTTTTAAAAAATCTTTTTTTATCCGTCCGCAGGGAGGTCCCCTCTTTATGGAAAACCACACCGTCGTCGGCCGCTTTGCCCCCACACCCAGCGGCCGCATGCACCTGGGCAATGTTTTCTCCGCGCTGCTGTGCTGGCTTTCGGCCCGCGCCCAGGGCGGCCGCTTGCTGCTGCGCATCGAGGACCTGGACCCCCACCGCACCAGCCCTGCCTTCACGCGGGACATGCTGGCGGACCTTGCCTGGCTGGGGCTGAATTGGGACGATTGTCCTGCTTCCACAGGCTTTTTTTCCAGCGCGGGCTCTCTGTCCGCCTCTGTCGCATTCGAAATCACTCCACCCCCAAAACCTGCCACCCCTTCGCCAGACTATGACGGCCTCGCCCCGCTGTGCCACCAAAGCCGCCGCACATCTTTTTATGCGGCCTGCCTTGAAACACTTTCTTCCGCCGGGCTGGTGTACCCCTGCTTTTGCAGCCGTGCCGAGCTGCACGCCGCCGAAGCCCCGCACCTGTCCGACGGCTCCCCCCTATATGACGGCGCCTGCCGCGCCCTGTCCCCGCAGGATATTGCCAGCAAACAGCAGCGGCGCCCACCCGCCCTGCGCATACGGGTGCCGGACACCACAATTGCCTTCACCGACGGCTGCCAGGGGTATTACGAGGAAAACCTGGCCAAAGACTGTGGCGATTTCATCCTGCGCCGGTCCGACGGGGTGTTCGCCTACCAGCTGGCCGCCCCGGCGGACGACGGCGACATGGGCGTCACCGAGGTGGTGCGCGGGCGGGACCTGCTGTCCAGCACACCGCGGCAAATTTGGCTGTTGCAAACGCTGGGCTATACCCCGCCGCGGTTCTGCCATGTACCGCTGCTGCTGGCGCCGGACGGCCGCCGCCTGTCCAAACGCGACGCCGACCTGGACCTGTTCACCCTGCGACAAAACAAGGTTTCCCCCCAGCGCATCATCGGCACGCTGGCGCACCTGGCGGGCCTGGTTCCCACGCCGGACGAAGCCACCCCACAGGATCTGCTCCCCCTCTTCTCCTGGGAACAGGTTCCGAAACAAAACATCACCTTGCCGGAAAACTTTGTTCAGCACCTGTACCCAGCTTGATTCTACCGCCAGGCAAATGAACTTTTCCCATCATTCACCTCTTTCACTTTCACCTCCGGCCCTTTTCCAGCTATTTAAATTCTATTTTGTCCTCTATTTCTTTTTTAGGTTCTTCCACACGCTTTCTTCCGCACAAAATACAAATAACGGGTATTAACCCCGGGGCAGAGCCCCGGCCCCGCGCTTCGCGCGTTTCCCGCGGCAGCCCGTAGGCCGCCATCCTTTTAATCTCTTGGGCGAAGACCGCGGGGTATTATACCCGTTGTCGCTCTCCTCACTCGGCCATGCGAATGCAAGCATTCGCGTGGCGCTCGCTTCGTCGGGCAATAAAATAACCGGCGGGGTCTCTCAAACGAAACCCTGCCGGTTTTCTGTTTGTTTCCTGTTGTGCCTTCCCTGCTGCGGAATGCACCCACTTCCCGCTGTCCGCATCCCGCACGCAGTACCTCTACCACGCGCTGCGCCGACACACCCGTACACCACCTCAGTCACTGTATATTGCAATCTTGCGGTACGCCGCCGCCGGTATCCACACGCTCACGCCGCCACCCGGCGTTTTAAACACCGCCTCACCGTCCTCGCCAATCACCACCGCCTCCGGCACCCGCTTCAGCACGTCCCAAAACGTCTGCCCCACAAACTGTTTACCCATATACATGCGTTTTTCGCCACCGGGCCCGTCGCTCATCAGCACCGCGCAACCGGACGCCGAGTGTTTTGTGTCCCCCTCCCGGGTCCAGCCCACCACGTTTTCGTGGTCGAAATACTCATGCTGCTCGCCATACGCGCACAGCTTGCGCACCAGCAGCATGCGCTGCAGCCCCGGCACCGGCGGCACGCCGTCGCTGTTCAGGCCGTAATAGTCCGCATAAAAAACACACGGCAGCCCGCCCTGCCGCAGCAGAATGGCCGCATACGCCAGTGGCTTGAACCACGGCTTCACCCAGGACGCCAGCGCCTGTCCCGGCTGGGAATCGTGGTTGTCCACAAAGGTGACCGCATGGGCCGGGTCCTGTGTCACCAGCGTGTTTTCAAACAACTGCTGCATGCCATACCCGCCGCCCGCCTCGGACGCATCGCGGAAATGCATATGCAGCGGCACATCAAATAACGCCATGCGGTCATTATTGTTGGCCAGGTACGCCGTCAGCTCGTTCACGTCGCCGTTCCAATATTCCCCCACCGCAAACAGGGGTTTTTTGGCACTCGTGCGCATCGCGTCCAGCCATTCCTCATAAAAGGAATAGTCAATGTGCTTCACCGCATCCAGCCGGAACCCGTCCAGGCCGGTCTGTTTCATGTACCACCGGCCCCAGCGCACCAGTTCCGACACCACCCGCGGGTTACTCACGTCAACATCGGCGCCCATCAGGTAATCAAAATTGCCCTTTTCTCCGTCCACCTTATCGGACCATTCTTTGCCCTCGAACTGGTACACCCCGCTTTGCTTGGATTTTTCGTCCCAATCAATCCCTTTAAAACAGGTCCAGTCCCAGGTAAAGCTGGAATATTTTCCCTTTCGCGCGGGAAAGGTATATTTCGTCCACGCCAGTATCTGGCTTTCGCCGGAAATGGGTTGCCGCCGGTTTTCCGGGTCAAAGCGCTCCGCCTCCACCAGCTCGGTTTCATCCGCCCCCATGCGGTGACCCAGCACAATATCCGCCAGCACCTTCATTTTTTCTCTTTGCAGCGCTTTTATCGCCGCCAGATACTCCTCCCGGGTCCCATATTTGGTCCGAACCTTCCCCTTTTGGTCAAATTCCCCCAAATCATAGGTGTCATACACCGCATATCCCACGTCGGTGGGGCCCGCCGCGCCCTTATACGCCGGCGGCAGCCATATCATGGTAAACCCCGCCTGGCGCAGCCGCTTCGCATGCGCAACCGCACGCCGCCACAAAAGACCGTCCGGCGGCAGGTTCCACTCAAAAAACTGAAACAAGGTCTGGTTGTCCATTTGGCAAAAACTCTCCTTTTGCTTCCTGCGCTGTTCCGGTGTGGCCGCTTTTTTTACGGCGAAGTGCCGGCACATCGCGTTCGCCCCACGCTCACTCGCGTCACTGCGTCATGAATAAAATGCCCAGCGTACGCGGCCCGCAATGCGCCGAGATGGTTCCGCTGGCCCGCGTCACATATATTTCTTTAAAATCGGCATATTTTCGTATCTCAGCCTTCGCCAGCTCCACGTCGCTGTCCGGCGAGCCGGAATGCGTAATAAAAATACAGCTCAAATCCAAATCATCCCGCCCGGCCAGCCGGTCTTTCACATACTCCGGCAATACTTTTTCCATCGACCCGCGGTATTTTTTTCCCACACCCATCTTCCCGCCATTCTGATTGTCCACCTCAATGCACGGCTTCAAATGCAGCAGGTTGGCGCCAAACGCCGCCACCGCGCTGCACCGGCCGCCCGCCCGCATAAACTCCAGCGTGTCCAGCACAAAGCTGGCGTCCACCTTATCGCGCAGCGCGTTCAGCGTGGTCTGTATCTCCGCCGCCTCCCGCCCGGCGGCAATCATCTCCCCGGCCTTTACCACCAAATGCGCGGACCCCGTGGACAGGCTGGCGGAATCCACCGGGTACACATGCCCCAGCTCCTCCGCCGCCAAACAGCAGTTCTGGTAAGAGGCCGATATGGCACTGCCCAGGTTCACATGCACCACATCGCCGCCGTCTCCCACCCATTTTTCAAAAAACTCGGTATATTCGCCCGGCGCTATCGCCGCCGTCTTGGGTAAAACGCCCTGCTGCCGCCATGCCGCATACAGCTCCTCCGGCTGAATCTCCACCTTATCAATATACGCCTTTTCCCCTATCAAGATATGATAGTGAAAAAACTGCACATCATAGCGTTGCTGCAATTCCGGCGCAATATCACAGGTACTGTCCGCGCTCAAAATTATCTTTCTTGCCATGTGTCCTCCTTTTCCTGCGGGCCCCCGGCCGGGAACATCCACCCCCGCCAACCCGCAACGCATCTCTTCCGGTACTGCATTAACGATACCACATTTCCCCCGGTTTAAACAACCTTACCACCGGTATTCCGGTGCGCTGTGCGCCTTGCGCCATCCCGGATATTTTACTATACTTGTTTTATATATTCATTTTTGTTGGGACTTGTTTCGAGCGCTGGGGCGTTATTCCAACAAACATCCGGTATCTTTTATAAAGGGAGGCGGCATGGTGCGAACAGGAATTGTGTGTGAAGGCGGCGGCATGCGCGGCGTATACACCGCCGGCGTGCTGCAGGCATTTTTAGAGGGTGGCTTCTTGGCCGACGAGCTGGTGGGCGTATCCGCCGGCGCGTCCAACGGCGCAAATTACGTCTCTGGCCAGCACGGCCGGGGCATGCGCACCAACATCGACTATGCGGGCGACAAACGTTACCTCAGCCTTTCCAACCTCCTGAAAACCCGCTCTCTTTTTGGCATGGATTTTATCTTCGGCGATATCCCCAACTCGCTGGATCCCTTCGATTTCACCGCCATGGCGGCCTCCCCGTGCGAGTATTTCGTCGGCGCCACCAGCCTCACCACCGGCAAGGCGGTCTTTTTTGGCAAAGAGCATATGACCCCCGGCCTCACGGTGCTGCGGGCCTCCTGTTCCATTCCGCTGCTGGCGCCAGTCATAGACATCGACGGCCGCCCCTATCTGGATGGCGGCGTGGCCGACCCCATTCCCATAGACAAAGCCATCGCGGACGGCTGCACCCGGCTGGTGGTCATCCTCACCCGCCCGCGGGACTATCAAAAAAAGCCCACCTCGCTGGCGCCGCTGTACCAGCGCCTATACCGGGAATACCCTTTGTTCCAGCGCACGCTGCAGGTTCGCCATCTGGTGTATAACCATACGCTGGAGCGCCTGCGCCGCTTGGAAGACGCCGGCCGCGCGGTGGTCATCGCACCGGCGGTGCCGTTGCCGGCAGGCCGCCTGGCGCAAAATCCCCATAAAATGCAGCAAAGCTATGACCAGGGCCTTTCGGATGGCGCGGCCGCGCTCACATTGCTTTAAAAACAGCCTTACAAGCCCCTGTTCCGCTTTCTTTCCGCACCCGGCCAGCCTTATACGGGAGTGCTTTTATGCAGCAGCGCCTTTTCGAAATCGTCTATCTTCTCACCCAGCGCGGGAAAATCCCCGCGGGTGAGTTTGCCGCGCGCTTTGGGGTTTCCCGCCGCACCATTTACCGCGACGTGGACACCTTGTCCGCTGCCGGAATCCCGGTCTATGCGCAAAAAGGACATGGCGGCGGCATCTGTATTTTGCCGGATTTTGTGCTGGATAAAACATTGTTTTCAAAAGAAGAACAGCGCCAGCTGCTGTCCCATTTTCACAGTCTTGCCGCGCTGGGCACCCCGGACACACAGCCGGTGCTGGACAAACTGGCGGCGCTGTTCGGCGGGGGCGGCGCCTCCTGGCTGGAGGTAGACCTGGCCCCCTGGGGCAACGATGCCGCCCGCTCGGTATTTCGGCTGCTGCGGGAAGCCATTCTGGCCAAAAAGCTGGTTCGTTTTCAGTATGCGTCCGCCACCGCCAGCGGCGAAACCCGCACCGCCGAACCGTATAAAATTGTGTTTCGGGGCCAGGGCTGGTACCTGTACGCCTTTTGCACAGCCCGCGCCGATTTTCGCTTTTTTAAGCTCAGCCGCCTTTCCGCACTGGAAATCCTCCCTGATTCTTTTGCGCCACGTACCGTTCCGGCAGACACCGCGCCGCCATCTCCATCACCGGCGGCCCCCATCACATTGCACTTTCGCGCCACCGCCGCCTTCCGTGTATACGATGAATTCCCCGCCGAACAAATCACCCCGCAGCCAGACGGCAGTTTCCTGGTGCACACCACCTTTCCCTTAGAGACCTGGGGCATTGGCTATCTTTTATCCTTCGGCCCGGACGCCAAGGTTCTGCACCCTGCCGCCTTGCGCCGCCGCCTGGCACAGGCCATCCAACAAATGTCTGCGCAATATCCCGCGGAATAAGCCTGTCCTGCTTAATGAAACGCTTCCCGTACAAAGCGGCTCTATTTATTTTTGATTTAATTCGATTTATTTCAAATTATTTTGAATCATTTGTTTTTAATATGACATACCCTGTCATATATTCCCTGTTATACTGAACCTGTCTGTATCGCTCCTGTTGCCTTTGTCTATTACAGAAAGGTGGTTTTCCCCATGCCGTATGATTTTAAAAAAGAATACAAAGATTTATACCTGCCCGCCACCCATCCGTCGCTACTCACGGTGCCGCCCATCCCGTTTTTCATGATAGACGGCACCGGCGCGCCGGCGGACACCGCCTACACAAACGCCGTGGAAGCACTATACGCGCTCACGTACACCATAAAAATGAGCAAGATGAGCGGCCAGCAGCCAGCCGGCTATATCGACTATGTGGTACCGCCGCTGGAGGGCCTGTGGGACAGCGGCACCGTGGGGCTGGATGCGGACCGCAGCAAATGGCAGTGGACCTCTATGATCCGCCAGCCCGATTTTGTCACCGACGCGGTGTTCCGCTGGGCGCTGGACGCTGCCGCAAAAAAGAAACCCGAAGTGGATTTTTCTCGTGTCCGCTTTGCCACCTATGACGAAGGCCTCTGCGTACAAATGATGCATATCGGCCCTTTTTCTACCGAGCAGGCCACCATAGACGCCATCAGCGCGTTCATTGCCCAAAACGGCCTGGTGGATGACTGCGGCATTGGCTTCACCGCCCGGCGCCACCACGAAATATACCTGGGCGACCCACGCAGGCTAGCCCCCGAAAAACTGAAAACCGTGCTGCGGCACCCCGTCCGGAAAAACGGCTGATCCCCGGCTCCTTCGCTGTCACCCAAACCCTCGGCCGGCGGCCCCCCGGGCGGCTGCGCCGCCCGGGGCCCGTCGCGGGCTACGCCCGCGCGGGTGGCGCTGCTTTCGCAGCGCCGGCCGCCGGCCTGCCACACGTTCCCCGTGCACCCGCCAGCAAACCATTCACACATTCCCGCGGGCGCACCGCCAAACACCTGCCATCTCTTTTATCATCTTATCACCCAGCTAATACTTCCACTCATTCTCGCCGCATTATCTTCTTGTCATAACAAACGGAGTACCTCTATGGACATCATCGAAATTACGCCAGAAAACCTTTTCTCTTCCCACATCTGCTGCGCCCTTTCCAACGCCCCGGACCAAATCGCCTGTGCCAACGCCAAAAAGCGTTGGATGGAGGGCGTTTTCCCGGACGGTTACCATTTCTGGCGCTTGGACGCCCGCGGAAAAGCCTTCATCGAGGTCATCCCCGCCGAGAAGGCCTGGTGCCCGCTGGACGCCCCCGGCTGGCTGTTCATCGATTGCTTTTGGGTCTCCGGCCAGTTCAAAGGCCACGGGCACGCCGGCGCCTTGTTTGAAAAAGCCCTGACACACGCCCGGCAAAATAATTTCCACGGCCTGCTCGCCGTCTCCACCACAAAAAAATCTCCCTTTTTGTCCGACCCCGGCTTCTACCGCCACCAGGGGTTTGTGGTGGCAGACGACGCCCCGCCAAACTACCTGTTGTTTTCCCTGCCTCTTTCTGCAGATGTCACCACGCCAAAGTTCAAGACATGTGTCAAGCATCCATCGGTGACAGAGCCCGGCGTGGTCATCTATTACAGCGATCACTGCCCGCATACAGCAAGGTATATTTTTTCCATACAATCCATCGCAAATAAGCACGATATACCGTTTTATGGTTTCAAAATGGAAAATTCGGAAACCGCGCAAAACGCCCCAAACCCCTTTCCTACCTACGCTATGTTCTACAACGGAAAATTTGTAACAAACGAGATTTTCTCGGAAGGAAAGTTTCGGAAATTTTTGAACATAGAATGAATTTCAACATGAAAGCGAACGCATTTTTACACTTCCTCTATTTTTCCTTTGTCACATCTTATTTTGCGATGTGTCTGCACACCTGCCACTTCATTTTTTGAGCAAATTGCCCTAGCGCTTATCCTAACAAACCCCGCAAAAGATGCAGCAACAACATCGGCAACTTTCTGCTCTCCGGCTCCATTTATCTTTTTTGGGGGTTTTCCCGCTTTTTTCGACTATTTTTTCTCTATTATTTCGCATTTATTGCACGAGGTACTTTCATGCAAACGGTTCCCGCCAAAACCATCCTGCAGCGCAACAAAAGCACCGCCTGGTTTGGCTGCGAGTATAACATGAACCTGTACCGGGGTTGTTGCCACGGGTGCCTGTACTGTGACAGCCGCAGCGACTGCTATCACGTGGAACAGTTTGACACTGTGCGCGCCAAAGAAAACGCGCTGGCCATCCTGCGGGACGAGCTGGCACGCAAAACCCACACCGGCGTTGTCGCCACCGGCGCCATGAGCGACCCCTACAATCCGTTTGAAGGCACACAGCTGCTCACGCAGCATGCGCTATCTCTGCTGCACGCCTATGGGTTCGGCGTCGCCATTTCCACCAAAAGTGACCTTATTACGCGGGACATCGACCTGCTGCGCATGCTTGCCGCCCAGTCCCCCGTTTTGTGTAAAATTACCATCACCACCGGGGACGACGCCCTGGCCGCCCAGCTGGAGCCACATGCCCCCGTCTCCTCCCGCCGGTTTGCCGCGCTGGAACAGCTCTCCGCCGCCGGCATTTTTTCCGGCCTGTTGCTTATGCCAGTGCTGCCTTTCCTGGAGGATACCGACGAGAATATCCTTTCCATCGTACAGCGTGCCGCAGCCGCCGGCGCCCGGTTTATATACCCCGCTTTTGGCGTCACCATGCGCGCCGGCCAGCGGGAATACTTCCTAAATGGGCTGGACGCCGCCTTCCCCGGGCAATCACTGGGGCAAAAATACCGCAGCCGCTATGGCACCCGCTACTTTTGCGGCAGCCCGCGCGCCCGGCACCTGTGGGAAATCTTCTGCGCCGCCTGCCAAAAGCAGGGCCTGCTGTATGATATGCCGGATATAATCCGCGCCTACCGGGCAGGCTATGAAACGCAGCAGCTTTCGCTGTGGTAACGCTGTGACAACAAAAACAACCTCCTTTTTGGCCCATTCCAAGGCGCACCAGGCACGCATGGAACCCTATACTGCCCGCACCGGGTTTTCGCCGCGGCTGCGCGCAGCCATTACACCGTCTTTCCAACCCGCCCATAACAAAATCCCGTTTGGCCAGTACCGCCAAACGGGATTTTTGCATTCGTATAATAAAGCTATTGCAAGCTCCGCGGACAACCGGCGCTTAGTACCGGAACATCAGGTAAATCATGTCTGTCCGCGTGTCGGTAATAATGATTGCATCAAACGAAACAAATGTCACCACATAGTCCGGTGAGGCCGCGCTGCCGCTGGTCCAGAACCCCTGGTCGCGGAACTGATACGAAGCCGCGGCGCTTCCCATATAATCCATGCCAAACATCCGTGCGCTCAGGTCCAGCTCAAACCATGCGCTCCCCAGCAGCTCATACCACGAGCCATCCAGGAAAATCTCGAACAACTCGTTGGACATCAGCAGCGGGCCCACGTCGATAGAGTCGGACAATACCTCCAGCTGGTCGCGGTACCCCATCAGTTCCGCGTTCGTGGTCATGGTGTTCACATTCTGCCAGATGCCAATGGCCTCGGAATACAAATCGGCGTCTTTGAAATCGCCCAGCTTATCAAACTGCTTTTTCGCGGCGGAGAAATCCCCCTCCAGATACAAGTCCATGGCGTCGTCATACACCGCCCCGGCTATTTCATACGCGCGGTCGGCGCTGTCCAGGAAATCGCCCAGCTCTGTAAAAGCATCAAACGCCGCCATGTCGTCCATCTCCAGCGCGTCCATATACAGCGACAGGTTCGCGCGCAGCTCCGCGCTATCCTTATAACTGCCCAGTTCACCCAGCAGTGTCAGGCTCTTGTCATACGCGCCGTCTTCCATCAGCTCAATGGCATAATCATACTTTATCTTGTTGGCCAGCTCCGCGCTGTCTTCATATGCGCCCAGCGCCTCAAACTTCTCAATCGCTTCTTCTATCTTGCCTTCTTCATACAGCATCTGCGCCTGGCTATATTCATACCGTTCCCCTTGGAACACCTTCAGCCAGGGGGCCATATCCATGGTATGTACAACATCGCTGTACTCGGTTGCCTCAAAAGAACTGTTTGCACTGCTGCTCATAACCAGTGTGTACACGCCCAGCGCAATCACAACCAGCGCCGCTGCGCCCAGGCCAATCCAAAGGCCTATTTTGGATTTTTTCTTTTGCGGCGGCATCTGGCCGGGCATGCCCATACCGGGCTGCATGCCCATACCGGAACCCTGTGCCCCCGCATATCCCTGTGCGCCCGGGTACCCCGGCGCCGCGCCAACCGGACGGGTAGCATACGGTGATGCCTGCGCGGTGGACGGATACCCCTGTTGCCCGGTGGGCGCGCCATAGGCCGGGCGCTGCGCCGGCATCGTGCCTGGCATGCCGGCAGCACCCGGATAACCGCTCTGCTGTGGGGTTGTCATCGGGCGTGTTTGCCCATATTGCCCATACGGTGTCTGGGCAGGCATTCCTGTGGTAGCCTGCGGTGCTGCCTGGCCGGGCATTGTCGAAGCTTGGCCGGACATCGCCGGAGCCGCCGGTGTAGAAGACTGTGCCGGCGCGGCAGGTGTGGCCGCTGTCGCCTGGGTTGGCGCCGGTGCCGCCGCGGGCGCAGTGCCGGCAGTGGCCGGCATCGCTGCAGCTGTCCCAAATGTGGGTTGCGCCGGGGCCACCGGGGCAGCAGGGGCAGCAGTTGCCGCCGGTGGTGTTGCCTGGGCCGAAACCGGCGCCGCCGGTGGTTGTGCCGCCTGCATGGGCGCCGCACTGCCAGAAGCTGCTGTGGCAGCCCCCACACCCGTCGCCACGCCTGCTGTGGCCACCGGGGCCGCCATTGCCGGAGCCACCGCCGGTTGCTGCAGCGGAGCACTGGCCGGGGCGGCCGGTGAAAGCTGTGCTTCCGTCTTGGTCAAATCATCCAGCAGCGCCGCCAGGTTGACCGGCCGCTGGTATTCCTGCATAGACAACGCGCGGTTTGCCAGCTGCGAGAGCGGGCTGCCATCGGTCAGCAGCGGGCCGGGCTGGGTGGCACGGCTTTGCGCATCTGGCGGCGGGGCCCCCTTTATCAGGGTATACAGCACCGCGCCCACAAAATACACGCTGGTCTGCGGGCCACTGCGGCCGGCATACACTTCCGGCGCGGAAAATCCCGGATAGGCGCGCATCGGCATCGTCTGCGGCGCAGGTAGCGCCATCTGCCGCAGGGATATTTTCTGCTCCCCAATCAGCACATTTTCCGGCGTGAGCAGCGGGTTAATGTCCCCCGTGGCACCCAGCGCCATCAAATCAGCAACAAAGCTCTTTACCATCGCGCAAATCTGTCGTTGCTCCATGTTTTTCTCCTCTCTTATTACCCCAAAAATCAAAACAGTACCAAATTTTTACGATACCCTGCACAATGTCCCAGAACAAATACCCCCCAGAAACTCTTCCGAAATGACGCGGGGACGGTTGTCTTTTAATTATATCATCAATAAATTTATCTGCAACAGTATTTTCGTTTTTGTGCACTATGCCAAAACGGCGCCAAAAGGCTGCGGGAAAGGGCAATTGTGCAACTACCCGGCCGCCCATTTTACCGGGTAATACTACTTCATCCCCGGCGTGTGGTTCCCCAACACCCGGCCCATGCCCATATCATGGGTTTTCCGGGCGGCCTTCCCGCGTCCTCCCCTCCCCGCAACCCGCGCGCCCCACACGCAGAAACCCCCGCGCAGGCTGTGCCTGCAGTGGAAAACAACAGACCCATTTTCACTTATGTTCCTGTACAGCAAACGGTGCCACACCGGGAAATCTTGCACCCCTGTTTCTGCCCACTTGAAAAACTTTTTTGACAGAACGTAAAAAGCAAGGCCCGAGGGAAGCACTCTCGCTTCCTTTGGGCCTTGCTTATTCCAAACTACTATAGGATATCGGGCTTTGTTCCTCTCTCAGTACCCATATGGCCCGCTTTGCGGCGGCTGGCCTGGTTGCTGCGGTTGTTGGGGGCCCGGCTGCTGCCAGCCACCCTGCTGGGGCTGCTGCCACTGCTGGGGCTGGTTCGGTTGCTGCTGCGGCCAGGCGCCGGGCTGTTGCGCCGGTGGCTGCTGCCAGCCGCCCTGTTGGCCCCACTGGGCGTCGGGCTGTGCCGGCCACGCCTGCTGTGGCGGCGCATTTTCCATCAGCACCTGGTTGGTGGCATACACCAGCGTTTGCTGCAGCTGGTACAGGCTCGCAATACGGTTCTGCGCATGCGGTTCCATCGCCTGGTTTATTACACCCTGCAGTGTATCCCCTCCGCTGAACACCGGCTGGTTTTCATCCACACGGGTCAGCGCGTCGGTGGGGCGTTGGCCGGTCAGCAGGCAGTACATCATGCCGCCCACAAAATACACGCAAGACGCCGCGCTCGCGCGGTTTTTATAGTTCTCCGGCGCGGAATACCCCGGGTAAATCTCCAGCGTGGTGGCCCCACGACGCCCCGGCTTTTTGCTCTTCAGTACAATCTGGTTATCGCCCACCGCCACGTTATCCGGCGACAACAACAGGTTCACATCCACCTGGTTTTCCAGCGGGATCACCGTGGCCAGGAAGTTCTTTACCATCTCGTTTACCGTTACCTCGTTCAGCACCTTGCCGCTGCGCTCAAACTCCGCAAAGGAAACACCGCCCGCAATGCCGCCGCTCTTTTGGCGGCTGCGCCGGTACAGCATAATGCCCACCACGGCGCCAATAATGGCCAAGCCCACCAGCACCAGCACCACAATCAGCACGGTGTGGTTCGGCGCCACCTCCACCACTTCCTCTTCTTCCACCGGCTCCAAATACTCAATCTTTTTGGTTTTCAGCAGCTTTTCCAGCTCTTCCACATGTATGCTGCCATTCATGGCCTCCACACCCAGCGACGCCAGGCCAATGGTATTAATCCCCACCACATTGCCTTCTTCATCCAGCAGCGGCCCGCCAGAGTTCCCGTGGTTAATCGCGGTATTGGTCTGAATCAATTTCACCTTGCGGGACCCATCACCAATCAGCGAGGAATCCACAATAGCGCTGATAATGCCGTTGGTCATGGTCATGGACTGCTTGTCCGCAATCACCGCGTGCAGCAGCTCTTCCTTGTCCTCCACGTCATACCCTTCCAGCCCCTGTGCCAGCACATCGGCCGCGCCCGGGTAGCCCAGCGCATACACCGCCATTCCGGTATCAATCTCGCCGGTTTCCAGTGTCAGCGGCACCAGCCCCGGAATATCCTTCTTCAGCTTCAAAACCGCCAGGTCGCGCGGTTCGCTCTCTTCATACACGGTTGCTTCCACATATTTGCCGGTGTCATACATCACATAAATCTCTTCGGCATCCTCCACCACGTGGTAGTTCGTTACAATATAAATGTCCTCCTCGGTTCCCACGGCAAAGCCGGTCCCCGAGTAAATCTCATCATCCGACACATAGTTCATGATGCGCACCACGCTGTCGCGTGCATCCCGCACCGGCTGGGGCGCGCCGGCCGCAAAGGCAGGCGCGGAAAAAGCTGCCAGCACCAATACCACCAGCACCATTGCTATCAATCTCTTGCCATATTTTTTCATCGTTCCATCCGCCTTTCGCGCTTCCAGCCTGCCACGCCGCCATCGCCTGGGTTTTTGGGCCGGAAAGCGGGATCCAAATTCTAAAATTTCGCACGCATAAAACCCGCACCCGGCGGAGCCTACGCCATGAAAACAACGCATGTTCTCAGTTGAGTTTACTATATAATAAAAACTGGAATCCCGCAAGAGGGGACTCCAGTTTTCACACAATTTTCTTTCATCTGCCAAGCAGGTTTTGGCACAATTTACCTACTACGCTAAAAATCGGCTGACATCCCATAACACGCACCCACCGCTGGCATCCCGCCTTTGGGGTGGTTTTTCTCAGCGCATGGTGGTTTTGCGCATCTTCCGCGGCATCACCCGTTCACGTCCACCTTCCACAGGCCATGGATGTTGCACCACTCATAAATGGCAATGGCGGTGTCGCCCGGCGCCAGTGTAAATACCGCTCTGGGCTCATCCCCGGGTGCCAGCACCTTGCGCTGGCCGCCCAGCTGTGTCTCCAACCAAATCCAGCCGATGTAATGCTCCGGCAGCATGGGGTGCGGCACACTGCCCACCTGCACCTCTATGTCGCGTCCGTTCCCGGTGTATACCGGCACATGCTTTTCGGCCGCGCCATCGGTGGTATTTGGCACCATCCGCTGCATCTCTTCGCCGCAGCACACCATGCCTACGCCGCCGTCAAACAGCTTTTCCGCCACATTTCCGCAGTGCTTACAAATAAAAAATTGGGGTTCCTTTTTCATGGTTTGTCTGCCTCCTTCGTTTTGTCCCGCCGCTGGTTTTGTGCGGGGGTGTCGTTCGTCTCTTTTTCCCTTGCACCGGTGAAAAGGTAGTTCACATTGTACCCCGCGGTTCCTGTAAATTCCATGGACGAATTGTAAACTATTTTATTTGCGTTTATACTACAATATTTTTACGCTCTCCCGGGCAGATTTACACGTCATTGTTTTTAAAAAATATGGCATGATTCTTTTGCTGTATGGGTATTTTTGTAATTATTTTGTTTTTATTGCCACCTTCATGCGTTTTTCTGCCTCTTTCTTTTTTCTCCCCGCACCCGCGGCACATACCCTGCTTTCCCCAGGCAACAGCCGCGTCATCTTGTTTTTCGGGGCATTTTATGCTATAATACAGTCAAAGTTTCCCGTTTGCACTGCGAGAGTTTTGAGTCAGGCAGAAGGAGGCCCGTGTTTGTTGTGGGCCAAATTCCCTGGCTTTTTTGTTTTTCTGGCTACCCTGCGGCGCGCAAAGGAGTGTGTATATGAAAGATATCGTCATTGTTGGCGGTGGAGCCTGCGGCTGTTCGCTATTGTACGCCCTCAGCCAGTACGATGTACAGGCACTGCTGCTGGAAAAAGAAAACGATGTGGGCGTGGGCACCACCAAGGCAAACAGCGCCATCGTGCACGCCGGATATGACCCCGCGCCCGGCACTCTGATGGCAAAATACAACGTCTGGGGCAACCGCCTCATTGCGCAGCTTTGTGCCGATCTGGACATTCCGTTTTCCCAAACCGGTTCTCTGGTCATCGGTTTCACGCCGGAGGATGCTAAAACCATCCAGGATTTATACGCGCGCGGCATCCAGAACGGGGTGCCAGATTTACGCATTCTTAACAAAATAGAACTGCACAAAATGGAACCATCGCTGAATTCTGCCGCAAATATTGCTTTGTACGCACCCACCGCCGCGGTGGTAAACCCGTGGGAGCTGGCCAGCGCACAGGCCGAGGTCGCGGTGCAAAACGGTGCCGAGGTATGGCTGGACACCGCTGTCTCCGCCATCGAAAAAACCGGGGACCACTTCACGGTGCGCACCACCGCGGGCGATGTTGCCGCCCGCTATGTGGTGAACGCCGCCGGGGTCTATGCCGCCGAGGTTAGCCGCATGGCCGAGGGGGCGCGCTTTTCCATTCAGCCCAGCCGGGGCCAGTACTTCCTGCTGGACACCACCCAGGGGACGCTTGTGCGCCACATTGTGTTCCAGTGCCCGTCCCCCGCCGGAAAAGGCGTGCTGGTGGCGCCCACCGTGCATGGCAACCTTATCGTCGGCCCAAACGCAGAGCCGGTTCCGGATGAGAACCTTGCCACCACCGCCGACGGCCTTGCTTTTGTGCGCGGCATGGCGGTAAAATCTGTACCGGACATCAATTTCCGGGAGTCCATCCGCAACTTTGCCGGGGTGCGCGCCGTGGCCGATACCGGGGACTTTATTGTGGGCCCCTCGCCCACTGTGCCGGGGTTTTTCAACATTGCGGGTATCAAAAGCCCCGGCCTCACCTGCGCCCCGGCCATCGCGCAGGACATGCTGTCTCTGCTGTCCGCCGCGGGTCTTCCCCTGCCAGCAAAAGCCGGCACCATCACCCAGCGGCACGTTATCCGGTTTAAGCACCTGTCGGCAGCGGATAAAAACCAAAAAATTGCGAAGAATCCGCAGTATGGGCAGATCGTCTGCCGCTGTGAAACCATCACCGAGGGCGAAATTGTGGATGCGCTGCATCGGCCGCTGCCGCCGCGCTCGCTGGACGCGGTAAAGCGCCGGTGCAACCCCGGCATGGGCCGGTGCCAAGGCGGCTTTTGCGGGCCGCGGGTACAGGCCATTATCGCGCGGGAGGCGGGCCTTGCGCAAAGCGCCGTTCCGCTGGACCGGCCCGGCAGCACCATCATCCTGGGCGAAACCAAAACTGGTCCTATTTCTACAGAAAATGCCGAACATTTCTATTATTCAGAATATTATTGTGCTGATTCTGCCCAAAATAATTTTGAAAACACTCGTCAAAATACTGGGAATACTCCTGGTAAACCGCTTCCAAATTGTCCCGCAGGCCCACCTGCAAGTTCACCCCAAACGCCTGCTGCAAAAAATCCCCCAGACACCTCTTCCGGGAAAGGGGGTGGCGGCGAATGACCCCTTCCCCTGCTTTTGCCCCACCGGCCCACGGGTACGATGTCCTTGTGGTGGGCGGCGGGCCCGCGGGCCTTGCCGCGGCGCTGTCCGCGCGGGAATCCGGCGCGGAAAATGTGCTGCTGCTGGAGCGTAACCACGACCTGGGCGGCATTTTGAACCAGTGCATACACAACGGCTTTGGCCTGCATTATTTTGGCCAAGAGCTCACCGGCCCCGAATATGCCGAGCGGTTCATTCGCCAGCTGGCGGACAGCGGCGTACAGGTGCTGTGCGACTGCATGGTGCTCACCGTTACCCCGGACAAGGTGGTGCACGCCATTCATCCCGCGCACGGTTACCTGCAGCTGCCCGCCCGCGCGGTGGTGCTGGCCATGGGCTGCCGGGAACGCACCCGCGGGGCCATCGGTATTCCGGGCACCCGGCCGGCCGGTGTGCTTACCGCCGGCGCCGCCCAGCTGTACATGAACATCGAGGGCTACCACATCGGCCGCCGCGCGGTCATTTTGGGCTCCGGCGATATCGGTCTCATTATGGCCCGCCGGCTCACGCTGGAAGGTGCCGAGGTGCTGGGCGTGTACGAGGTTATGCCATATTCCGGCGGCCTCACCCGAAATATTGTGCAATGCCTGCAGGATTATGACATTCCGCTGCACTTGTCCCACACCATCACCGAGATACGCGGCCGGGACCGTGTGCAGCAGGTGGTGGTGCAGCAGGTGGACGCTGCACGTCTGCCCATTCCCGGCACCCAGCAGGTGATCGACTGTGACACGGTGCTGCTGTCGGTGGGCCTCATCCCGGAAAATGAGCTTTCCCGCCAGGCCGGCGTTTCCATAGACAACCACACCGGCGGCCCGGTGGTGTTTGAAAATATGGAAACCAGCCTGCCGGGTGTCTTCGCGTGCGGCAATGTGGCGCATGTGCACGACCTGGTGGATTTCGTCACCGTGGAAAGCCGCCGCGCCGGGGCTGCCGCCGCCGCGTATTGCGCCGCGCCGCCGCACGCGCAGGCCGCCTGTATCCCCCTGTCCCCCGGCGAAAACGTCAGCTACACCGTCCCGCAGGCCATTCGCCCCGGCGGCGCCGACACTGCAGTGGATATCTCCCTGCGTGTCACGCGCATCTTTGGCCCCTCCCGCATCGAGGTACGTTCCGGCGGCGCGGTGGTAGCCCGCTACAAACGCGAACAAATGACCCCCGGTGAAATGGAAAAAATCACCCTGCCGCCGGCGCTGCTGGCAAAACTGGGCCCGGACGCCCAGGTGGCCGCGGTATCGGCAGAGTAGCACCTGTCGCAGGCGAAGATATCACTCGCCCTCGTCCGCCTTTTTATTCATTTACCCTTTTGCCCTTATGTCTTTCTTTTTTCCTTCGCCCATGTACGGTTTCCTTTCCTGCCTGCTCCTTCATACATTCGCCAAACCCTTTACAATGTCCACGTATTCCTTCGTCCGCCCGCCTTCCCCTCCTTGATTATATCGCAGCATTCACAACATCACCTTCTTCATTCTTCCATTTTTTCAAAATATAAGATGATTTTTTTGATTTTTATACTATTGCACTCCTTTTTCTATCCGCCCCTTTTTCTATGATAAATTTTGTCATTTCCGCACAGTTTCTTCTCACGGGAGGTTTTCCAATGAAAGAACTCATCTGCATCGTGTGCCCCAAAGGCTGCCATCTTCGGGTGGATGAACAGCATGCCTTTGCGGTAACCGGCAACGCTTGTCCCCGCGGGGAAACCTACGGTAAAAAAGAGGTGCAGTGTCCCACGCGGGTGCTCACCTCCACCGTGCGCGTCACCGGCGCCGCCATTCCGCGCCTGCCGGTAAAGACCGATCGCGACATCCCTAAAAAAGATCTTTTTCGCGCCATGCGCTTGTTGGACGCCGTCACCGTGGCGGCGCCGGTGTCTCTGGGGCAGGTGGTGCTGCCGGATATCCTGGGCACCGGGGCAAATTTTGTGGCCACCCGCAGCCTGCCCGCACGCTAGCGTTTGTCCTTACTCCCGCTTCCGTTTCGTCCGTCCCCTTCCCGCAGAATCTGTTTAACCCAATATTTACACAATATCGTTATATTTTTGCAATATCTTTCATCCACAATATCTTCGGCCTTTTTTGTGTTTTCCAAAAGCGTTTCGCCAAAATCCGCTTCTCGCGGGGGTGCCGCCGCACCTCCGTTTGTTTTCGCCACCGTTCTCCTTCTTCCGCTTGCTTTCTGGCCTCACCGGGGCTACACTGAACATACCGCTAGTATGGACCTGTTTATGGGCGTGGCAGCCGCCTGGAACACCCTGCCGGTTTCTGGCACACCCCGCCTCCACAGTGGCGGAAAGCTATCTCTTCCCCATTATCTTTTCTTCACTCGTTTTTTCGCATCCTGTCGCAAAAAAATGCAAAGTAATAGCGCTAATCGATTGCTGCGACGCCACAAAAAAGGCTTCCCCACATTAATAATAGAATGCCGCTTTTGTTCCGTGTCCCAGCTTCTTCCCCCAGTTCATCCGTCCCATCCGCCATGCCCACCACACAAACCCCGCGAGGTGTACCCATGACCAAACAAGACATCCTGGCGCTATTGGAGCAAACACCCATCATCGCCGCCATAAAGGATAACACCGGCCTGGCGGAGTGCCTGCGCTGCGACGCGCCGGTGGTGTTTGTGCTGTATGGCACGGTGGTCAGCATTCCGGACATCGTCCGGCAGGCGCATACCGCCGGCAAAGCTGTTTTCGTCCACATCGACCTCATCGACGGCCTTTCCGCGCGGGAGGCCGCGGTGGACTACATTGCCAGCGCCACCGCCGCCGACGGAATCATCAGTACCAAGCCCGCTTTGGTGCGACGCGCACAGGAAATTGGCCTGGTTGCCATCCGCCGGTTTTTCTTGTTGGATTCCCTTGCCCTGCACAACCTGCAAAAACAGCTGGCCCCAGACGTGGGGGACCTGGTGGAGATCCTTCCCGGCGTCATGCCCAAAATGCTGCAAAAAATCGCCGATGCGTCCCCGGTTCCCTTGGTGGCGGGGGGCCTGGTCAGCGACAAGGAAGACGTGCTGCACGCGCTTTCCGCCGGCGCCATCGCGGTTTCCTCCACCAACCCCGCCGTGTGGTATCTATAGCGGCATTCGCGGGTTACAGCATTCCGGGTGCCAGCACCTTGCGCTGGCCGGCTAACCAAAACAATCCCTTTTGTATTATTTGCAACGATATTCCTATTAGTATATTTGTTCTTTGTTACGAGCACCGCGCGCATACTTGCATGCGCATGGCCACGGGAGGAGGGCGACAACGGCTAACTACCCCGCAGTCTCTGCCAAAGAGACTCAAGGGATGGCGGCCTACGGGCTGCCGCGGAAAACGCGAAACGCGCGGGACCGGGGCTCTTCCCTGGGGTTAATACCCATTATCCACGTGGCGAACCTGCCGTTCCGCCACCCGCCTGCGCCACCGGCGCACTGGAGGACACGAAATGAAAGACATTTATCTGGCCGGCGGGTGCTTTTGGGGCACCCAGAAATACTTTGATCTGGTCCCCGGCGTGAAAAAAACCGAGGTTGGCTACGCCAACGGCAAAACCCAAAACCCCACCTATGAGGACGTATGCTATTCCGGCACCGACCATGCGGAAACCGTACACATCCAGTACGATGAAACCCGGCTGTCGCTGGAAACCATACTGACCCTCTATTATGACGCCATCGACCCCACCGCCGTAAACCGCCAGGGGGGCGATGTTGGCCGCCAGTACCGCACCGGCATTTACTATACCGACCCCACCGACCTGCCGCGCATCCGCGCTTCACTGGACACGCTGCAAAAACAGCTGGTAATGCCCATCGCCATTGAGGCAAAACCCCTGCGGCAGTTCTTCCCCGCCGAGGAAACCCACCAAAAATACCTGGACAAGCACCCCGGCGGCTACTGCCACATCGGACCGGAACTCTTTGCCCGCGCCGCCCAGGCCCCGGCAGAACCAGCACCACCCCCCGCGCCCACACCCCGGCCATCCCCTGGCAACGCACCCTCTGCCACACCGGCCGTCACACCTGCCCCAAACATTGTCGCCGGTGCCGCTTACCCCGCCCCCAGCGCCGACACCCTGCGCCAGCAGCTGACCCCACTGCAATATGACGTAACCCAAAACAGCGCCACCGAACCGCCTTTCCAGAACGAATTCTGGGACAATCATCGCCGCGGCATTTACGTGGACGTTACCACCGGCCAGCCGCTGTTTGTTTCCAGTGATAAGTTCGACTCCGGCTGCGGCTGGCCCAGCTTTTCGCGTCCCATAGACCCCGCCGCACTGCGCGAAATAAAGGACGCCTCCCACGGCCTTATCCGTACCGAGGTTCGCAGCACCGGCGGCGACGCCCACCTGGGCCATGTGTTTACCGACGGCCCGGCGGCCGCCGGCGGCCTGCGCTATTGCATCAACAGTGCTTCCCTGCGTTTCATTCCGGCGGAGGAAATGGAGAAAGAAGGCTATGGCGCGTTTCTTCCGCTGGTGGGCGGCCCCGCTATCGACCGATAAACGTCCTTCTTTTTATTGTTCTATGCAAATCCACATATGCCAACACCCATGGTGTTAGCGGAAAGCGGCGCCTCCATGCAAATATACGCCCATCCGCCCTATCCCCAGCCCTTCTTCATACTGCTTGCCCGGCTGCGCAAACCGCGGCGCACATGCTGGCGCAAACCATGGAACACCCCCGCGGCACCAAAACACCTTCCCCGGCAGATATTCCCCCAGGCACAGGCCCGGCGGGTTCTGCCGGGTGTTTTTTTGTGCAGGGGCGCTTTTGGCCAAATTCCCATCTGCACAGCAGCCCACCGTTCCACACAGCCGTCGATCCATCGTTTTATTGCTTTTCGCCCTTCTATCCCCTATAATTATTTTGGATAAAACCGAACCGGCATGGCTTCACACAGGGTTTTCTGGGCTTGTTTCCAGCCAGAAACATGCCCGCTTCATAGTACATCACCATTCGCAGCAAAAAGGGGTGTTGTTGTGGCAAAAACCACCTTGCAAAAGGCATTCTGGGCGCTGTTCTTCGTGCTGTTCCTGTTTGCTTTCATCGCCAGCTTCCACCGCACGCCTTGGTACCTGCTTCCCGCCGTGGTCGTGCTGCTGGTCGGGCTGGGGGTGGTATGGCTTTCAAACCGCGCTTCGCTTCCCACCCGGGCTCTTTTTATTGCTTTTTTGGTTTTGCTGGCCGCCACGGCTGGCGTCCAGGTCTATATGGCCCTCAACGGCCTTTCCTTCATGCGCCACACCGGCGACTGGGAGGCTGTATACACCGCCGTGAACGAACTGATGGAACACGGCCATTTTACCGACAGCGTCCCCTATGTCCTGCGCTACCCCCACCAAACGTTCATTATAGCGGAACTGTACCTGTTCCGGTGGGTTGTTACCGCTACTGGGCTGTCCGCCTTCATCGCCCCCCACCAAGCATATGGCCTGCTGGCTGCCGTGGGCATCGATGTCGCTATCCTGTTTTTCATCGGCGCCCTGCGCCTTTGGTTCGGCACCCGTCGCACACTTTCCATCGGTATCTTGGCGCTGCTGGTGCTCAGCCCGCTGCGCTATGCTGTTTTTGAAGGCTATACGCATCAGCTGTGTTATCCTTATTTATTCGCCGCTGTTTTCTTTTTATCCCTGGCGGTGAAGCGCACCGGCCGCCTGTCAAAAATTTTGCTGTTTTGCCTCAGTGGTGCGCTGTTCGGCGCCGCCGCGCTTATGGCCGGTTCTACCACCATTCTGCTTGTCGCCGCGGTCTTGTTTGTCATTTTCGCCTTCCACTGGCGCCAGGCGCTGGTCTATGGCCTGGTTTTGGTGGTGTGTTTTTCCCTCACCCAGTTTGGGTTCCGCCAGCTGTGGCAGCACAGCAAATACATCGATATGTCTGCGGCTGAGGTATATGAATACCCGCTGTCTTATTACATAGCCACCGGGCTGCTGGAGGACGGCCAGTTTAACCCCGCGTTCTCCGCCCAAACGTACGAGGCCCCCAACAAACAGGCGCGGCACGCCCTCGCCATGGAAACCATCCGCGCCCGCCTGGCGGAAATGGGCCCCATCGGTCTTTTCACACATCAGTGGCAGAAACTGCATATCCCCTGGAGCCAGTTCATTCATTCCAGCCCCAGCCCTACCGCATCCAATGTCGGTGTGCTGCCGGCGCTGCTGCTGCTTCTGTTGGCCGGGGCTGTCAGCCAGTTTTTAAAACCACAGGTAGACGGCGTCTTTTTTTCCGGCCTTGCCATGGTGGGGGTACTGCTGTTCCTGCAAATCTGGGAAACCTTTTTCACCTACAGCATTCCTTTTCTTTTGTTTATGATCCCGGTGGCGGACGAAGGCGCCCGTTTCCTGTTGCAGCCCCTGCCGCCGCTGTTTTCCCGCTTTGCCAAAAAAGCACCGCCACAAAACGGCGCGCCATAATCCGCCCGGCGGCATTCGGGACGCCCGCCCCACGGCGGCGCCGGCATCTGTAATTTTTTACCAGAACCTGTTATACTGTTGTTGCACCAATATAGGCCGTCCTTCCTGGCCCGCCTCATTCCGGCTTGTCCAAACCAATCTTTCGCGTATTTCTCGCTTCGTTGGCAAATAAACCCTAGCGGTATATCCGGCCGGTTTAGAAAGGAGGCGCATCCTTGAACAAAATTCACGTAATTTTCCCGGTGTTGAATGAAGAACGGCGCATCGACCATGGCGTTTGCGAAACCGTCCGTTTCATGGATGCGCACTTCGCCGGGCGCTACCACATCACCATTGTGGACAACGGCTCGGTGGACGCCACCTGGCAGATGGCGCAGGACTATGCCGCCCGCTTTGAAAACGTCGGCTGCCTGCGGCTGAATGAGCGCGGTGTGGGCATCGCCTTTCGCAGCGGCGTACAGGAAAACCGCTATGAAATCGTCGGTTACATGGACATCGACCTGTCCACCGACCTTGCCTGCCTGCTTACCATGGACCAAACCTTTGCCGAAAACAGCCAGATACAAATCTTCAACGCCTCGCGCCTCAGTAAAAAATCCAAAATTGTTGGGCGGCATAAAATGCGTCGCGTAACATCTTACGGCCTTAAATATTTGTTAAAGCTGTTCTTTCACATGAAAATTGACGACGCCGTCTGCGGGTTCAAATTCTTCCGGCGGGACGCGCTGGACCAGCTGATGGCGGTAACCGCGCCGACCTCCGGCTGGTTTTACTGCATCGAGCTGATGGTCCGTGCCGAGCGCATGCGCATGGATATCTGCGAGGTCCCTATCACCTGGGTGGATAACGACGACACCAAAGTAAAAGTGGCAGGAACCATCTCAAACTACATGAAAAACATTCTTCGGCTGTGGAAACAGCTGCATTTTTCGGAGGACAAAACAAATGACTGAAACCCCGGCAATGTCTGCTACGGCCCCGGCGGCCCCCCCAAAAACAGGCGATGGCACAAACCCCGCGGGGGAAAAGACCGTCCGCCTGGAAAAGGCAGTAGCCCTGCTGGCGGTGGCTGCCGCCGCTTTCACGGTACTGGCGCTGCTCATCATCAGTTTTTATAACTTCCCTGTGGTGGATGATTTCGGCTTCAACACCCGCGCGCACGACGCCTGGCAGCAGACCGGCTCGGTTTTTGGGCTACTTCGCGGCGCCTGGGACAGCACCATATACTATGTCCAAACCTGGGCGGGATCGTACTCCACGCTCTTTTTTTGTTCCCTGGGCGGCATGTCCATTTCGGTAGGCGCGCACCAGTGGCAGCTTTTTCTCTACACACTGCTGTTCGTCGCCAGCATCGTCACCTTCTTTTTCACGGTATCCCGCCGGTACCTGGGCCTGAAATGGTGGCATATCGCTTTCTTGACTTCCGGTTTTGTGTTTCTCTTTTTTAACTTCACTCCCCTGGCCTGGTCCAGCGAGGTACTGCCCTGGCTGGCCGCCATCTGCGGGTATTCCCTGCCGTTCACCTGGCTGCTGTTTTTCTTTTCGTTGTTGTTTTTGCAGCCAAAAACCCGCTGGGGCGGCGTGCTGGTAAAGATCGGCCTGGTGGTTTTGGCGGTGCTTATCGCGGGCTCCCATATCAATTCCTCGCTTCCCATGGTGGCATATGCGCTGGTTTTTCTGGCCGTGCGCATCGTCTGGGACGCCCGGCACAAACAGAAAATCCTGTTTTCCGCTCTGCTGGCCGCGCTTCTGGCAGTACTGTTCCTGGCCAACATCCTGGCCCCCGGCAACGCCCTGCGCCAGGACTCCTGGGGTACCTCATACGCCGGCTCCCCTCTCCGCGGTGCCTATTTCGCGGTGCTGTCTGTCCAGTACCTGTTCATGGACTGCCTGTTGCCATCCTGGATTCTGCCGTTTTCGGTGGCATTGCTGCCATTTTTCTACTACATTGCGCGTAAAACATCCTTTTCGTTCCGGTACCCGGCCCTGCCGTTTTTGTTGGCGGTCTTCGCGGTAGCGGCCGCATGTTTCCCATATGCTTACACCACCGGCAACAAAGTGGTAGAGGGCCGCGTCGCTTACATGGCTTATTTCGTACTGGTGCTGTTCTGGTACGCGAGCCTCTTTTACCTGTGCGGCTGGCTGTCCCGGCGCCGCTGGCACCTTGTCCGCTGGCAGCAGCGCGGCCTGGCCGGGGCGCTCGCCTTGCTGTTTGTGTTCTTTTCCGGCATGACACTGCTGGGCGGCCGCTACACCGGCAAACAGATCCTGCCGAACTCCGTGCACATCTACCGGGACCTGCTGAACGGCAAAGCCGGGCACTACCGCCAGGTCATGAACGAAAACTGGGTGCTGCTGGAACAGGACGACACCACCCAGGTAACACTGGTGCGCCCCGCACAGGTACCGGCCGGCGTGAATGAAACGCTCGTTTCCGGCTCCGACGATATAGAGTCCTGGATCAACAGCTACATCGGCACCTTTTTTGGCAAGGACGTCACGGTAGAGGACGAAGAGGGCTGAAGAAAACTATGTCGGCTTGCTCCCTTTGCCTCTTTCGCATATTTGCGTACAGCGAATGCAGAAGAAACAGCAAGCGGAGAGAAAGAACAAGGGCACGGGCGGGTAGGCCCGTGCCACACCGATAGCCAGCAACGGCGCTTCCCAATTAGAGCTCCGTCGTTTTTTATTGTATCAATAAATCAATCTTCCTCTAATACCAGTTTTGCCGTTCTTTTTCCATCTCGTCATCATAGCTATCATAGTATGCCCTGCCCTTGGCGGGATATTTTGTATTCAGATAGCTTTGGAATTGTGTAAGAATCACATCATCAAATTCGTTTTTATGCGAATACTTATGTGTGGCGAGGTATTTCATTTTTTTCTGTGCAGCTTCATTACTCAAACCAAAACAATCAACCAATAGCTTTGGAGTCGGGGGATAGCCCCTTTCGTGTAATTCCCTAATTAAAATATTCGGCGCATTAGCTTGGGCCGCAAAAAAGTTGGCCTCAACTTCTTGTCCGTTTCCATGCGAAGTATGTCCACATTTAATATGTCCAATTTCATGCCAGAGGGTATGCTTCATTCTGCTATCATTTTTATCTTTATTGTAAAGAATAAGTTTTAATCCCGGCCGCAACTCCGAACACAAAAAAGCATCATCAAATTCATGGTCACAGGTGATATAAGATATTGGGATTTCGGCAAGTCGTGAGTATTTCTGGTAACTCATTATTTGAACACCTTTACACCGAATTTGTTTTGGCTGCAGCGGAAAGGCTAGGGCTCCTGTTTCCATAAGAGCGAGGTATGCACGAGCAGTAATTTCTTCCCAATCGTACTTCTCTATTTAATCGTCCTCATCGTCCAATTCTGCCTTGCGAAGAACATCATCAATTGTATCGTTCAAGGCTTGATAAACTTGGAAGCGCTGTTCTGGTGTTAGTTCACCTGTTCGACGAGCAATCAAAATAAATTCTTCGGGTATTTCACTATATCCGCACTTGGTCATCAGCAGGCTTTTGTCTTCGGCAAGGGCCTCTGCAAGTTTTTCCAGCGTACTAGGGTCTGGCTTAACTAAATTAGCCTCAATTCTACTAATTGTTGAATTTGTCACACCGGCTTTCGCCGCTAAAGCACGTTGGCTCATACTATTTTTCATCCGTGAAGCTATGATATATTCTCCAAAACTCAAATCAGCCATTTATTGCACCTCCAGTTGTATTTCTCATAATATCACTCCCGTTCCCCAAATGCAACAAAAGTGTTGCATTTGGGGAACGGGAGTGATATAATGGTGTTGCATCGATGCAACACCAAATTGTAAAGGAGTTTTTTCATGCCGAAAGTTAACCACAAGCAGACGTCCCGCCCTGTTGCTAGGAAAGCATCTTCGCTGCTTCGCGACGGTCGAACCAGCAGCAAAACCAAATCTGTTGCTGGAAGCGCCCTATCACAAACTAAACCAAAAGCGAAAGGAAAGTAGGTATTAACAATGCTCTATGCCACCAAACTAAGAATGTGCCCCGGCTGCAATGACTCGACCTCTTGTCAGGATATTTCCGACATTTACCTTGAGGGTGACGGCGCAAATCAGTACTACAGCAAAGCTGTTCTGCATGACCATTTGTGCAACAATCCGAGTAGTATTTGTGTGGGGATTTCTCCTTACCCCGAACTGCTTCCTGCGGTGAGCGTTCGTATGGAAAAATATGTTCGTTCTGAAGCGAACGATACACCATACGATAATTTGCTTCGTCTCCCAAAAGTATGAAGGTGTAAAAAATCTTACTTACGATATTTTTTATTATTGTCATACTATTAGCACAAATCCGAACCCATCCCCAACCATTCTCACCGTTGGCTTTGGGTTCGGATTATGTGCGTTTGCTGCGCCCGACTGGATGCCGCCTGCTCGCTTCGCTTGCATCCGGCTGACCCAGCGCTGGTTCGAATCCCCCGCCTTCCGTCATGACCACCCGCTCAGCGGGTGGCTTGCTCAGCGCCTAGAAGGCGCTGGTACCGGCTGGCGCCTGAGGGCGCATTGAAAAGGTCATGCCTCTTGCATCTCATGCCCTGCCGCCGTTGAAACGGCAAAACTGCTCT
>JAVBPZ010000020.1:0-38756 GCA_031549285.1 Oscillospiraceae bacterium | reverse complement strand
CGGCAAAACTGCTCTTTGTTAGCACATTGGTAACTGATAGCCGCTTTATTAACACAAAGGGCAAGGGCCTTACAGCTAAAGCAAAGGACTGTCCGACCACCGGCATAGCCGGTGGTGTTCTCGTGCTAAAGCACAAACCATAAAAACCCCCAATTGTACAATTGGGGGTTTACCTTATGTTTAGAATCTAAAAATTCGACGAAGCTACTTTAAAAACCGGCTTGAAAAATTTCATGAAAACAGTATCGGGAACTAAAATACAGCCCCCACATCGTCAGGGTCACGCACAACAATAGCAATTCGTGTTATTACCGCAGTATCCAAATCAGAGCTGTCGCGAGGAACTGTAAGCTGGATTGATATGTGGTATTTTTGATAGAATATTGTGTCTTTCTCTCCGGAAAGATCATCCGAGACAAGGGAATATCCTTGAGAGATCAATATCGTTTCTATGCTGGCAGCTTCATCGCCTGGCGCAATACCATAGATATTGGCTTCCGGAGATGATACTTCTACTTCGGTAATACATGCCTTGTCGCCGTATGAAAATATGCTGTAATAATCATTCCCATCCCCATATTGGTTCGGGCCGGGGTACATTGCATCTTCTGGAGGCAAGCCTAGCAAAGTGACTCCCAACAAATTGCTTTGATTGTTCAGTTCTTTGGCGGCAGCCAATGTTTCGCTGTACATGTCTCCCTCCTCATTTGTAACATCTGAAAGCAGTATTGATGTGGTTTGTGTTCTATTCCCGCATCCGTTCAACAACCCAAAAACTATACCACCCAAAACAAGATAGATAATCCACCGTTTACTCATTAGTTTTCCCTCATAAATTCGGTGCGCGCTCACCGAAAATTTGTCAAATAGTTACATATGCAGACATTGCGCGAGCATCAATCTCCATAGGCCTCACCCAATAATTTTTACTCCAATCTTGCCAATCGGTGCTGATATCCGCTGGTGTTCCGTAACCGCTGGGGTCGTCAAAAGCAGCGCTTTGGTATTGATGGCGCGCTTCATGCGTAACAGTATTCAGGGCGTGGTGAATATCGTTTGATACAGGATCATTAATGCCGTATGTATCTTTAATAAAAATAACTCCTGTGCGCGGATTGTCAAAACTGTAGGTGTATCCCCACGCATTTTTCATCTTGCCTGCTCTCGAATCCGTATCTTGGCTTGACCACATAACGCTTGTGACAATAGGGGTGCCCTTTTTTCCCTCACCATATATTTCACCCAATTGAATTGCGTATTCCTCAAGCAACTTTTGCTTTTCATCGGGCGTTTTGGTTTCCCAATCTTTTTCGTTCTTTGCCAAAAATTCCTCAGACAGTTTTTGTGCCTCATGTGCTTTGTCAAATTCTTTTGCCCAGAATTTCGCATCGTAGATGGCGTCGGATAAATTTTGACTTGGGGTATCTTCATTTAGCAGTTTTGTTTTTTCTTTCAGATTAAAATCATCCTTAAGTCCGGCCTCGTTAATTGCACCAAATAAAATTTCTTCCAAAGAGCTTCCCCATGGAATAAATCCAAGAAGAGGTTTTGATGTTCGAAATTCTTTTGGGCTGAGATCATATGCAGCCTGCATAATTGGTTCCAGCCGTTGTGTAAAAGGAATGTCAATCAACTCAGCCACTTCGTAATGAATGCTGTCGGTAAAATTTTTCAATGTCATTCTTTGAACTCGCAATTGATCTAATTCACTTTGTGTCACCGTAATGGTTAGTTTTCCTCCCACATCACTCGGGGCACCTGCCAAGATAGTATTAGCATTTTGTGCAGCGACCAAAGCAGGTTCAAAATTGTCACTCACACGGCCCATGCCATTCCAATTGTTTGCTATGGGTTGAATCCATTTATCAAAATCCGAAATAAGTGTATTGCATGTTCCCAATATTTTTTCCTTTCGAGATTTCCCCAATACTTAATATACCGATGGCTTACCCAAGGACACTCAACTGGATGCTCCAGCTTTATCTGCTTCAATCATAGTTTCTTTAGAATATATTACATACTCTTGCAGTATGCCATATCCGTTTTTTAAATATAATAAATGCTCTTTTATTTTTTCAAATATATCCAATGCAATTTCTTTGCCTTGACCAGAATAATTGTTACTAAAGGCTACTTTTGTTTTTCTTAGATACTCTATAAGCGTATCTAACTCTACTACGCTTTCTTCATAGCTGTTGGCAATTTTATCCAAATGATCCTCATCATATACTAAGGTATCCTTCCCCACTATATTGCCATCCTCTCTTGTAGTAGCTTATGAAGCGCCAGAGTCGTTGTCTGCTTAAGATATTGTGAATCTCTGTCATATACATATAAATTTTCAGACTGCGAAAATATTATTTCGTTGGTACAGTGTCTTTTCTCGACTGTAAAAGTGGATAGATAGGCACAGTTATCAATAGTTAGCGCATACTTCTGAACCACGTCCGAAAAGGTCATTTGCATTTGAGTTGGTAGAGCGGAAGTTGGACTCTTGCCACTCTTTTGCTGCAAAAAAGGGTATGCAATACAAAGCTGGTGAAACTGATCTTTCAAATCGATGCGTTCAAAAGCATAATCATCCTGCTGGTATCTTTTCAATACTACACCATTTTCGCGATTACAGTAACCAATAACTAAACTGCCGAGTTTCACATACTTCGTTGCTTTTTTATAATCTAAAATGCGTTTTGTGATTTTCATTCCCTCAGATGTGAATGTATTTTCACTTTCCAGAAGGCCTTTGCGTACTAATACTTCGCTAACAGCGTCAACCAATAGGTTTGACATGTTTAACTCGCCAAAGTCCGGTAACATGAAAATATTTTTTTGATCCAAAGCAAGATTTAACACATATATTTCTCGCAAATTCATATTTATCACCAATTGATTAATTTTGTCACATCGTTCGAATCATTTTTAAATGTGTCTGCGGTATTTATGAGATCTTCGATTTTTGCTTTAAAATCCACACAAAGCGGCCGGATTGCTGTAAAATACTCTTTCAGAAGGTCGTGTGTCTGGACACACTTATTATGGGATTTACCTGCCCATTTATCGTCTTCCGCAAGGAAATCGGTAATATTGGCCTGCAAAGCTTCTAAGACATCGAATGAGGCCCTCACTCCGGAAAAATGTGTATCGACATAGGATATGTTGGTTTTCACCTCAATAAGATTGTTCATACCACCGGATCCTCCACCCATGTCTTTTGGCCAATCCGCGTGTTCCACAAATTACGCTGTGTAGTTGCATTTATAATTCGAGTGTTTAGTGCCGATTGAATGTGCGTGTAAGCATTTTTTATTGTTATTGCACTGGTCATCCACTCTGAAACTTTATTGTTATATACATCATAATAGTCACCCACCAAACTTCCATCAGTAAATGCGCCAACAGTCCTCAAATTAGTATTCACGGCGGTATCAATAACGGCTTTTTCTGTATTTAGGGCATCAATAACCCTTTGATATTCGTCTCTGCGAGTCGTTGCTTCCGGATAAGTATCTACATATCCCATGAGGTTACTCCCTTCTTTAGCGCGAAAACGCATCATCGAGATTTTTTGTTTCTATCTCCCATTATAATTGAGGGTTGTTAATTGTCAATAAAGAAAATGTCTGGTATAATATTTTGCCCCTGGATACTTTGTCTCCAAAATTCAGTGGATGTTCTCAACGGTTTATCTAAGCGTGCTCTTGTGATAGCGACAGGATACGTATCCTTTATATAATGTAACTTACCTTGATCCTAGCAGTGACTTAAGAGAAACTGTAATGGCAAGCATTCTTCTAACGGCATTCTAACAACACAGCTATTAGCAAGGAATTCTTAGTTTAAATCAGTGGCACATTGCAAAAACCAAGTCCGACAAAATTATCCCAAAGAGGCGCAAGAATCAGGGGTTTTATCATGGCTTGAATGGGCCGAAATCAACATCGGAATAAGGTTTTCTGAAACACTGTTAACCGCAGGGTCGTTGGTTCGAGTCAAACTCTGGGGAGCCAAAGAAAAAGACAGACCGCGTGCCTGTCTTTTTCTTTGGCACTTCTGTTTGAGTCCGCACCAGCGACCCTGTGTTGCAGAGGCATTGCGGTGTTAACTGCGGCGGAGGTGAGCGCCGCCAGTGCCGGAAGAAGCGAGCCGGTTGTTTTCTTTTGGGCGGGCATTTGCTATAATTTATACTGTGGCGCGCGGCGTTTTTTGCAGGGTGCGCCGGTGGGGGATTATGGTGAGGCGGGTGGAAAACACAATGGGAAGAGGCAAGACGGCGGTGGGTGCCGGTGTGCGCACGGTGTGGCGGCATGTGGTGCGGCATAAAATGGCGTATATTTTTGCGGTGGTGTCCATATTGCTGGCGGGGTATTACACAGCGGTTTCTTACCCGGGCATCTTTTTTACCGACACCATTTTGCGCTGGACCACCGTGATTGACCAGATTTTGTACAACGCCGAGGGAGAAATATTTTTAAATGTTGTCCCGTCGCTGTTCATGCTGGTGTTGTATAAAATAACCGGGAGCTATGCGTCGTTGACGCTGCTGCAAAGTTTTGCGTATTTTTTCACGTCTTTTTTGCTGCTGGGCAAGCTGCTGAAACGATTTTGGTATTTGGCGCCACTGTTGCTTTTGAACCCGCTGACGCTGGGGTATAGTGTTTTGGGCGATATGGGCATTGGGTGCCTGGTGGGCATAAATTGCGGCGTTTTGCTGTGCATGGAAATAGCTCCCCAGCGGCAGATTTCCACCGGCAAGGCGGTGCTGTATTTGGCGCTGATGGTGGGAGCCAGCTTTGTAGCGTTTGGGTTTCGTCAGAACGCGTTTACGGTGTTTCCGGTGCTGGTGGTGTTCGCGCTGGTGTGCTATAAACGCGACAGACAAAAAAAGAAAACGGTGGCACTGCTGGGCGGCGCGCTGGCCGGGCTGGCGCTGGTGTTGGTGGTGCCGCAACTGTTTGATGCGCGGGTGCTGAACACCGCGGCGCCCGGTTTTACCTGGGAGATATTGTCCACCATAAACCGCCTGCCGGAGGAGAAGCAGGAGCGGTATCAGGACTATTTGGACGACATCGGCGGGCCGGGCAGCACGAGGGAAAGCCTGGCAATAGACCGGGAAAGAGACAGTGTGGTGGGCTGGGTGTTCAGCACCATGCCGTACAACAAGATTGGCGCCCCGGAAAACCGCGGCGCGCTGATGGAAAAGTATTTTCAGCTGATGCTGCGGGAACCGGGAGCGTTTTTCGCGAACAAGGTTTCCTTCATTGGCCGTGCGCTGGGGATACAAAAGCCGCTGTACAACATGGCGTTTGAATATAAAATAAACAATGATATGTATAATATGGGATTTACAGACTCTGCGCGACGGCAGCAGTTTGTGGATCATGTGAACGGGTTCCTGGATGGTTTTGTGGTTTTGCGCATGCCGTTTGTCTGGTTTTTAGCCGCGGGGATGGTAAGCGCTTACCGATGGGCCACCCAAAAAAGCAAAACGGAGCTGGCGCTGTATGCCGTGGCGGTTTTTTATTATGGGGCGTTTTTTATCAACGCACAAAGCTTTGAATTCCGGTATTTCTTCCCGGCGTTCCAGCTGCTGTATTGTATCTGTGTGGCGGGGGTGGTGCAAGGTGTTTCTGGTGTGTACCGCCGCCTGAAAAAGCCCCGCGATGGCGCGAAAGAAGAAAAAAAACAAGTGCCGGCGGGATGACCCGCGGCAAAAATATGGATGCGAAAGGACACAAAAATATGGTTTAAATAGTACCATTAAATGCCCCAAAAAGGAGACGGTAATTATGCGGGAAATGCGGCGAAAAGACTGTGCGATTCCACAGGCGGAGGCCCGCGCCATTTTAGAAAATGGTATTTATGGTGTGTTGGCAACAGCGGGGGAAGACGGCTGGCCGTATGCGACGCCGTTGTCCTATGTGGTACACGGTGAGGATATTTATTTTCATTGTGCGCGGGACGGGCAAAAAATAGACAACATGAACTGGGAGCAGCGGGTCTGTTTTTGCACGGTGGCGGGCGCCCGGGCAGTGTTTGACAAGGACCTGACCAGCTATTTTGAAAGTGTGGTGGTGTATGGCCGCGCCAGCGAGGTGACCGACCCCGCCCGCAAGCGTGAGGCGCTGATGTGGCTGACGGAAAAGTACCTGCCGGCGTACCACGAAGAGGCAGAAAAAGAAATTACAGAAAGTATAAACATTACAGCGATATACAAAATAAATATAGAGAAAATGACTGGAAAAGCCAAACGCCCAAAGGCATGACGCAAAAATGGACCGAAAGCCAACGAAAGGGAGGCAGCCATGAAATACATTATTGTGGGTGGGGTTGCGGGTGGCGCGTCGGCGGCGGCACGCCTGCGCCGGCTGTGCGAGCAGGCCGAGATTCTGCTGCTGGAGCAAGGGGAGTATATTTCGTTTGCGAACTGCGGCCTGCCCTATTATGTGGGCGGGGAGATACCGGACAAGGAGGACCTGCTGGTACAAACGCCGGAGCAGTTCGCACGGCGAACCAATGTGCAGGTGCGTACCGGGCACCGGGTGGCGGCGGTGGACACAGCGGCCAAAACGGTGCAGGTGGTGCAGGCAGCTACCGGGGAAGGCTATACCGAAAGCTATGATATATTACTGCTGGCGCCGGGTGCTGCGCCGGTGGTGCCGCCCTGGGCGGGTGGGGATGACGCGCGCATTTTTACGCTGCGCACCATTCCGGACACGCTGGTGCTGCGGGGATATATAGAAGAAAAGCGCCCCCAAACCGCCGTGGTGGTGGGCGGCGGCGCTATTGGCCTGGAAATGGCCGAGAACTTTGCGCGGCAGGGGCTGGCGGTGGCGGTGGTGGAAAAAGCAGACCACCTGCTGCCGAACCTGGACAGCGACATGGCGGCGGGGGTGCACCAGCACCTGCGGCAGGCGGGGGTGCAGCTGTATCTGTCCGCGGCGGTGGCGGGGTTTGAATGCGATGCACCGGGAAACCCGTTGCAGGTAAAGCTGGAGGACGGGCAAGTGTTGCCGGCGGATTTGGTTTTACTGTCCATGGGGGTGCGGCCGGACACCGGGTTTTTGCAGGGGGCGGGCATAGCGCAAAATGCGCGCGGGGCCATTGTGGTGGATGACCACCTGCGCACCTCGGCACCGGACGTGTACGCCGTGGGCGATGCGGTGGAACTGCGGCATTTTGTCTCCGGGCAACGGGTGTCGTTGCCGCTGGCGGGTCCCGCCAACAAGCAGGGGCGCATTGCTGCGGACAACATGGCCGGGGGCGACAGCGTGTACCAAGGGACACAGGGCTCGGCCATAGTGCGGGTGTTTGGCTGGACGGTGGCCAGCACCGGCTTGTCGGAGGCCGGGGCAAATAGCGCCGGTATTCTGTATGACAAAGTGTACCTGCGCGGCATGTCCCACGCGGACTATTACCCCGGGGCCGAGGGGATGCGGCTGAAATTGTTGTTTGAAAAAGAAACTGGCCGCGTGCTGGGCGCCCAGTTGGTGGGACGGGACGGCGTGGACAAACGGTGCGATGTGCTGGCCACGGCTATTCGCGCCGGGATGAACGTGCAGGATTTGACCGAGCTGGAGCTGTGCTATGCGCCGCCGTATGGGACCGCGAAGGATGTGGTGAACATGGCGGGATATGCGGCTGAAAATGTGCGCAACGGCACGGTGAAGCAATATTACTGGGAGGACCTGGAAAAGCTGCCGCGGGATGGCAGCATTACGCTGCTGGATGTGCGCCGGCCCGGGGAGTATGACCGGGGACACCTGGAGGGTGTGGTGAACATTCCGCTGGAAAAGCTGCGGGAGAGGTACCAGGAGCTGGATGCGGCGAAACCGGTATATATTACCTGCCAAAGCGGGCAGCGCAGCTATGTGGCCTGCCGTATTCTGCAGCAGCATGGGTTCGATTGTTACAATTTTGCGGGTGGATTTGGGTTGTACGAAGAGCTGATGCGCGGGGGTACTCTGCGCGGATAAGGCGGACCGGGAACAGCGTTTGCGGGCCGAAAAAAAGCGGGTTGGATGACGTAGAATGGTGAGGAGAGGCACAAATGCAGCATGCGGCAATATTTGCGCCGGTACAAACGGAACAGGAAATTCAGACGCTGGCGGGGTTGGCCAAAACCATCTGGAACGAGTGTTTTGTGGGGATCATTTCCCGCGGGCAGATTGCGTATATGGTGGAGAAGTTCCAGTCTGCCGGGGCGATTGCGGCGCAGATACAAACCGATGGGTACGCGTACTTTCTGGTGCGCGGCGCGGGTGGGCCCATGGGGTATATGGGGTTGCAGGCGCGGGATGGAAAAATGCTGCTGAGCAAACTCTATTTTTTGCCGGAATGCCGGGGTACCGGCGCGGCACAACAAGCACTGGCGTTTGCGGAAGCGTATGCGGCAGAAAATGGATGCGGCGTGCTGTGGCTGACGGTGAACCGACACAATACGCGGGCGGTGGCCGCGTACCAAAAGCGCGGCTTTCAAACGGTGCGCACCCAGGTGGCGGATATTGGCGGCGGGTTTGTGATGGATGATTTTGTGATGGAAAAGGAGCTGGGCAGCGAAGGCGCTGTCCAGCAAATGATGCGCGGAAACGCAAGGGAAATTCCATAAAAATAACAGTAATACGATAAAAAATATAAATATATATTTGTTTTTAAAAGGAGCGATAAATGGGGTTTAAATCCATTTTAAATGAAATAATAACCGAAAAAATGGCCGGGCGGCGGTACCAAAAAGAAGGGCCGGGCCGCTTTCGGGACACGGTGCTGCTGTGCCGAAACGGGCGGGCCTATTTTGAGCGGTTTAACTATGGGGAGGCCGCTGGGCAGGTGTGTGGCATGTGGGGAACCGTGGTGCCGGAAGCGAATATGATAGAGTGGGAGTATGCCGCCTGTCCGTATTCCGGCAAAACCGAGGCGCCAAAAGCACTGGATACTGTGAGCGAGGACGGTGCGCTGGTGTTTGACGGGAAGGCGGCCCGCTGGGTGCTGGAAAAGAAAATGAAAACGGTGCCCCGGGCGGGGCTGTCTGGGTTTCGCATGTGGTTTTTGCGGCGGAAGGGGCTTTGAAACGGGGAATGGAGCTGTGCAGGGGGAATCAAAAAACATAAAAATCTAAATAGATAGAAAGACAAAATGTAACGATTCAACAGCGCAAAACAAGGAAGGAAACGCAAAGGATGCAAGAACGCATAGACGGCGGGTGGGCATATGATTTTGGCAAAACGGCTGCCGAGTACGCGCGGTACCGGGATATTTATCCCGCCAGTTTGTATGAAAAGCTGGTGCTGCTGGGTGTGGGGAAGGCCGACCAGCGCATTTTGGACCTGGGGACCGGCACCGGGGTGTTGCCGCGCGCCATGGCGGCCACCGGCGCCCGCTTTACCGGCATAGACCCGGCGCCGGAGCAAATAGCACAGGCGGAAGAACTGTCTGCAGGGCTGGGGATTCAGTACCGGGTGGCGCCGGCGGAGGATACCGGGTGCGGGGATGGCAGCATGGACCTGGCCACGGCCTGCCAGAGTTTCCACTATTTTGACAAGGCGCGCCTGCTGCCGGAAATGCGCCGGGTGCTAGTGCCGGGCGGGAAGCTGTGCGTTATTTTTATGGAGTGGCTGCCGCGGGAGGACACCATAGCCCGCGAAATGGAAGAGCTGGTGCTGCAGTACAACCCCAACTGGAGCGGCGGCGGGTTTGCCGGGTTCCGGTACTGCTTTCCGGCCTGGGCCGAGGGAGTGTTTGAAATGGAAACGGTGCACTGCTACCGGGAGGTTTTGCGGTTTACCAAGGAGAACTGGCTGGGACGGGTGCGCACCTGCCGGGGCGTGGGAGCCAGCCTGCCGCCGGAAACGGTGGCAGCGTTCGACGCCGCGTACCGGTCGGTGCTGGCGAAGTGCCCGGGCGACAGTTTGGAGATACCGCACCAGCTGCAGATAGAACTGTACCGTATGTTGTAAAATGGTGCGAGAATGAAAAAAATGCTGCCGTGGATGTTTCCCACGGCAGCATTTTTAAGGTATTTTCTTAGATTTAATTTTGACGTATCATGGATAAATAATAAAAGATAAACCAGGATGTGTTTCCCATTGTATTCCAGTGTGTTTTAAGAAACAAACAAAAAATTATGGGTGAGGCGCCGAGTCGAAACCAGGCGGAATCAGGTCAGTTCCTTTTCCACCACGGCGGAGATTTCGTCCGCGGCTTTTTGGATGACCTTCAAATCTTTGCCTTCTATCATCACGCGGATGAGCGGCTCGGTGCCGGAAACGCGCACCACCACGCGGCCGTCGTCACCCAGCAGTTCCTTGTACCGGGTGATGATTTCCTTGATGGCGTCGTTGTTGTAGTAGGCGAGTTTTCCCTCTGCCGACACGCGCACGTTGTTCATTACCTGGGGGTAACGGGTCATGACCGAGGTGAGCTCCGAGAGTTTTTTGCCGGTGGTGCGCATGTGCCACAACAGCTGAATGGCGGTGAGCTGGCCGTCGCCGGTGGTGGAAAAATCCCGGAAAATGACGTGGCCGGACTGTTCGCCGCCGAAACGGTAGCCCTCCAGCTCCATTTCCTCCAGCACGTACCGGTCGCCAACCTTTGTGGCGACAAAGCGGATGTCGTGCGCTTCGCAGAATTTGTTGAAACCCATGTTGGCCATGATGGTGCCCACCACGGTGTTCAGCCGCAGTTTGCCGCGTTCCTTCATGTCCAGCGCGCAGATGGCCATGATGAAGTCCCCGTCCACGGTGTTGCCTTTTTCGTCGATGCACAGGCAGCGGTCGGCGTCGCCGTCGAAGCCAATGCCGATGTCCATTTTGTGCTTTTTCACATATGTTTGCAGGTTCCCCAGATGGGTGGAGCCGCAGTTTTCGTTGATGTTGACGCCGTCTGGCTCGGCGGACAGGATGGTCACATCGGCGCCCAGTTCCGCAAACAGGTGGGCGGCGGTGACGCTGGCCGAACCGTTGGCGCAGTCTACCGCGATGCGCAGCCCCTCCAGCGAGGTGGGCACGGTAGATTTCAAATGCTCGACATAGTCCGACACCGCGCTGGAAGCGTAGGACATGGTGCCTATTTCGTCCTGACCCACCGGCTGCAAGGCGGCGGGATGGTCCAGCACCAGCGCTTCTATGCGGTCTTCTTGCTCGTCCGGCAGCTTGAAACCGTCGCCGCTGAAGATTTTAATGCCGTTATAGGGATAGGGGTTGTGGCTGGCGGAGATCATGATGCCGGCGTCCGCCTTATACTGCTTCACCAGATATGCCACCGCGGGTGTGGGCATGACCCCCACGCTGATAACGTCTGCCCCCACCGAGCACAAACCGGCGGCCAGGCTGCTTTCCAGCATGTCGGACGACAGGCGGGTGTCCTTCCCGATAACCACCAGCGGACGGCGGCGGCGCCCCTGTGTGAGCACCACGGCGGCGGCGCGGCCAATGTTCATGGCAAGCTCTGCGGTGATGTCCTGGTTGGCAATGCCGCGGACACCGTCGGTTCCAAATAATCTACCCAATAGTGTGCACCCCTCTGTTGTGAAAAATAGTTATAGAATATAATTCATGGATAATAAATTAAAATGCGGATTAAAGCAGAAACAAATCAGAAACAAATCCGGAGAAAGAAATAAAATACATAAATGTGTATTTTATCATTGTGCAATAAAGAGAGCAGTTTCGAAGATAAAGATACATGCGGCGCACCGTCGGCCGATGAAAGAATGGGGCGGCGCCTATAGTTTTGGCTCTATGTGGTCCGGTGACTTGAAAATGTGGTTTTCCGGGATGACCCCACGCACGCAGCTGGTGGGGTATACCGAGCAGTTTTTGCCCAGCACGCTGCCTGGGCACAGCACGCTGTTGCAGCCGACCTCCACATAATCCCCCAGCATGGCGCCGACCTTTTTGCGGCCGGTTTCCATCGCCTCGGTCAGGGATTTTACCACCACCAGGGATTTGTCGCTTTTCACATTGGAGGTGACCGCGCCGGCACCCAAGTGAGACTTGTACCCCAAAATGGAGTCGCCCACGTAGTTGTAGTGCGGCGCCTGCACCCCGTTGAACAAGATGACATTTTTTAGCTCGGTAGAGTTGCCCACGACGGCGCCCATGCCCACAATGGCGTTGCCACGGATGAAAGCGCTGTGGCGAATTTCCGCCCCCTGGTCAATGATGCACGGGCCGGTGATGGAAGCGGTGGGCGCAACGGTGGCGTCCTTGGCAATCCAGACACCCTCGGCAGGGTGGGCAAAGGTTTCTGCCGGCAGGGTTGGGCCCAGGGAGAGAATGAAAGAGCCAATGTCGGCGAGGGCCTCCCAGGGCCAGGTGTGCCGCGCAAGCAGCGGTGCGGCAATGGTCTCCGACAGGGTAAACAGGTCGCGGATTTGATACATTGGCATAGAATCCCCCCGTTCTGGCTGGAACGTTTCCGTGCGGAAAAGCTCTTTTTTATTATAGGGGAAAAAGGCGCAAAAATCAAACCGGGGGGCGGGGGAAGCCGGCATTTGGCGGGGCGGCAGCGAGGTAATTTAAAAAGAACGCGCACGCGGCAGAAAAAGGGACTTTCCAAAAAGGCGGGTTTTTGCTATAATACCACATGTACCGCTGTGGGGGCCCTTAGCTCAGTTGGTTAGAGCATCCGGCTCATAACCGGACGGTCCCGGGTTCAAGTCCCTGAGGGCCCACCAAAAAGGGATTACACGAACTTTTATTACTTCAAAGGTGGCTTTGCGGTAACAATGGTTGTGTAATTTCGCCCATGGTAAAAAATACGCCGTCTGGAAAAATTTCTCCAGAAGGCGTATTTTTTGTGCGTTCCGTTTAGGCAAACGAAACAACTGCTAGCAGTTGATATTTTTTGTTCAAACAGCACGCATTGATTGGAGGGACGTCGTATGAGTAGTGTCGTTTTCAAGCAAATAATATACAGTATCATGGACCACGACATATTGCATATCACTGACCAATGGAGGCTGGTCAAATGGGTTGAAATGAACTGTTTCATCGCCATCCCAAGTATAGCAACTCAACTGTATTTGCGAGTAAGAAACAAAAGGACCATCTTCATTCGAAAGGGTTTTGGTTTCAAGAGCAATGTAGTTCTTGCTGGGAGCAAAAGAATAATCGATTTTACTTGAACTATCATCATTAGAGGCAGCGAGGCTATTCACCAGGGACTTTTTGTTTAAGTTTATAATAAAGCCTTCATTTGGAGAATCTGCACTGGACAAAAACAGCTTATCACCATTGATGGTAAAATCAAACCCGCTCAATTCCAAAATAGGAACTGGACTTTCCGATGGGGTTGTTACACAATAAATTGTAGAATTTTCCTCAAAAAACAAGCGTCCATTATCGACGGAAAAAGTTAGAGGGACGGAATCCGGCATAAGATGGGACTGTCCGGAAGGATTGACCCAATACACATGACGATCGGGATTTTCAGCAGTAGGACTTTGTGAAATATATAGGTTGCCCTCTGAGAAAATGGCAAAATATGCCGGCTGTGGTGATAGAGAGTATTTTTCGTTGATATCTTCTAACGTTTGCGCAGATGAATCATATAGATATAGATAATACGGATAGGAGAATACGTTTTCAATTACATCGTGTGTATCAAAACACAAAATATACTGAGTAGGGCTTAAAACAATGAAATTTGACAGAACTCTTTCATCCGTTTGATAGATAAGCTTCGTACCTTCTGTCTCTAAATCCTGTGCCCAAAGGGAATAGGTGTTTTGAGAACGTAAAATATAGTATATAATATTGTCTTGCTCTTGAATCTGGGAACTGTGTTTTGCAAATCCAAGAGTAGTTGGGTTGAACGCATCGTCAGAATTATAATAGAAACCTATGGTTTGGTTGTTGCCAAATGTAAGTGTTGATTGTATTGCTGTTCCCGTAACAGGTGTTGAAATGTCTTGTGACAAAGAAGCTGCCGAAATAGGTGATGAGTTTTGGGGGGTGCACCCAGCGAAAGAAAGAACCAAAAGAACAGACAACCCCACACAAAATAGCCGAAAAGGCCTACTCGTTTTTTGCAATACAATCACACGCCTTTCGATTTTTTGGCTCCATGTGCCTATTGTAGATATTGAGGTATGTATTTAGGATTCAAATAATCATATGGATTGACAGCTTGTTTGTTGCTGTTGCGAACCTCAAAGTGTATATGATATGCGGTACTGGCCCCTGTGGAGCCAACGGCGCCCAATTGAAAACCGGGTTCAATTGGATCGCCAGGTGCAAGTGAAGCCGCTTGCTGCATGTGAGCATAGATAACATAAATGTCTCCGCCATCTGGACCGGCTCCGGTTACTTTTATCATTACATAGTTTCCCCACCCTTCTGTTTTATATCTAGCAGGGTCGTCAAGACCGATTCTAAAACTAGGGTCGTAATCATTAACAACTTGAACGACTTCTCCCCAAAATGTCGAAATAATGGCGGTGCCTTCCGGCGCATATAAATCAGCACCATTATGTGATCCGGAAGGGTTGTAGTGGGGGTAACCGCCTTGGTTATGATTTAGTTCGGCCAAGCCTTGCAAAGGGTCTTTACTCGCGGCGATTGCTTGTGCCTCTTGTGGTGAAATATTGCTGTTTGGGTTAATGGGGCCTGGAACACCGGCAGTGGGTTTTGTTTCTAGTTTTGGCACATATGTTCCAGCTTTCATTTCTTGGTAGATTTCTTCACTGATGTCCAATTGTTCTTTTGTCAGCGGCAAGGTGACCCCTTTTTCTTCCGCGTCTATCCGGGCTTGGGCGATTTTTTCCGGCGTATCGAGATAGAGAGCAATCGTAGCATCTGGGCCATATATTGCAATCAACGCTGTGGTCAATCCTATTAATTCTTTTAAAGACGGCTTTTCCAGACCGGGGACATCTTCGGGGGTGATTGGTTTTAGTTCCTCCATCCGGTCCATGAAGCTGGATAAATCGTTGCCAAGCCGAATCATTTCATCGGTGCTTGCTTTGAACCGAACGCTGTAGTCCCTTTCGGTATTCTCTACATTTTGCAAAATCTCATCCAGCTTTTGTGAAGTAATATTTTCCATTTCTTCAATATAGTGCAAATAAGAATTCAAGTTGCTGAAATCATCCTTCAATTGTTCATCGAAAGTAAAGAATGCTTTCCCCCAGGCAAAAAAATTATCAAAAACATCCCATACTGTACCAGGGTTTGTATCCACATTATCGTACATTAGTTTGATAGTACTTTCTGTAAAATCGCGTTTTTTGCCCACAGTATTCCCCCCCTCATCCTATGTCGCACCGCCGCTTATAGCATTGGCCAAATAGGTATCCATGTCTTCGATACGGGCACCACCCTGCAACAAAAGAAGCTGCAAACGCTCCACAGTGTCTGCCATTAGGTTCAGCGTCTTTGAATATTCAATCGCATACTTCTTCATAGCATCCGCAGCAGGCCCACGGCTTTCATAGGTGCTGGCCGTACCAAAACAATAGTGAGACACAGCAGACGCTTCATCTCGTAAATTTTGTATTAGCCCGTCCAGTGTCTGTTTGCTGTCTTGTAGCTTTTCCGGGTCAAGCAATATTTTTTCGACACTCATTGAGCATTCTCCTCACTTAAAAATGATCTTCATATATATGATGGTCCCCATACAAAACACTATCCGCCTCATCAATTGCAAGGGGGTAGTTTGTCATATCGGTTGCTACCGTACTTGCTGTATCTGATATTCGAGTGGCAACTGTACTCGAATAATCAGAGGCCAAATTCTCGAGTGATGTAGCGAACTCTCCCTTAATGACACCAGATGACTGTAAATTTGTTAGCATCTTTATAACGCGATCCCAGCTATCCTGCATAAGCTGCCCGGATGTGCTATAGGCGGAATTGACATTCACATAGTCATCGTCAACAACAAATAAATCTTTATATGGAAAGTTATACACTGCAAGTTGCCCTCCTTCTTATTTCTTTCTGATTGTGGCAGCCACTGCCGCCGCGGCTGCGGCTTGTCGTTCAGCTTCCTCTTGTTGCAATGCGGACGAATAGGCAGACTGAAGGCTTTCAAGGTTCATTTGTAATTGCCGAAGTTTGGTTTTTAGTTCATCTAGCCGAACATAGTTGTCAGATATCTCTTTCTTAAATAATGCGGCAATATCCTCAAGTTTTGAAATCGGTCGATTGGATTTTGAAAAATGTTCTTCAGTTTTGGCGATATATCGTTCTGCAAGAGTATTCCTTCCAGCCAAACTGCTAATTGTTTGCCTTTGATTGATATGCTTGGAAAGGGACTCTTCAAAGGTGCTTCTCTTTCCCAGGAAGCGCCGTTGTTCAAATTCTTGTTCTTCAATTTTATCTTCTAGCTCTCGGATTTGCTGCCGACAAAGTGCTATTTGATCACTGCAAGAGTTGATTTCAGATTGAATACTGGCACTAGACATATAAATTCCTCCTGAATTGATCAACTATATAACTAAAGGATAATCTTTTTATTTTACCATATAATAGAATTATGCAAAACACAAGAACTCTTTTGAGGCTGCTTGATTTGAACATTAATAAGACCAAGAGATAAGACAGGGTCTGATTGATAATGCAAGTGGTTGAGATCGATTTTTTGACCACTTGTTTTGCATTTCTTGCATTAACTCAAACGGCCCACCACAAAAATACCGTTAGCATGTAGCTTTCGGTGTTTTTCATTTTAAATGTATGAACACACTGGCTATTGAAGCGTACTCCAAAAGTTGAACAAAACAAATTAAGCGGATGGACGTTTATTTTACATGTTTGCAGAAAGGTATTATAATAAGCATTAGCAGTGTGATTACCTACACTTCTGTGGAGCATTCAAAGCAAATGTGGCATGTATGAAGAATGTAAATTCTTGCCCATACTGTGGAACTGAATGGGTAGCGGGCGAAGAGTATTGTGTATAGTGTGGCAGGGTTTCGAAGTGATGTAGTCCGGGGCTGGACGTTCAATATCACTTGTCGCATAGGGAAGAGGATTGTGTGGAAGAAGCGAAACAGATGCCAATAATAAAAAGTCCAGGAGGAATTGTCATGAATGAAGATTTCACACCAAACACCGGAGAGGTATACCCGGGGCAAAGCGCACCACCAACGGGTGCCTATCCAAATAATTGGCAGCCGATGCAAGTATCTCCGCCGCCCCCTCCGCCGCCTCAACTGCAATATTATTACCAGCCGCCAGCTAGCTGGCCAAATGGAAACGAGGGCAAGGGCACAGCCACGGCGTCTTTGGTTTGCGGCATCATTTCAGTTGCCTTTGCCTGGTTTGGTTATGGCGCCCTCGTCGGACTTGTTCTTGGTATTTTGGCGCTTGTCTTTGCAGTAAGCTCACGGAAAAAAAGAAAGAGCGGAGTATCGACGGCGGGCTTGGTTTTGGGTATTATCGGCACGGCACTGTCTGGCATAGCATTTATTGCTTGCTTTAGTTGTGTTAACGTTTGCGCCATGCCGTTGTCTTTCTTGTTATTTTGAGATAACAATGGTTGTGTAATCTTGCCTATGATGAGGAGTAAGCCGCTTAGAGAGTTTTCTCTAGGCGGTTTGTTCATTTGGGCGAAAAAGGAAGCCGGATTCATTTTTTGTAAACCCGTAATGTTTTTGGTACAATTTAAGTTACTATTATTAGGAGGCCGATGGCGGGAAGCGCCCATGCATGGGCATGGCTTTTCGCAGGGCGGCCCGGGCCGGAAGGGGAGACGCCGCGGTGATTTTCATTCTTACCTTTGAAAACAATGCCAACAGGGACAAGTTTGAGTATTTGTATGAAAGATACAAGAACCTGTTGCTGCGCAAGGCATATGAGATATTGGGTGACGCGATGCTGGCGGAGGATGCCGCCAGTGAAGCGTACCTGCGCATTTACAAAAACCTGCACAAGATAGAGGATGTGTCGTCGCCCCGCAGCATTGCGTTTATGGTGACCATTGTGCGGAATGTGGCGCTGACCATGCTGAAAAAACGCGGCAATGAAATAGCCGAGCCGTTTGGTGAGGAAGAGGCGGATCCCCTGGATTTGGAGGAGACGGTGGTGGCGAGCATGTCCTCGGAACAGGTGTATACCATGCTGGGGCGGCTGGATGAAGAACTGCGGCAGCTGTTTTTATTAAAATATGCGTATGATATGTCCCACCGGCAGATAGCCGAGGTATTGTGCACGAGCGAGAATAACGTGACCGTGAAGCTGCACCGGGCCAAGAAGAAGCTGGCAGGGATCCTGAGAGAGGAGGGCGTGGTGCATGGATGAGAAAAGGCAGGACGCCCTCTTTGAAGAGATGGCGAAACAGTATGCGGACGTGTATGGGGAGGCGCTGCGCTGGGAGCAGGCGCAGATGGAACGTGAAAACCTGCGGTATGCCACCCCGCGCATGGATGCGAAGATGGCGGCGCTGCGGCGCGGCAAAACCCGCCGGGTGTGGACGCGGGTGGTACCGGTGGCGGCAGCGTGTGTGGTGTTGGCGGTGCTGGTGCCGGTGTTGGCCAGCCGGTTTTCTACCCAGCCGCTGGCGCCGCCGGCACAAAGTGTGGCGGCGGAAGCGGCGGCCGGAGCGGACAATGCGCCGGCGGATGGCAGCCCCGCAGCGGAGGAAGCGTTGCTGCCGATGGATTTCGACCTGCCGGCAAACTTCACGGTGGCGGCGGCAAAGCTGGACAACGGCAAAAGCGTGTATGCCCTGGAGGATGACGCGCAGGACGACGTGGTGCTGGTGATGGAACCCGAAGCACAGCTGACCCCGGAGGACACCGCCGGTATGCGGCAGATAGAGGTGAACGGACAGGTGGCGTATGTGCAGGACAAGCCGGACTACAAACTGCTGACATTTGAAAAGGACGGGGTGGTGTACACCCTGACCTGCCGGTATGACGTGAATACGTTGCTGGGGTTGGGCAGGGAAATTCTTTGATTAAACAGGAAAAATCTTTACAGGTGTAATGTTTTGGGGATGGGCGCGGTTTTCTTTGTAACCGACGAAAAAATGGCGAACCAGAACGCGTGTTATTCGGCGGGTACAAAGGCAAACGGGACAAAAAGGGAACCCGCGCAGGGCGAAAAAATGAGCGGGGTCCGCACAAAACCAAAACAAAAGGAGTTGTTCAGGATGAAAAAGAAAAATGCAGGTTCGTTGACGATAGCGGCGCTGGCGCTGGCGGGAAGCATGCTGTTGGGCGCGTGCAGCGCGGCGCCGTATTCCGCGGCGCCGGACGCCGTGAGTGTGGCGGGAGAGTATGCCCCGGTGGCGGCCGGCAGCGCCGAACCGGTGTATTATGGCGAGGGGTACCTGCCGATAGCAGAAGGCGGCGAAAAATTTACCGAGGACGAGACGCTGGCGACCTTTTCGCTGAAGGTGGATACCGCGGCCTATACCAACGTAAAGCGATATATTGAAAGCGGTAGTCTGCCGCCGGCCGATGCGGTGCGTACCGAGGAGATGATCAATTATTTTTCCTATGACGCCGCGCCGATTTATAAAGAAGGGCCGTTTTCATTCTATACCGAGGTGGGTCCTTCGCCATTTGACGCGAACAAGCAGATTGCTTTTGTGCGGGTGATGACCGACGAGGTGGACAAGAGCGAACTGCCGGCGAGCAACCTGGTGTTTTTGATAGATACCTCTGGCTCGATGGAGGCGTATGACAAGCTGCCGCTGCTGAAGGAAGCGTTCGGGTTGCTGGTGGAGACGCTGGACGGCGACGACCGGGTGTCCATAGTGACCTATGCCGGCAGCAGCGAAGTGGTGATAAGCGGGGTGCCCGGCAACGACAAGAGCACCATTTTGAACGCAATAAACCGGCTGACGGCCGGGGGCTCCACCGCGGGGGCAGACGGCATAAACACCGCATACGCGCTGGCGGAGGAGTATTACCTGCGTGGGGGGAACAACCGCGTGATTTTGGCCACAGACGGGGATTTCAACGTGGGAATTTCCAGTGTATCGGAGCTGGAAGGGTTTATTAGCGAGAAGCGGGATTCCGGCATGTACCTGAGCGTGCTGGGGTTTGGCACCGGTAACCTGCAGGATTCCACCATGGAGACGCTGGCAAAGAACGGTAACGGCAACTATTCGTACATAGACTCGGTAGATACAGCAAAAAAAGTGCTGGTGGACGAGCTGGGATCGAACCTGTTCACGGTGGCGGATGATGTGAAGGCACAGGTGGAGTTTAACCCCGCAAACGTGAAAAGCTATCGGCTGATAGGGTACGAGAACCGGATGATGGACAGCCAGGATTTTGAAGACGACCAAAAGGATGCCGGAGAGATTGGCGCCGGGACCGACGTGGTGGTGATGTTTGAGATAGAGCTGCAGAACAGTGGTGGCGGCGGTACATTAAAATATGGGCCGGAAGCTGCCGCGCCGCAGCCCGCCAGCGGGAAATACGGTGACGAGCTGTTTGAGGTGCGCATTCGGTACAAGGACCCGGGCGCCAGTGACAGCAAAGAGATTGACCTGCCGGTTACCTTTGAAAGGTTTTTGGATAAGCCAAGCAGTGACTTTGGGTTTGCGTGCTCGGTGGCGGGGTTTGGGGCGCTGCTGCGCGGGTCGGAATATGCCGGGGACATGACGGTGAGCGACATGCTGGTGCTGGCCGAAGACAACCTGGGCCGGGACGAGGGCGGGTACCGCCGGGAACACCTGCGGCTGCTGGAAGAGTATGAGCGGATGGCAGGATAAAGCGAGAGCACAGATGGACACCGCAAAGAGATGAAAAACAAAAAACCGCTTTGCTGGGGGGAAGGGCGTCCCGGCAAAGCGGTTTTTTTAGTTTAAAGAGCTAGGGCGTTGCGGACAGAATTTCTGCCTGGGTCTTTTTGGGCAGCGCACGCAGGATGAGGGTGTAGGCTTCGTCGATGAGCTGCTGCACAAGGGCCCGGGGGACGCCGGTGGTATCGAGGTAGATGGAGCTCCAGTGGTCTTTGTTCAGGTAGTAGCCGGGGATGATGTCGGCGTATTCTTTTCGCAACAGGTCGCTGTGGGCAGGCTCCAGCTTCAGTGAAAGGATGGGGCGGCCGTCCTTGTGGTGGCCCATCATGCCGAACATTTTGTCTTTTAGCAGGAAGCGCTGGGATTCCCACTCCGGTTTATACTCGCTGACGGCGCCGGTGTGGGTGAGGACATAGGGATCGATCCAGTCGGTGGTCATGGCAGGTGCCTCCTTGTTTTTTGGAGTGAATGAATGGCAGGATAGATTATTTATATTTAGTATAGCACACGTTGTGGGAGATGTCTGGCTGTGCCAAAGGCGCGCCAAAAAAATGTTTTGCATTTTGATGAAACGTGGTATACTAAAATCCATTACCGGCTGGTCGTCACAAACCGGCGCGGCGGTGGAATGGAGACGGAAAGAGAGGGATAGGGTATGCCGGATGGAGTGAACTACAACGAAATAACGCCGGAGATTCGGGCGTTGGCCGCCATGTGCGAGGAGCATGTGATACCGGGAAATTTGTACACCGAGTACAAGGTGAACCGCGGGTTGCGTGATTTGACCGGCAACGGTGTGTTGACCGGGCTTACCAATATTTCCCAGGTGACCGCGAAAAAAGTGGTGGACGGCGTGGAAGTGCCGATGGACGGCAAGCTGTATTACCAGGGTATAGACGTGGAAGAAATTGTGGCGGGGTTTTTGAAGGAAGACCGCTTTGGGTTTGAAGAGACCATTTACCTGCTGCTGTTTGGAAAGCTGCCAAACAAAGAAGAGCTGGCCGAGTTTTGCAAGTTGCTGAATGAATATTGCTCGCTGCCGCCGAAGTTTACACGGGATATCATTATGAAAGCGCCCAGCCGGGATATGATGAACACGCTGGCCCGCAGTGTGTTGATGCTGTATTATTACGACGACAACCCGGATGATTTGTCTATTCCAAACGTGCTGCGGCAGTGCATTAACCTGATAGCGGAGTTCCCGCTGCTGGCGGTGTACGGGTACCATGCGTACAACCATTATGAAAAAGATACCAGCCTGATTATCCACCAGCCGGACCGGAACCTGTCGCTGGCGGAAAATATTCTGCATATTTTGCGGCCGAACCAGGAATATACCCAGCTGGAGGCGCGTATTTTAGATCTGGCGCTGGTGCTGCACGCGGAGCATGGCGGCGGCAACAACTCTACCTTTACGGTGCACGTGGTGTCGTCATCCGGCACCGACACCTACAGCGCGATGGCGGCGGCGCTGGGCAGCCTGAAGGGCCCGAAGCACGGCGGCGCGAATATTCGTGTGACAAAGATGATGGAAGACATGATGGAAAGCCTGCCCGACTGGGAGGACGAGGACGCCATTACCGCGCATCTGGAAAAGCTGCTGCACAAGCAGGCGTTTGACAAAAGCGGGTTGATTTACGGCATTGGGCATGCGGTGTATTCGTTGAGCGACCCGCGCGCCAGGGTGTTTGAGTCCTTTGTGCAGAAACTGAGCGCCGAAAAAGGGCGCGAAGAGGAATATCAGCTGTATGCGCGGGTGGCGAAGCTGGCGCCGGAGCTGATAGCCGGGGAACGCAAAATGTACAAGGGCGTTTCCGCGAACATCGATTTTTACAGCGGGTTTGTGTATGATATGCTGGACTTGCCGATGGAGCTGTATACGCCGATTTTTGCCATTGCGCGTATTGCCGGGTGGAGCGCGCACCGCATAGAGGAACTGGTGTGCGGCAGCAAGATTATTCGCCCGGCGTACAAGAGCGTGGCGGAGAGAAAACCGTATGTGCCGCTGGAGGAGCGGTGAGGGCGGGGTGCAGCCACTGGATAATTACCGGATATTAAAAACCCGGCGCCTTTTCCGCGATGGAAGGGTGCCGGGTTTTTTGGTATGCCGTTTACTGCGGTACTAAACAAAGAATTAATGGAAAAATAAACCACCGATAATTGCTGGATAATAATTGCGAAATAAATAGACGATAAATACGCAGGGCATTACTGCAGTAACTCCGTGAGCGCGGCGACCTCGGCCGGGGCGTGGGGTAGGTCTTTATTGTACAGGAAGTTGTACCGGAACAAGGCAAAACCGGAGAAGCTGCCGGAGGTGCGCAGGGTGGTTACCATATCTGCCAGGATGTGGCCGCTGGCCCATTCGCTTTGGTCGTTTGTGCCGCCGTCTTCGTCGTCGATGTGGTAGGCGGCCAGGCCCGCGTACAGCCGTACCTGCGGCAGGCGCTCGTAGGCGGCCCATTCGTTCACCTTGTTCTGGAAAGCGGGCGCGGTGCTGCCGGATGCGCCGGTGTAATCGAACCCCCAGTACAGCTGCGGCATGACATAGTCCACATAGCCGGGGGTGGCCATCCAGGTGTTTACATCGGCGTACATGGTGTCGTAGTTGTACTGGTTGTTGCCGGCGGTGCTGATGCCGAATGAAACGGTGGGGTTAGCAGTTTTTACGGCGGCATAGACCTGTTGCACCATCTGGTTCACGTTTTCGCGGCGCCAGTCTGCCAGGGACAGCGCGCTGCCGGACTGGGCGTAGGCGTCTGCGTCAAACGCGGTGTCGGCGTCTGGCGAGGGGAAACTAGGGTAGAAATAATCATCAAAATGGATGCCGTCCACATCGTAATTTTGCAGGATTTCCACCACGCCGTCGGTGATGAGCTGCTGTACCTGCGGCAAAGCGGGGTTGTACCACAGGGCGCCGTCCACCGAGGTGGCCCAGCCGGGGTTTTGCACGGCGGGGTTGGTGGCGGCCAGCGGGTCTACTGCGCCCACGCGGTAGGGGTTGATGTATGCCTCGAAACGCAGGCCCCGCGCGTGGGCTTCCTCTACCATGACGGCCAGCGGGTCGTAGCCGGGGTCGGTGCCTTGCGTGCCGGTGAGGATATGGCTCCAGGGAAAGAGGGCGCTTTCGTAAAACGCGTCACTGAAGGGGCGCACGATGACGATGACGGTGTTTAGCCCCAGGGTGGCGCAATTATCAAACATTTCGCCGGCGGTGGCGCGCATGGCGGCCTCGGTGGCGATATCCAGTTCCTGAAAGTCCGGGTAGGCTACCCACATGGCGCGCATTTCTTCCGGCAGGGGAATGGCGGTGTAGCCGTTCGGGTTTTCGGCCGGGGCCGTGGCTGACGTATCCGCCGGGGTGCTTTGGCCGGTGGCGGACAGGATGCTTTGCGCGGAGGAAACCGGCGGGGTGGCGTCGCGGCTGTTCAGCACAAAAAACAGAACGGTACCGATGGCGATGGCCGCCACCAGCAGCAGGGCGGTGATGACCCCGGTATGGTTTTTTTTCTTTTTTTCAAAATGCATGGCGAGGTTCCTCTATTTAAGGTAACGGATTTAATTCGCTTCCGTTACCGTACGGTTGCCGGGTGGGGTGTAAGAGGCGGAAAGAGAAAAATATAAGGAGAACAATTTTTTGAAAAAGGATATTCTGAATTAATGAGAATTAAATGCAATTTAATAGTTCGATAATATGATACATATTCGATGCTTTTTTAAAGAGAAGAGGGAGTGCCCGCAGGAGTGTCCGGCTGTTTGGCCGCGGCGCGGTACAGGCGGAAAAGCAGCCAGCCGCGTGCCACCGCCACCAGCGCCAGGGTGATGCCCATGATTTGGTATGGCAGCGGCGACGGGCCCAGCAGCGGCGTGAGAGCCAGGGTGCGGATAACGGCATAGGCAAGTTCCAGCACAGACAGCAGTAAAATGGCAGAAAGGTCCGTGCGGTTGCCTTTTTCACGGTACATGATGCCCAGCAGCGGCAGCACCAGCGCCTCCAGCGGGGGGCACAGCAGCGGCAGGTCCAGATAAGAAATGAGCAATGCCACAAACAGCAGCAGCAGTTTAATGCGGCGCGAGCGTTTGTCATCGCCTTTTTCCGTGGTGGCCAGGAACAACAGCATGATGCCGGTGAAGGCCATGGCGGTGAAACGGAAAAAGACCGCAGGGCTGACCAGGATAGCCATCATGACGCCGGCGGCCAGGCTGCAGGCGGCGCCCGCGAGGCCAAGGGCAAAACAGTTTTTGGGCTGGACGATGCGTCTTTTCACAGAAGAATCCCCTTTGGTTGATGAGAATAAGAAATACGAAATGTAGGAAGGAAGCGCCGACGCAAAGGATGGGCAGGGAATGGTGCGTCGGTGTTGTTTCCGGGTTTATTGGCCAACGAAGCGAGTGCCGCGCGAAAACTTGCTTTCGACTGCCCTGCGCGAGGCAGGCCGGGAGGGCAAATACCCCGCCGTGCACCCAATAGAATAAAAGGGTGGTGGCCTGCGGGCTGCGGCGGTATCTTGCGCCCGCAGGGCGCGGGGGCGGGGCTCACCCAAGGGATTACAAGGATGGCGGCCTACAGGCTGCCCCGCGGTAGGATACCATTTATTATAGCATAAAGGGGCTGGGGTTTCCATGGGGGTGGGGCGGCCGAAGGCCGGCGGCGGAACGCCGCCACCCCGGTGGCGAGGCCTGGTGAGAGCGGGGCCTGCCACCGGGGCCCTGCCCAAAACAACGTTTTGGGCAGGGGGCCTTCGGCCGAGAGGGCCGGAGCGGTGGGGAAGGGTGGCACGGACGGGTTACCGGGTGTCTGGCGGAGGGGGCCGGGCGGGAAAAAGCGGCGACGGAAGGGGAGCAAGCGCAGGGTTTGCCGCCCGAAAGGCGTAAGGAAACCGGAAGCCAGAAGTGCGCGTGGGTGGGGTGCCGGCCGGCAGGCGGCAGATGACAATTCCGGCAAAATGTGCTATAGTGTAGTAGTTCTGCGGGTTGTGGGGCTGCTTTGCGCAGTGCCATAAAACCGCCGGAAAATGCGAAACAATTCAGAAGAATGTATACACCGAACCCCGATAGGATATATAGTATATGACCGCCGGGCAAAGAACGAAAAGAGGAAGACCATTGCCAGAGAATAACAAACAAAAGACGGCGCAGCTGCGCCTGGGGCTGGATATTGGCTCTACCACTATAAAATGCGTGGTGCTGGACGACGAGAACCGCATTGTGCACACAAGCTATGAGCGGCATTATTCCCATATTATTGAGAAGGCTGCCGAGGTGCTGTGTGAGCTGGAGAACAAGTACGACGATACGGAATTTTTGTGCGCCATTACCGGGTCGGCCGGGATGGGCTTTGCCGAGGCATGCGACGTTCCGTTTGTGCAGGAAGTGTTTGCCACACGGGTGGCGGCGCGCAGCCTTACGCCGGACGCGGACGTGATTGTGGAGCTGGGCGGCGAGGACGCGAAGATACTGTTTTTGACAAACGGGGTAGAGGTGCGCATGAACGGCAGCTGTGCCGGCGGTACCGGCGCGTTTATAGACCAGATGGCCACGCTTTTGAAAATAACACCGGACGAGCTGAATGAAAAAGCAAAAGAAAAAGAAAAGATATATACCATTGCCTCGCGCTGTGGTGTGTTTGCCAAGACCGACGTGCAGCCGCTTTTGAACCAGGGTGCCCGGGCGGAGGATGTGGCGGCGTCTATTTTGTACTCAGTGGTGAACCAGACCATTGCGGGGCTGGCACAGGGGCGGCGCATAGAGGGGAATGTGGTGTACCTGGGCGGGCCGCTTACCTTCATGAGCGAGCTGCGCGCCGCGTTTAACAAAGTGCTGAAGACCGAAGGGATTCTACCGGAAAAAAGCCTGTATTTTGTGTCTGTGGGCGCGGCGCTGTATGCCGATGGCGAAACATTTAATCTGCCACAGCTGCGGGACCGTTTGGCGGCCAGCGGCGGCAAAGCGGTGTTTGCGCATACCGAGCCGCTGTTTAAAAACGAAGCCGAATATACCGCGTTTGTGCAGCGGCACGAAAAAGCCAGCGTGCCGGTGGGGCAGCTGGAAGGGTTTTCCGGGCGGGCGCACCTGGGGATAGACGCCGGGTCCACCACCGTGAAGACGGTGCTGATAAGCGAAGAGGGCGAACTGCTGGACGTGACCTACCAGCCAAACAGCGGCAACCCGGTGCCGCTGGTGCGGGCGGCTATTTTGCAGATGTACGAGGATTGCCCCGGTATGACGCTGGCCAGCGTGACCACCACCGGGTATGGGGAACAGCTGTGCAAAGAGGCATTCAATGCGGACTACAGCCTGGTGGAGACCATGGCGCATTTCCGCGCGGCAAAGCATTTCCAGCCGGATGTGGATTTTATTATCGACATTGGCGGGCAGGACATGAAGTGCTTTAAGATAGAAGATGGCGCGGTGAGCGATATCTTTTTGAACGAGGCGTGTTCCTCTGGCTGCGGCAGTTTTTTGCAGACCTTTGCCGAGGCGCTGGGCCGAGACGTGCGGGAGTTTGCGAAGCTGGGGTTATTTGGCGACGCCCCGGTGGAACTGGGCAGCCGGTGTACGGTGTTTATGAACTCCAGCGTGAAACAGGCGCAAAAGGATGGCGCCTCGATAGAGAATATCTCGGCGGGGCTGGCGATAAGCGTGGTGAAAAACGCGCTGTACAAGGTGATTCGCGCGTCCAGTCCGTCGGAGCTGGGGCACAATGTGGTGGTGCAGGGCGGTACCTTTTACAACGATGCGGTGCTGCGCGCGTTTGAAAAAGAGATGGGCATGCAGGTGATTCGGCCGTCTATTGCCGGGCTGATGGGCGCGTTTGGCGCGGCGCTGTATGGCCGCAAAAAGGCCAAAGGCAACGAAAAAAGCCGGGCACTGACCAAAGAGGAGTTGGAAGGGCTGACCCACGGTGTGCAGACGGTGAACTGTAACCTGTGTACCAACCACTGCTCGCTGACGGTGAACAGCTTTTCCGGCGGGCGGCGGTATATCAGCGGCAACCGGTGCGACCGGCCGATCACCAAGCGCGGGGCCGAAAGCCCGCTGAACCTGTATGATTACAAGCTGCAGCTGCTGGACAGCTATACCCCGGCGCCGGGTGCGCGCGGGAAGATAGGCATGCCGATGGGGCTGAACTTTTTTGAGACGCTGCCGTTTTGGCACACGCTGTTTACCCAGCTGGGGTTCGAAGTGCACGTAAGCCCGCACTCTACCCGGAAACTGTATTTTGACGGGCAGGGAACCATACCCAGTGACACGGTATGCTACCCGGCAAAGCTGGTGCATGGGCATATCCACGCGCTGGCCGGGCGGGAGGACATAGACACCATTTTCTACCCCTGCATGAGCTACAACATAGACGAGGGGATGAGCGACAACTGCTTTAACTGCCCGGTGGTGGCGTACTACCCCGAGGTGATAAAGGCCAGCTGTTCGGAGCTTTCCGGCAAACGGTTTATTTATGATTACGTGGGTATTCACCGGCCGCAGGACTTCACGAAAAAGTTCCATAAAATACTGAATAAATATTACGAAAACATTTCGCTGGCCGAAACGAAGGCCGCGGCAGAGGCCGCCTATGCGGAATATGACGCGTATCTGGCAAAGGTGCGTAAGCGCGGGGAGCAGATTATAGCGGCGGCGCGGAAAGCCGGAAAGCAGATTATAGTGCTGGCGGGGCGGCCGTACCACCTGGACAACGAGGTGAACCACGGCATAGACAAGCTGATTGTGAGCCAGGGTGCGGCGGTGGTCAGCGAGGACGCGGTGAGCTATCTGGTGGACAAGGCGCCCACCAGCGTTTTGAACCAGTGGACTTACCACGCGCGGCTGTATGCGGCGGCGCGGGTGATTGCGGGCGAGGACGACATGAACCTGGTGCAGCTGGTAAGCTTTGGGTGCGGGCTGGACGCCGTGACCACCGACGAGGTGCGCGAGACGCTGCACCGCGAGGGCAAGCTGTATACCCAGATAAAAATAGACGAGATTGCGAACCTGGGCGCGGTGAACATTCGGCTGCGCAGCTTGTTTGCGGCGATAGAGCAAGACGGGCCGGCAGGCGTGAAGAAGGGCCCGGCCGGGGAAGGACAGGAAACGGCGGGCGTACCGGACACCAAAGAGACACAAAACGCCGGAAAGGAGCAGGCCGTATGAGCGAAAACACACTGCAAAGAAAACAAACCGCGGCGCTGCATCCGGCGCCGGTGTACCCAAAGTTTACGCCGGAGATGAAGGCGACCCACAAGATACTGATACCGCAGATGGCGCCGGTGCATTTCCGCATGATCGCGGAGATATTCCGGCAGGACGGGTATACCATAGAGGTGCTGGAAAACGGCGGGCCGGAGGTGGCGCAGGAGGGCCTGAAGTATGTGCACAACGACACCTGTTACCCGGCGCTGCTGGTGATAGGGCAGTTCATCGATGCCCTGAAAACCGGGAAATATGACCTGGAACACACCGCGCTGATGATTACCCAGACCGGCGGCGGGTGCCGTGCGTCGAACTATATTCACCTGCTGCGCAAGGCGCTGCGCAAAGCGGGGTTCCCGGATGTGCCGGTGGCCAGCCTGAACTTTTCGGGGCTGGAGAAGGATTCGGGGTTTAAGTTTACGCTGCCGATGATACGCAAAGCGATAGCCGCGGTGTTTTATGGAGACGAGCTGATGTGCCTGTCGAACCAGCTGCGCCCGTATGAGAACAACAAGGGCGAAGTGGACGCGCTGGTGGCGAAGTGGCAGGATGAACTGTGCGCGCGGTTTGCAAAAGGACGCGCGGTGTCTAAAAAAGAAATGGCGGCGGCGTTCGCGGGCATGGCGGCGGATTTCGCGGCGGTGCCGGTGACGATGGTACCGCGGGTGAAGGTAGGCATTGTGGGCGAAATTTACGTGAAGTATTCGCCGCTGGGCAACAGCCACCTGGAGGATTTTTTGGCCGCAGAGGGATGCGAAGTGAACATGCCGGGGCTGATGGGGTTCATTCAGTACTGCATTGTGAACGGCAGCGAAAACATAAAGCTGTACGGCGGCAGCAAGATGGTGAAAAAGGTGTATGAGGTAGTAATGGATTTCACCACCACCCGCGAAAAGCTGATGATAGAGGCGATACAAAAATACCCGAACCTGCATGCGCCGGGCTTGTTCGAGCATACTATGAGTTTGGCAGACGGGTTCATTGGCCTGGGCGCGAAGATGGGCGAGGGATGGCTTTTAACCAGCGAGATGGTGGAGCTGGTGAAAAGCGGGTACCCGAACATTGTGTGCGCACAGCCGTTTGGCTGCCTGCCGAACCACGTGGTGGGCAAGGGGATGATTTCGAAAATACGCGCGGTGTACCCCGAGGCGAACATTACCCCCATAGACTATGACCCCAGCGCGACCAAGGTGAACCAGGAGAACCGCATAAAGCTGATGATTGCGGTGGCGAAGGAGCGCCTGGTGGGTTATGGCGCCGCGGTGGCCCCGGCGATAGACGAGGCGCCAAAGGCGGCCATGACGGTGGCGCTGTAGGGGGTAGGCTGGGCGCGCGGCGGGCGCGAACAAACAAGAAAAAACGGAAATGGAAAAAGAGGAAATCCCCTGCGGGCCATGTGGGCCGCAGGGGATTTTTGAGTGTGGATAGGGGAATAATAAATGCGCGGATAAATGCCGATTAATAGAATTGATTATATTTAATGTGCAATTTAAAAGAATTTAAAACAACGATACTATGCCGTAATAAATAATGGGGCCCAGCAGGGCGGGCAGCAAATTTCCGGCTTTTATTTTGGTGATATCCAGCATATTCAGGCCGATGGCGGCGATGAGGATGCCGCCGATGATGGAGATCTCGCGCAGCATGTCTGCCGTTAAAAAGGGGCTGACCCACACGGCCAGCAGGGTGAGCAGGCCCTGGTACGCTAGCACGCTGACCGACGAAAAAAGCACCCCGATGCCGAGGGTGGAAGCCATGACCAGAGCGATGAGACCGTCCAGCAGGCTTTTGGCAAACAGGATGGTGTGCACGCCCTCCACGCCGCTTTGGATAGAGCCCAGCACCGCCATGGTGCCCACGCAGAACACCAGGCTGGCGGCGACAAAGCCGCTGGCAAAATTGCCGTATTTGCCGGAGAGGTGAATTTTGCCCTGCAGCCAGGTGCCCAGTTTTTGCAGGTTGCCCTCGATGTTAAGAAGGGTGCCGAGAAGGCCGCCTGCCGCCAGGCTGATGATGAACAGCACAGGGTTTGCTTCTGGCAGGATGAGCTTTGCAATGCAGCCGCCGGCACCGACAAACAGCACCGCCAGGCCGGTGGCCTGGTTCAGGATGGTTTTGTAGCGTTCCGACAGGCCGCCCTTTAAAAGCAGGCCAAACGCACCGGCGGCGATGATGGCCGCCGCGTTTACAAGTGTGCCGAGCAAATGAGGTCGCCTCCTTACAGGGTGTGGTACGGAATGCAATATGGGTGTGGCAGGTATGAGGGCACATAGCAGCATGGTATCCATGGATATTTTGGAATTATTCAGGATTTAATTTTGATTTGTTTGGTATTTGTTTTTGATTTTAAATCAGGGTTATTTTGGCGTGTAATTCAAAAGATGTGCGGTGCCGGTTTCGGGTTTGGGGGCGGGGTGCGAGGCAAGATTTTTGCCATGAATTTGAAAAGCGGCGGCGTACGGAACCGAGAAAACCGATGGGCACCTACCTACGCTAGCACAATAGTATTTGACAAGTCAACTGGAAATTAGTATACTGCTATTTTTTCTGAGGCGCGGGCGGCGGAAAGTGCGGCGCTAGCGCCACAGCCAGCGCGGTGATGGCGGCGGAGACCTCGGCGTCGGCAAGGCCGCCGTAGCCAAAAATGAGCGCGTCGCCGGTGGGGGCGACTGGCGGGAGAGCGGATGTGAGGGTGGGGCCGGGGGAGGCTGGAGTGGAGGAGAGAGGTGTGCGGTATTCATCCACCGCGCGGATGCGCAGGCCGGCGGCGCGTGCTGTATGTGCCAGGGCAACCGCGTTTTGGCCGGGCAGGCACAGCAGGAAATACAGGCCGGTGTGGGTGTTTTTGGTGGTGTAGGTGTGGGAAGGGAAAGTGGCCTGCAGAGCGGCCAGTACCAGGCTGCGCCGGTGCTTGTATACCGCGCGCATGTGGTTCAGGCTGCGGGCGAAGTGCCCCTCTGACATGAAGCGGGCCAGGGTGTGCTGGTCCGGACGAGAAACGGTGCAGGCATATTCGCTGTAGGCAGCGCGCCATTTTTCCAGTACGGCGGCAGGCAGCACCAGATAAGCCGCGCGCAAACCCGGTGCCAACGAACGGGAGAAGGTGCCGGCGTATACCACCCGGCCGGCGGTGTCTAGCCCCTGCAGCGAGGGAAGAGGGCGGCCGTCGAAGCGGAACTCGCTGTCGTAGTCGTCCTCCACGATGATGCCGCTGGAGGCGGCGGCCCAGGCCAGTAGCTCGGTCCGGCGGCCCACCGGCATGACGCCACCGGTGGGGAACTGGTGGCTGGGGGTCAGGTAAGCGAAGGTGGCCCCGCTGTGGCGCAGGGCATGGGGTTGCAGGCCGTGTTCATCCACCGGCAATGGCAGCAGCGGGATGCCGGAATTTTCCAGGATGCGGGCCATTTTGGGGTAGCCCGGGGTTTCTGTGGCGGCGGTGGCGCCGGGGTACAGCCGCGCCAGCATGCCCAGCAGTACCTCTAGCCCGGCGCCGACCACCAGTTGGTCTGCGCTGCAGCGTACCCCGCGGTACCCGCGCAGGTAGGTGGCGATGGCCTGGCGCAAGGGGGCGTCCCCCTGCGCGTCGCCCGGGGAGAACAGCGACGGTCCGCCGGAGAGAACCTCCCGCGAGAGGCGAGCCCAGGTTTTTTGCGGAAAGAGGGTGGTGTCGATGTCGCCGCTGGCGAAGGAATGACGCCAGGGGAGTGTGGGGTTTTGGGGCGGGATAGGGTCAGCTGGGGTGGCGGGCTGGCCAGCCGCCGGTGGGGGGAACAGCTGCTCCAGCCGGCAGGCGACGAACCCGCTGCGGGGTTTCGCCTGGATGTACCCCTCCGCCGCAAGCATTTGGTAGGCGGTATCCACGGTGTTTACACTGACCCCCAGCTGTGCCGCGGCGGTGCGCTTGCCCGGCAGCCGTTCCCCGGCTGCGACCGAACCGGCGCGAACGGCGGACACAAAATAACTATACAATTGGTAATATAGCGGCGAAGTATCCGATTTGTTTAAAAACAAACCGACGAATTCCATGCGCGGGCCCTCCGGTGACCATGTGGCAAAGAACAAAACTGATACCATGTAAAAAATGAAAACTGGGGGTTTAAATGGAACCAGATTGCGGGTAAAATAACGATACAGGAACCGGTGGGGTTTGTCAACCGGGAAGCGCGGGCACCAGGTGCGGCAGGGCCAAGGCGGATGGAAAGCCCCGGAGGAAGTTCCCGTTGCGCCGGTTGGTGCGGATGTGGTGCCCAGACGCCGGATGCCCGCAGTTTGTTGTGGGGCGCGTACTACCATATTTGGTATTGTGGGAAGAGGGGGAGAAGGAAAATGAACAAGGCAAAAGGGCTGGATATACGAAAAGTAGCGCTGGTGGGGGTGCTGAGCGCACTGGTGTTTGTGCTGTCTATGCTGGAGATACCCATTCCGCTGGCGCTGGGCGAGGAAACGCGGCTGCATCTGGGGAACCTGATGTGCCTGCTGGCGGGGGTGCTGTTTGGGCCGTATGTGGGTGGGCTGTCCGCGGGGTTTGGCTCTATGTTTTATGATTTGACCCATCCGCTGTATGTGTCGGAATTTTGGATTACCTTTATAATGAAATTCGCCATGGGGTTTGTGGCGGGGGCTATGGCGCGCAGCGTGCTGAAAAAGCTGCCGGATTTTTTCCGTTGCTTCTTTTCCGCGCTGGCAGGGGCCGGGGTGTATATTGTGCTGTACCTGGCCAAAACGGTGATTATGCAGCGGTTTGTGCTGGGGAACCCGTCCTGGCCGGCCATATGGGCGCTGGTGGGGGCTAAGGGGATTATTTCCGGGGTGAACGGGCTGATAGCGGTGGTGGGGTGCGCGCTGCTGGCGCCGCCGCTGCGCCGTGCGCTGGATGCCGCCGGGCTATTCCGGCAGGGACCGGGGAAAACAGGCAAGAAAGATGGGCCTAAGAAGGGCGCGTGAACAAGGGCACGGGATGGACAGCGCGAGTGTACAAATGAATGGTATTATACCACGGGGCAGCCCGTAGGCCACCATCCTTTTATTCTATTGGGTGTGCCGCGGGGTATTAGAGCATTTTCAGCCTGCCTTGCGCGGGTCATGCGAAAACGAGTTTTCGCGCAACCCTCGCTTCGCCCGCCAATAAAACAAGGCATGGAGAAAGGTGGGGGAAGACCACGCAAATACAGGAAGGGTGAAAGCAGCGCGGAAATAGCTACTGAAACAGGGATGTGTAAAATGTAAGCCAGGCGCGGAAAGCTTCTGCTTTTAAAGAAAAATTAAATGCGGCGAAAATACCGAATAATAAATTACAATAAAAAATGGCCGCCCGGTTTTGCATGTGGGCGGCTGTTTTGGGTATATGTCGCCGGATGGATGTGGATAGTGGCGCAGAGAGGCAAACCGATGGGAATGCATGTGCGGAGGGTGCCTGCGGTTTGCCATTTCAGGGGGGCTGGTGTATAATATTAAGGTAAAATAATGGCGTAGTTTTTGACACGCAGGCAGGAGGTGCCCGGATGCCAAACAAGGACGACGGTAATCCGCGTGGCCCAATTCTATATAAAGCAAACGGTGGCATGAATGGTACGGGGGGCGCTTCCGCGAAGGGGACCCCGGGCCTTTTTGGTGCACACGAAGGGGACGCCCGCCGGATGGCAACCGAGCAGATGCCGGCAGGGTTGTTTGGAAAAGACGAACCGGCAGCACAGGGCACGCCGGTGGCAGCAAGCGCCCCCGCCGGGCAGGCAGCGGCCGCCGGCGAGGCGGACAAGGCGGGTGTTGCCGCGGGTGCTTCGATGCCGGCGGCGGGGAAGCCTGTGGAGGCGGATGCTGGGCAGCCGAGCATACCAGGAAAAAGCGCCGGGGGACGGCCCGGAACCTATAAAAAGAAGCCGCCGAGCAAAAAACAACGGTGGCTGAATGTGGCTATTATCAGCCTGATAGTGCTGCTGGTGGCCTGTATTGTGCTGGCGGCGGTGCTGCCGGGGTGCCTGCAGCAGCCGGGGGAGGATTCCAGCGTGAGCGGGGATTTGTATACCGAGAGCGGGTATGACCCGGACGCAAACCAGCTGCGCATGAATGAGTTTGTGGGGACGGTGCTGCCGGAGACCGACCGGGCAGATGCCGATTATGTAACCGACACGCTGTTTTTGGGAGACTCTAACACCGTGCGGATGATGAGCTATAACTCGGTGACCGGGGTGTCGCTAGACAACGCAGTGGGCGTGGTGGGCATGGGCATTCAGGCGTTTACCTCGCTGCAGTGTGCGAAGTTCCAGGGGTATGCCAGCATGGTGACCATGCCGGAGGCGGTGGAGATTATGCAGCCGCGGCGGGTGGTGATTACGTTTGGCACCAACAACGTGGGTGGCGGCAGTACGGATGGGTTTATTAGTTCCTATGAGAAGGCGCTGGATGCGGTGAAGGAAGCCTATCCATACGCGGACATTATCATAGGCTCGATATTTCCGGTGGACCGATACCATGAAAACCAGAGCATTACCATGACCAATATTGATAAATTTAACCTGGCGCTGGTGGAGCTGGCAGAGAAGAAGGACGTGAAGTTCCTGAACTGGAGCGAGGCGCTGCGGGATGATGTGAAAAGCTCGGCAGGATATGGTTTTTGTGTGGACAGCTATACCATTAGCGATGGAATACACATATCGCAAGAGGGCATGAAGGCGCTGTTTGCGTATTTCAACACCCACGCATATGTGACCGAGGATACCCGCCCGAAGCCGCTGAAGGCTGTGCCGGCGCGGCTGGAGACGCCCCCGGGGCTGATTATAAGCGATCCTGCAAAGACCAGTGGGGCGCAGGTGACCTCGGTGCAGAGCACGACCTCGGCGGCGGACAGCACGGTGGTGAATTTTGTGGCGGGCAGCGGCGGGCAGCTGCAGATGAACGGCGCGACACAGGGAAGCTTTTCTGTGCAGGTAGCGCTGGGCGGAACTTGCCCGTCGGTGGTGGCGGTGCCGCAGGCCGGGTACCGGTTTGTGGGGTGGAGCTGTACAGTGGGGCGCATTGACAGCCCCGGCAGCCCAACCTTGCCCGGGTTTTATGTGTTCCCGAACGTGGACCCCGCCACTGGTGTGACGGTGAGCGCGAGCTTTGAGCTGATACCGGTGTCTTCGGCGGAGCCGCCGGCGACAACCACGGTGCCGGTGCCGGATACCACGTCTGTGCCGCCGCCGGCGACCACGACGACCACAACGCCCCCTGTGGTGATATCCGATGACCCTGAAACCCCGACCGGGCAAGCGCCGGCATCGACGCAGGGGTGACGGAGATGAGGGAATATTTCAGTGTGCTGGGCAGTATTTTAAACCTGCGGATGTTGTTGTTTGTGCTGGTTTTGGTAGGGCTGGTGTTGCTGGTGGGGTATGTGACCGCGAAAAACAAGCGCGCCCAGCAGAAAAAACCGGGACAGTATATGCGGTATGAGGCGGTGGGACGTACCGCCGCCCAGTGTATGGATTTGCTGGAGCACAAGAATATCCATGATATTTTTGCGTACAAGCTGGAACAGGCCCGGGGCGGCGGATGGTATATCACGCTGAAGCTGCATATTCCCACCGAGCAGATGCTGGACACGGTATTTCTGCTGCAGTTCGAGACCGAGACCCCGGCACGGTTTTCGCTGCGTTTTGTGCGGGAAGCGTTTGGGATGCGGGAGCCGGTGGAACCGGAGAGTATGCTGGACGAGTTTTTTGCCCAAAAGCTGGATGCGGTGCGGCTGCCGGATTTGCAAGAGGAAGCGCAGAGTGAGCCGGAAAAGCCGCGGCGGGGCAAAAAGCAAAAATGAGACGGGTGGCCGGTGAGGGCAAAAAGGCGCCGGAGCAGGCGATGCGCAGCACCGGCAAGGCCTGCGCGGTGGCGTGCGTTTTTTGTGGGTGGCACAGCGGTTTTTGGGTGCTTATGCCATGGTTTGCCGGTGTGGTGCAGCCAGGCGCTTGACATAGACAGGTGCATTCGATATAATTGTGCTATTATTTTGACGGGTGAAAGGAAAACGCGAAGAAAATGGACGACGACGGCAGTCATCCTGCTATGCGCCCGAACAGCAGAAAGTGAACCGTAGGCATGGCCCGCACCAACAGGGTGCAGGGTTGTGCCTTGTTTTCGTTTAAGTGCAGATAGTAAATATGTTTTTTATGAGGCCGCGGGATACCGGATGAAAGAGAAACCGTAAAGACCCCGATAAAAAGGAGGAAGCGAATTTGTCTGTAGGGCAACTGATAGGAATGCTGCTGTTGCAGCTGGTTTTGATATTTATTAACGCGTTTTTTTCATCCACCGAGATGGCGGTGATACAGCTGAGCGCCAACAAGCTGCGCCGCCAGGTGGAGGAAGGGGACAAACACGCCGCCCGTGTTTTGAAGCTGGTGGAGGAACCCACCACCTTTTTGTCCACCATACAGATAGCGATTACGCTGGTGGGCTTTTTGGCGGGTGCGTTTGCGGCGGATAACTTTGCCGGACCGCTGGTGGATTGGGTGCGCAATGGGCTGGGTTTTACGGCGCTTTCGGAAGGGGCCATGAACACCATTGCCATCATTTTGCTGACCATACTGCTGTCTTACTTCACATTGGTGCTGGGGGAACTGGCGCCAAAACAGATAGCGCTGCACAAGCCGTATGCGGTGGCAAAGGTGACTGCACCGGTGGTATCGGCGGTGGCGGTGGTGGTGAAACCGCTGATAAAGCTGCTGAATGTATCCACCAGAGGCGTGCTGCGCCTGTTTGGCATTAAGGGGGAACGCAGCGAGGAAGCGGTGACCGAGGACGAGATACGCATGATGGTGGATGTGGGGCATGAGAGTGGAACCATTGATACAGAAGAGAAAGAAATGATAGACAATGTGTTCGAACTGGATAAGACCATTGCCCGCGATGTGATGACCCACCGGGTGGATGTGGTGGCGCTGGAGGCGGATGCCGAGACCGACGAGATAGTGAAACTTATTGGCGAGAGCGGTATGTCCCGCCTGCCGGTGTATGATGACAGCTTGGATGATATATTGGGAATATTAAACGCAAGGACGTATCTATTGAACCTGCGCGATGAAAACCCGAAAACGGTGCGGGAGCTGCTGCGGCCGGCACGGTTTGTGCCGGAAACGGTGCGGGCGGATATTTTGCTGCGGGATATGCAGAAGCAGAAGGATCATTTGGCGCTGGTGCTGGACGAGTATGGCGGGTTTTCCGGCGTGGTGAGCATGGAGGATATTATAGAGGAGATTATTGGCAACGTGTACGATGAGTTTGACGCGCCGGATGAACCGGAGATTTATAAACTGGAGGACAACCTGTGGCGGGTAGCGGGCGACACCGATATAGAAACGCTGGAAGAGGAGCTGGGGGTGGCGCTGCCGGAGGAGCGGGAATATGACACGCTGGGCGGGCTGGTGTTCAGCCAGCTGAGCTGTATCCCGGACGACGGCAGCGAGGTAGAGGTGGAGGCATATGGGCTGCATATTCACACCGAGCCGGTGGAGGACCACCACGTGGAGTGGGCGAGGGTGAGCATACTGCCGCCGGAGGTAGAGGAAGAAGACGAAGCAAAAAACAAGCAAGAGGACAAGAAGGATGAGGAGTGACCGCGTGATAAGGGCGCGGACCAGAGTGTTTGGGCGCGCGGTGTTATAGGTGCATATGTTCGGGCAATCTGCGCGTAGGACAAATGCGGCAAGGAATGAGATGAATAATGGAGAAAAAGATGACCGGCGTGGGTGCCGGTCATCTTTTTTATGGTTTGTGCTTTAGCACGAGAACACCACCGGCTATGCCGGTGGTCGGACAGTCCTTTGCTTTAGCTGTAAGGCCCTTGCCCTTTGTGTTAATAAAGCGGCTATCAGTTACCAATGTGCTAACAAAGAGCAGTT